>CALKDK010000052.1 GCA_938084055.1 uncultured Luminiphilus sp.
AAGGTGGTGGTTTTCGTGCTGCCGGTGGCTCGGGATGAATTGTTCCCGGCGCTGACCAGCGGCCGGGGTGACATCATCATGGCCGGCACAACCATTACTGATGAGCGTAAGGAGGAGGTGGCCTTTACAATTCCCTCGAGCAAACCCCTCAAGGAAATACTGATTACCGGGCCCAGCGCCCCCACCATTAGCTCCCTCGATGATCTCTCGGGAAAAAGTGTCTACCTGAGGCCATCATCGAGCTACGCCGAAAGCGTGTCCGAGCTCAATAAACGTCTCGCCGCAAAAGGCAAGCCACCAGTGACCATTGAGCCCATGTCAGAGTTGCTGGAGGACGAGGACCTGATCGAAATGGTCAATGCGGGCCTACTGCCCTGGACCATTGTGGATAGCTACAAGCCAGCCCAATGGCATGGGGTATTCACTCAGTTGAAGGTACGTAACGATCTGATTTTTCGTGAGGGCGCCCGACTGGGTTGGGCCGTTCGCAAAGACAATCCGAAGCTGAAGGCGTTTCTCAACAATTTTCTCGGGGATAACAGGGAGGGGACGCTTTTTGGCAATATCCTAAAGAACCGTTACGTTCGTGACTTCGACTGGGCGGCCAACGCCAACGCTGAAAGTGAGCTACAGCGCTACAGGGACCTGGAGGCGTTGTTCCGGCGCCACGGGGTCAGTTACGGGATCGACCCCGCGTTACTGGCGGCGCAGGGGTTTCAGGAATCCCGACTCGACCAGAGTGTCCGGAGCCGGGCAGGCGCCATCGGGGTAATGCAACTATTACCGAGCACCGCCGCCGACAGGAATGTCGATATCCCCGATATTCATGAAGTCGACCCCAACATCGAAGCGGGCGCTAAATACCTTGCCTTCCTGAAACGGCGCTACTTCAGTCACCCTGACATCGATTCACTGAACGGTTCGCTCATGGCACTGGCTGCTTACAATGCGGGGCCTGCGAAGGTCAGGCGATTGCAGGAAGCAGCGCGCACCCGGGGTTATGACCCCTACCGTTGGTTTGACAACGTGGAGGTGATGGCCGCTGAACAGATTGGCAGGGAAACGGTGCAGTACGTCTCGAACATCTTCAAGTACTACCTGACCTACCAGATGATCAATCGGGAAAGCGCCCGACGGGATGCCGCACGGCGCGCGGCCGGTGCGCCCTCTCAGTGAGGACGCAGCACTCAGAAGGCGAACGTCAAAGCCGCAGTAAATCCCTCAAACGCCATATCGAAGCGACGATAACCAAGCCGCAGGTCCTGCCTGACGTCGATATCAGCATACTGGTAGCCCAGGGACAGGCCAATGGTGTCGTTTAGGTCGTACTGGGCCCTTAAATGCAGATAAGTAAAATCACCGTCGTACTCATCAATGCCAAGGGACAGCCAGCCCACAGTGCCCTGTGCAGACCACTTGTCGTTGAAGGCATAAAAACCCGTGGCTCGGAGGTTCGGCAGGGGCACCAAAAGAGAACCCCTCGCGGTCTCTCCGGCCCCCACCTGTCGGCCCTCAGAGCCCTCGACAGCCAACTCGCCAGCAACGGTCAAATCGGCGTCCACCGCATGTAGTCCGCCACCGATGGACAGCTCCAGATTATCGGTCCGCTTAACGTTGTACATGACATCAACAATGTAGGTGTCAAGGTTCCAGTCGATATCCAGTGCCACGCCTGCGGAGAACTCCCGACCCTCCCAGGTGATGTCGTCCTTGAAGCGCTGACCTGAAGCACCATCTGTAAAACGATAGACCGCCGCTGAAAGTTTCCATCGCTCGGAAAGTCGATAGTGATATTCCAGCATGCCGCTGGTGTAGGGGTCATCAATGCCCAGATTGTCGAATTCGAACTCGACGGGATCAGTGTCACCCCGGCGGCTCTGCGCAAGCAGGTCACCTTCCTGGTGGTAAATGCCGGCGTAAACGAAATGTTTGTTGGTCAAGAAAGTGTGGCTGGGCTGCGCGCCAACGGTGGGCACCGCAAAGAACAGCATGAGAACCAGCCCCTTAAACATTCTGATGGGAGTAAACTGCACACACGGTCCTTGCTTCCCTCACTGCTTCGAGTCTACGCAGAAATCACGCGCTGTCCATCCTCGCACCACACCAGTCGGCCTGTTTGCGCCCAGCGACGCCGTATGCCGGGTATGGGGGACAGGTGAAACAGGTCGCCGTTGGCGCCAGTCAGCACCGCGCGGGCGCCGTGTTGTCTCGCAATCTGGGCATTGGCCGACATATGCTCCTCCTCCCCATGGACAGGAATCACAAGCCCGGGTTTCAGATGGCTGTAGAGGTCAGCCAATTCATCCCGACAGGGATGACCTGAGGCGTGCAGGGTTCGTTTGCTCCGGTCGGCATGGATCACAGCCACCCCCCGGGCTTCAAAACTTTCAATCAACCGGGCCACCGCAGTCTCGTTGCCGGGGATTGTCTTGGCGCTGAATATGACCGTATCACCCTGCCCTATGGACAGGTACGGATGACTGTCCATGGCAAGTTTATGCAGTGCTGCACCGACTTCGCCCTGACTTCCAGTGGCCAGTGCCAACACCTCATGCTCAGGGAGGTAACCCATATGTTCAGGGGCGATCGGAGCGTAGTCTGGATCGAGATAGTCACTGGCCCGGGCGCAGCGGTACATGTTATCCAGTGACCGGCCCAGTAATCCCACCCTACGACCCACGGCGTGGGCGATACGGAGCACCGACTGTAGCCGTGCAACATTACTGGCGAAGCAGGCCACCACAACCCGGCCTGAGAGGGGAGCAACCGTCTGCAGCAGCCCGTCGGCGACGTCGCCTTCACTGGGCGACCGTCCCGGTTTCAGTGCGTTAGTGGAGTCACAAATCACCGCATCAAGACCTTCGAATTCCAGCCCCGTCCACTGGGAAGCCGCCCAGGAAGGCCCCACTACCGGGCGGCTATCAACCTTCCAATCCGCGGTATGGAGAACGCGGCAACCCTCGGTACGGATGAGCAGGGCGCAGGTTTCAGGCGTGGAGTGGGTAATGGGCAGCCACTGCACATCAAACGCGCCAACCTGAACACGATCCCCTGGCGTCACCTCGGTCAGGGGTGCGGGTAAAGCCCCCCTGCGCCAGGCGCTTTTTTTGCGCAACACGGCGGCGGTAAACGGTGTGGTGTACACCGGGCATTGGAGTTGTGGCCAGAGGTAAGGAACCGCCCCAAGGTGATCCTCGTGGGCGTGGGTGATAATCAGCCCGTCAATGCACTCCTTCCGGCTGACGATGAAGGCCGGGTCGGGCATCTGGATACTGGGGCGACCGGATGCACTGCCCGCGTCGTGCTCAAAAGTGATGCCGCAATCAACCAGCAACCAGCGGCCATTGTGGCCGTACAGGTTCAGATTCATGCCGATTTCGCCAGTGCCACCCAGAGGCAGAAACCAGGTGGCATTGGGCGGAGGGTTCATAGTTACCAGGCGTAGCCCACTCGGAAGCTGTATTTTTGATCGATTTCCTGCTCCAGAGAGGCGTCGTAGTCGAAGGAGATCTCGGCTGCCGCCTGGAAACCAAACAGCAATGGGAATGCCAACCCGGCCGTTGTTTTCAGTAGAACCTCGTCGCCGAGGTCGAAGCCGACAATACCCACGTGTCGGAGATATAGCCTGGAGTCACCCCCCAGGATATTACTCTCGCCGGTGAGGTTCCAGTTAACAGCGCCGTAGTCCTGTTTGTCATAGCCGCACTGCTGCCTCTCAAATTCTGTGCTCGCGGCTGGTGGACATTCGTCAAGCTGGAATTCAGCGTATTCCGTGGACACATAAACCAAACCCAGTTCACCATCGAGGGAGATACGGTCCTCATCCAGGAGCACACGACCGAAGTAGGGACCCGCATAAGTTCGCAAATCGATATCGGCAAGGGCATCGGATTCGAGGCCGAGATTGACACCGACATAGTTTCTATCATTGCGCAGAAAGTAATCGTACTTGCCCAGGACCTTCCACTTATCCTCGGTGTCAGTACGCTCATCGGTCTCTGAATTGCCGGTGTCGTCCATGTCGATTCGGCCGTTGAATGTGTAACGATCGCGAAGGGTTTCCACCACCGTATTGATAGCAACATCGAGCTCGTTTGTATCCGTGTTGCCACGGGCCACAGCCAGTGCGGCGCTTGTGTCGCCGGTCCAGTTAAAACCCTCACCTTCTTCCCAATCTTCGGGATTCATGATGTACACATCGGTCAGCGGCAATACGCCGTCTGGCAACTGTATATTGCCATCCACCACCTGTATTGAAGACAGCGTTATGATTTGGTCCTCATTGATCATGAGATCCGTAGACTGGGCGCGTTCAAAACTGGCCACCAGAGTCACGGGGATCTTCAATGCATCGTCGTTGAATGTATTCTCGACAACCACGGTGCCATCCCTGATCTCACTGACCGAACCCACAATCACGGAACCATCGGTCAGGCGAACCCGGCCGACACCGTCATCCGATGTCAGATCGGCATCGATAGCTGCCTGAACGGTTGATACCAGCGCCAGAGCCGAAAAAAACGGCAGGAGCAGACGCAAAACGCCCACAAGCGTTACACTGAACATGACTTTCTCCAGATATTCAAAGGTCGCGAGACTACGATATCGCAGGACAAATTTAAATCATTCTTAAAACCTAACCTGTGCAATTACCGGAAAATGAACATGTCCGCAGCAAATTTTGACTTTGACCTCTTTGTTATCGGTGCAGGGTCCGGCGGTGTGCGGGCGGCCCGAATGGCCGCGGCGCTGGGGGCACGGGTGGCCATAGCGGAAGATCGCTATATGGGCGGCACGTGTGTCAACGTGGGTTGTGTTCCCAAGAAGCTGTATGTGTATGCCAGCGAGTTCGGTAAGAGCTTCAGTGACAGCGCGGGTTTTGGTTGGCAGTCTGAAGCACCCCTTTTTGACTGGGCGACACTGCGAGACCGAAAAAAGGCAGAGATTTCGAGGCTCAACGCCATTTATGAACGCCTCCTCGAGAGCCCGGGCGCCACGATCATCCCGGGTCGTGCAAAGCTCCTCGACCCCCACCACGTTTCAGTGGCGCAACAGTCCTTCAGCGCAGGAAAGATTCTGCTGGCAACGGGTACCTGGCCCTATGTGCCGGCCTGGCCTGGCGGGGAACATATGCTGACCTCCAACGAGATTTTTGATCTTGAGCATTTCCCTGAGCGGCTGCTAATTGTTGGTGGCGGTTATATCGCCACCGAGTTTGCCGGCATTTTCAATGGCCTGGGATCCCGCGTGGTGCAGGCCTATCGGGGCGACCTGTTCATGCGCGGATTTGACCACGATATCCGCCAGTTCCTGGCCGATGAAGTTCGTAAAACGGGGGTGGACCTGCGGTTTAACAGCAATCCGACGGCTGTCGAGGTCTCCGCTGGCGGCTACCGGGTTGTGTTCGACGATGGCAGTGACATCGAGGTGGATACCATTCTCTGCGCCACGGGTCGACGGCCCAACATCAGTGATCTCAATCTGTCCTGCAGCAAGGTGGAGCTCGATGCCGATGGCTTTATTCTGGTGGATGAGAACTTTCGCACTGCAGAGCCCTCGATCTTCGCGCTGGGAGACTTGACTGGGGGTCCCCAACTCACCCCCGTAGCACTTGAAGAAGGCATGGCCTTCGCCCACCGGGAATTTGGCGAGGGCGCAACTGCGGTTGACTACGACTTCGTACCCACCGCTGTTTTTAGCCAACCCAACGTAGGCACGGTGGGCTATACCGAGGAGGAAGCCAGACAGACTTTCGGCGACGTCGTGATCTACCGCTCGGAATTCAAGCCCATGAAGCACACGCTCAGTGGCCGGGACGAGCGCTCCATGATGAAGCTGATCGTTGACGGCGACACTGACCGGGTTGTGGGGCTGCACATGGTAGGCCCCGATGCGGGTGAGATTCTCCAGGGGATGGCTATCGCACTGCGTATGGGTGCAACCAAAGCAGTTTTTGATCGTACCGTGGGCATTCATCCCACAGCGGCTGAGGAACTGGTCACAATGCGCGAGCCGGTCCGAGACTGAGGGCATGGAGCTCTGGCACTACGTCATACTTATTGCCGCTGGAATTACGGGGGGCGCCATCAACGTGATGGCGGGGGGTGGCTCAATCATTACTGTGCCAGTGATGATCTTCCTGGGCGTTCCCGGCCCCATCGCCAACGGTACCAACCGCATTGCGATTCTTGCCCAGAACCTGACCGCCGTGGGCACCTTTATGCGCGGCGGACTGGCTAACTTCAAGCTCAGTATTAGCCTCGCCCTGTGTGCTCTGCCAGGCGCCCTGTTGGGTGCCTGGACTGGGGTACAACTGTCGGGACAGGCTTTCAATACGGCGCTGGCGATGGTCATGCTGGCTGTCCTGCTGCTGATTTATACCGGGGGAGCACGCACATCCGAGGGTCAAACTCGGGCACGCAACCTGATTTGGGGTCATGTGTTGATGGTGGGCGCGGGGTTTTGGGGAGGCTTCATCCAAATTGGCGTGGGTTTTATCCTCATGCCCATCCTGAACCGAGTGATGGGTTTGGACCTGGTCACCACCAATGCACACAAGTGTTTTATTATCGCTGTTTACACCATGGGGGCCCTGTTGGTTTTTGCACTGCAAAGCGAGGTCTTTTGGCTCACGGGGGCCGTCCTTGCACTGGGTAATTCGCTGGGCGGTTATCTGGGCGCGACCCTTACACTGAAAAAGGGGGAGACCCTCATTCGGAGGGTTCTGGTGGTTGCGATTATCGGCATGGTGATAAAACTGCTGTTGTTTCCGTAATGAATCCCCGGCAAGGTAAACCGCAGACAATGCCACCCGACCCAACAATGAGACATTGACGCATGAGGGAAAACACCATGTCCGTCCAATCTGCACGTTCTTGGTATGTATACGCCAGCCTGTTCCTGACATTTACGCTGGGTGGCTGTAGCGGTGTCCAGGTGGATACGACACCCACTGACCGATTCAAGGCTGGCGGTTACCAAACCTACAGCTGGCAGGGTGCCGCCATCGCCAACACCGGCAATTCGACTGACCCACTCTACATCATAGACCCAACGCTGCGCGCTGCTGTCGACAGTAAACTCGCGGGCAAAGGGTACCGCAGGGTAGACAGCGATGGTGATTTCCAGGTGGAGTACCAGTTCAAGGATTCTATTTCCCAGGGGGCGTTGAGCATGACGGCCACTGACGCAAATAACCAGGACATACCGGTATCCAGCCAGGACCTCCTGATCAATCGCCGGGCCGACCCGGCACTGGTGGACAACGCCTACGCCCTGGCGGGCCCCAAAGAGATTACCAGTATCCTGCTGCAATTTACCGACGGTAAAACCCAGAGTCTGGTTTGGGCTGCTGGCATGAGTAAGGTGGTCGACCACGCCAATTTTGATGCAAAACGCCTGACCTCAGGGGTCAATGCGGCGGTTAACCGCGCCCTCAACCGCCTACCCAGCGCTGACTAACCCTTCGCGTAAACATCGGGATTGGCACACCATGGAAGCAGCTCTCCCCTGAGTCCAGATGCCAGGTTGTCCAGGGCGCGCTCGATCATCGCAGCCCGCGTTGCCCGCGTAGCACTTCCCAGGTGGGGAACCAACACCACATTGTCGAGACCCAGCAGAGGACTGTTTGGCGACAGGGGCTCACTGTCATAGACGTCGAGTCCTGCCCGTATTTTTCCAGCTTGCAGGGCCCGCACCATGGCCGGCTCATCAATGATGGCGCCCCGGGCCGTATTGATGAGTACAGCCCCAGGCTTCATGCGGCCAATTCGATCCGCGCTGACAAGTTGATGGGTCTCCGCCGTCGCTGCCGTGTGTAAAGAGACCACATCCGCCGCTTCGAAGAGATCATCCAATGCCACATTTCGGACACCTGCTACCTGTCGAGTGGTCCGGTTCCAGCCAATAACCTCGGCGCCAAAAGACTGGACCCGGGATGCGACCGCACGGCCAATGGGGCCAAGGCCAACAATGCCCACTGTTGCACGACTGAGATCCGTGCCAAGAAAAAAATCTGTAGACCAACCTGACCCCCATTCACCCCGGCGAACAAATTGATCGGCCTCCACAATTCGGCGCATGACAGCCAACATCAAAGCCAGCGCCATATCAGCCGTGCTGTCCACCAACACATCGGGGGTGTGACCCACGGGCAACCCGGACGCGGTTGCGGCAGCAAGATCGATGTGGTCGACACCCACTGAAATGCTCGAAATGGTTTGCAGCTGCGCGCTGGACGCTATCACACCAGCCGTAACGGGAGTGCCAAGGGAGCAGAGGATGGCGTCTGCTCCAGTCACCCAGGCGCGAAGGGTGGCCTCAGGAATCGGCTCGGATTCAGACCATAGCCTGATATCAAACGACCTGTTCAACCTATCCAATACTGCGCTGGGCAGCGGCAGGGTGACTACAACATGCGATTTCATTACTGGGAAAGGTACCTGGCGTCCAGAAATTCAAACAGTATCATCAAAACCCGCCACGACGCCGCTCTGTCGGCAGCCGAGGTCATGCTCTGCCAAGACCGGTCTCGAACCCTCCAGGTGGGACCTCAAATTTTGGGGACAGTTAGAGCTCCGTGGGGTGTAAATCACTGCTGCGGGCATATCGCGAGGCACCCGTCCGGGACCACACCACCACGACTACAACCGGCAGGGCGACGACAAACCAGGCGGTGTCATAGCCACCCGCTGCAAGCACCAAACCGGTCAGCAGCGGGCCCAGGACTCGACCAATGGAGGCCGCCAACGCGGTTATTCCCATCATGCGACCGCGTTCATCAGCCGCCACAATACTGCTGGCTATGGTATTCAGTACAGGCAGGCAGCAGGTGGCGCCTGCAAAAGCCAAAAACACGACTGACGCTCGCCCCCACTCTGTTTCAGCCACAACCGCCCCCAGCAGGCTACTGGCAAAAATTATAGCGCCCACCGACAACACATTTAAAAGACCAAACGTGCGTGTCATCCAGTCCAGAAGCGCTCCCTGCACAATGATCATGATCAGCCCCACGAAACCAAACAGTATGCCCACCTCCTGGGGTCCCCAATCGAGAAAGGCTGCAAGCCAAAGGGGACTCAAGTAAATTGCCGAACTCACGGCACCGGTATGCAGGATATATTGGCAGCTGAGCAGCAAGGCCTGCCGGCGTCGGGTGAACACCAGCATGGACTCACGGCGGACCGTCTTTTTCAGCTGTCCGTCCCTGGGCTTCTCTGGCTTATCCCGGGGTAACAGCCACCCTGCCAGCACGACCGAGGCCACCGACATGGCCGCCGCAAACAATCCGGGCCACAAAAACGTATTGTCGGGTCCCGCGAGGAGACCGCCAATAACAGGCCCCAGTATCAACCCCAGACCAAACGCGGTGCCCACAAGCCCCATGGCCTTGGCGCGACGATGGGGAGCACTGACATCGGCCATCAGAGCCGACGCCACCGGCAAGCTGCCCGCCATCACACCACCGAACGCCCTGGCGGCATAGAGCATCCACAACTCCGTTGCAGCACCCAGCATGCCGTAGGAGAGCGCGCCGCCAAAAAGGCACACCATCAGTACACGCTTGCGCCCTATACGGTCTGAGAGGCCACCCCAGAAGGGGCCAAACAATCCTGCACAGAGGCTGTAAACCGCTATGACCAAGGCGACATCCATCTCATTTCCGCCCAGCAGGGGAGCCATGAAGGGAAGGATGGGAATCACGATGCCAAAGCCGATCAGGTCAACAACAATAACGGCAAAAACCAGCCATTCAGGTTGAAGCCGCCGGGTGACCCTGTTCACGACTCCGTCCATCGATGTATCTCGGGGATATCGATGGCAAATAGATCGAGTACACGGGCTACGCTCTGGGTTACCAGCGCGTCGAGGGTTTCCGGTCGGGTATAAAAGGCAGGCACCGGGGGCGCAATGATGGCTCCCATCTCCGTGGCAGCCACCATATTGCGCAAATGGCCCAAATGCAGGGGTGTCTCACGCACCATGAGCACCAGGGGTCTACGCTCCTTCAGAGCGACGTCCGCGGCACGGGTAAGGAGTGTCGACGTGACCCCCGACACGATCTCTCCCAGGGTGCGAATTGAACAGGGAGCGACCAGCATGCCCTGATTACGAAATGAGCCGCTGGCAATTGACGCTCCGACATTTTTTATTGGGTGCCAGACATCAGCCAGCGCCCGGAGATCCTCAACGGAAAGATCGACCTCGTGATGTACCGTCAGCTCTGCTGAACGGGACATGACCAGATGCGTTTCCACAGGCAATGGGGCCAGAAGCTCTAGAGCCCTGACACCATACTGAACCCCTGAGGCCCCACTGATTCCGATGATTAACCGATCCACCCTCCCAGTGTAACGCCTCAGAACTCCATTCGAACACCTACATTGAAGGATCGGCCTGGCTCAGGGGCATATTCACGCAGTACTGACGTGCTCAGCCGAATCTCCTCGTCGCGTATGTTATTTAGGGCCGCCGTCAGCGTGACCTGAACGTCACTGAACACCAGCTGCCACTCACCCCCTACGTCCCAACGCGTCCAACTGGCCGTGGCCTCCTCGTTCTCACCCGGTCGGTCCTGACTGTCTGCTGCGGTCAGGCGCGTGTAATAACGTGCCGCAGGCTGCTCCCAGATCAGACCCAACGCCCCGGAGAGCGGGGGTAACCTGGGCACATCGCTCCCGTCCCCCAGTTCACCCCGGGTGAGATCAACCTGAGCCTCAACCAACATACGTCCGCCCGCGGTCTCCCACACATTCCAGTCAGCATCCAGCTCAATTCCCACGAATTCGGCGGAGCTCTGGTCATAGCGTCGCACCGGCGTCTCACCGACTTCTAGCCCGGTGCTGGCCAGATTGATGAAATTGTCGAAGTCGTTGTAGTAGGCCGCGAAGCGCAGAGACTGCCTATCACCGTGAAGGGACAGGCCGACGTCAATATTGAGGCTCTCTTCGGTATCGAGCTCGACGTCGCCAAGCTCAATGGCTGCAGTCGCCGCATGGGTGACCCACATTGAGGGCCCCGTATTGCCATAGTTGGAGTACAGTTCCTCGACGCTGGGTGCACGCTCCGACCGTGACAAAGTAGCCGACAGATGCCAGGTATCAGTGAACTCATACAGCGCACCGATTGCGGCGGAGAAACTGTCATACTCCTTTGACGGCGCCACGCCGTCCTGCGGGGTGAGTTCGTCGCGATCGAAGCGAAACCCTCCCTCCAGTTGTAACGACCCATTGTGCCAGTCCTCCACCAAAAACAACCCAAAACGCGAGATATCGGTGGGCGGGACAAACGCCTCCTCACCGACAGCGCTGAATTCAGTCTCACTGACCTGAAGCCCCAGCACACCATGCATTTCGCCAATCGGGCTGTGCACCAGCTCCAGGCGACCTTCTACGGCATCGCTGGTGTAGACGGTGCCCACTTCCACGCCCTCAAATTCCGTGTGTTCGTATTCAGTCAGCGACACCACTCCTGAGAAACGACGGATGCCAGGCAAGGGCTCATCGAGTTGTAAACGAACGTCATAGCGCGTCTGCTCCATATCGAGGCGGATGGTCTCTTCCTCCTCTTCGCCATGGTCGTCGTGATCGTCTTCATGATCATCGTCGTGGTCGTCTTCATGATCATCGTCGTCGTGGTCGTCCTCCTCATGATCATCGGCGTGGTCGTCATCGTCATGACCAGGGTGTCCGTGACTCCCCTCGGGCAGTCCGTACTCGTTCTCCTGCTGATTGACGGAAACACCAAAAAAGCCGCCCTCGAAGTGAACAGCAAGGCCGAGGGTGCCCGCGGACGCCTGGGCGTCGGTATTGGGCAAGAAATCAGCTCCATCCGAACCTGCACCTTCCGAAACTTCGAGGTTGTCGGTATCCCTGAACAGGGCATCGGCATGCAATGCAACCGGACCAAACGCAGTATCAATGCGGAATGTTCCGGCATTACCGCTGCTGGCTCCGGTGTAACGGTAGTCCAAACCCCAGCGGGTTTCGTCAGGTAATTCCATTGGAATGCGATTGTCCAAAACATTGATAACGCCACCAATTGCCCCGCCGCCGTATAGCAAGGTCGCGGGTCCTCGCAGGACCTCAATGCTGTCAGCGAGTAATGGCTCAACAGCAACCACATGGTCGGCGCTCAGTGAGGATGCATCCGCGCTTCGCGTGCCGTTTTGCAATGTCGTCACGCGGGGCCCAGACAGCCCCCGGATCACGGGTTGACCAACGCCCGGTCCAAAGCTGGCGTTGTGAACGCCGGGCAGTTGAGCAAGGGTTTCTCCCAGAGTGGCAACAGCCTCTCTGGCGAGCTCTTGCCCCGTCAACACAGTTACCGGCAGGCTGGTTTCAGTTGCCGTCTGATGGATCGGCAGCGTGACCAATACGTGCTCCATAGGGTTGACCGCGTCATCCGCTAAAGCGCTGGACAGGGCTACGCTGACACCCAGGGTCAGGGTGGTTTTCTTGAAATTCATCTCAATCTCCCAAAAAAAGACATACGCAAGCCACGGGAGTGGCCACGGTTGTGTGACTTTTTTCAGGCTATCGGTGGGTCTCGATTACCGCTCGCGCAGTAGTGTGGGACGGGCAAGTCAAGCTTGGTAGCGGCACTTTCGGGGGTCTTGTGGTCCGCAATCGGCACACTGTGCAGGGCCGTTGCCATTGGCAAATCGTGGGCGTGAAGGCACACGTCACAATGGGCGGCTTCATTAACACCGTGCCAGTGGTCTGCAGAAACAACCTGGAGCGACAGCAGGGCAAGGAGGGCAACAGCCAACGTCCAGCGGGCTCTAACCATCCCTGAGGCACTGGCGGGACTGAAAGCACAGACTTTCATCATTGGGCCGCCTGACCCTGCATCTGCTGGAGCATTACCATCATTTTCCCGTGCACCGTATTGATCGCCTTCAATGGACGAACCATAACCTTGAATTCGGTGATGCGCCCATCGCGCATTGTAATCATATCAATACCATTGATGTGAACACCTTCGATAACACACTCGAACTCAAAAACCCCGTGCTCGCCCTCGACCACGCGGCGGGTGTAACGAAATCCCTCGTTAAAAACGCTGGCTGCTGCTGTAAGGTAGGCATGGGAAACAGGCCGCCCACACTGGGGCGTATGCACAACGGGGGACCAGAACACACAGTCAGGATCGAGCAGGTCCCACAAGCCATCATGGCTCCCGGTCTCCATCATTGCCAACCAACGCTCAAACCCTTCTGACATAGCACCTCCGCGAGGCGAACTTTAACAGCTTTGCTTGGGAAGAAAAGAGGCGCTGGCCTTACGCCCGACAATACGGGATGATCTTGTCCATGATGGGCCTTGAGCAATACATTCCAGCGCTTTCCACCATCGTCGTGGGTGGGATGGCTTTCCTGGTGCTGGGCCGCCTTGCCCAGCGCGGCACGCCCAGCGATGGGCGATCGCTGGCATTCCAACTCATCTTCTGGGCCGCCGGGCTCTCTTTGCTGGTGGCACTCATCGTTGCGCTACCACTGGATGCTGCGGTTCGGGGCCAGATTCTCAGTCTCTTGGGTGTCGTACTGACAGCCATCATTGCACTGTCCTCAACGACCTTTGTCTCCAACGCCATGGCCGGCATCATGCTGCAGGCCACGCGCCCCTTTAAACCCGGGGATTTTGTATTGGTGGATGGGGTTTTTGGACGCGTCACCCGCCGCTCATTGGTCAGCACCCGCATCCAGACAGAGACCCGGGACTTTACCACTCTGCCCAACCTGCTACTGGTAACTCATCCGATCACGGTTCAGCACCGTGAAGGCACCATCATTCAGGCAGAAGTGTCCCTCGGGTACGATGTTCACCACACCATCGCTGAACGGGAACTTCTGACATCAGCCGAAGCCGCCGGGCTGAATGATCCCTACGTGCTGGTGGTGGAACTGCTCGATCATGCCGTGGTGTACCGCGCAGCAGGATTTCTCGAAGATGTGGTTAATCCCCTCACAGCGAGAAGCCGGCTGCGCCGCAAAATGCTCGACCAACTCCACGGCGCCGGTCTCGAAATTGCCTCCCCCGCCATCGTCGCCCAACGCCAGCAGCCGGGGGATACACAAACCTTGCCCACACGAGCCGTCCTACAAAAATCTGACCGTACTGACGAGACGCCGGAGGCGAAGATATTTGACAGCGCCAACGCAGCCGCGAGTGAGGAAGCCCTCAAGGAGGAAATTCGAGAGTTGCACGCCGCGATTGACGCGCAACGGGGAAAAATCAAGGCGCTACCCGGTGACGAACGCAGTAGCGAGGAGCGTGTGCTTGAGGGCCTGCAGCGAAAACTAGAGTGGCTGGAGTCGCGCACCTCACCGGAAACGGAGTAGGCGCTCAAATACCCGGTTGGGTCTGCAGATCACGAATGGCCTGTTCACGCTGCTCATAGGCACCCTGCCCCCTGAGCCTCTCAGAATCGCGCACCCGTTGTCTGAACCGACGCTGGCGATGCTTGCGGACCAACGCCTCAAACCGCTGCGGCTCATGCTCACCGGCCAGCAAGGCATCGATTAACGCAATATCAATACCCAGCCGATAGGCGATGCGCGTCGGCCGGATACGGTAGGCATGGAACTCTGCAACCAATTCAATCTGGCGTGCTACGGGCAGCTGGCAGTCGCAGCTGTAGCCGTAGGGCGGGCAGGGTGATCGCGTGTCCTTCGTACTCATATCGGTACTTATAGCAGGGGGGCTCGTCGCTGCAAAGTCGCCGGGACGCTTGCGGGGTGATAATAGGCTTTGGTGACTGGTTATGAGACTAGCCCACAACACGGGGGACCCATAAGCCAACGCGACATGCGACACTAGCGCGCGACGTGATCGATCACGCATAAATAAACCAGCTCGGAGGCCAGTACCCGATACCGTGAAACCCATATTGATTGCCCACCGGGGCGCAAGTGGCTATCTGCCAGAACACACCCTGCCCGCGGTGGTGGCCGCACACGTCATGGGTGCCGACTACATTGAACAGGACATCGTGCTGTCACGGGATGCCATACCGCTGGTATTGCATGATATCTACCTCGAAACCACAACCGATGTGGCAGTCAAGTTTCCGGGGCGAAATCGCTCTGACGGTCGCTTTTATGCCGTTGACTTCGACCTTGAGGAGATCAAAACCCTCTCTGTCCATGAGCGTGTCAAGCCCTCCGGTACAGCGGTATTCGAAGGGCGCTTCCCGGTGGTCGATATGGCACTCCGCGTACCAACGCTCGCTGAGGAAATCACGCTCATAACTGGCCTTAACCGTTCACGTCATGGTTCGGCCGGCTACTACGTGGAAATGAAGGCGCCCGCTTTTCATTGGGACGCTGGACTGGATATTGCAGCGATCACGCTGGAGGTCCTGAGCCAGGCCGGGCTCAACACCCGTGACGCTCCGGTGTTTCTGCAATGCTTCGACCCCAGCACACTGCGCTATCTCAAAAATGAATTGCGGACGCCGCTGCCCCTGATTCAGTTGATCGGAGAAAATGACTGGAACGATCCCCCGGGAATCGACTTTGAGGCCTTGCGCACTGATCATGGCCTTCAGGAAATTGCCGGCTTTGCCAAGGGCATCGGGCCGTGGATACCCCAGCTTTTTGAGGAGGACGGGGTTACCCCCGGCAGGCTGGTCGGTGCTGCCCACGATCACGGTCTTTTGGTACATACCTATACCCTGCGGGCTGATAACCTAGAGGCGGGCTTTCAAACCTTTGAAGGCCTGCAAACCGGTGTATTTTCCGGAGCGAACGTCGACGGCGTGTTCAGCGACTTTCCCGACCTGACCCGTCAATTTATTGATGCAATGGGGCGCTGATAGGATTGGGCAGCCCATCGACCAGCAGGAGTGGATCTTTGAAGCAGGGACCAAAAACCCATCGGCGCACAAAAATTGTCGCCACTGTGGGCCCAGGTAGTGACAGCGAAGATATGCTGAACCGGTTGATCGCTGCCGGAGTCGATGTCTTCCGGCTCAACTTCAGCCATGGTGTGGGTTCGCACCATGCCGACGTTGCAGCTCGCATTCGGCGCCAGGCCGGGTACGCAGGTCGCTACATTGGAATTCTTGCCGATCTTCAGGGCCCTAAAATCAGAATTGGTGGCTTTGCGGCTGGCGCCGTCGAACTCACCGCCGGGGATCCCTTTTGCCTGGATCTGGAAACCGCCGCCGATGGCGGTGACCAGCGCCGAGTGGGCGTGGAATACGCCGCTCTGCCCCAGCAAGTAGCCATGGATGATGTCCTGCTCCTTGACGACGGTAAATTGCGGCTGCGTGTTGATGACGTCTCGGCGACGGCGGTCGATTGCACCGTCATCACAGGAGGGCAGCTGTCCTCCAGAAAAGGTGTCAACAAGCTGGGCGGTGGGCTTGCCGCTCCGGCGCTGACGGATAAAGACCGTGCCGACATTGCCGCTATGGCTGAGATCGCGCCCGACTTTGTCGCCGTGTCATTTGTTTCGAGTCAGGACGATATCAACCTCGCCCGTTCCCTGCTTGCCGATGTGGGCTTGGAACCGGCCATCATTGCCAAGATTGAGCGGGCTGAGGTGGTGGCAGACACCGATTTGCTGGACAGCATTATCAGGACAGCTGAAGGCGTGATGGTGGCGCGAGGTGACCTGGGTGTGGAGGTCGGAGACGCCCAACTGATCGGCATTCAGAAGGACCTTATTGCGCGCACGCGCCGACTCGACAGGCTGGTCATCACGGCCACCCAGATGATGGAATCGATGATCAGCAACCGTATGCCCACGCGTGCGGAAGTGTTTGATGTCGCCAACGCCGTGCTCGACGGTACCGACGCTGTGATGTTGTCCGCCGAGACGGCGGTTGGGCAGTTTCCGGTTGAGGTGGTCACCGCCATGTCTGAAGCAGCACTGGGTGCCGAGGCACACCCGGTGGCGCGGACTTCCCGCTATCGACTGGATCGGGAGTTTGCCAGCGCCCAGGAGGCCATTGCGCTATCCGCAATGTACGGTGCCAACCATTTTTCGCAGGTACGGGGTATCGCCACCCTGACCGAACGGGGTGTGACACCGACCATGATGTCCCGTTTGTCTTCTGGATTGCCAATATTCGGCCTAAGCCGACAAAACCAGACGCTGCAAAGGCTTGCCTTGTGTCGGGGCGTCATCCCGCTGTACTTCGATGCCACCGCCTTTGCCGCGGAGGACATCGAAGGACGCGTTATGGAATTTCTTCTGGATGGCGGCTATTTACGCCGGGGCGACTACATGATGCTGACCATGGGGAGCACTATGGGCCAGACCGGCACTACGGACCTACTCAAGATATTGGCCGTTGAATAAGCCCCGAAAAGGGCCAATAGTTTCAATAATTAATAAAATATTAAGCAAAACGGGCTTGAGCAAGTGCTACACTCCGTGTGTTGGTACATGAGTTATCCTATGGTTAGCCCTGTATCCCGACCGCGGGCAGGTCCCGTCACAACCTCGCCGCCAGGCTTTGGCCTGCTGGACGGGGGTAATTTTTGCAATAAAGGTACACTCAATGTCACAAGTTACAGGCACCGTAAAGTGGTTTAACGAAACCAAGGGTTACGGATTTATAGAACAGGAAGGCGGCCCCGACGTATTCGTCCACTTCAGTGCGATCCAGGGAGATGGTTTCAAAACCCTCCAGGATGGTCAGAAAGTCCAGTTTACGGTAGCAACGGGCCAGAAAGGCCCACAAGCTGAGAACGTGGTTCCTGCCTAACTCGGCGTAACAGGCTTAGTAAAGACAAAGGGGCTCATCTGAGCCCCTTTTTTTCCGCTGCTGTCACGACGACCATCACAGGTCGCCTAAAGCGCTATTGTCGGATGGCGACTAAATGTCTTTTGCCATTTCGCGTTGTCGCTCTTCCTCGCTGGCAATGTAGCGAATCCACTGTTTGGCATACTTTTCTGACCGGTCATCCTTAGCGGCATCACGGAACGCTTTCCTCGCGCTGTTGTAATCACCCAGATTGAAGTGGGCCATACCCAGGACCAGGCGAGCCGAGTCGGGACGTTTGACACCTCCCTTGGCGAGACCCTTTTTCACAGCGTCGATGGCCTTTTGATGCTGATCGCCGTCGAGATAGACGTTACCCAAACGAGTGTACAATTCACCCTTGTCTGAAAGCTCCGCCGCCCGCTCCATGCTGGGGATAGCCTTGGCTGTCTCCTGAGCCTGCCGCCAGGCACTGCCGGCCAGCTCATAATTCTTGGATTTCTCCTCCACCAGCTCGGTTTCGAAACCCTTTTGCATCACCAGTGCGGCGGGGTAGGGAACTTCCGCATTGAGGTATAGGTATGCCAGCTGAACGATCTCAGAACTCCGGTCAAACAAGTCCTGCTGGTAGGCCGTTTCCAACATGGCCAACTGCCGAGGCTCATCTTTCTTTTCGCCGTATAGGTGAGAGGCCTGCACCCAGTATTGCTTCTTGGGGTAATACTCGATCAGTGTGTACAGTGTTACCAGGGCGTTGTCGTAATCTTCCTTGTCGAAATAAAGGAACCGTGCCAGGTTATACCACTGCTCCTTGGGCAACTTACCCTCGGTCTCATACATTGAGATTGCAGTTTCCACATTTTTCAATGCGCTATCGTAATCCTTCAGCTGGTAGTAACCCTGAGCCAGCAAAATGTAAGCAGTGGCATTGGGTTTATCGGACAGTTCGAACCACTCCAGAAGTGCTTTGATGCCAGGCTGCCACTGCTCCTGAACGAAATACAGCTGGGCGACCGTGAACTTGGTGTTGATCTCCATGGCCAAGGGGATGTCCGGCTGTGCAACAACCTCCCGGTAGTATCTCAGCGCACCGCTATAATCTTCGACGGAATAACGCAGGAACGCATACAGGTTGTAGACGTTGGCGAGTTCATAGCTGTTCAGGGCGCGTTTACCCTCGCCGGCAATCATCTGATCGAGCACCTGCTGGGCGCCAGCATAATCCTTGGCTTCGGCGAAGGTCTGGGCCTCTGCCAGCTTTTCATAAACCTTGTTCCGCAGTGCCGGGGTGCGGCGGGTCTCGCGTTCTTTCTTGGCATCTGAGTTGCCCTGCGCCTGCACACTTGCCACAAAGCCCAATGAGCCAGACTGGTCGACAACGACACCCACTACAGTGAACGCCATGGTAAGAAAAGCGGTGCTGAAAAATCGCTTCATAATTGTGATGCCCTACCTTTTAGAACCCTACTGCTCAAGCTCGTAGGTAAATTTGTTTTGCACCCCCGCCACCTCAATCGGCTCGCCATCGACCACCCGGGGCTTGTACTTGAACTTTTCCGCCGCCTTTAACGACGCGCGCTCGAAAATTCCCGATGGCTGGCAATCGACAGCCTGTGGATCCCGGATCGACCCGGTCTTTGTCACCGTGTATTCCACGATGCAGTAACCTGAAATGCCGCGAGTCTGTGCACGCCTTGGGTAAATTGGCGCAACCTTAACAATGGGCAGGTATTCGCCATCACCGGACGACATGCCCGACGCATTCAACTTCAAGGTAATTCCCGTGGCCGGCGCGTTGTTAACGACACCCATATCAATGTCACTGTCGAACTGAATGGGTTCCAAATCCGGCGGGGGCTCTTCTGGATCTTCCACCTTCTCGGGCAATACTTCTTTGAGATTGGTCTCGATCACCTTGTCAGGAACAACGATGTCGGCAATCTTTCGTGCCTTGGAGTCATCCTGCTTGAACTCACGATCAACCAGCGCCTGCATGATGTAAAACAAGCCTATGGCAACGGGTATCGCAAGCAAGCCGCCAACAATAACGCGTACTGAACTACCCATTCAAATCAAGCCTCATCATCTGTCGAGATACAGGGGGGCGCCGTCAGTATCGGACGTACAACATCAACAAGATCCTCGACAGCATATGCCGGGGTCTCCCGATCAACCTGTACCACTATATTCGCCTGCGGAGCCTCTTTTTTCGCTGCCTCAGCCGTGCGCAGGGCCTTTTCCAGTGGCACCTTATTCTTGTTGTAATAAATGTCGCCGCGCTCATCAACCGCAAAAATTATGGTTCCCCGCACACAGGCCTCGGTCGTAGCCGCCTGGGGTTTAAAAATTTCTACGCCGGGCTCTTTCACAAAAGAAGAGGTGACGATGAAGAAAATCAGCATGATGAAGACGACATCCAGCATCGGTGTCAGGTCAATTTGACTGCCCTCTTGCTGGGCTGCCCCCCCTCGGGAGGCCCGGTCACGCATACTCATTGCCTACCCCTCACCGGCTACTGGCCCAGTTAACAATTCCCACCCCAGCCTCTCGGGCGGCATCGGCGACGTCAACAACTGTCCCTGCCTCAGCGCCTTTCTCAACTTTGACCGTTACAGGAGCCTCAGGATCCTCCGCGAGAAGCCGTTGGATATTGGCCCTGACAGCACGAACATCAACCCGCCTGTTTTCCATCCAGATCTGGTTATCTGCAGCAATCTCAACCACGATGCTAACCGAGTCTTCGGGGTTGGTTTGCTGGTTATCGTCGGGACGGTTGACTTCGATTCCCGCCTCCTTAATGAATGAGGCAACCACGATGAAGAAGATCAGCATGATGAAGACGACATCGAGCATGGGCGTCAGATCAATCTCGGCCCCGTCATTTTCTTGCTGTTTTGCAATTCTGCGCATGACTAACTACTCCTCCTGAAGACAGACTCAGTGGTCAGACGTAAGTTGATCTTCAAGGAACATCTGCTCGCGAATGGCAACACGCTGCAGGTAGGTATTGGCGAAAAGGCCAGACAGTGCCGCAACCATACCCGCCATCGTCGGAATAGTTGACTTCTCAACGCCCCCCGCCATGGACTTGGCATCGCCACCGCCGGTAACCGCCATCACATTGAATACCTCGATCATTCCGGTCACGGTACCGAGCAGACCCAGCAGCGGGCACAGCGCCACGCAGGTAGTGATTACGTTCATATTGTTGTTGATCAGGTCGCGGCTGCTGGACAGCATCTTTTGGCGAATCTGTTTGGCATTCCAGGACTTCCGCTCCGGCCGTCCCTCCCAGATCGCTACCACTTTCGCACGGTCTTTGCGCCAGGACGCCGAGAAATACCACAGTCGCTCAAAAATCAGCGTCCACATGAAAAAGACCAGCAAAGCAATCAGCCAAAGGACGTTGCCGCCCTTGTCCATGAACGCGAGTATGACCTCAAAAACACCTGGCATGGAAAATCTCCCCTCTGCCGTCCGCTTATCGGTTGTGCTCGCGCTCAGCGTGCTCGGCGACAATCCCGGTTGCCTGCTCATTTATTACGTGGATGATGCGCTGTGCGCGACCATTCACGATGGTATGCAGGAGCACTGTGGGGATGGCGACCAAAAGACCCAATACGGTGGTCACGAGGGCACTGGAGATGCCACCCGCCATGGCCTTGGGATCACCAGCACCAAAGATGGTGATCGCCTGGAACGTAATGATCATACCCGTCACTGTACCCAGCAGACCCATCAACGGCGCCACCGCAGCAATGATCTTCAGTAGCGTCAGGCCTGCTTCCAGCTTGGGTGTTTCCCTGAGCACACCCTCGGACATCTTCAGTTCCAGAGTCTCAGGATCCATGTTGGGGCTGGCCTCGTGGATCTTCAATATGCGACCAAGGGGGTTGTTTTCGTTCGCCTGGTTCGACTTGAGCTGGCTGGACACTTTGGCGCTAACCAATGTCAGCACCAGCACCCGGTAAATCGCCAGCAGAAACGCAAAAGCACCGACAGCTGTGATCGCATATCCGACATAGCCACCCTGATGCCAACGCTCTTCCAGGGTCGGGCTGTCGATGATGGCAGCGAGAAATGATCCTCCTGTGGGGCCGGTAGGATCGACACCAAACTGATGCAGTCCGGAGCTCGACCCAGCCAGGTTTGACGCCTGACCACCAAAGGCTCCGCCGGGCTGCCGGGGCAGCTCACTGAGCTTGCTGTTGGCATAGGACAGGTAGTTGCCGCTGGCATCTATCACGTTGAACGCACCGACACGGACCACCTCACGCTGACTCAACTCACCGGACGGCGTGGCAACCTCAGCAGAAAATTTGGCGATTGACCCCTGCTCTTTAACCTCGCGCAACAGCTCATACCAAACGCGCTCAATCTCTTCAACGCTGGGCAACTTGTCTGAGCCGCTCATCTTCGCGATCAGGGCTTTCAGGAAAACCTCGCGATCGGGATACTGGGAGGAGACAAGAGAGACATCCATCTGCGACGCCAAATCACCCGTAGCTGCAGTCAAATGTCCAAATAACTCCGACAGTGTGCCAAGACGCTCCTTCAGCTGCTCCTGCTTGGCAGCGATTAGCAGTTCATTATCTTCAAACTGCTTCTCAAGCCGCGCAGAGCGCCGCTCCTCGTTGGTACGCTCCTGCTCAGCACGGCGCAATTCGGCCGCCTGATTGGACTTATCCTGGGTAAACCGCTGCTCACGAGCCGCGTTTTCACGGGAGGCTCGAGCACGCCCATCCTTGACCAGCCCAAGGAGCTGCTCAAGATTCTCAGCCGCAACCTCCTGTGGCGTGGGCCCTGGCGGTACCGCGGGCGCTTCTCCCTGATCCTGTGCAAATGCACCGGTGGTGGCGAGTGCTCCGGCAATAACCAGAGCGGATGCTTTAAAAAACTGGGCAGTCATCTTAATTGGCCTCCGGCGCCGCTACCGGCATATTCAAAAGTTCGATAGTGGCTTGTTTCTTCGCTATGCGTACGCCTTTACGAACGGCGGCCGCGTAATCTCCTGCCGACAGTGGCTCCCATGACTGACTACCGGTATTCCAGGCGCCTGTCTCGGCACCATCGGTTGTCTGGTAGACCAGGGATATTCTGCCTATGCGAAGGATGTCGACTTCCCGGGATGTGCCGTTGATTTCAATGGTATCGCTGTAAGATTCAATGCCACGGCCGTACTGTAGTTCGATAGAGTAGAGCTCCAGTACCTGACGAAATGCTTCAGCCGCTGTGACATCGGATCGGTCGAGGTTGTTGCGTACTGCCTCGATGTTGCCGAGACGTGTATCGAGGTCAAAAGGCATGTCAAGACTGATGAACTGCTCCAGTCCATCCAGCATCCGAGAGACCAGGGGCGGTATCTGTCGCTGGATGATCGCCGCCTCTGAGATCGAATTGTCGATATCTGAGATTCGGCGGTTCTGATTGGCAATTTGGCGCTCAAGGCGGGCGTTGTACACCTTGAGCCCGTCAACCTGCTTCATGACCGTCTTGTAATCGGACAGTAAGTTCCGGGTCTCGTCGGCCAGACGATCGATCTTGGCCTGGGAGGTTTTTGCCTCGGCAGTTCGCGTGATGCCTACATCGAGGACCTCGTCAATGGATGCGGCGATGGACGAGGCTGCGGCACCCAGGGCGCCGCCAGCGACGCAGGCCGCGAGCAGAAACGTTTTGAATCGGTGCATTGTCATTGGATCGATACTTCCTCTCAGTGGGCAGTTGGCACCTCCAGCCATAAAGACCAGAGTGTTTAATCTCGAGTATTTATACGGCGCATAGCAAAGAGTTATAAGTTTTCTACTCCGCTTTCGCGCTCCAGAGCGTTGACTCTACCTGAGCCTACGCGACGAAATCAATTCGGATCGGTAACCCGCTTTACGATTGGGGAGCGAAGATTAACCAGACCGCACCAATTCCACAACACTAAAATCATGGCTATTGTACTGTCCCGCAGGATGGCGCTGGCGGCTAACCTCATCCCAGTCGCGCAATTTTTCGAGATCAAAAACCGTATCTCCGGTGACACGGCCATGGACCTCCGTCAGCAGTACCCGGTCAGCAAAAGGCAGGCACAGGTTGTAAATTTCGGCGCCGCCAACCACGCAAATGGCCGGTGCGTCATCGATAACGGCCTGCGCACCAGCCCTGTGCAGGGCCGCTTCAACGGTGACAAAAGTCTCGACACCCGGCGCCTGCCAGCCACTTTCCCGGGTGAGTACGAGGTTGGTCCTGCCCGGTAGGGGCCGACCCACTGACTCAAAGGTTTTACGACCCATCAGAACCGGGCAGCCCATGGTCGCCCGCTTGAAATGCTGAAGATCATCGGGTAAATCCCAGGGCAGAGCATTACCACGGCCTATAACCCCGTTCTCTGCAACAGCCAGCACGAGGACTACCGGGGCCTGATATTCAAACATCAGATGGCCACCGGCGCCGCGATATGAGCCTGTGGCGCATATCCCTCGAGGGAAAAATCCTCGTAACGATAGTCAAAGAGGCTCTCGGGCCGCCTTAGAATCCTGAGTTCTGGTAGAGGCCCGGGGGTTCGCGACAGTTGAGTCTCCACCTGCTCCGTGTGATTGGCATAAATGTGGGCATCGCCCAGCGAGATCACGATATCGGCAACCTCCAGATCGGCCTGCTGGGCCAACATATGGGTCAGCAATGCCACCGAGGCAATATTGAAGGGCAAGCCAAGGAAAGTGTCACTGGACCGAATGAACAACAGTGCCGATAGCCTGCCGTCGACAACATAGAACTGATAGAGCAGGTGACAGGGAGGCAGCGCCATGCGCCCGGCCCTGACATTTTCCTGTGGAGACAGCGCTTCATCCGGCAGATATTCAACATTCCAGCCGTGAAAAAGAATGCGCCTGCTCTCAGGCCGGTTGCGAAGGCAGTCAAGTACATACGCGATTTGGTCCACAGCCTGCCCATCCCGGGTCGGCCACCGTCGCCACTGGGCGCCGTAAAGTGGGCCCAGGTCCCCGTCCTCGGTTGCCCACTCGTCCCAGATAGACACACCATGCTCCCGCAGCCAGGCGGTATTGGTGTCGCCGTTGAGAAACCAGATCAATTCATTGACGACGCTTTTGAAATGTACTTTTTTGGTCGTTAACAAGGGAAAGCCCGCCCTCAAGTCGAAACGCAGCTGGCGACCGAATACGGAGCGTGTGCCTGTCCCCGTGCGATCGTCACGGCGGGTCCCGTTGTCGCGAATATCTGTCAGTAGGTCGAGGTAGGCACGCATGGCAATTCTCCCGGGTCTAGGTTACCGGCTCCGGCCCCGGTAGGCATAGCTGAGCAACCAGATGCCCAACAGGATCATGGGCACACACAGTATTTGGCCACGGGTCATCCACCCGAATGCCTGCAAACCGATATGAGCATCAGGCTCCCTGAAGAACTCAGCGCTGAACCTGAGCACCCCGTAACCCAGCAGAAACAGCCCCGCTACCGACCAATCGGGTCGGGGGCGGCGACTGAATATCCAAACAATGACGAAGAGCAGGCAGCCTTCCAGCAAAAACTGGTAGAGCTGGGAGGGATGCCGGGCCAGGCCGAGAGGGTCCCGCGGAAAAACCATCGCCCAGGGCACGTCCGTAGGTCGCCCCCAGAGCTCCTGGCCAATAAAGTTTCCCAATCGACCCAGTGCAAGCCCGACAGGTGTGAGCGGCGCTACGAAATCAGCGACCGCAGCAAAGTCTATACTCTGGCGACGGCCGAACACCCACAGCGCCACGATGACACCCAACAACCCACCGTGGAATGCCATACCGCCCTCCCAGACTCGAAACACCCAAAGCGGATCATCCAGCCAGCGGTCAAGGCCATAGAACAGGGCGTACCCCAATCGCCCGCCGACGACGATGCCGATCGCGGCGTAAAAGATAAGATCGTCAACCTGGCTTCGAAGGATGGGTGAATCGGGGCGTGCTGCCCTGCGCGTCGCCAGCCACCAGGCGAAAAAAAGACCGCCCAAGTAAGTGAGCCCGTACCAATGAACCTTCAGGGGGCCCAGGCTTACAGCCACAGGATCGATGACCGGGTAGTCAATCATTCCGTACGATCCTGACCCGGCCGGATATACCGCTCGAGACCGCGACGGCGAATCAGGCCGTCCAGCATCTCTGTGACCTGATCCACCGAATTTAAATCGGCCAATTGCGCCAGGGCCTCCTTCGCTTCATCAATAGAGACGGACTGCACGACTTTTTTTACCCTCGGCAAACTGGCTGCATTCATAGACAGCTGGTCAAAACCCATCGCCAGCAGCAGTGGCGTGGCGCGGGGGTCACCCGCCAGCTCCCCACAAATACTGACCGGGCAGGAGGCTCCCCGAGCATCCTCACAAATTTTAGCCAGGGCGCCCAGCACCGCCGGGTGCAGTCCGTGATACATATGAGCAACCCGGGCATTGGTGCGATCAACCGCCAGCAAATACTGCGTCAAGTCGTTGGATCCCACCGACAGAAAATCGAGACGCCGAGCCAGGGAAGCTGTAAGCCAGACCGCTGAAGGCACCTCAATCATGGCGCCAATGGCAGGGAAACCTTGGCTGTAACCCTCGGCCAGCACCTCATCATGGCAGCGACGAATCAACGCGAGGGACTCATCTACCTCCTCCATGGTCGAAATCATCGGCAGCAATATCCTCAGATTGCCCAGCCCTTCGTTCGCCTTCAGCATTGCCCTGATTTGGGCGAGGAAAATTTCGGGGTGATCCAGCGTCACCCTGACGCCCCGCCACCCCAGAAATGGATTGTCCTCTTCTATAGGAAAGTAGGGCAGGGATTTATCGCCGCCAATATCCAGGCTGCGCATGGTGACGGGAGAGGGTGCAAATACCTCGAGCTGCTCACGGTACAGTTGCCTCTGTTCCTCTTCACTGGGAAATTTATCCCGCAAGAGAAAGGCAACCTCGGTTCTGTAGAGCCCAACACCCTCAGCACCGCACTCAAGCGCCCTCGGCAGATCAGCGGCCAATCCCGTATTGACCCAAAGGGGGATGTGGTGCCCATCGAGGGTCTCGCTGGGCTCATCCCGAAGCACCACGAGCTCGCGGAAAAGCGCCAGGTCATCATCCTGAAATTGCTGAAAACGTCGAAGCGCCTCCTCGGGAGGATTGATGTAAACCCTGCCATTATGGCCATCAACGACAAGGGTTCGGGACTCCAGGCGGTTATAGGGTAAATCAGAAGCGCCCATGACGGCGGGCACACCCATCCCACGGGCAACGATCGCCGCATGGCTATTGCTCGAGCCTCGCAGCGATACCACGCCAACCAGGTTTTCCCGCGGCACCTCCCCCAGCGCCGAGGCGGTAATCTCCTCGGCAACAAGGATGGTTTGCTCGGGCCACTCGCGCTGGCTCTGTGAATCGTCCTGCAGGTAGGTGAGCACCCGGGTACCCAAATCCCTTACGTCAACCGCGCGCTCCCGTAAATAGCTGTGCTCCATCCGCTCAAAGTGGCGGATGTGCTTGAGCAGCACCTGGCTCAGCGCGCCCTGTGCCCACTCCCCCCCTTTGATCAGCGAGGCCACCTCACCACCCAGCGTGGAGTCGTCAAGAATATTCAGATAGACGCCAAATAGTGCATGGTCCTCAGGGGATAATTCATCCTTCAAATTATCAGCGACAATCTCTATGTCATCCCGAACCCGCGATAAGGCCGCACGAAAAGAACGTAACTCAGCCTTGCGGTTGTCTGCTCGACGAGGTGGAACAGCGGCCAGATCCGCCGTTGGCGATACGAAAACACCATGACCGATGCCGATACCCGGCGACCCCGAAACCCCGACGATGCGCGTGATGCCCCGCGGGCTTCCCTCATTAAGTTCAGCGAGACCTGAAACCTCGGCGTGGGCAATAATGCCCGCCAGCTGGGCGGAAATGGTGATTAGAAAAGCCTCTTCGTCGTTGCTAAAGCGGCGGGCTTCTGCCTGCTGCACCACGAGGACCCCCAACAGGTCACGCTGGTGAACAATAGGGGCCCCCAAAAAACTGGTGAAGCTTTCCTCTCCCAATCCCGGGACCAGCTGGAAACTGGGGTGAGCGCTGGCATCATCGAGGTTGAGCATTTCACCGCGCTCGGCAACCCAACCCACCAGACCCTCCCCGCGGCCCAGGGAGAATTCGCCGATCTTGCCCGGATTCAATCCCTCGTTGGCACGGAATACAAGCCGACCCGAGGCCCGGTCGGTGAGGTACACCGTACAGACATCGGTCGACATGGCACGTCGCACCTCAAACACAATAAGCGACAAGGCCTGCTCGAGGTCGTCGGCCTCGCTAACCGCCAGAACAATCTTACGCAGCGTCTCAATCATCGCTTACCGTTCCGCCGCCCACGTCGTCGGCCGGGTATCAGGGCCGGTGCCAGTGCGGTGAGCGCCTGGCGATAAACGTCGCGTTTAAAATCGACGACCGCCGTCAACGGATACCAATAACTCACCCACCGCCAGTCATCAAACTCGGGCTTGGAATGGGCATCGAGTTGCACTGCCGCCTCACCCGCCGTCAGGCGCAGCAGGAACCAACGTTGCTTCTGGCCAACGCAGACCGGCTTCTCCCGGCGCCTGACGTAGCGCTCTGGCAGGCGGTAGCGAAGCCACTCCCGGGTTTCTCCAAGCACCTGCACATGGTTTGGCTGCAGACCCACCTCCTCGTCCAGCTCCCGATACATGGCCTGTTCGGGGGTCTCGCCGCCATGAATGCCACCCTGCGGGAATTGCCAGGAATCAAGACCACCGACACGACGACCCCACAGCACCCGGCCCTCTTCACTGGCGACGACAATACCCACGTTGGGACGGAATCCCTGCTTGTCTATGACACGCTCTTTGCCAGAACCGGCCAATCCATTGCTCCTGTCACTGATGGTTTCGGGGCGTGCGTGCGCTGCGGCAACGACACCCCGGTTCATTTGCATTTGTGGGACCCTGTCGATGCCGATATTCTTTCACAATCTCCGTGGCCAAGTCTGCGCCACACAAGAATTATCAGAAATGGGGCTCAATTGACACTGGCAATCTTTGATCTGGACAACACCCTAATCGCTGGCGACTCGGATCACCGGTGGGGAGAGTTCGCCTGTGCCGAGGGTTTAGTCGACGCAACCCGACATGCCAGAGCCAACGACGCGTTCCTGCAGGACTACCAGGACGGCTGCCTGGATATCGACGCTTACCTTAGGTTCGCGCTCAGCACCATCACCGGCTTGACCCTAGCGGAGGTCGCAGCTCTCCAGAAGCGTTTTGTCAGGGATTGGGTTGAGCCCATGATACTCCCCGCCGCTGAAGCCCTTCTGGAGCAACACCGAAAAAATGGCGATACCCTACTGATTATCACCGCCACCAACAGCGTTGTAACCCGTCCCATCGCAGACAGGCTGGGGGTAAAGCACCTGATTGGTTGTGAAGCAGAACGGCAGAACGGAACCTACACGGGGCAGCCTACGGGCATTCCATCCTTCAGGGAGGGGAAAATCCAGCGTCTGCAGGCCTGGCTTGGGGAGCACCCCGCTGCAACCGCCGGCGCCTACTTCTACAGCGATAGTCACAACGATCTACCCCTGCTGGAGTGGGTGGATAATCCGGTGGCCGTAGACCCTGACCCCAGACTGAAAAACATCGCGGGCGACCGTAACTGGCCTGTTATCTCGCTCCGATAGGTATGGGCCGCAATAATGTTGGGCCGTCAATCCTCCTCTGCACAGGCACTGGCATAATCCTCGGCCGACAACATAGCGTCTAATTCCGACATATCCTGAGGCATGAGCCTGAAAAACCAGCCATCATTGTAAGGGTCGCTATTGACCAGCTCTGGCTCCTCTTCAAGACTTTCGTTGACGGCAATGACTTCCCCGGTAACGGGAGAGTATATATCCGAGGCAGCCTTTACCGACTCGACCACACCCGCCTGGTCACCTCCGGCCAACGTATCGCCAACGCCCGGTACTTCAACATAGACAACATCACCCAGGGCTTCCTGAGCATGCTCGGTAATGCCAATGGTAATTGACCCGTCCTCTTCGACGCGAGCCCACTCATGACTTTTGGCGTATTTCAGTTCCGGCGGGTGGTTACTCATGGTGTCGTCTCACTGGTTGTTGGCTTGGAGCCTGATGGGGTGGTGCGCCCGTTGCTTTATAAAAATATCGGGAGAGGCGCGGCCTCGCAAGATCTGCAAACAAAAAATCATGCCAGCGCTTCACGGGCCAGCCAATTCTTGATTGGCAGCGCCGCGTCGACCCAGTTCAGGCCCGCGTTGCGGGCAACCCTGATCGCAGGATTTTGCGAGCCAAAACCACGCTTGAACCCCTCCATTGCAGACATCATCAGTAGATTGTCAGTTTTCCGCCGGCGCTGATAACGGCGCAATACCGCCGTCTGCCCCAGGGGCATGTCATCCTGCCAGACAGCCGTAATCTCCTCAGCCAACACAGCAGCATCCTTGAGGCCGAGGTTGATACCCTGCCCAGCCAAGGGATGGATGCTGTGTGCAGCATCGCCAATCAAGGCAACACCTTCACGGACATAATCGGTTGCATGACATTGGTTCAGGGGGAAAACTCCACGAGCTGCCGTCGCCACAACGGTAGGGCAACCGGAGCCGAGGGCTCGGTTCAGGGCGATAATAAAATCGGCATCATCGCAGTCCCGAAGGCCCTCCCAACAACCGTCATCCAATGACCAGACAATGGAGCAAAACATTGGATCTGAAAGGGGTAACAGGGCGAGTGGGCCCGTATCCAGAAAGACCTGAAAGCAGGTGTGCTGGTGTGGGGCTGCCAGGCGCACGGTGGTCACGATGGCATGCTGGTTGTAGGACCAGGTCCGGGTTTGCAGTGCAGCGAGGTCACGGGTACGGGATCGGGCACCGTCAGCACCAACAACCAGGGGCGCAGCCAGCAGGCGACCATCCTGGGTGCGAACAAGCACGCCCTCGCCATGGGAAAAATTCGCGGATTCGATACCGGCGCCCCAATGCAGCCGAATATCGGACCGTTGCCGTGCGCCGTCGAGCAACGCCCGTATTGTCACCCGGTTCTCCACAATATGGCCAAGCAAGGGCACGCCCAGTGCGGCAGCGGAAAATGTGATCTCTCCTGTGCCAGCGGCATCCCAAACTGACATTCTGGTGTAGGGCCCCGTTCGCTGGGCCTGCATCGCCCCCCATACACCCAGTTCATCCAGCCAGGTGGTGGATGCGGGTGTCAGCGCGCTGACCCTGGAATCCCACAGCCCAAGTTCCGAACCACCGGGAGGCGGGGAGGGTTCAGCGGCGGCCTCGATGACGGCCACTTCAATACCCACCCGGGCAAGCGCCAGGGCGAGGGAAAGCCCGGCAATTCCAGCTCCCACAACGATAACGTCCACCTTTTCAACGCCGCTCACAGCTGCGCCTGCCCAGGCAGGGTAGCCCTGGTTCGCCCGGCCCCTCGCTGGGCTATCTGGCGACGCAGTGGTAGCAGAAGGTCCAGAGTGGCCAACGCCGTATCCCGAGGCAGGTCGAGAAGCGGCCCTCTAGACCTGAATAAGGTAGCCAGCAGGTCCGTGGCGCCGGTCGTAAAGCGCTGATCGTCAGCGGTTGACCTGTCGTAGCGCTGGAGAACCTCGATAGACCCGGGAGCTGCGCCCTCAGCAGCCGACTCTCGGAGAACCTGGGCCAGTGCATCGGCATCCCTTAAAGAAAGATTGAAACCCTGTCCTGCAACGGGGTGCAGCGTGTGGGCCGCATTTCCAGCAATGACGAGACCACCCCGGACCTGCTCCCGCGCCCTGACACGAACCAAATCCCACCCGGTGCGGCACCCGACAGCGGTAAAGCGCCCAACGCGCCAGCCAACTTCTTGTTGGAGAGCGGTGAGGAAAGCTGCATCGTCCAGCGTTTCAAGGGCCTTGGCCCGCTCGGGATGCGCAGACCAAATCAGGTTGTAACGCCGCTGTCCGGGAATATTTTCTGGCAGGGGCAGCAGTGCTATCGGGCCGTTCGCTGTAAAGCGCTCCCAGGCTATACCCTCCTGTGTGTCTTCACAGCGCACATTGGCGGCGATCGCGCGTTGCTCAACTTCCCGCCGCTCGGATGTAATGCCCATCTGCCGGGCCAGCTGAGAATCTGCACCATCTGCAACCACTACCAGATCGGCAGCCATTCGCTCACCATTCTGCCTGAGCAGGACAGGCTGGGACGCGGCGATCGCAAGGCCCACGACACCTGCCGGTGCCTCAATAACCACACCGCAAGTCTGCGCCAGCTGCATAAGCAGGGCACCCAGATGATGGTTTTCGATCACATGACCCAGGGCCTCTTCACCGACATCCCCAGCGTCCATGAGCGCACTGCCGAAACGGCCCTTGCTGGATACATGAATGGAACGAATGCTTGCCGCTGCCTCATGTACCTGCGGCCAGATGCCCCATTTTTCTAACAGGCTACAGCTGGCAAGATTCAGGGCCGTGGCCCGGGAATCCAGGGCAGAGGGCGAGCCCGATGGCAGTGCGCGCGCCTCAAATACGCAAATCTCCGCAGCAGGCAACACATGCTTGATGCCTATGGCGAAGGCGAGCCCCACCATACCGCCACCAACAATAGCAATGTGCATCCCGTTATCTCAGCCTGCAGCCATCAGCTGCTCAATGTCTTCGATCGCTTTGGGCACGCCTGCCGTCAGGACTTCGCAACCCTCCGGGGTTACTGCCACATCGTCCTCGATGCGCACGCCGATACCCCGCCACTTTTTTGCGACCTTGGTGTTGCCCGGAGCAACATAAATTCCAGGCTCTATGGTGAGTACCATCCCGGGTTCGAGCTGCCGCCACTTGCCGTCCACCCGATAGTCTCCGACGTCATGAACATCCATTCCCAGCCAATGGCCGGCACGATGCATGTAAAAATCACGATAGGCACCCGATTTGATCAGGTCCTTTTCTTTACCCCTGAGCAATCCCAGCTCAATAAGGCCACGCGTTATCACGCGGACCGTCGCGTCATGGGGCTGATTCCACGTGTTTCCGGGTCGCACTTTGGCAATGGCCGCCAGCTGAGCCTTGAGGACAAGATCGTAGAGTGCCCGCTGGGCCTCCGAGAAGCGCCCACTCACTGGAAAAGTCCGCGTGATATCGGCCGCATAACCCTGATATTCGCAGCCCGCATCAATCAACACCAAATCACCTGAGCGCAGCTTGTCACGGTTTTCCGTGTAGTGAAGCACACAGGCATTGGGGCCAGCACCTACGATGCTGTTGTACGCCGCAGCCCGGGCACCATTCTCTGCAAATTCATGGAGGATGGCCCCCTCTAGATGGTACTCAAAGCGGCCCTCCCGACACTCCCTCATGGCACGGCAATGTGCTTCAGCTGATATGGCCCCGGCCCGGCGCATTACCCGCAGTTCCTGCGCGCTCTTGAAAAGGCGCTGTTCGTGAAGTAGGAATGCGAGGTCCGTAAAATCACCTGGCGGCTTGGCCCCCGTCCTGATCTGCCTGCGGATTTGGTTTACCCAGCCCATGACACGTCGATCGAAAGCGTCATTGTGGCCCATGGAATAATAGATATGCTGCTTGCCCTCCAGCAGCCCGGGCAGGATGTCGTCTATGTCATCCATCGGAAAGGCATCATCCATACCAAAGTCCGAGACAGCCCCCTCGGGACCCGCGCGGTAACCGTTCCACAATTCCATTTCAGGGTCTCGATCCCGACAGAACAGCACCACCTGCCCTGCGCGACGCCCGGGAATCAGTACCAGCACACCATCGGGTTCCTCAAAGCCCGTGAGATAAAGAAAATCACTGTCCTGTCGGAAGGTGTATTCCGTATCCCGGCTTCGCGTGCACTCGCCGGCAGCGGGTATGAGCGCAATACTGTTGGCCTCCATCATGGCCATCAGGTTTTTCCGCCGTCGGGTGTATTCGCTTTTACTGATTTTCACGTTCTATCCTTTTGCATGTTCGTCTAAACCTGATAGCTCAAGGTATCGGTCACAATATTGAGTGCGGCAATGCGCAGGTATTCAATCAGGTTTTCCAGTTCCGTATCGCCCTCGTCACTCTCTTCTTCGCTATTGTCAATCTGGGCAATGGCCGCGAAGTCCTTCAGCGCCTCTGCCGTATTCGGATTGACCGGTTCAGCCCCCGCGTTCGCTGCCGTCACCGCCTGGGTAAATCCGGTCAGGAAGCCCGCGGCCCATTGGCCCACTGATACGAGCCGTGTCTCGAACAACTCCTCATCATCAGGAAGCAGCGGCGAAAAGGCGAAATCGGCGTCCCGTATGGCGGAGAGTGTAGCGGCAAGCAGGCGGGCAACGAAGTCCGCAGATTCACCGTGCAGGTCAACCGTCAGGGCTTTCTCCAGCAGCACCAGGGCGGCATCGCGCTCACTTTCGGTTTCGACTGCGAGACCCGCGGCCAACAAGCCTGCGGCGGCCCCGTGCAGTTCGGACGGATTGAGGGTCAGCCCTGCGCCCAGAAGAACGTCCGCAGACTCCTGCCAATCGGGCATTGTTTCGTAGTCACCTAGGGCATCGAGCACCGGGTTTATCTCCTGCTGGGCATTTACCTGAAGCGCCACCCCTACCGTTGCCGTGGCAGCACTTCTCAATTGATTCTGCGGTGTCAGCGCCAGCGCACTGATATCTATAACTTTTCATGGCATTGACCCGCTGCGGTGGCTGCCCCTATAGTGCAGAGCAACATCCTCAAGTGTAATGGCCGTGGCTGAGAAACTCATCCAATCTTTGGAAAAGAAAGTCGCTGATCTCATTGCGCTGAGTAATGAGCTGAATCGGGAGAACAGGCAACTCAAGTTGCGCACCGCCGAACTCCAGCGCGAGCGTAAAGACCTGCTGGAACGCCAGCGACAGGCGGGAGATTTTATCACCGGGTCACTGGAGCGTCTGCGCAAGATAGAGGGTGGCGCATGAGCCGGACACCGACGGTTACGGTCGAGATACTGGACAAGGAATACCAAGTAGCCTGCCCCCCTGATCAGGAAGTTGAACTCCTTTCCGCAGCACAGCACCTCGACCAGCAAATGCGTGATATTCGTGCAGCCGGGAAGGTCATTGGCTTGGAACGGGTCGCCATCATGGCGGCGCTCAACCTGAGCCACGAAGTGCTGAGCCTGCAGGGCGGGCGAGCACCACGACGCCTTGATGACCACGAAGATCGCCTGAAGGTCCTCACCAGTAAACTTGATGAGGCCCTCTACCAGTTAAGACAACTGGAAATCAACTGACGCATTTCCCTTATACTCTCCCCGCAGCCTGGCGTATGCGCCAGACAGTCAGTCCTCGAGCCGATAATGCAACACCCGGGGACCACCGTACGCTGTTGTTGTGCAGGTCCGGCCTGACCGGGAAGCCTGATACAGCGCGGCGGTCACCACCTTGAGCCGCAGGGTTCAAGGGCGACACTGTCAGCGGTACGCTGGGTTGCCTTGTTACGGGTGCTTGCCATGAGCACAAGCAGTACGAAAGCACGCTGGCGCCATGACATGCGGAGACGCCGCAGGGAAGGCGCTGCGGGCGCTCAGCCCCCTGCAGTGGAAGCCCTGACCCACTCTGTGGAATGGCGGCAGGCAAGGGTTATTGCGTCCTACAGTCCAACGGGATCCGAACAACGTCCCACACTGATCGACGCCGCAGCGCGGGCGGCCGGTAAACGCCTCGTCTACCCACGCGTGGTAACCATGGGCGAAATGGTGTTTAAGGCGCCTGGCGCCGGTGAAGACTTTGTATTCGACGACTGCGGCATTGCAGCACCCAATGAGCAAGCCGAAACCGTCCACGCCGCCCAAATTGATCTGTTTATCATCCCGTTGCTGGCCTGCGACGACGACGGGGTGCGCCTCGGCTACGGTGGCGGCTATTACGACCGCCAGTTGGCTTTGTCCGAAGGTTTTAGGTGCGGCCTGGGGTTTCAACTACAGCGGGTAGCGAGCCTGCCCGCAGAATCACACGATATGTGTCTGCAGTCTTTCCTTTCCGAGTCCGGGCTGGAATATTTCTAACCACACAGCCCTTGGCTGTGGCGTGGCGTCAGCGCACAATGATGCCGGCCTGCTGGGGAGCCATTAGGGGCGCGTTGTCCCCAACCAAGGATCCCGTTGCAGCACCAAGTGCGACAACCACCACCAGAATCCAGAAAATGTCGGGTTTTTTACGCCCCATGATGCCGCTTCCCCCTACCAACACTGCCAGTGACGACAGCATCATTTAGCAATTCGCGTCTTTCGACTTGTCGAATAGTGACAGATGTCACAGATTAGAGGCGAGACTGCCCCCTCGTGCCAGTTTTGTCAATATTTCACAAAACTATTTTTCGGGGGACGATCTGGGACTTAGGTAGGTGACGTAGGCAGGATTTTCTGTTTCCTCCCAGTGCGGATAGCCAATCCGCTTCAGGGCCCTGAGTAGCGCTGGGCGCTGGCGCTGCAGCAACTTGAAGCCCACAAGAATCCTGCCATAGGCCGCGCCGTGATTGCGGTAATGAAACAGCGAGATATCAAAATCGTCGCCCAGGGAACCGAGGAAATTAAGCAGGGCACCGGGACGCTCGGGAAACTGAACGCGAAAAACAAGCTCAGATCCCAGCGAGGCTGGTCCCTGCCCACCGACCATATGGCGCACATGAAGTTTTGCTGTCTCATTATCCGTGAGGTTTTGTACCGCATAACCTTTGCGCTCCAGCCTGGCGATTAGCTTTACCAGATCATCGCTTTGGGGCGTAACTGAAAGCCCTACAAAGACCTGCGCTGCCTGTTCGTCTGAGTACCGGTAGTTGAACTCCGTGATGTTGCGCCTGCCAAGCTCGCTGCAAAAACGCCTGAAGGCACCGGGGCGCTCTGGAATGGCAACGGAAATCACCGCTTCTCGCCGCTCCCCTATCTCAGTTCGCTCGGAGATGTATCTCAGGCGATCAAAATTGGTATTAGCACCGCTCACGGTCGCCGCCATAGCTGCTCCGGTGATGTTATGACGCTCCACGTACTTTTTCATGCCCGCCACAGCCAGGGCTCCCGCAGGTTCAGCAATAGCGCGGGTGTCCTCGAAGATGTCCTTAACGCCGGCACAGATTTCGTCAGTGGTGACTGTAACCACGTCATCGACGTAGGCTTTGATGAGTCGCAGGGTTTCCTTCCCCGCCTGGGCGACTGCGCAGCCATCTGCAAACAGGCCAACCCGCTTGAGCCTAACGCGGCGACCCGTGTCGAGCGCCGCACGCACGCAGGCCGCATCCTCCGGCTCAACACCAATAATTCGCGTCTCGGGCCATACATAACGCAGGTAAGTGGCGATGCCCGCGATCAGACCGCCGCCGCCCACACAAACAAAAACATAATCGAGTGGCGCAGGTGCCTGACGAGACAGCTCAACGCCAACCGTACCCTGTCCGGCGATCACATCGGGGTCGTCGAAGGGATGCAGGAAGGTCATTCCCTCGGCGCCGACAAGCTCCGTGGCCAGCGCCGCTGCGGCGTCGTAGGTGTCACCGTGCAGAATGACTTTGGCACCCAGGTTTCGCACGGCGTCTACTTTGATGGCCGGGGTCGTCACAGGCATGACGATGGTGGCCCGCACCCCTAATTTCTTGCTTGCCAGCGCTACGCCCTGGGCGTGATTCCCCGCTGATGCAGCGACAACTCCCCGGGCCCTTGAAGCGTCGTCCAGGTTGACCATTTTGTTGTAGGCACCACGAAGCTTGAAGGAGAATACGGGCTGCAGATCCTCGCGCTTGAGGAAAACCTGATTACCCAGTCGCCGCGTCATACCGGGCGCCTCACTAAGGGGCGTCTCCTGGGCCACATCGTAGACTCGGGCGTTGAGGATGCGTTTGATATAGGCGTCGGGCATACCGGCCAATCCAATAGAGTTCGACGGGCATGATACGTGCAAACCCTCAATTACGTCATGGCAAAGCACGCTTTCATTTGCCCGTGGCCGCCGCATCGCCGACAATGGTCGAACTTCCCACGCCACCTCGCCGGAGCCGCTATGACGTCACGCCTGGAACTCGCCAATGCCATCAGGGTGTTGAGTATGGATGCTGTACAGGCCGCCAACAGTGGCCACCCGGGTGCGCCCATGGGGATGGCTGATATCGCGGAAGTGCTGTGGAACGGCTATCTAAAGCACAACCCGGAAAACCCTGAGTGGCCCGACCGCGACCGCTTTGTCCTGTCAAACGGTCACGGCTCCATGCTGCTTTACAGCCTGTTGCACCTGTCGGGCTATGAACTGGGTGTTGAAGACCTGAAAAATTTCCGCCAGCTGCATGCCAAAACCGCGGGGCATCCCGAGTATGGCTATGCACCCGGGGTCGAAACGACTACCGGACCGCTGGGCCAGGGCCTGGCGAACGCCGTAGGGATGGCACTCGCCGAAAAGGCCCTTGCCGCCCAGTTCAATACGGAGAGCCATCGGGTTATCGATCATAGAACCTGGGTTTTTCTCGGTGACGGCTGCCTGATGGAGGGTATTTCCCACGAGGTCTGTTCCCTTGCCGGTACCCTGGGACTTGGCAAGTTGATCGCTTTTTACGATGACAATGGAATCTCCATCGATGGCGAGGTGGAGGGCTGGTTCACCGACGATACGGTAAAACGATTTCAAAGCTATGGCTGGCAGGTTATTGCCAACGTCGATGGGCACAATGCCGAGAGTATTGGGGTTGCGATCGACAGCGCGCTCAAGGATACGGAAAAACCAACCCTTATCTGCTGCCGCACCATTATCGGTAAAGGGTCACCCGGTAAACAGGGTACGGAGTCCTGCCACGGGGCGCCGCTGGGTGCAGAAGAAGTCGATGCGACCCGAAAGTCCCTGGACTGGCCCCATGGTCCTTTTGAAATACCCGAGCCGGTCTACGCTGGCTGGGATGCAAGAGCGCGTGGAGCGGCAGCAGAGCAGGACTGGAGGCGTCGTTTGACCGCCTTCGCCGAGGCTGCACCCGAGCAGGCAGAGGAACTGGCCCGCCGGCTCCGGGGGGCCCTGCCCGAGAACTTTGAAACAGCAATCAACGACTACATCGCACTCTGCGCAGAGACCGCCTCTGACATGGCCTCGCGCAAGGCTTCCCAGCAAACACTCAATGCCCTGGGACCGCTGCTGCCGGAACTGCTGGGCGGATCAGCTGACCTGGCGGGATCCAACCTGACCTTATGGCAGGGCTCAAAGGGAATCTCTGCCGATCAGGCTTCGGGGAACTACGTGTACTACGGCGTCCGGGAGTTTGGCATGTCGGCGATCATGAATGGTGTCGCCCTGCATAAAGGATTTATCCCCTACGGCGCCACCTTCCTTATTTTCATGGAGTACGCGCGCAATGCGGTTCGCATGGCGGCACTCATGCGCCAACGCGTCGTATTCGTTTACACCCACGATTCCATTGGTCTTGGTGAGGATGGACCGACGCATCAGCCGGTTGAGCAGCTCACGGCTCTGCGTAGCACCCCCCAACTCGAGACCTGGCGTCCCTGCGATACCGTTGAATCCGCTGTGGCATGGAAGATGGCCGTTATGCGTAACGATGGACCATCAGCCCTGGTCTTCTCAAGACAGACACTGCCCCACCAGTATCGCGCAGAGGAAAACCTACGGGACATAGAGCGCGGCGGGTACGTACTGGTGACAGAGACCGGTGAACTCGATGGCATCGTCATTGCCACGGGCTCAGAGGTGGCGCTGGCCGTCGAGGCGGCAGCAAAACTGGCCGAGCAGGGCCGCGGCATTCGGGTTGTATCCATGCCCTGCGCGGAGCGGTTCATGGCACAGGATGGCGCCTATCGTGAGGCCGTCCTGCCCAGCCAGATCCTCGCGAGGGTTGCCGTTGAGGCAGCCCATGTCGATTACTGGTACAAGTTTATCGGCCTCGACGGCCGAGTCGTGGGTATGCACGGATTTGGCGAGTCGGCGCCCGGCGGCGAGTTAATGACCCACTTCGGCTTTACCGTGGAGAATGTTGTCGCGGCACTGGAAGATGTTTTCCTTGATTAAGGCGTGTTAGCAGTCGGTCCTGCTCGATGAGTCAGCGCATTGCCATCAATGGCTTCGGCCGCATAGGGCGGACCGTGCTGCGCGCCTGGTCCCAGCAAAAAGCCTTGCGTGAAGCATTGCAAATTGTCGCCATCAACGAGATTGCTGATCCCGATACCGTCGCCCACCTGGCGCGCTATGATTCAACCCACGGCAGGTTCCCGGGGACAATCACCCACACCGCAGAGGCCCTCAACATCGACGGTCAATCGATCAGGTTGTTGCGTGAAGCCAACATCCCGGAGCTTCCCTGGGGCAACCTGAATATCGATGTCGTTCTGGAGTGCACCGGCACATTCAGTGACCGGGCTACTGCGGAGCAGCATCTGGCTATGGGGGCGGAGCGCGTCCTGTTTTCCCAACCGGCGCAATCCGATGTCGATGCAACCATTGTGTGGGGCCTTAACGAAGCGTCCCTGGGCGCTGGTGACCGCATCATCTCAGCGGGCTCTTGCACCACCAATGCCCTGTGTCCGGTACTCAAGGTCATTGACGGCTGTTTTGGAATCGAAGCTGGCACCATCACAACCGTCCATTCGGCAATGAATGACCAGCCGGTCCTTGATGCTTATCATCACACGGATTTGCGCAAAACCCGTGCCGCCTTTCATTCGATCATTCCCGTGGACACGGGCCTGGCCGTCGGGGTACCCAGAATTCTGCCGGATCTGGCGGGCCGTTTGACAGCCCATGCCCTGCGGGTGCCAACGCTCAATGTTTCTGCCCTCGATATTACGCTGCATACACGCAGTCAATGCACCGTCACAGCGGTCAACGAGGCGCTGGCCACTGCAGCCCAAGGGGACCTGCTGGGTATTTTGGGGGTGACGACCGAGCCCCTTGCCTCCTGCGATTTCACCGGTGAAAGCTGTTCGGGGGTTGTGGATGCAAGCCAGACCCAGGTGGCGGGAAACAATTTGGTCAAGGTGCTGGTCTGGTTTGATAATGAATGGGCCTACGCCAACCGGCTTCTGGAGATCACCCAGCATCTGGGCACCTTGCCACCCCCTCAAACCTGTGATGAGAGGCTGCTATGAAGCTGATGTCTGAACTCAACCTCGAGGGTCGCCGGGTCCTAATTCGGGAGGACCTCAATGTGCCGATCAGGGACGGCCGTGTAGCCAGTGATGCCCGACTGACCGCTGCTTTGCCCAGCATTCGACAGGCGCTGTCTGCAGGTGCGGCGGTTCTGCTGATGTCCCACCTGGGCCGACCGGAAGAGGGCACCTGGGACGAGCAATTTTCCCTCGCAGCCGTAGCCAAGCGCCTGTCAGAATTGCTGGACACGCCGGTGCCCCTGATCAGGGATTGGCAACAGGCGACCTGCGAGCCCGGGCAGGTGGTCTTACTCGAAAATGTCCGGTTCAATCCCGGCGAGAAGAAAAATGAGGCCAATCTGGCCCGGCGCTACGCCGCCCTCTGTGATGTGTTCGTAATGGATGCTTTCGGTACCGCCCACCGCGCCCAGGCCTCGACCCATGGAGTGGCGCAATATGCATTGGACGCCTGCGCGGGCCCGCTACTGGCAGCAGAGCTGTCTGCGCTGAAGCAGGCGCTGGCGCAACCCGATCGGCCCATGGTGGCCATTGTTGGAGGCTCGAAGGTTTCGACCAAGCTCGCCGTCCTTGAGCAGCTCGTGCTCAGTTGTGACAGCCTGATTGTCGGGGGTGGCATTGCCAATACCTTTCTCGCTGCAGCGGGCTACCCGGTAGGTCAGTCACTTCACGAGCCGGACCTGATCGCAACTGCACGGGCGCTCATGGACAGGAGCCGGGTCCCATTACCCGTTGATGTGGTCGTCGCCAAGGAGTTCAGCGAGCAAGCCGCTGCTGAAGTAAAGCTGGCCAGTGATGTCGCTGAAGACGATATGATCCTCGATATAGGCCCGAAATCGGCAGCGGCAATGGTTGAGCAGCTGGAACAGGCGGGCACCATTTTATGGAATGGCCCCGTGGGCGTTTTTGAGTTTGCGGCTTTTGCCGGCGGTACCGCCCAGTTAGCGGCGGGCGTTGGTGCGTCTAGGGCCTTTTCCCTTGCGGGCGGGGGAGATACCCTCGCCGCTATCGAACAGTTTGGTATCGGTGAGCAGGTATCGTATATCTCTACCGGGGGGGGCGCGTTTCTGGAGTATGTTGAGGGCAAGACTCTGCCGGCAGTCGCGATCCTTGAGGAACGCGCCCATCACTGAAATGATATACACCAGAGACAAACGGCGACCGCCACAACAGGAGGAAACACCATGGCCCTGATCAGCCTGCGACAGTTACTGGACCACGCTGCAGAACATCAATACGGTGTCCCCGCTTTTAACGTCAATAATCTTGAGCAGACCCGGGCGATCATGGAGGCCGCCGATGCCACCGACTCCCCGGTTATCATGCAGGCCAGTGCCGGAGCGCGAAAGTATGCCGGGGCGCCGTTCCTGAGGGCGTTAATGGAGGCCGCCATGCAGGAGTTTCCGCATATCCCGGTCTGCGTGCATCAGGACCACGGCACGTCGGCAGCCGTATGTCAGCGCTCGATCCAGCTGGGATTCAGTTCAGTCATGATGGACGGGTCCCTGGGTGAGGACGGTAAAACACCCATGGACTATGAGTACAACGCCCGGGTGACCCGGACCGTGGTGGATATGGCACACGCCTGCGGGGTGTCGGTGGAGGGTGAAATTGGCTGTCTGGGCTCCCTCGAAACCGGCGAGGCCGGGGAGGAGGACGGCATTGGCGCGGCGGGCAAACTGACCCTCGACCAGATGCTGACCGACCCCGAGGAGGCGGCGCAGTTTGTTGCCGACACGGGAGTTGACGCCCTCGCCATCGCCTGCGGCACCAGTCACGGTGCCTATAAGTTTACCCGTCCACCCACCGGCGATATTCTCGCTATTGATCGAATCAAGGCTATCCATGCCCGCATACCCACTACGCATCTCGTCATGCATGGATCCTCCGCAGTACCCCAGGACTGGCTGGCCATTATCAATGAGTATGGTGGTGAGATTCCTGAAACCTACGGCGTGCCCATTGAGCAGGTGGCCGAGGGCATCAAACATGGTGTGCGCAAGGTTAATATCGACACCGACCTGCGACTGGCGGCTACCGGCTCCATCAGGCAGTTCCTCGCCCAAAACCCCTCGGAATTTGATCCAAGGAAGTACTTCCAGAAGAGCCTGGTCGCCATGAGGGACATCTGCATCGCACGCTACGAGGCCTTTGGTACCGCCGGCAAGGCGAGTCTACTCAGGCCCCGCGCACTGGCAGACATGCAGGCGGCCTATGACAAGGGCGCCCTGTAGTCAGGGGGTATCGCTGTCCAGATCAGGGCCCAGAACGCTGCGGAGTTGCTCCGCATAATTGCGCCACCGACCGCGCCTCGCGCTACTGAGTGGCTGACGAATTTGCCAGACGCTGGCAGTCCGAACCGGGTTGTCGAGCTTGTGAAAGTTTAGGCAAGCCGGATCCCACGACTCACCCAACCAACCCAGTAATGACTTTAGAGTCGCCTCAGGTGCCTGAATGAGGTCCTCATAGCGAACCCGGGTAATCCGCTCGGGGCTCACCTTCTCCCAGCGCGCTGCCAGCACCCCGCAGAGTCTTAGATGCTCTCGTATGAGCGCCACCGACGTTGCGTAGCCGTGCTGCGGATGCAATCGGGTACCAAATACCGAGATCAGGGTATCGCGCCAGTCGCGTTCGGTGATTATGAACCGTGCCTCGGGTATTACCCTTGCCAAGGTGGCGATATGAAATAAATTATCGGGTCGCTTGTCAGTTGGACGTGTGCCAGGCGTGATGGCTCTGCTGTTGATCATGGCCTCGAATGATTGGCGCAGCGCGGGTATATCGCCAGCCCGAGGCTGTTGTCCCGGAATGACCATCCGGCCGCCCATTCGGGCGATCTGCCTGGGCCAAAAATCAGACTCCCCCAGGGGTGAAAATCTGGGATGGGCCGCAAGAATCTGCTCCAGCAATGTGGAGCCCGTGCGAAACATGCCGACAATAAAAATTGGGCCCGATCCGTCACTAACATCAGAGATTGGTTGCTCCAACTCGCGCATAACCCGTTGAGCAATAGCCGCCGCAGGCCAGGGGGGACGACCTGTTGCATCGAGCCTGTTGGCCGCCTCAAGCCTCGCCCAGGCCGAATCGAAACGCCCCTTTTGCTCCTCATGCTTGGCAAGCGCAAAAAGTGCGTCAGGGTCGCCCCGCTCAGCGAATTTCTCCAGCCGCTGCGCAGCGACAGAGTCTTGCTCCTGACCGGTTAGAGCCTCTACCCAACGGGCCACGGGAAGCGCATCGTCCGGGCGCAAGTCCGCAGCCCTTCTGAACGCCGCTACCGCGCCCTGACGATCGCCAACTTGTTCCAGCAAGTGAGCGTAATGAAAGACTGCGGGAAAATAGTCACCATTGGCAGCCCGAGCCCGAGCCAGCCAGAGGTGGGCGCTGTCGAGTTTGCCAAGGTGCTCGGAGTAGATCACCGCCAAGTTGTACATGGCCTCTTCCGGCTCAGGTATCGACAAAGACAAGGTCTGCTCGTAGGCCAATATTGCTGCATCAAAAGCGCCGGCGCGGCTTGCAGCCCAGCCCAGATTAAAAAGTGCTGTGCCATTACCTGGCTCCCGGGCAACCCTAGCCTGAGCATCGCGGTACGCCGCCATTACACTGGGCTGATCCATCGAAAATTCCAGTAGGTTTTACCACCAAAAAAAAGGCGGGCCATAGGCCCGCCATTTATTCCTGCAGCATCCGCTGCGCAATTCAACCCGCGCTTAAAAGCGGAAGGTAGCCTGCGCAAACAGGTACTGACCCAACGTATCGTAGAAGCCCGCGATGGTATTGGCGTTAGACGACAACGAACCACCAACCAGCGGAGGCTCTTCGTCCAGCACGTTGTTAACACCAATCAGGATCTCAGAATCACCGAGGAAACGGAAGGTGGCGTTGAGATCCAGATAGTTCTCACCATCTTCACCCTCTGCCTGGGCGATGGTATCAAGACCCTCACTCTTACCGTTGGTCAGACCGCCGTCATAATCAACACCGCCAAAATGACGCCAGCGCACGCTAGCGGCCCAGAAGCTGTTGCTGTCGTAAGACGCGGTAATGGTGTGACGCCACTCGGGTGATGGGTAGCAGCGGCTGCTCTGCAGGCCGACACAATCGTAGAGGGTGTCTGATGCGGGAATTTCGACTTCCTTGGTCAGCATGTAGGTGCCCACCATACGGACATCGAAGGTGCCGCCCAGTGCATCCATAGCCCAGCTGCCAGCCACGTCAATACCTTCCCAGGTACTCAATCCGCCGTTCAGGCCAGCGTTGACAACGAAACCAGTCTCACCTTGCCAGAGCGAACCGTTACCCGCACGGGTAATGGCGTCACAGAACAGGCCATTCTCGGCGCACTGACGCACAATGTTCTCTGCGCCGATGCCGGTAATGGTGTCCTCAATCTCAATGCTCCAGTAGTCAATCGAAACCGACAGGCTGTCAAATGGAGTCACAACCACACCCACGGTGATGGTATCGGCTTCCTCAGCATCGAGGTTGGGGTTACCACCCGTGATTTGGTTGTACTGGTCCGCTGGGCTTAGTGCGATGTTGCCGTACTGTGCTGCGGTTACACCGGTGTTGGCACATTGCGCCGCCGTGTACTCGGGTGACTCACCGTTGGCAACGATGCCACCACAGGGGTCAACACCGGCCCAGAGGCCAAGGTTTTGAACCGTGAACAGCTCTGCAACGTTTGGCGCTCGCACCGCGCGGTTGTAGCCTGCTCGCAGACGCAGCAGGTCAATGGGCTGCCAGTCCACACCGAATCGATAGGTGTCCTGGCCACCCACGGTGCTGTAGTCCGAGTAACGATAAGCGAGGTCGAGAACCAGGCTATCGAGAACGGGGATGTTGGCCTCACCGAAGAATTCAGCCACATTATAGCTACCGATCAGCGAGGGCGTGGGTCCGCCCTGGCCGAGGAGCTGGCCCTCTTCAAAGACGGTGTCAGCAATACGCTCATAATCTTCACCACGCCATTCATAACCGACAACCACCTTGATGGGGTTCTCAGCCGTGGGCAGTGAGAACAGATCACCGGTGACATAGGCTTGGATCACCTCTGTTGACGTGCTGCCGTTCAGGATACCGACACCCGTCAAGAGTGAAGCCTGCTCTTCAGTCACACCCTGGTAGGTGAACACGTCATAGACCGGACCAACGGCCGTATCGGGATCGATTTGCTGCGTGATCTTGGGGGCGAAGAAGTCGTTGACATAAGTCGACGTTGAACGCGTGTTGGCGTACAGGTAACTGACGTCATAGGACCACGTATCGTTGATATCACCCTTCATACCGGTAACCAGACGGAAGGCGTCATGAGTGGTGTTGTCCGAGCGCGGACCACCTTCCACGTTACGCTTACCAACGTAAACGCCGAATTCGCCCGTGTTATCGGGGTAGAGCTCGGTGAGTGCGTCCTGGAAAGGCTGGGGGAAATCATCGAGGTCGAGGATGTAGGCCTCGGCAAAGAAGGTACCCGATTCAGCGATCTGGGCACGCGACTCGTTGCTGGCAAACATAAACTCCATATAGGGCGTAAAGTGGTCATTCAGCTTGTAATCAGCGAAGGCACCTACTGACCACTGCTCGATAGGACGCAGGAAGTGGTTGACCGGCGCGTAGTTATACCGGTTGGTTCCATCCCAGGGCGTCAGACCACCTGACGAGTTGATGTTGCCAAAAAATTCCTGACTGTAGTCATAGGCACGACCATTGGTTCCCGTGGGCCCCTGACCACCAACAACCGTAGGCGCCAGGAAGTAGTTGGGGATGATCGCGTTGGCAGAACCGCCCACAGACGTAGCCGAGCCGGTCAGTGCACCCGCTGAATAGTCACGTGATTCCTGCCGCAGTTCTTTCTGCTCACGCCAGGTACCGTACATAGTGGCGTTACCACGACCATCGGCAAAGTCACTACCCATGATGAAATCTATCTGGTGGTTCTCACCGTCCGGGCCTTCAGTACCCGAGGGGTAGTCAAAGTTCCGAGCATCGAGCAGCGGCTGAATATAGCCGTTGTCGTTGTCATGTCGGTAGCCGGACCAGCCCGCACGAATTTCGATGCCATCAACGCGGCGGGTAATGAAGTTAACAACACCTGCCACAGCGTCAGCACCGTAGGTAGCTGATGCACCACCGGTCAACACGTCGACGCGCTCGAGAGCAATTGTCGGAATCTGACCGATGTCAGGCGCCTGCGTCTGTGCACCACCGGCCTGCATACGACGACCGTTGATCAAGACCAGCGTCCGGTTGGAACCCAGACCTCGCAGGTCCAGGGATGCCGTACCGGTAGAACCGTTCGATATATTGGCGTTCTGACTCGTCTCGATAGACGGCAAGCTGTTCAACACCTGCTCGATGTTCACAAAACCCAGATTTTTGATGTTCTCAGCGGTAACAACCGTTACTGGGCTGGTCGCACCAAAGCCGTCTTCGGTAGCAATACGAGTACCGGTGACGATCACTTCTTCCACCGACTCGTCGGTATCTTCGTCTTGCCCGAATGCCAGACCGCTGGTCAGCGTGGTTGCCAGCGCCGCGGTGACGGCGAGGCTAAGCTGTCGCTTATGCAGTGACTTCATTGGAAACCTCATTTCTATGTTAGTTAAGAGCGCTCCATCCGGAGCAAAATCCGGAGTGAACTCACAGAGTAATCAATTGTGGCCAACAGGTGAGAGGCATTAATCAGATATTTGTGCATTATTTACGTTTCCGAGGGGGAACTTTAGCTTTGCAACCTCTGGGAACGTAAATTTTCCGGGTATAAACGCTCCCCCTAACGCCGCTAATCAATACGGCGAACCCCCACGGACCGCCCTGTGGACAGCACCGTCATAGTCCACAGGCCCATGAAGCTGCGCTTGAAGCGCACTTTATTATCACCCCGGGTATGCCGGTACCGGCTGCTGCCGGTCCGCTGGCGCCACACCTGACCGTTGTCCAGGGCAAAAACCGTTTTGCCGCTCCAGCCCGAAAAGCTGCTCGTTAAGGTGGCCTCAAAGGGTTCGTTCAGCGCCTCCTCGTCACGGGTCTCCGCCGCCTTCACAGCCGCAAGCTCCGCCGCTACCCGCCGCTCTACCTCTGCTTCAATGGCGTTTTCCTGCGCCACGGCACCCCCTTCGGGTACAGCAGCCATCTCGGCCTGTGGCTCCACCGGAGTAATCACGGGACTGCCACCTGCCACGGCCTTCGGGCCAAAGCGCTTGCGAAGCCACGTATCCAGGTACTCCTGCTGGTCGGGAGACAATTCCCCAAGGCCAGCAGCGGTTTGCTCCTCTGGGGTCATCTCGGTCGCCAGCCCCTCAAAGGCACCCTGCTCGGTCTGGGCTTGCGCCAGCAGGGGTAGCAGGCAGAACAGAAAACCTAAAATAAGCCGTGGCATGATGAAGCCTCCTGGAAAATCGGCAAAAACTGCAGGGACCTGATGGGAAGCACCCATCAGCACCTTTAGCCGACGCTGTACCCTGCCGGCAGCCCCAGGCTGCACACTACCCCAACCTACCCACAGCCCATGACGGGACTTTAAACCAGAATAGCGTGATCGTGTGTAGTACCGGCAGGCACAGCGGAACAAATCGCTCCGTCAAACCGGCTTACAGCCAGTATTCATGCACAGCCTCTGTGTATTAACGGCTACCTTGTACACGTTGGCAAGGTGGGGGGTGCTTCCCATATAAAGACGCCGGCACCGCATTGGTTGCGGGTCAAAGGTGGGGCATCATCAGCCATAGACCACGCTGGGGGAGTTTATGAAAGCGGTATTGCCCGATGTTATGACAGCCAAACTCCAGGAGCTGCTGGGTCCATCGGGGTTCCTCACCGATGCGGAGTCTCTGACAGCGTATGGGCAGGATTGGACCCGCATTGCCGAACCCGCGCCTTCCGGGGTGGTCCTGCCGACATCTACCACGCAGGTTCAGGCCATCGTCAGCCTGGCGAGATCCCACAAAGTCGCACTGGTGCCCTCTGGGGGCCGGACCGGGCTCAGTGGTGGTGCCGTTGCCGCGCGGGGTGAGCTGGTGCTGTCGTTGGCGCGGATGAATAAAGTGTTAGGCATTGACCCCGTCGGCCGAAGTCTCACCTGTGAAGCGGGGGCAGTCACGGCGATGGTTCAGGAGGCAGCGAGAGACCAGGGGTTGATGTACCCGGTCGACTTCGCGTCCAGCGGATCCAGCCAGATCGGGGGCAACATCGCGACCAACGCCGGAGGTATTCAGGTCATCCGGTATGGAATGACGCGCAACTGGGTTACCGGCCTCAAGGTGGTAACCGGCACGGGGGAGCTGCTCGATCTCAATAAAGGACTGCTCAAAAATAATACCGGGCTGGACTTTCGTCACCTGATGATTGGCTCCGAGGGGGTTCTGGGTATCATTGTGGAGGCGACTCTGGCGCTTACCACTCCACCGGCAAACCCAAAGGTCTTGGTGCTGGGGGTCCCCTCCATGAACGCCATCATGTCAGTACTGGAGCACTGCCAGGCCGCATTGCCCTTGCTGGCCTTTGAGTTCTTCTCCGACCTGGCCCTGGATAAAGTCATCAGTGCACACGGCCTGCAGCAACCCCTGCAGGGCCGTTATCCATTTTACGCGCTGGTCGAGTTTGAGGAAGTGAACCCGGACGTGGACCGTGAGGTGCTCGCACTCGTGGAAAAATGTATGGCGTCAGGCTGGGTGGGTGACGCGGTGCTGAGCCACAACGAGGCCCAGCGACGCAGTCTTTGGCGGCTACGGGAGGATATTTCTGGGACAATAGCCAGGTGGACCCCGTACAAGAACGATATAGCTACGACTGTGGCACAGGTGCCCGCGTTGCTGGCCCGCGTTGAAAAGCTCATCGAAACCCGATACGCCGATCTCGAGGTAGTCTGGTACGGCCACATCGGAGATGGCAATTTGCACCTGAACATCCTGTGCCCCGAAACGATGTCTGTCGATGAATTCCAGCAGCACTGCAAGTCCGTCAGTACGGAGCTGTTTACGATTCTTGCCGATCTGGGGGGCTCCGTATCAGCTGAGCACGGTGTGGGGCTTTTGAAAAAAGAATTCCTGGGCTACAGCCGCAGTCAGTTTGAAATCGACCTTATGCGCAGCATCAAACGGGAGTTCGACCCCGATGGCATTCTGAATCCGGGTAAAGTCATTTAACCCAGGGCTGCGCCAGTGCAGCACTGAACCCCGCCGAAGCTCAGTTTGAAACCAACGTCTCCACCCCATCAGGGGTGCCCAGCAGCACGCAGTCAGCGGGCCTTCTCGCAAACAGGCCGTTGCAAACCACCCCCGTAATCTGGTTTATCTGCCCCTCAAGCTCCACTGGCCGATCAATGACAAGGCCGTGCACGTCCAATATGACATTGCCATTGTCGGTAACCACGCCTTCACGCCAAACGGGCTCGCCCCCGAGCTTGACCAGCTCTCTGGCAACATAACTGCGCGCCATGGGTATAACTTCAACGGGCAGCGGAAAGGCACCAAGGACCTCGACCCGCTTGGACACGTCGGCGATGCAAATAAAAACATCCGCCGCCGCGGCCACAATTTTTTCTCGTGTCAGGGCTGCGCCGCCACCCTTGATCAACTGCAGCTGCTTGTTGGTTTCATCGGCACCGTCTATATAGGCATCCAACGATCCCACTGCGTTCAGGTCAGCGACGGGCAAGCCCAGCTCGGCGAGCAATGCCTCCGACCGTTCGGAACTCGACACCGTGACCTGAATACGCCCGCTGAGCGCCGGCAACAGACGGATGAAACACTCCGCGGTGCTACCGGTGCCGATTCCCAGAGCCAGCCGATCATTTGACAGCGCCGCAACGCGCTCCAGTGCTGCGGCAGCGACAGCTTCTTTCAGGGTCTGCTGATCCACTTTTTCTTGATCCTCTGTCAGGCTCACGGCCCACATACTGACACAGCGCCGATGAAAATAATTCATCAAAATATTTTGATGAATGCCTCAGGAGTGCTAAGCTTATCGCTATGCCTTCCAATGTAAACGTAACGGTGCTCGGCAATCCCGACGCGCCCATCGCACTGCCGACACTTTTTAAAGCACTCGGTGATGCCCTGCGCGTGAAGATTTTGCGGGTGCTGAAGGAGGGCTCACTCAGCGTTACCGAGCTTTGCGATGTATTCCAGCTCGGCCAAAGCGCTTTGAGTCACCACCTCAAAGTTATGACAACCGCAAACCTGTTGACGCGCCGGCGAGAAGGCACGGTTATTTTTTATCGCCGCCAGCTCCCGGGCGGGAAGCAGGCAGGATTGGTCAGCGAAACGCTGCGCTACATCGATGTTGAACCCCTCGGGGAGGAACTGGCGGCAGGACTGGCGCGTGTGCAGGCCAACAGAGAACAAAACTCCCTCGCGTTTTTCCAGCACAACAGTGAACGCTTTCGTGAGCATCAGGAGTTGATTGCCTCCTGGGACGATTACAGCCAGGCGACCCTGCACCTGCTTGACCGGCATGTTGAAAGCACCCGACCCCGTATTCTGGAGGTCGGCCCAGGCGACGGCGCATTGCTGCAGGCGCTTGCAGCCCGGGGGGCCTCGGTGGTTGCACTCGACAATTCCGAGGCCATGCTGGAGAAGGCGCGGGTCAGGGCGGGTCATCTCAGCAACATAGAATTTGTACTGGGTGAGGCAGGCACCCTCAAGCGAGGGGATACAGGCTTCGATGCCATCGTCATCAATATGGTGCTCCACCACACCCCAGACCCCCAAAATACGCTCAAAGAGATCGCCTCCCTGGTCAACCCGACCGGTGTTCTGATCGTCAGTGAGTTATGCAGCCATGACCAGGACTGGGCCCGAGCCGCCTGCGGTGACCTCTGGCTGGGCTTCGAGCCGACTGAATTAACAGACTGGGCTGGACGCGCGGAGCTAACTGGCCGCGCCGAACTCTTTATCGCGCAGCGCAACGGCTTCCAGGTCCAAGTGCGGCTGTTTCAGAAAACCAGAATCAATAACATCAAGGAACTAAACTATGAGTGAGTACTCACTATTTACATCGGAGTCCGTGTCCGAGGGTCATCCCGATAAAATGGCGGACCAGATATCCGATGCCATTCTCGACGCCATTCTCGAGGACGACCCCCATGCCCGGGTTGCGGTGGAGACCCTGGTGAAAACCGGGATGGTCGTGATTGCCGGCGAGGTGACCACCAGCACGTATGTTGATTTGGAAGACGTGGTGCGGGAGGTCGTCAACGACATTGGTTACAACAGCTCAGATGTTGGTTTTGATGGCAGCTCATGTGCCGTATTAAATGCCATCGGTAAGCAGTCCCACGACATCGCCATGGGTGTCGATGAAGGCGAAAACAAGGAACAGGGTGCCGGGGACCAGGGCCTGATGTTTGGCTATGCGAGCAATGAAACGGATGTGCTCATGCCCGCTCCGATTTTCTACGCCCACCGATTGGTTGAGAAGCAAGCTGAGCTGCGCAAGGCCGGCGCACTGCCCTGGCTGCGACCCGACGCCAAGAGCCAGGTCACGTTGGCCTATGATGAAAGCGGACAGCCTGCTCGGGTGGACGCGGTGGTGCTGTCTACCCAACATGACCCGGATATCAGTCAGGCCGACATCCATGCCGCTGTGCTGGAGCAAATCATCCGGCCCGTGCTGCCCGAGGCATGGCTCCATGCAGATACGCGCTACCACATTAACCCAACCGGCCAGTTCATTATTGGCGGCCCTGTCGGAGATGCCGGCCTGACCGGCCGCAAAATCATCGTTGATACCTATGGCGGCATGGCACGCCACGGCGGCGGTGCCTTTTCCGGCAAAGACCCTTCCAAGGTGGATCGTTCTGCGGCCTATGCGGCCCGGTACGTCGCCAAGAATATAGTTGCTGCTGGCTTGGCCGAACGCTGTGAAATTCAGGTGTCCTATGCCATTGGGGTGGCCGAGCCCACCTCGATCTCCATAAATACCTTTGGCACCAGCACGGTAGGCGACGATCAAATCGCTCGCCTCGTACGCGAGCATTTTGATTTGCGACCCAAGGGCATCATCGAAATGCTTGACCTGAAACGCCCGATTTATCGTAAGACCGCCAGTTACGGCCACTTTGGCCGTGACGACTCCGATTTTCCCTGGGAACGCACCGACAAAGCCGACGCGCTCCGCGCTTCCGCCTGAACCCTCTGCAAAGGACCACACCATGAACACTGCTGTAGAACTCAGTAATTTTACCGACTATAAAGTAGCCGACATCAACCTCGCAGGCTGGGGCCGACGGGAGCTGGACATCGCGGAAAGCGAAATGCCGGCGCTAATGGCCCTGCGAGAACAGTACCGGGAGGAGCAACCGCTGGCCGGCGCCAAGATTCTTGGCTGCATCCACATGACGATCCAAACCGGTGTGCTTATCGATACCCTGGTTGCACTGGGGGCGGAGGTGCGCTGGTCCTCCTGCAACATCTTCTCGACCCAGGATCATGCCGCAGCGGCCGTTGCCGCCTCGGGGGTGCCTGTCTTTGCCTGGAAGGGTGAGACCGAGGAAGAATACGAATGGTGCATTGAGCAGACCATCCTCAAGGACGGCAAGCCCTGGGATGCCAACATGATACTAGACGACGGCGGTGACCTGACCGGCATGCTGCACGAAAAGTATCCGGAAATGCTCGAGCATATCCACGGTGTTACCGAAGAGACCACCACCGGTGTTCATCGCCTGTATGAAATGATCGCCAACGGCGAGCTGAAAGTGCCGGCCATCAACGTCAACGACTCTGTTACCAAGTCCAAGAATGACAACAAGTACGGCTGTCGCCACAGCCTGAACGATGCCATCAAACGCGGCCTCGATCACCTGCTCGCTGGCAAACGTGCGCTGGTAATTGGCTACGGTGACGTGGGCAAGGGTTCTGCACTATCCCTGCGCCAGGAGGGCATGATCGTCCGCATCACAGAGGTTGACCCGATCTGTGCCATGCAGGCCTGCATGGACGGCTTTGAAGTCGTATCCACATTCAAAGACGGTATCAACGACGGTACAGAAGCGTGCATCAATACCGACCTACTTGGTACAACCGACCTCCTGGTCACCTCAACGGGCAACTTCAATGTGTGCAATGCCGCCATGCTGAAAGCGCTTAAGTGTGGTGCCGTGGTGTGCAACATCGGACATTTCGATAATGAAATCGATACCGCCTTCATGCGGGAGACCTGGGAGTGGGAAGAGGTAAAGCCCCAGGTACACAAGATCTACCGAGACCGCGCCAGTAATAACCACCTGCTGCTGCTTTCCGAAGGTCGCCTGGTCAACCTCGGCAACGCAACAGGACACCCCTCGCGCATCATGGACGGGTCATTTGCCAATCAGGTACTGGCGCAGATACACCTTTACGCCAAACGCTTTGCTGATCTGCCCGCTGCGGAGAAGGCCGGCAACATTACGGTCGAAGTGCTACCCAAGCATCTTGATGAACAGGTAGCCGCTCTTATGGTGCAGGGTTTTGGTGGCGTGATAACGCAGCTCACCGAAGCCCAGGCGCAATACATTGGGGTATCGGTGGATGGCCCGTTCAAAACCGACAGCTATAAGTACTGAGGAGTCGATAGTGGCCACGGACGGCAATTGCAGCCTGGAATTTTTCCCACCCAAGAGCAGCGCGGGCCTCGATAAGTTGCTGAAGAAAACGCTGCCCGCACTCTCGGCTCTCAACCCGGAGTACTGCTCGGTCACCTACGGTGCGGGGGGTGCCACCCGCGACACCACGGTCGATACGGTCACCGCAATTCTGGAGCTGGGCTACGACGTCGCACCCCATCTGAGCTTCGGTTCGGATGACCACGCCGTCGTTGAGAGCCTGATCAGGGGATACCGGGATAAAGGGGTCAGCCGGCTGGTTGCCCTGAGGGGTGACCTTCCCTCGGGCGTGGGCAGTGAGCAGCCGTTGCTCCATGCCAGTGAGCTGGTAACTTTCATTCGCCAAACCACGGGTGACCACTTCGATATCGCGGTGGCTGCCTATCCGGAAATTCATCCGGAGGCGCCCGGCTATGAACGGGACATCCATTTTCTCAAGGAAAAGCTGAATGCGGGCGCCAATGCGGCGGTTACGCAGTACTTCTACAACGTGGAGTCCTATTTTTACTTCGTAGATCGCTGCATGTCGGCGGGTATCACCCAACCCATCCACCCAGGCATTATGCCCATTACCAACTTCGCCAGTTTGCAACGCTTCTCTGCCGCCTGCGGTGCAGAGATCCCGCGCTGGATTACGGCACGCATGGCAGATTTTGCAGACGACCGCGAGAGCGCCTATGCCTTTGGTATTGAAGTCGTTGCACAGCTCTGTGCCACGCTCATGGAAAGTGGTGCGCCGCCCATTCATTTTTACACGATGAATCAGGCCGAGCCGGTCTGTACCATTGCACGTCAGCTTGGCCTTGTGAAAGGTGGTAACGGGTATGCGGGAGATCCGGCTCTACACCAATCAGTCGCTTAACAACGGCGACATTGTCGCGCTCGAGGCTGGACCATCGCACCACCTCACCAGAGTGCTTCGTGCCCAGCCCGGTGACCCCGTCATTCTGTTTAACGGTAAGGGTCTGAACTGGAACTGCCAGATTGACCACATCGATAAACGCCGCGTCACCCTGTCGGTGGGTCACGCGACTGACCCCCGCAACGAATCGCCACTGGCAATCCATCTGGGGCTGTGCCTGAGCAAAGGCGACCGGTTCGACTGGGCCATTCAGAAGAGTACAGAGCTTGGCGTATCGACGATTACACCCCTTTTCAGTGAACGGGTAGACGTAAAACTGCCGGCAGATCGGGTTGCCAAGCGACTGGCGCACTGGCAACAAATAGTCGTGGGTGCCTGTGAGCAGTGTGGCCGCGCGGTTGTACCGACGCTATCGGCACCAACAGCGCTCTCCGCCTGGGTTGCGCAACAGCGCTGTGAGCTCAGGCTGGTGCTCCACCACCGAGCCACCGGGGCGCTGCCCAAGATGACCCCAGGCTCTGTTGCGCTGCTTGTGGGGCCCGAGGGTGGTCTCACAGAGCTTGATCTCGCCCAGGCGAGCACTGCGGGATTTGTAAACCTGAAGCTTGGGCCCCGGGTCCTGCGCACCGAAACTGCACCCGCCGTGGCGTTGGCAGTTCTGGGAGCCCGCTGGGGCGATATCGCTCAGCCCTGATTCAGTTTCCTGTGCCAGTCGGCGTAGGCCCACTCCAGCCACCAGGCTGCCGCATTGAGGTAATGGGCGGTCCGGGGAGAATGGACCGTGTCAAACGCGTGCTGGGCACCGGCCAGTTCAGCATAGACCAGAGGCTGTGAACTGACCGCGCTGAGTTCTGCCACAAAGCGCCGCGCCTCCTCGATCCAGACCAGTGTGTCGTGGGAGCCGTGGAGGACAAATAGCGGGGGAACATCCGTGCTTATCCAGCAAACCGGCGACGCGAGATCAAAGGCTTCAGGATCCTGCTCGGGTGTCGTCTTCATGAGTTGCTCGATCACGTAGTTATCGATGCGCGTACCATGACGGATGCCGGCACGATCACAGAGGTCGTAAACCCCATACAGAGGCATCGCGGCCTGCACGCGCGTATCTGCGCCCTCGAACCCGGGCTGCCATGGCGCATAATTGCCGGACAGTGCGGTCAGCGCCGTCAGGTGCCCACCGGCAGAACCACCTGTTACAGCGATGAAGTCGGGGTTACCGCCCCACTGTTCTATATTCTCGCGTATCCAGGCAATCGCCTTCTTTATATCAACCATCGGATCGGGAAATGTTGCCCGCGGTGCCAACCGGTAATTGACGGCTACAACCACCCATCCGAGGCTGGCCATGTAGTGCATCAGGGGCAGCGCCTGCTCACCCTTGTGACCTACCAGCCAGGCTCCGCCATGGATCTGCAAGAGGACTGGTCGAGCGGCGCCCGCCACACTCGGCGTATACACGTCGAGAAAGTTTCGTTTCCCTGCTTCGCCGTAGGGAATATCCCGCTCTCGACGCACACCATAGCGTTTAAATGCGAGGGGCCGCAGCCAGTCTCGGGCAAAAATTTGCCTACTGAGTCGCCTGCGGCGCTCCGGGGGTATTAGGTTGGCAAAATCGATACCGAGTCCGCTTTGTAGCGCGCGCTCCAGCTGGTGACCCGTCTCGAAATGCCGCTTCAAAAGCACCAATTTACCGACCATCGAGAGCAGCAACAGACACAGGCCCGCGCGGACAGGCGCGTCGCCCGGATCCAGTAGTGCCACCCCCAGGGCCAACATAAACAGGTGCGATAACAGGCCCCACAAGGCCAGCTCATTTGTTGCGGTTGATATCAGGAACCAGACCGGCACGGCCCAACCAAGGGCTCGACCCGGCACGAGTGCGGTCAAGGTTGATATCGCCAGCAGGATTGCCAGCACCAAATAAAACACGTCCATTGTCACTTATTCCGTTTTGGTTGCATGGTTGGGCGACGGGCCGTAACGTAGTGGCTCTTTACTTACGAGGCTCTGCCATGAGTCGTGATATCGGTGTGGTCATGGACCCCATCGGCTCCTGCAATTACAAGAAGGATACCTCCCTGGCACTGCTATGGGCAGCCCGGGACCGGGGCTGGCGCCTCTGGTATATGGAGCAGGGTGACCTGTATCTGGACCAGGGCATAGCCCGAGGCAAAATGCGCCCGCTGGAGGTCAGGGAAAACCCTGCTGATTTTTACACACTTGGGGACTGTGAAGACAAAGATTTGGCGGAAATGGACGCCATCCTGATGCGCAAGGATCCGCCTTTTGATATGGAGTTCGTCTATACCACCCACCTACTCGAGAATGCGGAGCGGCGTGGCACATTGGTAATCAACCGCTGTGCCAGCCTGCGCGACTGCAATGAGAAGCTCTACGCCACCCAGTTCCCCGAGTGCTGCCCCACCTTGCTGGTCAGTAGCAACCCAGGGGAACTCCGAGCGTTTCACCAACGTCACAGGGACGTCATTTTTAAACCGCTCGATGGCATGGGTGGCCGTTCCATTTTCAGGGCGGCACCCGACGACCCCAATCTGAGCGTGATCCTCGAGACCCT
>CALKDK010000053.1 GCA_938084055.1 uncultured Luminiphilus sp.
TGCGCCTCGATGTTGACGCCAGGCAGTGTATGACGATGCACACCAATGACTGCGACCTGCTCATCCGTAAGTCTGAGCTTGAGTGGCACGGCGTCATAGGGTCGACTGCGGCGACGGCGTTCCTGAAACCGTTGAACTTCATCCTCGTCGAGCCCAACAAGCTCATCCAGTCGCTCGATAAGGCCCGTTAAATTAGCCGTCCGTTCCACAACAATAGCCAGCGATTGGGTGGGCTCATTACTCGCCAGTAGCCGTCCCTTTCGATCATAGATAAGACCGCGGGTGGGCGGCAGCGCCTCAAGGCGCACACGGTTGCGCTCGGACTGGGTCAGGAACTGCTCATAACTGACGATCTGGAGATCGTAGTAACGGTAGAGCAGTGTGACCACGGAGAGCAGAACAACGAATCCCGCAACTAAAATCCTGTCCCGGTGGATGGCCACCTCCCGACCGGTATCACGCATTGCATCCCGTGGACCCGCCATTTGCCTAGAACCTGTGGTAGGGATGGCGAGCGTTTATTGACCAAGCACGATACAACTGCTCAGCCAGGATCACCCGCACAAGCGGATGGGGCAATGTGATTCGCCCGAGAGACCAGCGCTGGTCAGCCTCGGCCAAAAGGTCTCTGTCCAGTCCGTCGGGGCCGCCAATTAGCATGGCCATGGCGGCGCCCTCCCGTCGACTGCTGGCGAAGCACTCTGCCATGCCTTCAGTACTTATCAGCTGCCCCTCCACATCGAGGGCGATGACTGTTTCGCCGCCCTTCAGGTGCTTGCGAATGGCCTGGGCTTCCCGGCCACGGAATTTTTGGCGGTCGTCTCCGTGACGTCGGGCGGGGGGCATCTCAAGCCACTCAACCCGGAAGTCCCGCGGCAGGCGTTTGCTGTACTCTGATATTCCTGCGACAACCCAGTCCGGCATGCGCGTACCAACCGCCAATACCCTGATGCGCATCAGTCGGCTTGGGGCGGCGCGGTCCAGAGCCGCTCAAGATCATAAAAGCTGCGTGTTGCCGGCTGCATCACGTGCACAACGACGTCACCAAAATCAACCAGTACCCAGTCACCTACCGCCTGTCCCTCGATGCCCAAAGGGCGATTGGACTGGGTCTTGGCCCGGGTAATGACATTGTCAGCCAGCGACTTGACGTGTCGTGTGGATGTACCACTGGCAATGACGAGGAAATCCATGACCGAGCTCAAAGCTGTGACGTCGATGACCACCGGATCAATGGCTTTAAGATCGTCAAGGGCATCAAGAACCAGATCGGTCAAGGCATTGGGGTCAAGGGCCAGGGAATCAGTCACTGGCACCCCCGGTGAGATTGTTTGCTGGAACGGTAAAGACCATGGCTATCAATATACTCCAATACAGGCTCGGGCAGGAGGAAGCGGACGTTGGCGCCTGTTTGCAAGGCTTGGCGCAAACGCGTGGAAGACACATCGAAAGTCGGTTGCTCCAATTGGGCCAGACATCCGAATGGCCGGGTAGTGAGTTGCGCTGGTTCAACCCGGTGTTTGTGAAGCCAACTTTCCACACCGGGACCTGCTTGCAAGGCGCGCAGGGGTCGCGCAAGCACCGCAATGTGGGCTACGTTAAGCAGGTCCTGCCAACTGTGCCACAGGTGCAGGTTTGCCAGTGCGTCAGCGCCCATGATGAAGACCATAGGCCTCTCTGGCCCCAGTTCAGCGCGCAACTCGCTAAGTGTGTCTATGGTGTAGGACGGGCCCTCGCGCTGCAGTTCGCGCCGGTCGACCTCAAGCCCCGCGATGCCAGCGACCGCCAGATCCAGCATCCGTGCCCGATGCTCGGCATCCACACCCGGGATCGCCTTGAGGGGCGGCAGGGACGCCGGCAAAAGCGAAATAGTGTCGAGGCCCAGCAAGTCACGGCATTCGATGGCCGCGCGCAGATGACCCACGTGCACAGGATTAAACGTACCCCCCAGCACGCCCACGGCGGCATCCATCACTGGCGAATGTGCCCATCACCAAAAACGATGTATTTGCTTGAGGTCAAGCCCTCCAGCCCCACAGGGCCACGGGCGTGCAGTTTATCGGTGGAAATACCTATCTCTGCGCCCAGGCCGTACTCAAATCCGTCCGCAAACCGAGTTGATGCATTGACCATTACCGAACTGGAATCCACTTCCCGGAGAAATCTCATCGCCGTGGGGTGGTGCTCGGTCACGATGCTCTCCGTGTGACCTGAACTGTACTGGGCAATATGGGCCAACGCCCCCTCAAGACCCGTCACCACACGAACAGCCAAAATTGGAGCCAGGTATTCGGTACCCCAGTCCGCCTCGGTAGCGGCGGTCGTCACGTCCGGGCTGATGGCGCAAGTCCTCGGGCAGCCGCGCAGCTCTACCCCCGCATCCGCCAGCGCCCGCGCAAGAGCAGGCAATTGCTCGACGGCCCCCTCATCGACCAGCAGGGTCTCCAGGGTGTTACAGGTTCCATAGCGCTGGGTTTTGGCATTGATGACAATAGCCAAAGCCTTGTTGGGGCACGCGGCCGCATCGACGTACACGTGACATATGCCGTCGAGATGCTTGAGTACCGGTACGGTCGCTGCGCCACTGATTCGCTCGATCAGGCCTTTCCCGCCCCGGGGAATGATCATATCCACGCAGTCATCCAGGGTAATCAGCGCATCCACCACGGCGCGGTCAGTAGTATCGACAACCTGGATACTGGTTGCCGGCAAACCCGCAGCAGCCAAGCCCGTTGCCAGACAACGCCCCAGGGCCAGATTGGAGCTGATAGCCTCCGAGCCACCCCTTAGAATCGCTGCGTTACCTGACTTTAAGCACAGGCTCGCCGCCTCAATGGTTACATTCGGCCTCGATTCATAAACGATACCGATAACACCGAGTGGGACGCGCATTTTTCCCACTCGGATACCCGAGTTCATGGTGCGGACGCCATCGATGGCCCCAACCGGATCTGGCAATGCGGCAACCTGTTCGAGGCTGGTCAGCATACTGGCTATGCGTGGTGGGTCGAGAACCAGTCGGTCTAGCAGCGCGGGCGCAAGATTTTTCGCCTGACCCCGGGCCACGTCCTCCTCATTGGCGGCGAGCAACGCGGCTTCCTGATCTGCAATAGCATCACGGATTGCCAGCAGCGCATCGTTACGGGTTGCAACCTCACTCGCAGCGACCACCCTCGACGCCGACCGGGCCTCACGACCCAATTCCATGACCCTGTTTTCGATCGACACAGTGATTCCCCATCCCCTCAATCCGCAAGTATACGATGACGACGCCGACAGCCACAGACCTCTCATCTGCAAATGCTGTTGACAATGATTCGCAATTGCGTATGCTAACGCCATGTTTGTTTGTATCTGCAATGGTATTACCGACTCTTCAATCCGGCGAGAGCTGGAGGCGGGGGCCCGTTCCTTTGCCGACGTCCAGGAGCGGCTGGGCGTTGCCGGTCAATGTGGCTCATGCGAGCTGCATGCCCGGGCAATCGTCAGCGAGTATCTCGCGCCCCAACCCGGCTGCTTCTACGACGCGACAGCCGCAGGCTCTAGGCCTTACAGCGCAAATCACACCGATGCCCTCGTGGCCGTAGCCTGATCAACGCGCCTGCTAATCATTCTGATTGGCATTAAAAAGTCTATTTAAAACAACAGCTTAATAAACTTTCTTGTGGCCTGGAAAGCGCCACTGCGTTATACTCTGCGTTCAACCTCAGGCAGGGCGGCACCATGAAAGGCGACTTGAAAGTCATCGAACACCTCAACAAAATCCTCTACAACGAGCTGGTGGCCATAAACCAGTATTTCCTGCACAGCAAGATGTATAAGGACTGGGGCCTGACCGAGCTCGCCGAGCACGAGTACCATGAATCCATTGATGAGATGAAACACGCCGACGAACTGGTTGAGCGTATTTTGTTCCTCGAAGGGCTACCCAACCTCCAGGACCTGGGGAAGCTCATGATCGGTGAAAATCCTCGGGAAATGCTCGAATGTGACCTGCGACTGGAGCATGTTGCCCACGCCGACCTCAAGGCGGCCGTCGCTCACTGCGAAGACGTCAGGGACTACATTTCCCGAGACCTTGTACAGCGGATACTCGACGCCGAGGAAGAACACATTGACTGGCTTGAAACCCAGCTGTCTCTGATGGAGCGGGTTGGCGAACAAAACTACCTGCAGACCGCCATGCACACCGTCAAACCCAGCGCCGGCTAGATCCACCGCGGTTATTCGGTACCACTATCGAGGTAGCGCCCGGCAGCCACGTTGGGCACCAGCGAACCGTTGGCCACCGTCACCACGCCGTTGACCAAAACCCAATCCATCCCAAGGGGTGCCTCCCAGGGCGATCCGTAATCCGCTCGGGCGGCCACCGTATCCGGATTGAATATGACCAAATCCGCATCCATACCAGGCTGAATCCTCCCCTTGCGTCTGAAAACGGGAGCAAAAGGTTCCAGCCACTGGGCCTGTTTGAGACTGGTTCGGGACAGGGCATCCGCAAGCTCCAATATCCCCTGGTCACGTACATAGCGTCCCAACAGGCGGGAAAAGCTCCCGGAGATATTGGGGTTGGTCATCTGGCGGGTATCAAAAGCGGGTAAGGCGTCTGTCGACACCATCATGTCGGGCCAACGCAGTGCGGTGTGCAACCAGGGTTCCCGGAGGTAGTGATGATTGACCATGCCTGCCGGCTGCGTGCTGGCATAGTCGTGCCAGCTCTTTTCTGTGAGCCACTCGCCCGTCGCAACCCACTGCACGTCATCGTAATCAATGTCAAAAATAGCGCGCCAGTCACGCTTTCTGAAAACGTCAGCGGAAATACTCGTACCCCCCGCCAGATAACTCAACGTCTCCGTGGTGACGTTAATCCCCTTCGCTCTAGCCCGGTCTATCCGATCAAGCCAATCCGCGATGCCGCCCATGGCGTTGTGGGTAATGTGGCAGATAAATACGGAAGCGCCGGTCTGCCCCGCCACGAGCAACACCTCGTCAAGCCCGGCTGGATCCCCGGGCAGGTTGCGTCGTACATGCACAAACACCGGGACCCGCCGCTCCCCTGCGAGGGCAAAAATCATGCGCAATTCAGCTGCGCTGACAGCATCCCGCATGTAGTCAAGAAGCAGTCCAATGCCAAGTCCACCGCCATCGAGGCCCCGGCTCAGTTCGGTACGAAGGGAAGCTATTTCGGTGGAGGTGGCCACCTGAGTGAACGCGGGCGAGGCCATATCGGCACGCTCACCCCGATAAAAGAAATAAGGCAGTGTTCGGCCTTCGATAACCTGAATTCGCGCCGCGAAATGACCGACGGATGCGCCATAATTAATGATGGGTTTCGCCGCCACGCTGTCACCGGCGGCCTCGGCCGGCAGCGCTCCAGCTTCCATTTCCAACTGCGTCGTCACGCCGTCGAGGACGTTGCGATACTGTCCAAGGGGTGTGAGCGAGTGGCTGTGAATATCAATGAACCCTGGCGCGACTACCCGGTCGCGGGCATTGATAACTTCGTGGCCAACCAGTGGCAAGGGGGATACGGCAACGATACGCCCGTCGCGAATACCCAAATGGCGCACACCGTCCAATCCGGTTTCCGGATCGATGACCCGCCCGTTGTTGATAACCAGGGTATACGCGGATGCAGCGTTATCCCCTGTCGCAGGTCCCAGCCAGGCCAGGAGCAGCAGGAACACAGCAAGCCTCGGTCCCGGGGCCAAATTAAGGCGTCCCGTTACGGGGATGGGCTGCCCCCCCATGCTGCCACAGGAGTTATCCAGCAGTTTCGCTACTACCCGCCTTGATAATTTCTGCCAACTCTCCCGAGGTCTCCATTTCGGCAATGATGTCGCAACCGCCAACCAACTCACCGTCGACCCAGAGCTGAGGAAACGTTGGCCAGTTGGCATAGATAGGCAGGTTGCTGCGAATCTCTGGGTTTGACAGGATATCGACATAAGCGAAGCGCTCTCCAACGCTCGCGAGGGCCTGCACCGCCCGTGCAGAAAAACCACACTGGGGCTGATTGGGAGACCCCTTCATGTACAGCAGTACCCGGTTGTTGGTGATCTGTTCCTTAATGGTTTCCATAATGTCCATAGCGCTTTCCCCAATGCGTTCGCCGTTCAGTGCCGCGAGAGCCGGCGGCGTAGGAGCCGGAGTATAACGCCCCAGCGGTAGTGATACATGCCTGATGGCAGCTTGTTTAAACCCGTGCCTACGCGGGTTATGCTTGCCCGCTTCTACTACTCAGCGGTCCTCTCACTATGTCGGCCATCATGCCCACTTACAAGCGCCTACCCGTAGCCTTTGTGCGCGGCCGCGGCGCCACCCTCTGGGATGCCGAGGGCAAGCCTTACCTCGATGGCCTCTCGGGCATAGCGGTTACCAATCTTGGCCACTGCCATCCTCGTGTGACACAGGCGGTAGTGGAGCAGGCCGGGGAACTTGTTCACACATCGAATCTGTTTCGCATCGCTGGCCAGGAGCAGCTGGGCGCGGAACTGATCTCGGCCACCGGTATGGATAGCGTATTTTTTTGTAACTCGGGTGCCGAAGCCAACGAAGCCGCCATTAAACTGGCGCGTCGCACCGGCCACAACCGGGGCACAGCTCAACCTACCATCCTGGTTCTTGAAGGCGCGTTTCATGGCCGTACCCTAGGTGCGCTGGCGGCAACGGCTGGCGACAAAATGAGGGCACCTTTCGAACCGATGATCCCCGGCTTTATCCGGGTTCCGCGGGATGATCTGCAGGCAGTGCACGATCTCGCCTCCAACCGGAATATCGTAGCGATCCTGGTTGAGCCTGTTCAGGGCGAGGGCGGTGTTCGACCTCTTGATCCCATCTATTTACAGGGTCTGAGGGCAATCTGTGATGAGCATGGCTGGCTGTTGATGTTCGATGAGGTACAAACCGGTAATGGCCGGTGCGGTGCCCTGTATGCGTATCAGCGCCTGAACGTGGTTCCCGATGTGCTCGCGACGGCCAAGGGACTTGGCAATGGCTACCCCATTGGCGCCTGTATGGCGCGAGGTGAAGCCAGCCTGGCACTGGGCGTGGGAGATCACGGCACCACCTACGGTGGCAGCCCCCTCGCCTGTGCCGCGGGCAGCGCGGTGGTGAACACCCTGGCCGATACCCGACTGCTGGCCCGGGCCGATGTCGTCAGGGAGCGCCTGTTAGCTGCCTTTTGGACCGACCTGGTCGAGCCAGACAACGTCGCTGAAGTACGCGGGCTTGGATTGATGGTTGGCATCGAGGTAACCGTGCCCGGCGAAGGTCTGGTCCTGGCCGCCCTGGAAAGAAGTGCAGTCATCAATGTAACGGCAGGCAACACCATCCGGCTGCTACCGCCCCTGGTCATGTCCGATGCTGAGGCGGAGCAGCTCGGTCGGGTGGTGGCAGAGGTCGTGAATCAGGCGTCAGAGGTGACAACATGAGTACTCCCAAACATTTTCTGACGCTGGGCAACCTGACCAGCGAAGAATTCAGGGGCATCATTAACAGGGCCATTGAGCTGAAAAAATTGCAGCGCGAAGGGGTCAGTCATTCCCGCTACCCCGGCAAGGTACTGGCCATGATCTTCGCCAAGGCATCGACCAGAACACGGGTTTCTTTCGAAGTGGGGATGCGACAGCTGGGCGGCAGTGCCCTCTTCCTGTCTGCTGCGGACACACAGCTTGGGCGCGGTGAGCCCATCGAAGACACGGCCCGCGTGCTGTCGTCCATGGTGGATCTGGTGATGATCCGAACCCACCAACATGCCAGCGTGGAGCGCTTTGCCCAATACTCCTCGGTGCCGGTCATCAACGGGCTGACTGATGACTTTCATCCCTGTCAATTGCTGGCGGATATGCAGACGTGGTTTGAGCACCGCGGGGATATTCGGGGCCGACGCGTCGTTTGGCTGGGGGATGGCAATAACATGTGCCATTCCTATATCAACGCAGCGCGCTTGCTGGACTTTGAGCTGGTAGTGGCCTGCCCGCCTGGCTATGAACCCGATGGCGGGCTGGTCGCTGCCAATCGGGATCGCGTCCGCATTGCGGACAACCCGGAAGACGCGGTCCAGGGCGCGGATTTGCTGGTCACCGACGTCTGGGCATCCATGGGGCAGGAAGACGAACAGCAGGCCCGGACTGCCGCCATGGCGCCCTATCAACTCAATAGGAACCTGCTCGACCAAGCGGCGACCGATGCGCTCTATATGCACTGCTTGCCCGCTCACAGGGACGAGGAAATATCCAGTGACCTGATGGCCGAACCGAATACAGTAATTTGGGATGAAGCAGAGAATAGGCTGCATGCCCAGAAAGCCCTGATTGAATTCCTGTTGGGCTAGTACCCGCCCGGGTTACTCCGAACTGCGCCAGGGAGCGGCGATCGTACCAGGACGCAAACGCGACCGCGTTCGCAAAATTATGCTTTAAATACTGCCTTGCTTCTTTCGGGGCATTCATGCGCCCTCAACCAATGCCGAAGCCGCACTCCAAGTAAGGAGGTGCTAACTGGCCGCACTTTACACAGGTTTTGCACAGGTCTTCCCACATTTTGCACTCTTGCAATGGGGCCGTTACCCACCTATCTTGGGGTCCTCCGCCGGCATGACCCCTACATATTGGGTTATAGTCTGGGGCTGGGGTGTGAGCGGGCACCCCACAAAAAGGCACGACCCTATGGTGAGCCAGACCGGCCAACCCCGGTATTTTTTATTCCCAAGAGGCCACAATAAGATGCAGACAGGCACAGAAACCGGAACGTCCACAGCGACAGCAGCACCCTCTCCAGCGACAGAAACAGAGAGCAAACCCTCGGGGCGGCTACAGGCAACGGCACCGGGACAACTGCGCGTCATAAAGCGTAATGGCACCGTCACAGCGTTTGAAGACAGTAAGATATCCGTCGCCATCACCAAAGCCTTCCTCGCAGTGGAAGGGGGCACGGCGGCTGCGAGTAGCCGCATACACGAAACCGTGGCGAAGCTGACAGCGCAAGTGGTGGGCACGTTCCAGCGTCGAATGCCCTCCGGTGGAACACTGCATATAGAAGATATTCAAGATCAGGTAGAGCTCGCCCTCATGCGGGCCGGTGAGCACAAAATAGCCAGAGACTATGTGATTTACCGCGACCAGCGAGCGCGGGAAAGGGCTGCCAAGGCGGCGCTGTCGCCGGAGAGCCAGGCCGCTGCCAGTGCTATCAATGTCGTCCATCCCGATGGCAACAGGGCGCCACTTGATATTGAACGGGTCCGGACAATCGTTTCGGAGGCCTGCGCCGGGCTGGACGATGTCAGCGAGTCAGCGATCATTGACGAGGCACTGCGCAACCTTTACGACGGTGTGTCAGCAGAGGAGGTCAGCACCGCACTCGTCATCACGGCACGCACGCTGATCGAACAGGACCCCAACTACAGCCATGCGGCCGCCAGGCTGCTACTGGACAATCTTCGCTCAGAGGCCCTTTTTTACCTTGGGGTGGCCGACAGTGCCACACAGCAAGACATGGAACACCGCTACAGCGAAGCGCTGGCAGCGTTTATCAACCGCGGCGTAGCATTGGAGCTGTTGTCGCCAGAGCTTCAGAAGTTCGACCTCGAGGCACTGGGCAGCGCCCTCATGCCCGAGCGGGATTTGCAGTTCAGTTACCTGGGACTGCAAACCTTGTACGATCGGTACTTTATACACGCCGATGAAACGCGCATAGAGCTGCCCCAGGTATTTTTCATGCGTGTTGCGATGGGTCTGTCAATTCGCGAAGACGACCGCAATGCGCGCGCCATTGAGTTCTACCAGTTGCTCTCATCCTTTGACTACATGAGTTCGACGCCCACACTTTTCAATTCCGGCACGCTGCGCTCCCAGTTATCGTCCTGCTACCTGACAACGGTGCCCGATGATCTGTTCGGTATTTACGGCGCGATGCAAGACAACGCGATGCTGTCCAAGTTTGCCGGTGGCCTGGGGAACGACTGGACGCCCGTGCGGGCCTTGGGCTCGTACATCAAGGGCACTAACGGTAAAAGCCAGGGCATCGTGCCCTTTCTCAAAGTGGTCAATGATACGGCCGTTGCCGTGAACCAGGGCGGCAAGCGTAAAGGCGCAGTCTGTGCCTATCTGGAAACATGGCACCTGGACATTGAGGAATTTCTCGAATTACGAAAGAACACGGGAGACGATCGACGGCGAACCCACGATATGAACACGGCCAACTGGATACCGGACTTATTCATGAAAAGGGTATTTGAGGACGGTGACTGGACGTTGTTCTCTCCTAATGACGCGCCTGACTTGCATGACCTTTATGGCAAGGCATTTGAAGCACGCTAC
>CALKDK010000054.1 GCA_938084055.1 uncultured Luminiphilus sp.
GCTACGGGCGCATAAAACGGGTGATGCCTGATGACAGCTAGCACTCACACGATATTGAAAAGTGGTCGGGGTAGAGAGATTCGAACTCCCGACATCCTGCTCCCAAAGCAGGCGCGCTACCAGACTGCGCTATACCCCGAAGTCACACGGGACGAGCTCACCCGCTGGAACCAAGGCCCAGCGCCGGAGTCGTCATCGCCGACCGGGGCGAAGGATACTGATTTGACCAGAGGCGGTCAATTCACGACCTTTCTGCTTGTTCTCCCCGGCCCATTTCTGGGAGACTTCGCCGGAATTTATAAACTGGCTGAACAGAGGCAATCATGACGGCACAGATACTGGACGGCAAACACGTGGCAAAACTCACTGAAGAAGCCCTCAAGGCGCGCGTGGAGAAACTCAAAGCCCGCTCCGACGGCCGTACGCCAGTCCTGGCAACGGTACTGGTCGGCGACGACCCGGCGTCCGCCACCTATGTGAAAATGAAAGGAAACGCCTGCCGACGCATTGGCATGGAGTCCCTTGCGATCGAGCTGCCGTCAACACTCAAGACCAACGACCTCTTACGAGAAATTGAACAGTTGAACGCCAATCCCGATGTCCACGGCATCCTGCTTCAACATCCCGTACCCAGCCAGATAGATGAGCGAGCCGCCTTTGACATGATTGATCTCGGTAAGGACGTCGATGGCGTCACCTGCCTTGGCTTCGGGCGCATGGCCATGGGTGAGGACGCCTACGGCTGTGCCACACCCCAGGGCATCATGCGGCTGCTGGCTCACTATGAGATACCCCTTGAAGGCCAGCATGCGGTTGTTGTGGGGCGCAGTCCAATTTTGGGCAAGCCCATGTCCATGATGCTTCTGCAAGCCAATGCCACGGTAACCATTTGCCATTCTCGAACACAGAACCTTGCCGACCACATTCGACAGGCGGACATCATCGTCGGTGCCGTTGGCCGTCCGGAATTCATCCGGGCAGACTGGATCAAGGATGGCGCAGTGGTCGTGGACGCCGGCTATCACCCGGGCGGGGTGGGTGATGTCGAGCTGCAGCCCCTGCTTGATCGGGTGGCTGCCTACACACCGGTGCCCGGTGGTGTCGGGCCCATGACCATCAATACCCTGATACAGCAAACCGTGGAGTCTGGAGAAAAGGCCCTCGCCTGATTTTGGGGCCCTGCTCTTGGCGCTGCCCTGCTCTTGGCGCTGCCCTGCTCTTGGCGCTGCCCTCCTCGGCAATCACCTTGGAGTCGGTGACCCGGGCCATGGGCCGTCACGACGACAGGCCTATGCGCTGAGCCGCTCAAGCACGCGTCACGGCAGAGCCTCTGACTAACAAGCCCTGCCGGCAGAGCCGATAACGCGTCGATAGCCAGCGCTGTCGTCCCCCCCGGACCAACGGCCTACGCGAACCTCTGACGGCCGGACATGACGTGCCTGACACAGTGCGCCAGCCAGCACAGACTTCCCTGCGCACAGACGTGGTTCGGCGACCACGGTTGAACAAGGGCAGGAGGGACGTCAGGTGCGTCGCCAACTGGTGCCGTCAGCGCTGTCTTCAAGTACGATGCCGGCGGCCTGCAATTCATTGCGAATCGCATCAGCGCGGGCAAAATCCCGAGCCGCCCGGGCTGCCAGGCGCTCTTCCAGGAGGGCTTCGATGGTCTCGGCATTTGGACCATCGCCAGCGCCCTGGGTGAACCAATCGCTGGGGAACCGCTCCAGCAGGCCGAGGACCCGCCCGTTGGCCAACAGGCGCCCCTTGCACAGAGCCAGCGAATCAGCGTTTGCCTTGTTCAACTCTTTACTCGCAGCATGCAAAGCGGCAATGGCCTTGGGCGTATTGAGATCGTCCAGTAACGCCGCAAAGGCCTCGGTTTCCGTATCGGCCAACGCCACGGGTTCGACCGTTTCTACCTGGCGCAGTGCCTGATAGAAGGCATCCAAGGTGTTTCGCGCCTGATCGAGCAACGCGCCGGAAAAGTTCAAAGGCGACCTGTAGTGCGTTGAAAGCAGTGCGAAACGCAGCACTTCACCGGGATAAACTTCCAGCAGTTCCCTCACGGTTCGAACATTGCCCAGGGACTTGGACATCTTCTCACCGTCCATATCCACATAGGCATTGTGGACCCAGTAGCGAACGAAATCGCCACCATAACCGCAGCAGCTTTGCGCCCGTTCATTTTCGTGGTGGGGAAAAATCAGATCCCGTCCACCACCATGAATATCAATCGCATCGCCCAGATGGGCCCGAATCATTGCCGAGCATTCGAGATGCCATCCGGGACGTCCCCAACCCCAGGGGCTCTCCCAGCCAGGGTCATCCGCCAGGGAAGGCTTCCAGAGCACAAAATCGCCGGGGTTACGTTTGTAATCAGCCACCTCAACGCGTGCTCCAGCTAGCATGTCATCGAGGTTTCTGCCGCTCAGGGCTCCGTAACCCTCCATCGACGTCACATCGAACAACACATGACCATCCGCCGTGTAGGCATGATTGCGTTCAATCAGTCGCAGTATCAACTGCTGCATTGCTTCAATATTTTCAGTGGCCCGTGGCTCCAGGCTGGGCGCCAGCGTATTCAGCTGAGCCACATCCTCCCGGAACTTTAGGGTGAATTCCGACGTGATGGCATCGATCGTCTCACCTCGCTCCCGGGCACTCGCGATGATCTTGTCATCTATGTCCGTGATGTTGCGGGCATAAACCACCGAGGGGAACAGCAATTGCAACACGCGGTACAACATGTCGAATACAACCACCGGGCGCGCGTTACCAATGTGCGCCAGGTTATAAACCGTCGGGCCACAGACATAGAGGGTAATCCGGTCAGGGTCCCGGGGTTCAAATACTTCCTTGTTACCGGTAAGCGTGTTTGTCAAACGCAACTCAGGCATTCGCGGTGTTCCAGGTATCCCGGAGCCCGATGGTCATATTGAAAACCGGCCGCTCGCGGCAGTGGTCAAAACGATCGGCGACGAAGTAGCCCTCACGCTCAAACTGAAACACCTGCTCGGGTTCCGCATGTGCAAGTGAAGCCTCTATCACCGCGTCTTCAATACATCGCAGGGAGCCAGGATTAACTACCGCCATGACGTCCTCAGTCCTGCCCGGGTTTGGATCGCTGAAAAGACGATCATAGCAGCGGACCTCGGCCCGCACCCCGCTGGATGCGGACACCCAGTGGATTACACCCCGAGCTTTTATGCCGTCGGGCGGGTCCTCCCCCAGGGTCCCTTCAATAATTCGGGCATACACCCGGGAGACCGCCCCGGTGGCATCGTAGTCGCAGCTATCGGCCTCAATCACGTAGGCGCCGCGCAACCTGACCCTCTTCCCAAGCACCAGGCGCTTGTACTTCTTGTTTGCCTCCTCACGAAAATCGGCGGCGTCGATCAGCACCTCGGCTGTCAGTGGTACTTCACGGGTCCCCATGTCCTCGTTATTGGGGTGATTGGCCACCGACAGAGTCGCGGGTGTAGAGAGATTGGTAAGCGTCAGGGGAAGGGGATTCAGGACGGCCATGGCCCGTGGCGCAGATTCATTTAGCTGGTTACGCACGGCGCTTTCGAGCATGGCAACATCTACAACGCTGTCCGAACGCGACGTTCCTATCTCCTCACAGAAATGCCTGATCGCCCCCGCTGGATAGCCTCGGCGGCGCAGACCCGCGAGCGTTGGCATTCTCGGATCATCCCAACCTGTGACAACACCGGCATCCACAAGGTGCTTCAGTTTCCGCTTGCTGGTCAGCGTATAGCTGGTGTTAAGCCGAGCGAATTCATACTGCCGAGGTCGGTTGGGTACAGGTAGGTGCTCGATAAACCAGTCGTACAGCGGGCGGTGATCCTCAAATTCAAGGGTGCAAATGGAGTGCGTTATCCCTTCGATAGCATCCCCTTGGCCATGGGCAAAATCATAGGTGGGATAAATTGGCCACTCTCCGCCCGTTTGATGGTGGTGAGCTGTGCGGATGCGGTACAGGATTGGGTCGCGCAGATTGATATTCGGCGCGGCCATGTCGATTTTTGCCCGCAGTACCCTGCTGCCCTCGGCATACTCCCCCGCCCGCATTCCTTCAAACAGGCGTCTATTTTCATCGACTGAACGACACCTGAAAGGACTGTCGCGACCCGCCTCCGTCAGGCTACCCCGGTAGTCGCGGGCCTCCTCGGCAGAGAGGTCACAGACGTAGGCCAACCCCTGCTCGACCAAATGCAGCGCCCATTCATACAATTGTTGAAAATAGCTTGAGGCGAACCGGACCTCGCCATCCCATTTATAACCGAGCCACCGGACATCCTCCTGGATCGCCTCTATAAATACTTTGTTTTCCTTTTCCGGGTTGGTGTCATCAAAACGCAAGTGGCAGCGCCCACCGAACCGGCTCGCCAGCTCGAAATTGACGGTGATGGATTTCGCATGACCGAGGTGCAGGAACCCGTTGGGTTCTGGTGGGAACCGGGTGACCAGTTGCTCCACCAATCCGCCATCAAGGTCTGACTGGATCTGCGTCTTGAGAAAATTACTGCGCGCTTCGGTACTCATGAACAGCCTCTGAATCGAGCGCGCATAATAGCAAGCCAGACAGCGCGCCGCAGGGTATTAAAGCCACTTGGGATGTTTATTTGGGGGGCAATAATACATGCTCTGGACCGGGACCGTCCTGAGGATCGCGCCGAGTTACCAAAACGTGTACGATGCGCTCCGTCTGAATGTGCCCAGCTGGAGGCAACATGACCCACACTGTTGTAGAGATCAAAACTACGTTTGGTGCCATCAAGGTTGAATTGGATGGTGAAAAAGCACCAAAAACTGTCGAGAACTTCCTGCGCTACGCCTCCGAGGGGTTTTATGACGGCACCATATTCCACCGGGTGATTGACAACTTCATGATCCAGGGTGGCGGCTTCGATAGTGAAATGGAGCAGAAAGAAACCGGAGCGGCTATCGACAATGAAGCCGACAACGGCCTGCAGAATGATCGCGGCACGATCGCAATGGCCCGCACCATGGATCCCCATTCGGCCACTGCGCAGTTTTTCATCAACGTGAAAGACAATGATTTCCTGAACCACAGCGGCAAGAACATGCAGGGCTGGGGTTATGCGGTATTTGGTCGAGTCATCGACGGCGACAGCGTGCTCGACAAAATTCGGACTGTGGAAACCGGCAGTAAGGGTGGGCATCAGGATGTACCGAAAGAGAGCATCGTTATAGAAGCTGTCTCGGTCGTCAGCCCCTGACCCATGAGCTCGACGCTGTTCATCAGCGACCTGCACCTCAGTGATAACACCCCCGAGATAGAGGACGCGCTGTACGCCTTTCTGTTGAGAGAGCGACGTATGGCCCGGCTTTTCATACTCGGCGACTTTTTTGAATACTGGATCGGGGATGACGATGACACGCCCCTGAACCGTCGGGTAATAAAACAACTCAGGGCGGCAAGTGATCGAGGTACGGAGCTGTTCCTCGTGCGGGGCAATCGCGACCTTGCGCTCGGTTCGGTCTTTGCGAATCAAATTGGCGCCACCCTGCTGGGCGATACCACAGTGATTTCACTCGATGGCAAGCCAACCCTCGTGTTGCATGGCGACACCCTGTGCACCGACGACATCGAATACCAGAAAATGCGCACTATTCTCCATGACCCTGCATGGCAGGCAGAAATGCTGCAACGTCCCTTGGAGGAGCGCCGCGAGTTTGCCCGTGGATTGCGTAATGCAAGCCAGGAGAAAGCCGATAAAGACCCCGCCAACATTATCGACGTGAACGCGGAGGCCGTAGCGCAAGCCTTTTTGGATAATGGTGTTGAGCAGATGATTCACGGCCACACACATCGGCCACAGACCCACAGAACAGACCGGGGCACCAGGATTGTCCTGGGAGACTGGTCGGCCTCGAAGGGCTGGTGTGTCCGCTCGGAAAACGGTCAGTGTACGCTGGAGAGTTTCAGCTAACCCTCGCAATCAGGCCGCGGCGGGAATACCGCTGTGAAACCGCATCTCCCCATCCTCGCCCTCAATGAGACCCTGTTCCACTGCCCTGAAGTCTTTCAGCCGCTCTTCAACCTCGGCGGGATGCGCAACCGATCTCGCAAGCGTCAGGTAATCCTTGAAATGACGCGCCTCGCTTTTTAGCAGTGAGCGGTAGAAATCTGAGAGTTCGCTGTCAAGGTGGGGAGCCAGCGCGGCAAAACGTTCGCAGGAGCGGGCTTCAATCAGCGCACCGAGAATCAGTGTATCAACCAGTCGACCGGGGTCCCGTTTTCTCACCAATTGGTGGAGTCCACCCGCATAACGCGAAGCGGTGACCGCCTCATAGCGGATATTCCGCTTCTCCATCAGGCTCAGGACCTGTTCAAAATGCCGCAATTCCTCCCGTGCAAGGCGTGACATTTTATTCATCAACTGCGGGTTATCCGTGTGTCGATGCAGTAGTGCCATGGCGGTAGCCGCTGCTTTTTTTTCACAATTCGCGTGATCGATAAGCAGCGTCGCCTGGTCAGCCAGGGCAGCCTGGATCCACGCCGATGGCGTTGGACAGGGCAGGAAAGCCAGCAAATCACTCATTTCGGGGATGGCCGTCATGATGTCATGACTCCTCGAACAGGTCGGGAGTGGCAAGATATCGCTCATAATGTGCATCAGAAAGTGACCAGAATTCGTGATCTACCATCTCACGAAGTGCGCGAAGACTGTGGGATCGCCAGGTCAGGTGGACCGCAAATCCGAAGGACTCGGTATCCTCAATTTGGCTCGCGCCTGCTTTTAACAGTGCGAAAAGGCCACAGTATTGGTCATGCACAGGGTTGAATCGCACCTGTTGGGTCTCCAATTGCCAGCGCAGCAATCCTGAATCGGTTACGACAAACTTGTTTTGCATGCAGGTACTCAGGAAGCTGGCCAGACGCTGGTCAACAATCGCCTTCTCTGCTTCTGTATAGGCATTCCAGTCGATCACCTCATGACTGAAACGCTTACACCCGCGGCAGACGGCGTCACCAATGCCTGTCGAGCAGACACCAATGCAGGGGGTACGAACGCGCGCACGTGCTACCCGGGGGGACTTGGAGGCGGTACTTTCTGTCATAACGCAAGTCTAGGGTATGGATTGGCTGAATGCACAGAATCATCGCTTGCCGATGTCATGATATCCGGTCACAAGCTATACTGCGCCCCGAAAATTACCCCCCTTTGCAAGGAGTGCACCCGTGCTTGAAGCTTACCGCGCCCACGTTGAAGAACGCGCCCAACTCAATATACCCGCCACGCCACTGTCCCCAGGACAGGTCGCTGAACTGGTGGAGCTGATCAAGAACCCACCGGAAGGGGAGGCTGATTTTCTACTGGAGTTACTGGCCACGCGCGTTCCACCCGGCGTCGATGAAGCCGCCTACGTCAAGGCGGGGTTTCTCTCTGCAATTGCAACTGGAGAGACCACCTGCGACCTCCTGAGCCGGACTGAGGCCGTAACCATGCTCGGCAACATGCACGGCGGTTACAACATTGAAACCCTTGTGGCCCTGCTTTCCGACGCTGAATTGGCGGCTGAGGCCGCAGAACAGCTGAAGCACACCCTGCTGATGTTCGAAGCCTTCCACGACGTGGCTGAACTGGCCAGGCAGGGTAATGCCCATGCTGCTGCTGTGATGACGAGCTGGGCTGAGGGAGAGTGGTTCACCAGTCGAGATGCCGTCCCAGAATCCGTCAAAATGATCGTGTTCAAGGTGACCGGGGAGACCAATACGGATGACCTGTCACCTGCGCCCGATGCCTGGTCGCGACCCGATATTCCACTCCATGCCAACGCCATGTACAAAATGACCCGCGACGGCCTCACGCCCGATGACCACGGGACTACAGGCCCTCTCCAGCAGATTGCTGAAATCAAAGCCCATGGGCTGCCCGTCGCCTTTGTCGGCGATGTCGTGGGCACCGGATCCTCCCGTAAGTCAGCAACCAATTCGGTGCTCTGGTTTTTCGGCGAGGATATGCCCGGCGTACCCAATAAGCGTGGCGGCGGTGTTTGTATTGGTGGCAAAGTGGCGCCCATTTTCTACAACACCATGGAGGATGCCGGAGCGTTGGTCTTTGAAGCCCCGGTCGATGGCCTCCAGATGGGTGATGTGATTGAGATTCGGCCCTATGACGGTAAGATTTTGGGGGAAACCGGAGATGTGCTCGCAGAATTTTCGCTGAAATCCGATGTACTCCTTGACGAAGTTCAGGCCGGGGGGCGCATTAACCTCATTATTGGCCGAGGACTTACAACCCGCGCCCGTGAGGCGCTGGGCCTGGATGAGGACAGTCTATTCCGCAGGCCCGAGCAACCCGAAGATACCGGCAAAGGCTTCACGCTTGCGCAGAAAATGGTGGGCCGTGCCTGTGGCGTCGCAGGGATACGGCCTGGAACCTACTGTGAACCGAGAATGACCACAGTAGGTTCCCAGGACACTACGGGGCCCATGACCCGGGATGAATTGAAGGATCTGGCCTGCCTTGGTTTCTCTGCCGACCTGACCATGCAATCCTTTTGTCACACGGCCGCGTATCCCAAGCCCGTCGATATCCACACCCAGCATACCCTGCCCGATTTCATCATGACCCGGGGTGGCGTTTCGCTCCGACCCGGGGATGGCATTATCCACAGCTGGCTCAACCGTATGTTGCTGCCGGATACGGTGGGAACCGGGGGTGACTCCCACACGCGTTTTCCCATGGGAATTTCTTTTCCCGCAGGATCGGGGCTGGTCGCCTTCGCCGCTGCCACGGGTGTCATGCCCCTGGATATGCCCGAATCGATCCTGGTCCGCTTCAAGGGGAAAATGCAGCCGGGCATCACCCTTCGGGACCTCGTTCATGCCATTCCCTACTACGCCATACAGAAGGGCCTGCTGACCGTTGAGAAGAAAGGTAAGAAAAACATTTTCTCAGGGAGGATCCTGGAAATTGAGGGCCTGGAAAATCTAACCGTTGAACAGGCCTTTGAGCTCTCCGATGCCTCAGCAGAGCGCTCCGCGGCCGGATGCACCATCAAGTTGGGTGAGGAAACGATCGCCGAATATCTCCGGTCCAATATCGTGTTGCTGCGCTCCATGATTGCTGAGGGCTACGGTGACTCCCGCACCCTCGAGCGGCGGGTCCGAAAAATGGAGGCGTGGCTCGCCAACCCCGAACTGCTGATCGCTGACGAGGACGCTGAATACAGGGAAATCATCGAGATAGACCTGGCTGAAGTCAACGAGCCAATCGTTTGCGCGCCCAATGATCCAGATGACGCACGCAGGCTGTCTGATGTGGCTGGCGACAGCGTACAGGAGGTGTTCATCGGCAGTTGTATGACCAACATCGGCCACTTCCGTGCTGCGGGAAAGCTCCTCGAGGCCCATGGCAAACCCGTAACCACCAGAATGTGGATTTGTCCGCCAACGCGCATGGATGAGCACCAGCTCATGGAGGAGGGTTACTTCGCAATTTTCGGTAAGGCCGGCGCACGGACTGAAATGCCGGGATGCTCGCTGTGTATGGGCAATCAGGCCCGCGTGGAACCCGGTAGCACTGTACTGTCAACGTCAACCCGCAATTTTCCGAACCGGTTGGGTGAAGGCGCGAATGTCTACCTCACATCCGCCGAACTTGCTGCGGTAGGCGCCCTGCTCGGTAAGTTGCCCACACCCGCGGAGTACCTCGAGTTTGCCAACAAAATCGACTCCATGTCTGAGGAAATCTATCGCTACCTTAACTTTGACCAGGTCATCGAATTCCAGCAGCGTGCTGATGAGGGCCGACGCATAGCTGCAGTACAAATTGATCAGGTTGCATGAACCCAATAGGCGGGAGGATAGGCTCACTACCCCCCCAGGCCAACCAGCCGAAGTGGGCGCAAGCAGGAAATGTGCTTGCCTCGTACTTTGGGTTGGCCCAATGCCAGCTGAGGCGCTCCCGGGGGCGCCCTAGGACTGCTGCTCCCCGGTGAGACTGCCGAAGGGCGGCGGCGGCTGATCTAGGGACTCGGACAGCTGATTGAGAAGTGTGTAGAGAAGCTCCAGGTTTTCCCGGCCGAACTGAGCCTCAATGTATTGATAACGGGCCTCGGATTCCGGGGCAAGCCGCGCAATAAGCTCCCGGCCATGGGCTGTGATGGAGACCAGCGTGCGGCGACTGTCACGAGCACATGGCTGCCTCACCGCAATACCCCTGGTCTCCAAATTTTGGAGAATCCGGCTCACACTGGGTCGCAACAGAGAGCAGGCCCTAGCCAATTCACTGATGTCCTGGGGTTCTTTCTCGGCCAATGCGCGCATGACACGCCACTGCTGGGTGGATAGGTCGTGGGCACGCAAATGGGGGACAAAGGTGCTCAAAACGGCCTCGTGGGCCTTGAGCAGACTCATGGGCAGGGAGCGCCCGAAGCGCCGCATACTCTGGGCTGCCGTAATAGCCCCCTCCGCAGGTGGTTTGCGGGGCCTGGGGTCCGGCGTTGGCGAGGGCTTTATTGACTTGGGCATGGTCCAAGCATATCAGGATGATGGCGGCGCGGTCGCTTATTTACTCGACGGGATCCCGGTCCCAGACCGATCCGTGGCCTCGGCGCCGAAGATGGACTGCGCCACGCGGTATAGGGCTGGATGTCAATCTTATGGCCCATTTTGCCAATGAATTGCCCGCACCTTATTCTAGGATAAGGCCCAACCCCAGCAGCGAGCCATCAATGGCAACGCCACCCGCATCCCGCACCGAACACAACACCCCTTGCGCACCCCGTGCCATTGACCTTGTCAATGACGTTGCCACGGGAGCCAGATCAGCGGTGTCCCTGCTGGAGGACACCTACGAAAATATTGCCCTGTACAACCCAAGGGTCAATGCCATCTGCACATTGACCCCCATAGAAGAGGTCCTGCCCCTGGCAGTGGCGGTTGACAGGGCCCGACAGCAGGGACTGCAACTACCGCCTCTGGCGGGACTGCCCATGGCGATTAAGGATCTCGCCCACGTACAGGGGCTCCCCACTACCATGGGCTCCCCTATTTTCTCGAATCAGGTAGCCGAGGAAGACTCTCTGTTTGTGGCTCGCCTCAGGGCGGCGGGTGCCATCATAATCGGCAAGACCAACACCCCGGAATTTGGCGCGGGCTCCAATACCTTCAACAGCCTGTTTGGTTCGACTAAAAACCCCTACGATCCCACCAAAATAGCGGGCGGAAGCTCCGGCGGCGCCGCTGCGGCCCTGGGCACCGGCATGGTGGCCCTCGCTGACGGCTCTGACATGGGCGGCTCTCTGCGCAACCCGGCGGCCTACTGCAACGTCGTGGGACTTCGCCCGACGCTGGGCCGAGTGCCCTCCCCTCCCCTGTTTGAGGAAGTATTCTCACGCATGGCGGTTGAAGGTCCGATGGCCAGAACCGTTGAAGACTGCGCGCTGATGCTGCAGGCGATTGCCGGGCCTGATGATCGAGACCCGCTATCCTCCTCTGTCGCCCCTCTTGGCACGAACAGGTCGCTCGGTCGGAAAGTCCAGGATTTGCGATTGGGGTGGGCGTCACATCCAGCTGGACTACCGATCGAACGCGCCGTGTCATCGGTCCTGGCAGGCGCCGTGCAGCAAATGTGGCAAATCTGTCCCAACATCGAGGAAATCTCCCTGACAGAATTGGCGGGTGCCATGGCTGTCTTCAGCACACTGAGAAGCGCCGCATTTCAACAACTGATGGGGGAACTCTACGAAAGCCACGGTCACATGATGAAAGCCACGCTGAGAGGCAATATCCAACTGGGGCTTGCCCTGTCCACGAGGGACATTGAGGGGGCGGAGGAGCAGCGCCGTCAAATGCTCGTCGCGCTGGAAACGCTCTTTGCACGCTTCGATTACCTACTCTTACCCGTTACCCAGGTCATGCCCTTCGCCACGGAAATCGAGTACCCTCAGAAGATCAATGGTCAAACCATGTCAAATTATATTGAGTGGATGTCGAGCTGCTGCATATTGAGCCCGTTTGGTATGCCCTGTATTTCTGTCCCGGCTGGATTCAGCCCCGATGGTCTGCCCGTGGGACTCCAGATTGTGGGCCGACCCGGCGATGACTGGGGTGTACTGCAACTTGCCTATGCCTTCCAGGAGCACACCCAGTACTGGCGACGTTTGCCGCCCATGGTAAAGGATGCTGCCGTTGACGTTGGTTGAGCGCTTTCAGGAATTCATCGAAAAACGGCTGCCCGACCCCCTGAGCTTCGCACTGGGACTGACAGGCCTGATGGCCCTGCTTACCCTGTCCTTGACACCAACCGCACCCACCTCGTTACTCATGACCTGGGGCGACTCCCTGAGCGCCCTCCTGACCTTCACGATGCAGATAGGACTGACCATTATCCTGGCCTACGTCCTGGCCCAGACACCCTTGATACAGGGCGGCCTGATCTGGCTTGCCAAATTGGCTAAAACTCCCACGCAGGCCTATGTGTTGGTCATAATGACAGCGGCGGCTTTTTATCTTATTTCCTGGCCGCTGGGCCCCATCACCGGCGCCCTGCTCGCGCGGGAAATCGCCCGGGAGGCGGTTGCACGGAACAATCCGGTGCATTTCCCACTCATGGCCGCGGGCGCACTGAGTGGCTATGCCGTCTGGGAAATGGGTTACTCCTCATCCATAGCCCTCGCCGTAGCAACAGAGGGAAACCCAACCTTCGAGCAGATTGGTCGACTCATTCCCATACAGGAAACCTTGCTGACACCCTGGAACCTGCTCAGCATCCCGGGCACGCTGGCGGTCATCATCGCCACAGTACTGCTGGTTCACCGGCAGTTTGACCTGAAAGCACCCTACGTTCCCGACGATCTGGTTATGCCGTTACAGGAACCCGACCACCGCCCTGTGGAGATTGACCCTGGCGAGGGTCAACGCCGCTGGTCTGTATTTGCTGGCGTGCTCTTTGCGGCCTATGTCGTGGGGTGGTTTGTACAGCGTGGTCTGGCCCTGGAACTCAACATAGTCAACTGGACCTTCCTCGCTGCTGGACTGTTCCTGGTGCGATCACTCCCGCACTACAGCGCATTATTTGCCGACGGGGCCAAAGTCGCCGCCCCAACGCTCCTCCAATATCCGCTGTACGCGGGAATCATGGGTATGGCAATACAGAGCGGCCTCGCCGAGCAGTTCACAGCGGCGCTCGTAGCCGTATCTGACGACACCACGCTGCCCATCATTGCGTTTTTTTCCGCTGGCCTGATCAATATTTTTATCCCCTCAGGAGGCGCTCAATGGGCCCTGCAGGGTCCGTCATTTATTGAAGCGGCGAAACTTCTCGAGGTTGATCTCGGCCTGATAGCCATGTCAGTCGCCTATGGCGACCAGTGGACCAACGTGATCCAACCCTTCGTGGCCATTCCCCTCCTGGCCCTCACAGGACTTAGACTCAAGCACATTTTTGGTTTTGCCCTGGTCCTGTGCGCCACAACGAGTGTGCCGTTGATGGCGGGGCTCATGTTCGGCAACCTGCAGTACTGATTGGACATTCACCGCGCCCCACAACATAGACGGCACGGGCTGAACCCCTTCTTTCATCCCAACGGGACAACGTGGCGAATACCCCGGGACACCCCATCGTCCCGTCACACTCGTCCGTTGTTTTTTTTCAGGCCAGCGCTTCTAGCAGCGGCTTGGCGGCGTCTATGGCAACCTGCTGATGGGGTTGCAGACCCTGCCCGCCCAAACCGGCGTGCAAAGGCAGGAATGGATCCTCGGTTCCTGTGCTGTAACCCGCGAGAGCTTCCATCACCGCGAGCCCAAAAAAAGGCACGGTCCAACTGTTGTAACCCCCCTCATGGGTCATCAACAGGCGCCCGCCACTGTGCCGATCAGCCGCAGCCAACAGCTTTTCGGTCAGTCGACGATAGCCGTCACTGTGCATTTGCATCCGACCCAGGGGGTCATAAGCGCCCGCGTCAAAGCCACTTGGGACGATGATGATTTGAGGGGCGAACGCATCCAATGCAGGCACCACAATCTGGTCAAAGGCTGCCTCGTAAGCTCCTACTCCAGATCCCGGGGGTAACGGGACATTGATATTGAAACCCGCGCCCGAACCTTCGCCTACCTCGTGGACGTGGCCAGAATCCGGTGGGAAACAATTGTCCTGATGTACGGAAATGGTTAGCGCGCGCGGGTCGTCGTAGAACGCACTCTGTGTGCCATTGCCATGATGCACGTCCCAGTCAACGTAGGCGATGCGCTCGAGGCCCAGGGAGTCCAGGGCGTGAAATCCCGCAATAGCGGCATTACCAAAAATACAGAAACCCATGCCCTCTCCCGCAATAGCGTGGTGGCCAGGAGGCCGGACGAGGGCGTAGGCATTATCAATCTCCCCTGCGACAACCGCTTCGAGAGCACTCAGGACCCCGCCAGCAGATAGCAGGGCAATCTCATAGCTACCTCGACCCGCAGGAGTGAAAAACCCTGCATCCCCGCCTGTCTCAGCACTAATTTTTTGCACGTTCGCCAAATGTTCAGGCGTGTGGAATCGAAGGATTTCTTCCTCTGAGGCCGATCGCGGCTTGAGCAGCGTCAGGTGATCATTCATGCCCGAAACTTCAAGCAGGTTTCTGAACCGTCGCTTGGTCTCGGGATTTTCGGCATGGGTATCCGGTTGTACCGGGTTGCCAAAGGGCATCGGCCCGGCATAGTTACCCGTGTCGTGCCACATATACAGCTCATGACACACTAAACCTGTCTTTCGTATTGCCGACATTCTGCTACCTCATTCTGAAGTGGTGATGGCACCCGACCACACTTTTGGCCTGTATTGGAACCAGGGTCGCGCCCGCTCAATCTGTCCGGCCAGCGCCATTAGTTGCGCGTCCTCACCACCCGGAGCGGACAGCATAATTCCGATGGGGAGTCCTGAAGCACTCATTGAAAACGGCACCGCCATGGAGGGCTGGCCCGTCATGTTGTACAGATGGGTGAACGCCGAGACCGCTTTAAACCGTTCGGTGTAGGCCTGCAGATCATCACCTTCGCGATAGGTGATGGCAGCGAGGCGAGGTGCGGGCGTTGCGGCTACGGGTTGCAGGATAGCATCGAAATCACGGAAAAAATCCCCCATCTGAAAGCCGAATTGATGCATCAATTGGAGAGCTTCCGCCACTTGGGCACCGGTGTACCGGGAACCCTCGGAACGAATCATATGGGTCATGGGTTCGAGTTCGTCCAAACCAATTTCCCGACCGCGGCCACGGGCAACACTGTCAAGCCAGGCAGCCATATTACTTGCGATCAACGTATTCTGGACGCGATTCAGCACAGCGTAATCAATACCCGGAGCGGCCATTTCCACCGAGTGGCCCAACTGCTCAAGGAGGGCGGCCGCATCGAGCACAGATGCCCGAACCTCGGGGTCGATTGCTACCGTGGGCTCACTCAGGCAGACCGCAATGCGCAGTGGTGTCGGATCCCGGCGCGTTGCCTCAAAAAACCCCCTGTTGGGTAAACCCTGTCCGTAAGGTGCACCGGGCTCATAACCCGCCAGCGCCTCCAGCATAAGTGCGCTATCCCGCACTGAACGCGTCACCACGTGACCCACCGACATGCCGCTACCCCGGGCACCCGGTGTGAGGCCCCGGGTCGGCTTGAAACCAAACAAACCACAAAACGTGGCGGGCACACGAATGGATCCGCCGCCATCCGTGGCGTGGGCCATGGGAATGACCCCGGCAGCCACGGCGGCAGCCGAGCCACCACTGGACCCTCCGGTGCTGTGGTCAACGTGCCATGGATTGCGACAATCGCCAAGAAAGCGCCCCTCAGTGGTCAGTGCCAGACCAAACTCCGGCGTATTCGTTTTACCGAATATGACCAGACCGCTGCTTTTGAGGCGCTGCACCAGGGTCGAATCGACGGCAGCCACGGCCTTGGCATTCAACGCCGAGCCCGCACTAGTGACGGTTCCCGCCAACTGCACGCCAAGGTCCTTGAGCAGGAAGGGAACGCCGGAGAGCGGCCCCTGTGGCAGCGGTGACTCCACCGTCGCCAGAGCCAGCTCAATATGATCCTGGGCCAGTAAATTCAGTTTTGGGTTAACACGTCGAAGGCGCCGAACGGCCTCCTGAAGCAGTTCAGCGGGGCTTACTTCGCCGGTGGCCACCCAGCTCGCGAGTGTAGTGGCGTCAGCGCTATCCCAGTCACCCAGAGCGTCCTTGGACCCAGCACCCGCGACAAGGGTGGGGCTCAGGCCGGCCGCTACGGCAGTGCCAAGAAACTCCCGGCGACGCAGTGGTCTCATGGCGTCGAAGAAAAAACCTGGCGTCCGCGAAACCATGTTTGATTGGGCTCTATTTCCGACACGTCATCAATCGCTATCCGGTGCAGATCCCGGTTAAGTACGATGAAATCCGCTGACTTACCCACTACGATCGAACCCGCACGGTCGTCTATGCCCATAATCAGCGCGGGCTGGGTAGTCCACAACACAATGGCGTCATCGAGACTGACCGCCTGCTCGGCCCAGAAGGTCTCCTTCGAATCACTCGTGGGATGGCGTCGAGTCACCAGTGACTCGATAGCCGGCCAGGGATTCATATCTGCCGCCGCTGCGGGCCAATCTGAGCCGCCATTGACCAACGCACCCAAATCGAGAAGGTCCCGGGTCGGCCAGTACTCGGCACCCCGGGGCAGCCCTACCGCCTGTACCACCGACTCAATGATGGGCCTCGGATACCAGAGATAGGGTGTGAAATCGGCCACCGCATTTAACGCCCGAAAGCGATCAAGATCTGCAGGATCAATATAGCCCGCATGGGCCAAGGAAATGGGTTGACCAGGTGATCCATTGGTTAGGCGCGCGACGGCTATCGCATCCAGGGCCACCCGCACTGCACCATCGCCCGCCGTATGTATTTTGATAAGGTAACCAGCCGCGTCGAACCGCGTCACCGCGGTATTCAATTCAGGGGTAGCGATCATCTGCATCCCCAGCGTCTCCTCCGGGTGCATTGCATCAGTGGTGTAGGGTGCGACCATCAGGGCCGAGCGGGAAGCGGTTGGCACGCCATCGAGAAAGAATTTGATCGCCTTGGCCTGCACATTGGCGGACCCAAAGCGGTTGGCCCGTTCATCGTAGGCGCTCACCGGCTCGAGGGGTTGTGGTTCACCACCATGACCATAGCTCGCTTGATACAAAACAGCATGAACCGACAGCTCTCCAGCTGCATCTGCCGCGTGATAGGCCTGCATCGCTGCTTCGGGAACCCGCGCATCACCCCAGGCAGTCACACCAAAGCTATTGGCAATGGTAGATGCGGTGGCGACCGCGGCCGCCTTTTGTGCCGGACTGTAGGGAGGGATTATCGAGTAGACGACGCCGGCAGCAGCCTCGAGCAGGACACCATTGGGTATGCCCTCCTCATCACGAACGAAAACACCGCCCGAGGGATCGGGTGTATCGGGACTGAGCGCTACGCCTGCCAATTCCAACGCCCGTGTGTTGGCCCAGCCGTGATGGGCTGAATCATCATCGAGGAATACCGGATGGCCACCACTGACAGCATCCAGGAACGCCCTGGGTGACTCGATATCATTATCGACGAAAAAATTACTGTTCCACTGACCGCCAATGATCCACTCTGGAGCCCCCTCCGCCTCGGCGCAGGCCTTGATAGTTGCCGCCAGCTGGTCAGGTGTGGTGTCAAAGGAGAAGTTACAGCTGTACAGTACTTTTTCGCCGCCCTGGAAAGGGTGCACGTGGGCATCGAGCAAGCCCGGCAACACAGCCGCGCCCTTTACATCAATGACTTCCGTGCCGTCACCAATAACAGCGCTTATCTCGTCATGGGAACCCACCGCAAGAAACCGGCCGTCTTTGACCGCAAAAGCCGCCACCCGGCTGCCTTTCGCTCCGTCGGTATAGACACTGCCGTTGATAACAACCGTATCCGCGATGCGGTCAGAGGTCGGTCCCGACGCCTCAGTGGCCTCCCTCTGACCACAGCCGACCAGCAACAAAAGTACCGACGCGCATACCCCCAGTTTTTTTAAATAGGTCATATCGAGCCCCGCAACTTTTTTTATTGGTAAAAAAGGGGCCCAGACAGACCCCTTTTCTGACTCATCTCAATTTTATTGGCCGATGGAGTAACTGAAACTCAGACCGTAGGTCCGAGGCATGCCCCAGGTCCGAACATAGGGGCCATTACCACCAGCATAGGCTGAAGGGTAGTAATCCTCATCAGTGAGATTGCGCACCCAGGCCATCACCCGCCAATTTCCATCACTAGAACCCAAACCCACACGAGCATTGGCAACACCGTAATCATCGGTCGCGTCCTCGAGACGAGGCCCCCCCGTCGTCTCCCCGGTCTGGTTGTAATCTGCAGATATGTCCAGCATCAGGCTGTTGGTGATAGGCATTTCATAGCGGGCGAACAGCGTGTAGGAGAAGTCAGGCGTCATCGCCAGTTCCTGGCCCGACGCATCGTAGTAGTTGACACCACCGCCATCAGGTTGCCAGGCACTGGTGGCACGATCCACGGCCTGCCACTTCTTGACCTCCGACTCAAGCCAGGCCCCGTTGGCTGCCAGTGTCAGGCCCTCGGTGGGCTGCCAGGTTAACTCCACTTCGGCGCCGTAGATTTCAGACTCATCCACATTGGTCAGGCCGGAAATATTCCCCACCAGGGTAACGGCGGCATCCTGCTCCTGCTTATCCTGGTAGTCATAGTAAAAAACCGCACCATTGAGCTGCATGCTGCCATTGGCCAGCGTCGCCTTGGTGCCCAGTTCGTAGGCTGTCAGTACTTCTTCCTTGTACGGTATCAACTGGGTCGTTGTATTGGAGTTCGCGCCGTTGAAGCCCCCGGATTTGAACCCGTTGGAGATCGAGCCATAAACCAGTACGTCGTCAGACGGCTGCCAGTCCAAACCAATTTTCCCCGTGGGTCGGCTGGTGTCTATGCTGTCTGAGTAGGCAGGAAACTCGGGATCAATGCCGCCGATATCGGCGATCGTACCGCAATCCCCAACCCCCTTCTCAAAGGGTGAGCCCCAGAAACCAAAGACATTGTTCAGGAAAACCCCGAGGGAGCCATCATCAGCGACATAGGTACACCCGGTCCAATCCCGCGTCTCGTTGGTGTAACGGGCACCGAGGATCAGGGTGAGCGAATCCGTCAGGTCATATTCTACATGGCCAAAAATCGCCGCCGATGTGGTCTCCTGATCGTATTTGGTATCCAGTTCCAGAATGGGATTGGGTGCAAATAAACCGACACCAAAGGGAATACTGCCGTAGCCGTAAACCGAATCCGACATGAAGTAATGGTAGTACTCATCCATATCATCCTGGGAGTAGTACAAGCCCACCACCCAGTTCAAGCGGTCGGTCTCTCCAGCAAGACGTAACTCCTGGCTAAATACCTGGAGGTCCGTGGTGTTGATGTTGCTGGAATCGTTGTAGAAGCCACCATCCCAATCGTTGGCTTCCTCACGCTGGAAGTCGCTGTAACCCGTTATGGATGTCAGCGTCGCACCGCCGATGTCCCAATCCATGCGCAGCGCAATATTCAGGGTCTGATTATCTCGCTGGGGGCGCAAATCAAAGGTCCGACCTGTAATCGCACTGGTGTAGCTATTGGTCCAACCGGCTTTGGTGTTGTCATCAACTGAGTACCATGGCGGGGTTGTACCAAAGGTCGGGTTGCCCGGAATAATATATTCGTTGAGCGGCTGGTAGGGTGCAACAAAGCTGCCAAGTCCGATCAGGCTGCCATCGTAGGCCGTGTTGGCTGTGTTGTCGGACTGGTCGTCAACATAACTGACCGTGAGCTTGGTGCTGAAGGTGTCACTCCAATCGGAGACCAGCGTGCCCTTGAGGGCCATGACGTCATCTTCACCCAACTCATCGTCGCCTACGGTGTTCTCCTGCCACCCCTCCCCCGACTGCACGATTCGAGCAGCCAAACGACCCCGGGTGGAGTCGGACAGGCTGCCGCTGACATAACCCTCAACGTCGACGGCCTCGTAACGCCCGTAGCTCGCCGTAATGCCCGCAGAAAATTCCTCGGTCGGTGCCCTGCTGATGAAGTTGATCTGACCCGCCGTAGTATTACGGCCATAAAGGTCACCCTGGGGGCCCTTCAGTATTTCCACTCGGTCGGTATCGAACAACAACCCACGGGTCATGACCGTATAGGGCATGGCTATTTCGTCAAAGTAGATGCCCACGGTGGATGAGGCCGCCGTTGAATAATCCTGAAAGCCGACACCTCGTATTGTATACAGGGGCACACCCGTCGCCGCCGTCTCGTTCACCGTGACACCGGGGGTGTACATGGCAATATCCTCGGCACTGAGAATACCGAGTTCGCGAATCTGGTCACCGGTAAACGTCGTGATGGCGATACCCACATCATTGGCTCCCTGCTCACGCTTCTGGGCCGTTACGAGCACCTCCTCCAACTGCAGTGCTGAAGCGGGCAGAGCCAGCGTGGCGGCAGCTACTGCCGCACCCAGCGATGACAACCCTAGGCGATGGCTTTTCGGACGATTTCCCATAATGAGTTCCCCTGATTGGCTTGCTTTTCTTATTGAGCAGGCTGCCGTCCCGCCGGACACCTGCACGATTGCCCTGACTATACCGTCCATCGTAAACGACAGTTTGACAAAAGCGGCCACGGGCTTGACCCTGCTTCTGACACGGAAAGGCCCCGCTGAGCCCGGGAAAAACACCGGCGTAGCGCAGGTCAGTCGAGCAGGGCGCGTATATTGTCTCGATACGCTTGGGGAGTTTCGCCCACCCAGCCCCGGAAGGCACGGCTAAAGGCACTCAACTCTGAATAGCCCAGTTCAAACGCGATCTCGGTAAGCGAGGCTCGAGAGTTGACCAACAGGTACTTGGCACGCCTTTCTCTGGCGAGATTCTTTGCCCCGTTGAAGGTGAATCCCTCTTCGGAGAGGCGACGGCGCAGAGTGCGGGTGGACAACCCCATTTGCCCGGCAATGCGCTTGGAATCGGGGTTCACCATCGGATCTTCGAGCATGATCTGGCGACAAACCGAGGCCACAAAACCACTGGTTTTGTCGCCCATAGAAAAGTATGTCTCCATGGCATTTGCCAGGATGCGATACAGGAGCTTGTTGCTGGTAAGGAAGGGCTGTTGCAGAAAATCAGTGGGCAGTTGGATGCTGTTGTGTTCCCTGCCAAACTCGAGGGGACAGGCGAAGAACTGCCGCAGCGCCCCGGTCTGATCCGGCTCCCGATGCTTGAAAGTTACTTTGATCAAGGGCACCGACGTGCGGGTTGCTGTCAGCAGTGTCTGCACCAGAAAGCCAATCAGGTATTCGTTGAGTTGACCCATTTCGACGCCACCAAGGTGAATCAGGTCTGCTGTAAAAACAAAAGGATCGGCGTTGGGCTGGAAACTCGTGGTTATACCCGAGTCAATATAACGGTCGTACTGGTTGAGGAAAGTTAGCCCCCCGGCAACCGAGGGCGCAGCGAGCATGGCAACGATCAGCAGGCTGCTGGACTCATAATGGAAATCACGCCCCATTGACAGGCCCATGGCCTTATTGTCAGTGACTGCGGCCGCTCTCTCGAACAGGATGCCGACCTGCTCTACAGGTAACGGCGTGTCGTACTCTTCATTGTTGGTGTAGTCGAGGCCGCTGGCGCCGAATACCGGTGCCGGATCAACGCCCCGGTCCATGAGATAGTCACGGACATAAGCGGCAAAACGTGGGGACAGACTGGGCGTATAGCCGCCAGGCGCTGTCACAGTGGAGTTAATCTACTTTGGTGACCTGGGTATAGTAGGCTGCCAGCGCCTTCATCGCCGCAGGATCAAGATTCTTCACCACGTTGACCATCAAGGGGTGATAACGTAAACCCTCCTTGAAGCCCATTAACTGATTTTCGATATAGGGCGCACTCTGACCGGCAATAATGGGCCACTCAAGAGCGACGGGATGGCCCTGCATGCCATGGCAGGCATGGCAATAACCGGCCCGGTTGAGCCCCTCCTCCACCAGGTTGGCGTTGCCGTTGTTCTGGGTAACCCATTCCTGTTGCGCGTACCAGGCCGCCAGTTCCTGGATGTCCGAGTCACTCAGGCCGGCCGCCAGATCATTTTTCTTGGGGTGCTTTCTCTCTCCACTGCGAAAAGCATGCAGTTGGTTGACGAGGTAGGCCTCATGTTGCCCCCCCAGATTGGCGTATTCCGGATTAATGCCAACACCATTCTTACCATGACAAGCTGCACAGATAGACAGCGCCTCGGGCTCCGCCGTCAGGGGCGGGGCCATCAAGGCCGCGACCAGAATTACCCACCGTCGCGCACACTGATTAAAAAGTTTCATGACTCTGCTCCTTGCTGATTCATCGCAGCGATTTCCGCCAATACTGACGCTCTATGATTCTCAATTTCCTGAAGCGGCCGGGTCCGCAACTCTCCAACCTCGGCCGCCGTGTAGGGCTCGTAGCCCGCAGGGGCCAGGCTTGAGCCCGCAAAATTGTCGATGCTCCAATTCAGCACCTCCGCGAGCTGCGCATCATTGAGCTTTGATGTGGCAGAGCCCGGCACCCGCACCATGAATTCCCGCCCGCGCTGACTGCGCAGAAAGTAGCCCATGAAATCCTTCAGGGGTGGCACCGCATTGGCTCCTGCTCCGTCCGGGGTGTGACAACCCTGGCAAAACATCTGGTAGTGGTACTTGGCTCGCGCTTCATTAATGGCGGCGTCGGCTCCCCACACACCGTGCGAAAGTACTGTCAAACCTGCCAACGCTGTCAAAACTGCGCGCCTCACCTGTTCCCTACTCCTCGAAAGCCACTCCGACTACCACCGCAGTGGAACAGTGGTAAGACGCACTGGAGGTGCCCAGACACCAATTAATATCGTTGGTCTTGTCCGGCCGATAGGGCGGTCGGTCACCCTCGTCACGCTGACAGAGGCAGGCGCCACAACTGGGTTTGCCACAGCAATCGTTATAGGAAATGACGTAGTTCCTCCCATCGGCTGGATTATGGCAGGTGCCAATCCAGGTTACTGGAGACATCTCCGTTCCCGGCGGGCAGGTGTTGGCACTGCCACCACAACAGCTACAGAGAAAGCCATCGATGGCACAATAGCGCCAGTAATCACAATCGGTTTCGCTACCCGTCTCCTGGGGATGCGCAGCACCGCCGTGGCCATCAGCGCGGGCAACCGGCAGCAAAGGCACCGCACTGGCGCCGACCAAAACGCCACCCAGGGTCTTGAGCAAACCACGCCGCGAGGCGTGTTGAGCGGCACTTCTTGCTCGTTTTTCGAGCAGTCGATCAATGAGCGACATCATGATTTGACCTCCACAAAAGGCGTCTCCACGCGCTTGTTCATATAGTCCTGAATCGACGCCACACCACGTTCTTTGGCTTCGAACAGGCTGTCGATATGCTCCCTTGAATTGACGATGCCGAATGAGACAACGCGCTGCTGCTCATCAATAAGCACCGCATAGGGCAGCTTCGATACCCCATAACTCTTCCCCACCAACTCGCTGACCACATAGGGCAGGTGTATCGATTTTCTCGCCACATAACCGGCGTGGTCCTGCTGGTCACCATCGCTAACGAGCACCACCTCCATCCAGTCGGCCTCGGCTCGTGCACTGGACAGCAATGCGGGCAGCAATTCCCCACAGACGGGGCAATCCGGTGACAGGAAAAACAGCAGCTGTGACTTTCCCTCGACACCACCAATAGAAATGCGTTCCTCAGCCAACGTCAGCGCCTCCAGCGCCGGCGCCGGGCCGCCATTCTCCAGCGTACGATTGACCATCAGTGCGCCCGCCGGCGCCACACGCTCATAAAGAACCCCGATCTGGCGCAGCAGGGCATAATTGATCACCGCAAGCACTACCACCGCGACCCACAACACGCCGTTCGATACGACCAGCCAAGTCATGAGGCCCACCCCGATACACGCTGTCGATTGGCTATAATTTGATCTGTCGCAAGGTAGGCGAAGAGCAGAAACACGCCGACCGCGAAACCCAAAAGCGCCAGAGGCCAGGAGGCTTCGAGGGGAGCCGCAAGCGCCAGCGACAACACGGGAACGGCAACGACCACGTTTCGAGCCACCAGTTCTGAACTCACTCGGGTATCCGCGGCCGGACCGCTGCAACCACAGCGCAGGTCCCTTCTTCCCAGCTGTGTCTGGCGCCACATCATCGCGCCGTAGGTCAATAACAGCGCACCGCAGCCCAGCGAACCCCACACCCGGGTCATGGGAACCAGTATCATCAGACCCGAAGCCATTTCAACAAGACCGACCGCCTGAACCAGCCGCTCGCCCACCGGCCGGCCCAGGTAGGTGGCCATAATAGTCCGATAATCATCGGGCCCACGAAGCTTGGCATAACCGGCATGGCCAAATACCACAGCGGAGAACACCGCGATGCCTGCAACAAACACGGCACTGAACACTTACTGAGCACTCATCATCAGCAGGGGCGTTTCCTGGCCGAAGCCCGTTATTTTCCGGATGAACTCCCCAGTGAGGCCGTCGTACAGTTCGACACTCATGTCCACAGGGTTGGTAACCAGAACCGTAGGCTCCTCCCCTCGGCTCACGGCAAAACTCAGGCCCCACTCCTGCAGGGGAATTCGGAGAACCCGTCGACGTGCCTCGGGATCAAAAACCCAGATTTCCGCGCCGCCCGCGTTGTGCATACCGTCGACACCGTTTGCCTCGGGATTCATAAGAAAGTAGATGCGGCCAAGATCGTCTTCACCGTCCAGACCGATACCCGCAGGGGCCCAGTTCTCTTCACCCTCGCCAACCAGTGACCAGGAGGTCATGGGCATGGCGGCGTTACCGCTCATGGCCACCGGCTGCACCCTGGCGTCAAAGGCAGGAAAATAAGCAATGTTCCCAACCCTTGCAGGTCTCTCAAAAATGGGGCTCTCATCCGAGTCAAAGAACACGTCACTAAAACTTCTGGATTTTTCTTTGCCATCGCCATCGAGCGCAACCGTCAACATTCGACCATCGGCGCAGACGGAACTGAACGCCATGCCACCACTGGCATACACGAAACTGCAGCCGGGGATCGGAATCTCACCGATGATTTTGCGGGTTTCGAGGTCCACGAGCGTTACCGAGGTTGATGGGCTCAAGTTGAAAATAGCCAGCCAGCGATCGTCATTGAGCGCATGCAGCGCCACCCGCTGGGGCATCCCCATAAAGCGTTTTTTTCCGGGCAGTTCGACCTCGGCGACCACATCCAGATTGGCATTGTCCCAAATAGTCAGGACATCAAACCGGTCTCCCCGGGTGCCACGGGTATGAAAGGTCTCCACCGACATGATCTCGCCCCGGGAGGCCACCTGCAGATAACTCCCCATCAGGTTCATGGGAAACATGCCCTTAACCTGCTCACCAACCGTATCCTTGCTGGCATCAATGACGTACACCTTGCCATCGGACATGTGGAAAAAGGCGGCGTCATGGACCAAGAACCACTCCGCAGGATAACGATCGGGCAGCGTTTCGATAACACCCGTTGGCTCTACCGGCAGCGGTGGCGGCGAATCTGCAGCACCTACCTGAGCACACACCCCGACCAGCACCGCCAGCAGCAGGCTTTTTCTCACCATCACTCTATCCCCCACAGGCCGGTTCAGGCCTTCGCTATCTGCATCGTTTGTATATTCGTGTATTCCACCAGGCCATAGCGTCCAAACTCCACACCAACGCCCGACTGTTTAACCCCACCAAAAGGCGCGTCGGGCTGGATCATCGCGTGGTTATTGACCCAGGCGGTGCCGCACTCCAGCCGAGAGGCGAGTTCCTGAGCCGCCGCTACATCACTTGACCACACCGATCCACCGAGTCCAACCGACACCGCGTTGGCCCGGGCCAAGGCATCCTCCACGTCGCTGAAGCTGACCACTGGCAGAATGGGTCCAAAAGGCTCCTCCTGCACAAGCCGGCTGTCCTCAGGAATATCCTTAACAATTGTCACCGGGAAAAAATACCCCGGCCCTGCCATGGGCTCACCACCCGTCAGGAACGTCGCACCATCGGCGCGGGCCGCTTCGGCAAGTTCACACACCCGGTCATACTGCATTTTATTCTGGATCGGACCGAAATCGGGTCCCTCTGAAGCCGGCCCGGTTTTAACGCTGGCGGCAATGCCAGCGAGCGCGTTACACATGTCATCGTAAATGTCCTCGTGGACGTACAGCCGTTTAAGGGCGGCGCAGGTCTGGCCATTGTTGATCATGGCCGTAGCGAAGATCTTTCCAGCAGCCTCCGCCACATTGGTATCGGGCAGAACGATCGCCGCGTCATTACCACCCAATTCAAGGGTCAGGCGCTTCAGGTTGCCCGAGGCGGCCTCCATGATTCGCTTACCCGTTCGGGTCGAACCCGTGAAGACGATTTTATCGATGTCGGTATGAGACGAAATGGCTGCCCCCAGTGGACCTTTCCCCGTGACAACATTGATGACGCCGGGCGGCAGGATATCGGCGATCAGGTGCATGGCTCTCAGCACCGTCAGTGGCGTGTATTCCGAGGGCTTGGCGACTACGGTGCAGCCCGCCAGCAGCCCGGGAATGACATGCCAGCAGGTGATGAGCAGCGGGTAGTTCCAGGGCGTAATCGACCCCACGACCCCCACCGGCTTACGATGCACCTCGATTCGCGCGTCGTCGTTGTCCTGAATAACCTCAACGGGCAGATCCAGGCTGGCGGTATAGCGAATCCAGGCCAGGCAGCCACCCAACTCGAACATGGCGCCCAGTCCCGCGAAGCCCTCCATGGGTTTGCCCTGCTCCTCACTGAGCAGCTGGGCCAGTTCCCCCATATGTTCCTCAATTCGATCGGCTATTTTGAGAATCAGGTCGCGGCGCTCATCCATGGACAGGGCACTCCAGGCCGGCAATGCTGCCCGCGCTGCGGCGACGGCCTGGTCGAGCTGGTCTGTACTCGCCTCGGGAACCCTTGCGATAACATCCTCAGTTGCTGGATTAAGCACTTCAATGAACCCGTCGGCAGACACCGACTCACCGTTGATGAGCATTGCATAATCAGACATACACCCCCCCACTCATTTTCAAATTCGTTGTTATTGGTGCTCCCCCGGAACGCCACACCGTGGCTGCCGATCCCAGCAGCTTGCCAACACTGCCCCGTCCTGCGCCAACCCCTCGACGCAGCCTTTGGTTAGGTAACACGTTATCTATTTCCCCAGTATAGCCGTGCTGGGCATAGCCACCAAATCGAACTCGGGCGCCTCCTGTCTGCGGTCGAGCCCACATCATGCCCGAGACGCCTCTGCGTCTGCTTCACCAAACTCGGAGCGAACCAGCAACTGCGCGTAATTGTCGCGATCAACCTCTCCCCGGGGGCTACGATCCGATTTGGATACCCAAACCATGACTGCCATCGACACCGGCATGGTGAAGAGCGCTGGATAGTCGTAGGGGAACCAGGGCTGGGCATGGCCAAGCACCGACACCCAGACCTGTGGGCCAAGGACAATCAACACAATTGAGGACACCAGGCCTACCAGCGCGCCGGCCATGGCACCCCGAGTGGTGAAGCCACTCCAGAACAGCGATAAAAACAAGATGGGGAAGGTAACTGACGCAGACACCACCATGGGTATCGTCGCAATAAAGGCTATGTTTTCCTCCTGGAATGCAATGCCAAGCAACACAGCCGCCAAACCAATAAGCAAAACGCTGGCACGGGTTAAACGGAGCTCCGTCTTGGGGTTTGGCTTACCCTTCTTGAGGACCTCTGCGTAAACATCGTGTGATATGGCGGCCGCACCGGACAGGGTCAGGCCGGCAACCACCGCCAGGATGGTCGCGAAGCAAACTGCAGACATGAAACCGGTGAGAATATCGCCGCCCATGGCGGTTGCCACATGGATGGCCGCCATGTTGCTGCCGCCAATGAGCTTGCCACCGGCATCAAAAAATTCCGGCGCACTGGCCACGTAGGCGATGGAGCCGAAGCCGAGGACCAGGAGGGCGATATAGAAATAACCGATGAAGAGCGACGCGTAGTAAGCGGACAACTTCGCCTGCCGCATATCGGGAACAGTAAAGAGCCTCATGAGGATGTGTGGCAAACCGACGGTACCAAACAGCATCGAAACCTGAATGGTCAATATCTGCACCGGATCGTCGAAAATAACACCGGAACCTAAAATCGCTTCCCCCTTTGGATGGGCGTCAACCGCCTTTCCCAGCAACGTGGAGAAGCTGAACCCTGAGTCTGCGAGCAACAGAAACGCAATCAAAGTGACCCCGGTGAGCAGTAAGCCGGCTTTTATAATTTGCACCCAGGTGGTCGCCAACATCCCACCGAAAGCCACATACGCGAGGACCAGACCGCTAACCAGCAGCAGGGCCACCTCGTAGGGCAAGCCGAACAGCAGTTGAATCAGCTTACCCGCGCCTACCATCTGGGCAATCAGATACATGATGACAATAAGAATAGTACTGAAGGCTGTGACCAGCCGAATGGGGTCACGGTCGAGCCGCTGGGAGATGACATCGATAAACGTAAAGCTGCCCAGGTTCCGAACGCGCTTGGCGAACAAAAACATCAATATGGGCCAGGCGCCAAAGGCGCCCAGGGACAGTATCAAGCCATCGAAGCCGCCAACATACATGAGGCCCGTGATACCCAGAAACGAGGCAGCCGACATAAAATCCCCGGCAATCGCCAACCCATTCTGGGCACCGGATATCTTGCCCCCCGCGTTGTAAAAAGTAGAGCTGGTCGTGGTCGACTTGGACGCCCACCAGGTGACGTAGAGCGTAAACGCCACAAACAGCAGGAACATGGCAATCGCCGTGGGGTTAATGGCCTGCCCCCCCCCGGTATCGTCCAGCGACCCGGCAGCCAAACCCAGGCCCGGCGCCATGACCAGAAGCGCGCAAAGCGCGATCGGTAACAGGTGACGGGGCTTCATCGCCTACCCCATCGGCTGAGCATCATGAAGATGGTTTCCAGCGTAATGAAGGCGAGCACCAATAACACGAACATCAGCAGCGATCCGGTGATTTCAGTGGCGCCGATGGCAGAACGAAGGCCCTGCCCCCACTGCGTCCAGTTGAGCGAAAAGGAAAAATAGAGCACGAGGTGGATACCCGAAAAAGATAACCGCAAACGCGTCTTTCTGTGCACCGCATCAATACTGCTGTCTATCATTGACCCCTCTTGATTCCTTTCTGATTTTTATTCCTGTCACGCTGGGCCTAGTCTCCGGCCCAGCGCTGATCGAAGTCAACGTGAACACGATCGCTGATGGGATGGGCCTGGCAGGTCAATATCATCCCTCGGGCAATTTCCTCTGCCGTCAGTCCGCGCTGGATATCCATTTCAACCTCACCGTCGACCAGCAGGGCCTTGCAGGTGGAACAGACCCCGCCTTTACAGGCATAGGGTAAATCCATACCCAGGTTTAACCCGGCATCAAGCAGGTTTTCGCCATCGGCAGCGATTTGCACTTTGCTTTCCCGGCCTTCGTTAACGAGTGTGACCTCACAGACCTTACCCGCAAAAGCTTCCGCCCGGGCATGGTGCCTTGCGACGCGCTCGGCGGCATCCGATGCGGAGCTGCCGAATAGCTCATAACTGATCCTGTCTTCTGCAATACCAGTGCTCCGCAGGCCTCGGGACACCTCGGAAATCATGGACTCAGGACCGCAGAGAAAGAAGTGATCAAAAGCCGAGAGGTCGAGTAAATGCTTGCCCAGCTCGGCGCCTTTGCGGTTGTCGATGCGGCCATTGAGCACCGGCGCCTCCTGGGTTTCACGGCTCAGAATGTTGAGCCAGTGCAATCGACACAGGTAGCGGTTTTTGAGGAAGGCCAGCTGCTGTCTGAACATGATGCTGGAGGAGCGCTGATTGCCATACAGCAGCGTGACACGGCTATCTTCCTCGGCCTCGAGTACCGTTGTAAGCATGGACATTATGGGTGTGATACCCGATCCCGCGGCGATAAATAGGTAATTCACTGGCCCATCTTGATCCGCCGGCAGTGCAAAGGCACCCTGGGGCGGCATGACGTCAAGGGTCATACCGGGCTGCAGTTGGTCATTGGCGAAATTGGAGAACAGGCCATTATTGACACGTTTGACGGCCACCTGCAGGCGTCCGGCTGAGGGTGGCAAGCAGAGTGAATAGGAGCGACTCAAGGGGGCCCCATCGAGGGTGGTACGCAGCGTGAGGTATTGTCCTGGCTGGAATTGGAAGGCTGCACCCAGCGCATCCGGCACGTCGAAGGTGATACAAACCGCATGGTCGGTTTCAGGCTCCACCGCCGCCACGGTGAGATTATAGAATCCTGAAGTCGTCATCCTACAGGTCCTTGAACACGTCGAAGGGTTCGAGACAGGTTTCGCAGCGAAAAAGCGCTTTACAGGCGGTGGAGCCAAACTCGCTGATACTGCGGGTCTGAGCGCTGCCACACTGTGGGCAGCTAACTGCGTCGTGCTCAGGTGCTGCCACACCATACGCTGACATCTTGCGCCGGGCTTCCGGCGTCAGCCACGCGGTCGTCCAGGCCGGCGCCAGACGCGTCTCAACGGTCACATTGTGATAGCCCGCAGCAGCAAGGGCGACCCGTGCATCCTCTTCCATAATTCCCAATGCGGGACAGCCGATGTAAGTGGGCGTAAAAATAAGGGTGATAGCCTCACCCTGCTGCTGCACATCCTGGAGCACACCCAGCTCGTAGATTGAGATCACCGGTATTTCGGGATCCATGACATGATCAAGAACCGTCCACAACTCGGCACAGGGAGAACAGCGCCGACGCTCACGCCGTGCCCACTCCTCTGCCGGTAGCAGCGATATCAGCTTGGCCTCAGACACGGGGTAGGACGCTCACCATTGCAACCCCGGATAGGCGCGCTGCATAAATTGAAGTTCGGCGAGCAAAAACCCGAGATCATCCGTATGGATGCCGCGCCGCCCCCCGGAAACATCAGCCGTCGCTGTGGGTGGTGTCAGGGTTGCAGCGCGCAGGGTCTCGGACACAGTCTCGATCCAGCAACGTCGCAATTCGGCGGTATCAACCGCGACCCCCAGCGCTACGAGTTCATCGATCAATTGATCGGTCTCAAACATTTCTCCGGTGTAGATCCAGAGCTCATCGAGGGCTTGCTGGCAGCGACGGTGGCTTTCTTCGGTCCCGTCACCCAGCCTGACTATCCAGTCCCGGCTGCGGCGTAAATGGTATCGACTTTCCTTGACGGCCTTGGCTCCGATAGCAGCGAGCCGCGAATCGGCGCTGCCCGCCAACGCTTCGGTAAACGGCAGTGAGAACGCATCGTAGAGAAACTGGCGGCACAGGGTAAAAGCAAAATCACCCCGAGGAAGCTCGCACAGCAGTAAATTGGTGAACTCCCTGACGTCACGCGTGTACGCAAAGGTGTCTTCGGTGACACCTCCACCGACGCGTTCGGCGGCATACTGGTAAAACAAACGCGCCCTACCGATAAAATCGAGTGCCACATTGCCCAGGGCAATGTCCTCCTCCAAAAAAGGGGCGCGGCTCATCCACTCCGATAGGCGATGCCCGAGTATCAATGCGTCGTCACCCAGTCGGAGCGCATAGCGCGTCACCGGATCGTCAGATTTCACAGGCTATCAACCCCCTCGGGTAGCGCGTACATAGCCGCGTGTCGGTAGGGTTTGTCGTCCAGTGGATCGTAGAAGCTTTCACAATCGGATTCCTGCGAAGCGGTGATATCCCGGGACGCCACTACCCAGATACTGACACCCTCGCCCCGTCGGGTGTACACATCACGGGCGTACTCCAGGGCCTGGATCGCATCGTCTGCATGCAGGCTGCCTACGTGTTTGTGATCGAGGCCCCGACGGGAGCGAATGAAAACCTCGTACAGTTGCATTTGATCAGCCATGGCAATTCCTCAGGCCACGTCTTCATTGCTGAGACGCTGCTTGGCTTCGTGGACGGCCATCGCCTCGCGCACCCAGGCACCCTCTCGATGTGCGCGTTTGTGGTGCGCCAGTCGCTGCCGGTTGCAGGGGCCATTTCCCGAGATAACGCGTTCAAATTCTTCCCAGTCGATCGCACCAAAATCATAGTGACCTCGAGCATCATCCCACTGCAGATCAGGGTCGGGGACTACCAGACCAATCGCCTCGGCCTGCTGAACCGCCTGGTCAACAAACTGCTGGCGCAGGTCGTCGTTACTGCGACGTTTGATTTTCCATTTCATAGACTGGGCCGAGTGGGCCGACTCACCATCATGGGGACCAAACATCATCAGGGACGGCCACCACCAGCGGTCGAGTGCATCCTGTGCCATATCACGCTGCACCTGGGAACCGTTCATTAACGTCATCATGATGTTGTAGCCCTGACGCTGGTGAAAGCTCTCCTCTTTGCAGATGCGCACCATTGCGCGGGCATAGGGGCCATAGGATGTGTTCTGCAGCGACACCTGATTGACGATGGCTGCACTGTCGACGAGCCAACCTATCGCACCGATATCTGCCCAGGTCAGGGAAGGATAGTTAAAAATTGAGGCATATTTGCTGGCCCCGGTGTGCAGCCTGTCGATGAGTTCCTCCCGGGTTATCCCAAGCGTCTCAGTTGCGGCGTAGAGGTATAGGCCGTGTCCCGCCTCGTCTTGTACCTTGGCCATCAGGATAGCCTTGCGTTCGAGCGACGGCGCCCGTGTAATCCAATTGCCCTCGGGCTGCTCACCGATTACCTCGGAATGTGCATGCTGGGAGATCTGGCGAATGAGGTTCTGTCGATATTTTTCCGGCATCCAGTCCTTGGGCTCGATCTTCTCCTCAGCATCTATCCGTGCCTGGAACGTTTGTTCACCGGGTACCAGGGCAACACGCTTATCCATAATCCACATCCACTTATCAAGGCTTTAAATTCGTTCCAAAATCAGGGCAATCCCCTGTCCAACACCAATACACATAGTGCACAGGGCGTAGCGCCCCTTGCGACGTTGCAGTTCATAAACCGCCGTGGTCACGAGTCGGGCCCCGCTCATACCCAGTGGATGGCCAAGTGCAATCGCGCCACCGTTGGGATTGACGTGCTCCGCGTCGTCGGGCAGTCCCAGTGAACGTGTCACTGCCAGCGCCTGAGCCGCGAAGGCCTCATTGAGTTCAATAACGTCCATATCAGCAAGGGACAGTCCGGTGACGGACAGTACCTTGAGACTGGCTTCATAGGGTCCATGGCCCATAATTCGAGGCTCAAGACCCGACGTGGCCATACCCAGGACCCTGGCCATCGGTGTCAGGTTAGCCGCGCTTACTCCGGCCTCTGACGCCAACAGTAAGGCACAGGCGCCGTCATTCACACTCGAGGCGTTGCCCGCAGTGACACTACCCCCATCGCGAAACGGTGCCGGCAACTTGCCCAGGCGCTCCATGGAAGTCTCCCTGCGTGGACCCTCATCGAGAATGACTGGGACCGGTTCACCCCTGCGCTGCGGCACCCGAACTTCTGTAACCTCTTCTGCCAGGCGCCCGGCATCCTGCGCCGCCACGGCGCGCTGGTGGGAGCGCAGGGCAAACGCATCCTGGTCTGCCCTCGCTATGGCAAACTGTGCCACGAGATTCTCAGCCGTTTCAGGCATGGAATCCGTCCCCCAGCGCTTTTGAAACCGAGGATTTATAAAACGCCAACCTATGGTCGTGTCGTAGCTCTGGACATTGCGATCGAACGCTGAATTGCCCTTGCCCATAACGAAGGGGGCACGGCTCATGGACTCCACACCACCGGCGAAGGCCAGGTTGATTTCGCCGCTCTTGATTGCCCGGGCCGCTGACCCTACCGCATCCATACCCGAGCCGCACAAACGGTTCAGGGTGACCGCCGGGACGGTTTCGGGCAAGCCGGCCAGCAGCGCGCTCATCCGAGCAACATTACGATTGTCCTCCCCGGCCTGATTGGCACAACCCAGCCAGATATCGTCGATCGCCGACCAGTCCATTTGCGGATGCCTGGCCATCAGTGCCGCCAGGGGCACGGCTCCCAGGTCATCTGGACGCACGGTCGACAAGCCTCCCGCGTAGCGACCTATGGGCGTGCGCACGGCATCGCAGATAAACGCATCAGACACTGACAGCCTCCTCTACAAGCGCGCCACCAACAGTGACCGAGTTACCCCGGAAGCGGGCAATGCACTTTCCTGCCTCATCATCCACAGCCACGTCGTACACCCCCGATCGTCCACCCTGATGGATAACCCTGGCAGACGCGACCAGCCGGTCATGGAGCTTTGCCGGTCGCAAAAAGTCGATCCGCGCGCCGGCCGCGACAGTCACCAGATTGCGACTGTTGCAGGCATAGGCAAAGGCACTGTCCGCAAGGGTGAAAATATAGCCGCCGTGACAAATGCCGTGACCGTTGACCATGTTCTCCTGCACCGTCATGGCCATCTCAGCGCAACCCAGATCAACCGACATCAGCTCCATACCCAGTGCCTGGCAGGCCCGGTCATCGCGCCACATGGCAGCGGCCGCGGCTGTCGCTACCGCTGCTGCAGTTTTGCCTGTCATCGCCCTGTGTACTCCGGCTTGCGTTTCTCCAGAAATGCCTTGACACCCTCAGCGTAGTCGTCGGTGAAACCCGCGGCGCGCATTAACCCCTTTTCCACCTCGAGCTGATCCTGCAGACTGTTGGTCATCGACGCAGAAAAAGCCTGTTTCGTGTAGGCAAAGCCCCGGGTAGGCTGCGTTGCCAGATGCTCCGCCAAAGGCATCACGGTCGCCATCAGGTCGGCGTCATCAACCACCTCCCATATCAGGCCCCACTCCCTGGCCTGCTCAGCAGTGATCTTGGGCATGAGCATCGCCATGCCCTTTGCCCGGGCCATCCCCACCAGTCGGGGCAGGTGCCAGGTTCCCCCGGAATCAGGTATCAACCCAAGCATGGCGAAGGACTCGACAAACTTTGCCGAGCGGGCAGCGAATACCAGATCGCAGGCCAGCGCGATATTGGCACCGGCGCCCGCTGCCACGCCATTGACAGCGCAGATGACGGGCTTTTCCATTTCCGTAATCCTGCGAATCAACGGGTTGTAGAAGCGCTCCACGGAGTCACCAAGATCCACGCGCTGTCCCGGAGCCACATTGCGGTCATTGAGGTCCTGTCCCGCACAGAAGCCCCGGCCTGCACCGGTGATGACGACGGCGCGAATCGTCGTATCATCCGCCGCCTCTGTGAGGACCTCGGCCACCTCGGCATGCATCGCCGCGGTGAAACTGTTCAGGCTGTCAGGCCGGTTGAGCGTCAGGCAGGCCACCCCCTTGGCAACCGAATACAGAATAGATTCGTAGGCCATGGCTCAGTGCTCCCGTCGCTCGACCAGAGTCAATATGTCGTACAGCGCCACCAGGCCCTGGTCCTGATTGCTCACCTCTACGGCCCAGACCACCACACCATTGGGCTTCTCATCCCCCCGAGGGGCTTTTTTGATTTTGCGCTTGACGGTCAATTTGCATTGAATAGTGGTGCCTGCGGGAACGGGTTCGACAAAGCGCAGGTTTTCCAGCCCGTAGTTTGCGATAACCGGCCCGGGTGCCGGATGCACAAACATGCCCGCGGCCGCTGAAATAATAAAATACCCGTGCGCCACCCGCTGACCAAAAAAAGAGTCCTTCGCCGCTATCTCATCAAAGTGTGCATAAAAATGATCGCCACTGACACAACCGAAGTTGACAATATCCGCCTCGGTGACCGTGCGCCTGTGGGTCACCAGGGTTTCCCCAATCTTCAAATCCTCAAAGTGCTTCATGAAGGGATGTACGGCGTCGTGACTCTCCACCGCACCGGGGTGATACTCATTGGTAATCGCCATCAGGGTGGTGGGAGAGCCTTGCAAGGCCGTGCGCTGCATGTAGTGCTTGATGGCGCGGGCACCCCCCAATTCCTCGCCACCCCCAGCCCGTCCGGGCCCACCATGGATGAGGTTTGCCAGGGGCGATCCGTGCCCCGTTGATTCCCCGGCACAGTCGCGATTGATGATCAACATCCGCCCATGCCAGGGCGCGCAACCCAAAATAATCTCCCTGGCCTCGCTGTCATCGCGGGTAAAAACCGACCCCACGAGGGACCCCTTGCCCCGGCGGGCCAGTGTCACGGCATCCTCGAGGGACGCGTAGGGCATGACCGTGGCCACCGGACCAAAGGCTTCCACTGAATGCACCTTCTCAGCAGTCATTGGCTCATCACACCGCAGTAACGTGGCGGGGAAAAATGCACCTGCGTTGGCTTCCAGTCCCTCCAGAACCATGTCCTCACCCCCGCCCGCAACAACCCTTGCCTCGGTACTGAGTTCTGCCACGCTGGCCCTGACATCGTCGGCCTGTTCCGCACTCACAAGAGCCCCCAGTCGAACCTGCTCCAGCGCTGGATCTCCCGGCGTGACCTTGGCGAGGCGCTCCCCGAGCGCACCCACCACGGTGTCGATCACGCGGTCCGGCACAATGACCCTCCGTATAGCGGTGCACTTCTGACCGGCCTTGGAGGTCATTTCACGGGCTACCTCCTTGATGAAAAGACTGAACTCTTCGTCTGAGGGCTGGACTGATTGCCCGAGGATTGCGCAGTTCAGGGAGTCCGCTTCCATGGTAAATGGAATGCTGTTGGCAACAAGGTTGGGATGATTGCGTAACGTGCGGCCTGTGGCGGCAGATCCTGTAAAAGTCACCACATCCTGCTCATCGAGGTGATCGAGCAGGTCCCCGGTGCCACCGCAGATTAGCTGCACGGCACCCTCGGGAAGGGCTCCCAGTTTGATCATTTCCGTCACCACCGCATGGGTCAGGTAGGCAGTCGCCGTGGCGGGCTTGATGATCACCGGCATACCCGCAGCAATGCTGGGTGCAACCTTTTCCAACATGCCCCAGACAGGAAAATTATAGGCGTTGATGTGCACCGCGACTCCCACCTTGGGCGTCAGGATATGCCGACCGACAAACGTACCGTTACGGGACAGCCGTTCCATATCCCCCTCAACGAGGAGTACATCATTTGGAAACTCCCGGGTGACAAGGCTTGCGTAGCTGAACACGGTACCGATACCGCCCTCGATGTCTGGCCAGGCGTCGGCTCGGGTGGTACCGGTCTTGAAGGACAGTGTGTAAAACGCCTCCTTGCAGGCCATGAGATGCTTTGCGGTGGCCTTCAGCGCTGCGGCGCGATCATGGAAAGTCATGGCCCGGAGCGCCTTGCCGCCCACCTGACGCGCGTGCATAACAGCGGCCCGCATATCAAGACCGCCGCTGCTCACTTCGCAGACGGGTTGTCCGTGGACGGCATCAAGCACCGTACGGCCCGGCGTATCGCCCTCAACCCAGTGGCCGGCGATATAACTGGTGAGTTTCACGGATGCCCTCTCCCTACCACACTGCAAAGCACAATATGATACACAAATAACAAAAAAACAAAAGTTAATGTAATATTTTCAGCGTCACCCCCCAAACGCTATCCTACCGGGCACACGCTCTCCCCCCGGGAGTGCGCCGCCAAATAGATAACAATCAAGAGGTAACAACGTGCGCATCAAGACCCATGGAAAACTATCGCGATCGCCCTTCGTCATTACCACGCTCCTCATACCGCTTTTGACGGCCTGTAGCCTGGACGACTCCCAGAACAATGAAGGCGCAGTAACCGAGTACCCGCTGGACGTCGCCACCACACGCCTGCACCAGACACCTGGGCGAACCAACAGCTCGACACACGCGGCATTTATCACTGAAATGCGCGTCGAACCCACGGGGCAGGGCCCGCTCAGCGGTTTAACGCTGGGCATTAAAGACAACATTCATGTCGCCGGTATGCCCAATACCGCGGGCACGGCGGCCCTCGATGGTTTCGTACCCACCGCCGACGCGCCCCTCATCCAGCGTCTCCGCGCTGCGGGCGCGGTGGTGGCGGGAAAAAATAACCTCCACGAGCTGGCTTACGGCATTACCAGCGCCAATGCTGCCTACGGTACGGTGCGCAACGCCGTGGACCCCACGCTGATAGCGGGAGGCAGCAGCGGCGGCACGGCGGTGGCGGTGGCACTGGGTCTGGTCGATGCCGGCATCGGAACTGATACCGGCGGATCGGTACGAATACCTGCAGCCCTCAACGGTATTGTGGGCTTTCGACCTTCCACCGGCCGCTACCCAAACGGCGGCATGACACTCATTTCATCAACGAGGGATACCGCAGGACCACTAACAACAGCCGTCGCTGACGCGGCACTGCTCGACGCCGTGCTCGCAGGAGAGGCTGTGACACCATTACCCACGGTGAATTTAACCGGCCTGCGCCTGGGGGTACCACGTGATTATTTCTATACTGGCTTGAGTCCCCATGTTGAAAACTCGATGACCGCGACGCTGCAGGCGCTGGCCGCTGCGGGGGTACAGTTGGTTGAGGCCAGCATAGCGGACGTCGGCGCACTCAACGGCGCGACCGGGTTCCCAGTAGCCCTGTACGAGACCCAGCAACTGCTCCCCAGGTACCTTGCCAAACATCGGCCCGGCCTCGAAATCGACGACTTTGTCGCTGCCATCATGAGCCCAGATGTGCGGGCGGTGGTGGGCGATGCGCTGTCTGGTGCCATTGACAAGGCCACCTATGACGCCGCCGTTTCCGAGTATCGCCCCAAATTACAGGCCACCTACAGCGACTACTTTACAGCGCACAATGTGGCTGCGATTATTTTTCCCACAACGCCGGTGGAGGCCCGACCCATTGCCACCAGTCTGGAGACACTGACCATGGCGGGGCAGGAGCTTCCGACCTTCTCGACCTACATCCGCAATACGGACCCGGGCTCGAATGCCGGCATACCCGGCATCAGCCTGCCGGCCCTGATACCGTCCGGCACACTTCCCGTCGGCCTGGAGCTCGATGGACCCCGTGGGAGTGACCGGCAACTCCTGGCCATAGCGCTGGCTATCGAGTCATACCTGGCCGAAGTCCGCAGCGCCTACGAGTGAGCATGGACTACCACCTCGAAGGATACCAGCCGGGCAACCCCAGAAACCGCTCTCCCCATCCGGGGCGGACTCTCCCCGAGCAACTACCCGCCACAGCCGACGTGCTCATCGTCGGCTGTGGCCCCGCCGGGTTGATGCTCGGGGCACAATTGGCGCAATTCGCTGATCTGAGCACGGTGATCATCGACCAAAAACAAGGACCCCTCGAGGTCGGCCAGGCGGATGGCATCTCAGGTCGATCTCTGGAGATTTTTGACGCCTTTGGATTCAGCAACCGGGTGCTGGAGGAGGCCTATCAATTAAGAGCCATCAGTTTTTGGCGCCACGATGCCAAAGAGCCGACCCAGATCAAGCGACACGAAAAAAGAGCGGACGGTCGGAGCCAGTTTTCCCATTTCCCCCACGTAGTACTCAACCAGGCCAGGGTGCATGACTTCCTGCTGGAAACAATGGCCAACGGACCCACAGGTCTGTTGCCCCACTACGGCGTCAGTTTCCAGTCACTGGCTATCGAGCCCCAAGATCACCATCCAATCAAAGCGGAGCTACAGCGCGCCACGGCCGACGGGCTTCGCCAGCAGAGCCTTGAGGCTCGATACCTGGTGGGCTGTGATGGAGCACACAGTCGGGTGAGGCGGGCCATGGGGCTGGAACTGGAGGGCGATTCGCACCGGCAGGGCTGGGGCGTGATGGATCTCCTGCTCGTGACAGACTTCCCGGATATTCGCCTCAAAACTGTGGTTGAGTCGGCCCGGGAAGGCACCCTGATGATCATTCCCCGTGAAGGCGGGCATCTTGTTCGCTTTTATGTCGAGCTTGACCAACTCGCCCACGGAGAGCGCATTCAGGAACGCAACATAACCCTCGAGAACCTGGTCGCGGCAGCGCAGAGGATCTTATATCCCTACACGCTGACAGTTAAACAGGTGGCCTGGTGGTCAGTGTACGAAGTTGGCCAGCGACTGTGCCCTGTTTTCGACAACCGGAACAGCGCGCCAACCCAGCGAGGCCCAACCGTGTTTATTGTTGGGGATGCCTGCCACACTCACAGTCCGAAAGCAGGCCAGGGAATGAACATCTCCATGCACGACAGCTTTAATCTGGGCTGGAAACTTGCGGCGGTTGCGCAGGGTAAAAGCTCCGGGGATTTACTCCTCAGTTACTCAGATGAGCGGCACGCCATTGCCCGGGAACTGATTGACTTTGACCGACATTTTGCGAGTCTTTTCTCCGAGGCCGGCAGATCTGAGGAGACATTGGATACCTCGGCGCTACAGGAGGCTCTTATCCGGGCTGATGGCTTCGTGTCCGGGACCACCAGCGAGTACGGCCAGTCACCCACAATAGACCGAGCAAGTGCCCAATGGTGCGCCGGCGGTCTGGAGATTGGCAAAAGGTTTCCGCCACTCACCCTACTCAGAGCGGTGGATGCCTGTCCTCTGCAATTCAAGCAAAAATTGCTGGCAGATGGCCGCTGGCGGCTGGTGGTTTTCGACAGGCTGTCCCCGCCATCGGGGCTGAGCGATGCGTCGGGGCAGTTCCTGGACTGGCTGGGAGACAGCCCGGATTCACCACTGCAAAAACATACGCCTGAGGGCACTGACATCGACAGCGTCATCGAGCTCCTGGCCGTCCTGCCGAGGGATTTTCGTGGCATCGAATTCACCGACCTGCCGCCCCTGTTACAGCCCTGCAAAGGCAAACTTGCACTCAGGGATTACGGCAAGGTTTTCTGTCCCCCCAGTAATCCTGTCGCATGGTATGCAACCCTGGGCATTGACCCGGACCTGGGTTGTTTGGCTGTGGTGCGTCCCGACCAGCATGTGGCCGCCGTATTTGCCCTCACCGAGTGGCACGCCCTCGCCCGTTTCTTTGCCGGGTTCATGACCCCCACCCACGGCTGAGGCCAGTCACACCCAGCATGCGCCGCAGCCCGCGGAGTTACCCGGCAAACCCCATTCGACGCGGCGCCGCCCATTGACCGGGGATCGGTGGCAGCCAGGGTCGCGGGTGCAAGGGCCAAAACCCTCCCAACATAACTCGCGACGCTGCTGAAGTGGCCGTGGCTGCGCTCCCGCCACGCCCCGATTGCCGTCAAAACCCCACCAAAAACCAACAGAGCGCCAATTTGATACAAAACGTTTAAATCAATTAAATTTCCTGTATTATTTTTTTCCTGTGAAAATTAGCACTTTCCAAGCGCCCTACGATCTTGGCATGATCGGCAGACCACATGCTCACAACCAAAAAATAAGCCCCAGAGGCGCCAACACAAACCCGGTCCAACAATGGATGCTCCCCATGAAAACAACACACGCAACTGCTTTTTCCCGAACACCACTCGCGCTGGCCCTGGCCACCGCCTGCCTTGCCACACCCCTTTACGCCCAGGATACAGGCCAACTTGAAGAAGTGATCGTGACCGCGACAAAGCGGGCGGAATCACTCCAGGAAGTGGGCATGTCGATCACGGTGCTGTCCGAGCGCGCCATCGAAGACATGGGTATCGACAGTTATCTGGATTTCGCGGTGCGCATTCCCAACCTCGGTACTGCGTTTCAATCCGACGGGCGTTTCGATTCAAACTCCCCCGCACTGCGGGGCGTGTTCGGTAGTGGTGACAAGTCATCGGCAGCCACAACTGGAATTTACATCGACGACGTGCCGGTTACCGCCGCACTGCAACCACGGGTTCTGGACCTCGAGCGCATCGAGGTACTGAGAGGCCCACAGGGCTCGCTGTACGGGGCGCGCTCAATGGGCGGCACCATTCGCCTCATTACCCAGCAACCAAACCTTCAGGAATCCTCAGGAGCCTTACACACCTCAATCTCGTCAGTCAGCGACGGGGGCACGAACTTTGCCGTTGATGGCAACTTCAACCTGCCCCTGGTAGAAGACAAGCTTGGACTGCGTTTTGCCGCCTATTCCGGAACAATTTCCGGTATTTATGACCGGGTTTACGACCCGACCTGGTTCAACTACCAGACGGGCGAGGAAGTGCTGGGTACCACACCCGCTTTTGATCGCAATGAGGATGTCGATGACGAGGACTATTACGGCGGCCAGATTGCCCTGAAGTGGATGGCTACCGAAAATCTCTCCATCACCCCTAAATTTATGTACCAAAAAATCAAGGCAGACGGCCTGCCCTTTGCCGATGTCGATGCGGAAAACATGGAGACACCGCGCTTTTTTGACTCCGATGAGCCGGGTCAAGATGAATGGTGGATTGCGAGTGTCGTCGTAAATTGGTCGATCAATGCGGGTGATATCACCTCCACCACGGCATTTTACGAGCGGGAGACCTCGGAGTTCGAGGAGGAACATACCTTCCTGGACTTCATCTACGGCGCCGCTGTCGGCATACCCATCACCCCGCTGGAGTCTGTTCTGGAGACCACTTCGGAATATGAAAACTTCACCCACGAGACCCGCTTCACCAGCAATCTCGACGGAGCCCTGAACTACACTGTGGGGCTCTTTTATGGCGACAGCGAATTCATACGCGGCTATCCGCCGGCACTGCAACCGGGGGCCAATGCAGCGCTTGACAGCGCGCTGGGCATACCACCCCCGGGGTCAGCGGGGATTGTTCCCGGTGATTTGATCTACATCACCAGTCAACCCGAACAGGTTGAAGAACTGGCTATTTTTGGCGAGATCACCTGGGATGTAACCGACCGAATTGCCCTGACCGCCGGTGGTCGCTGGTACGACACCGAAGTATCCTTCAGCTCCGCCTCTGACGGCTTTGCCAACGGTGGCCCCAGCGAGTTCTCAGGTGACCAGAGCGAGAGCGGCTTCAACCCCAAAGTCATGGCGTCCTTCGATGCCAGTGATGACCTCAACTTTTACGCCAGTGCCTCCAAGGGCTTCCGCGTAGGTGGGGTCAACGGACAGATCTCTCCCACCCTGTGCGGTGATGAACTGGACCGGGTCGGTCTGGATCCCGAGTCACTGCGCACCTATGACTCGGACGACCTCTGGAGCTATGAGGTTGGCGTAAAATCAACCCTGGCCGATAATCGCGTCTCGCTGAATGCCGCTGCCTTCTTTATTGATTGGCAGGATTCTCTGCAGGTCCAGCGTCTTGCCTGTGGCTTCCAGGTTGATGCCAACATCGGTGACGTTGAGAGCACCGGGTTCGAGGTTGAGTTGTCGGCCGCTCCCATCGAAGGCCTGACTCTGGATGTTGGCGTGGGCTACACCCATACGGAAGTCGCCAGCCCCGCTGGTGATGGCTTCCCCGGTTATGAGCAAGGCGAATCGCTGCACGGCGTACCCGACTGGACATCAACCGGCTCTGCCCAATACATTTTCCCCGCCTTCAATGGTTGGGACGGTCGCCTCAGGGCTGACGCCAACTACTATGGTGAGAGCACCAGCTTTAATAACGGCTCGGTGATTGATCGTGACAGTTGGTCAGCCATCAACCTGCGGGCAGGTATCGTGGCTGAGCGGTGGGAAGTCACCTTGTTCGCTGACAACGTCACCGACGAGCGCGCCAATCTCGCCGATAATCGCTCGATTGCAGCCGAGATGCCCGGGCGCCCGCGCATCGTCACCAACCGACCCCGCACCATGGGCCTTGAAGCCCGTTACCGCTTCTGAAGAGTCAGTGGGAACAACAAGGCGCTGCTGATGCAGCGCCTTTTTTTTGCCTGAAGACGACGCTACCGGTGCTTGTGCGGTTGCCGAATGGCGCATTCCGCAACCGGACCGGCTTTTATTTATCCGCAGTAGTCCCACAAGCTTCGCCGCCGGGATCCGCTGGGCAGCGATTGGCAGCCAACCTGTTGCGTGCCTTCTCTCCCGGTGGAGTCACGGGCCATCAATCACCGAACCTGCGCAGCACAGTTCAGGGTGCCTCGGACACGGCCTGCAGCACCTGTTCACTCACTGCGTCCCGCGCTACCGAGGCTCGATCAAAGGGCAGGCTTTTGTGACGAAATGCCGTGTATAACCCCATCTGATCATCCCTATGGGCCATGGGGTTACCCGAGGCGTCAAGGTGTCCCCCCTGCCCAGGGGGGATCACATCATGGGCTTCGATACCGGAACCCGTGGCGACAAAGATATTATTTTCGCTGCCCCTATTCTGGTAGCCCCGCAGGCTGACCGAATTGTCCGTATCGGCCTGGGGAACCCCTCGGAAATTCACCGGCTGCCAGACCATGGGCGCGGCCTCCAGCCGCCAGTCGCTAACCACAGGCCCCTGCTCTGCGACCAACTCTTCGATAGCGCTGAGAAAACTGGCGCCAAAGACCTGCTCTGGCGTGGCGCCGTTAAGCAGGTCGAAGCCACCTTCAGTACCCGCGTCCCGGTCATCCAGATACTTGGCCAGGGCTCGAACCGCCACAGTCGTGCTCATGGCTGCGCCCACGGGCTGGTTTGGCAGGTTAGTGGCGGCGAAGCGAAAATATTCTGCCTCCCCCACGTCATCCAGGAACACCAGGCGCTGCAGATGGCGCAGAAAGGCCTCCATGATGGCGTTCGCGGGTCCGTAATGGCCGGTGTCATCAACCCGCCAGGAACGGTCCCAGTCCACCAGCCACTGATGCGCCGATGCAGCTGTCCCGTCAATGGCTTGTGCCGCCAGTGCTTCGCCCAACAGGGGCAAGAGATAACGGTGATTCACGTCTTCAAAAGTACTGCGGGTATTGATGGCAGCGACCGCCGCCACCGACCGGGACTCCAGGCCCTCGATTTCATCGATCAGGATGTGCACGCGGTCGGCCCTGGACCAGGTGTAGGGCCATAGATCGGAGCTGATCCAGTTACCGGCAGGCCGATTGTTCCAATTGACGATGTAACCCTGCTCCGGATCGAGGATTTTTGGATTGTCCGCGAAGGGGCGCATGCCCTGCCAATCCATACTGCCATCACCCGGCGCCGGTAAGCGCGGGTCGTGACCGGGAGCTCGCCGGGGATAACGACCGCTGTGCACGTAACCCAGTCGTCCCATTTTATCCATGGTGTACATATTGATATTGGTGGTCTTGTCGGCGATGCGCGCCTCCGCCGCCTCCAGGGTCTTGTCGGTGGCGAGCCACACCCAGGCCATCAAATCCTGAACAGCTGCGCCCTCCCAGGCCCGGGCCCTGGCCCAGGCTACGCCGCCCGCCGGATTGTGGGCCAGCACCATCCCGTGCACGGATCGCCTGGCCGTCACGGTCACAGGCTCAGCTCCGGCCACCGCTATCTGCTCGGGCCAGCTGTCGAAATCCTGCCAGCCCCCCTGATGCCAATACTGCTCGGGATTCTCTGGGTTTAAGCGCAGCCAAAATTCATCGGTCTGGTCCGAGATGCCCGCCGTGCTGCCCCAGGCGACGTGGTTGTTGTGGGCAAACAGCAGCGCCGGCAACGCCAGCAGCGTATTGCCAACAACATCAAAGTCGCCGCCGTGCAAACCAACCCCGTAGACATAACTGGGCATGGCAAAGCCAAACTGGGGTCCATTGAGCAGCGCCCCTTTGCCGTCGGCCAGGTCGGTCACCGCCCAATAGTTGCTGGCCGGGGCAAAGTCGCTGTGGCGGCCGTAGCCGGTCTCTGCCAGCTGCCGCTCGAGCCGGGCCTGACCAAACTCGGTATTACTCAGCCCGGCAAACCGTCCATCCGCACCCGTCACAATCCGGGCAAGGGGTGATACGGCGGTCTCATCATTGAGATAGTCAGGGCGCTCGGGCGCCACCAGGGTGAGCGGCGCTTGCCGAGGCACGGTCGTGGGAGAGGTGTTGTCCACCAACCACTTGACCGCATTAAACAAAGCCCAGCCCCCGGGTACGCCATGGCGCTGCTCCATTGCCCGCAGGAACGCCAGATTGTCGCGTTCGCTGCTGAAATCGGCATAGCGATGGGCAATCGAACCCACGAAGATGGCCGCGACATCCAGCGCCGTCCAGCGGGATGGCGAGAAGCCATGATCATAGAACGGTTTCGGCAGCGGCTTACCGGGTTGCTGCGCCAGTTCCTCCAGCCGCGCATTGAAGCCCGCTGCATAACCCGCCAACACCTCGCGATCACGCTCAGGCAGCACCGCTACCTGCTCCTCCACCGTGGGATGGTTGTATTCCGTGCGCAGCTTGATATCCAGATCCAGGAACTCAGGGCCCAGCACCTCCGCCACCCTGCCCCGGGCCGTGCGCTTGAGCATTTCCATCTGAAACAGGCGATCGCTGGCCACAGCATAGCCATAGCCGAAAAACACGCCAAAGTTGGAATCAGCAAATACCTGGGGGGTACCGTAGGCGTCCCTGTAGAGGGTCACCCTGCCGGGAGCCTTGGCGACAGCCGTCGATTCACCGGGGACCACCGCTTCCCGATGAGCGCCCGGCCCGCCCTGCTGGGCATCGCCACAGCCCAGCAGACTGATGCACAGCCCAAAACAAACTGCCCTTATCGTCATCGCCCTCGCACTCCCTATCCGCCGGCGAATTCCCGGCAAAAAAAAGGGCTGTCCAGCAGCCCTTTGATCACACCCTTTGCCATTACATCTCGTAGGAGACTGCAACACCGTACAGCGCCGGTGCACCCCAAACGCCGATGACGCCGGGCCCGATGGTGTAACTGTGGGAGACCCATTCCTCGTCCGTGAGGTTCTTACCCCACAGGGCCACCTGCCAGTTGCCGCTGGCGGAGGTCCAGGACAGGCGCGCGTCGATGAGATCAAACTCATCAATGATCGTATTCTGGTTAATGTAATCATTGATCTGTTCGTCGGTGTGGTAGTAATCCGCCCGCAGGCTGATCATGCTGCCCCCCGGCAAAGGGAAGTCGATAACGCCACCCAGGGAGTATTTGTTCTCCGGGGCCTGGCGCAGGTCATCCGAGTTACCCGGTATCGCGGTGGGGTCAACACCACCGATGGTGAAATCAGCCACGGCGGTATCCAGGTAGGCGTAGGTACCAAAGAGCCGGAAGTTCTCTGACGGGGCCCAGGTGACCTCCATCTCCAGGCCGGCGATCTCCGCCTCACCGATATTCTCGGTGGTGAACTGTCCGAAATCCGGGTTGTCGGCGGTGGGACCGAAACGCACGATCTGCAGATCGGTGTAATCCATGTAAAAGGCCGCCGCATTCAGACGCAGGGTGCGGTTGAGAAAATCACCCTTTAAACCCAATTCGTAGTTGATCACGTTCTCGGGATCGATTGACCGGGCCGCCTGCTCGGGGGTACCGGCGCCACCCCCGAAACCACCGCTCTTGAAGCCCCAGGACGCGGTGCCGTACAGCATCAGGTCATCGCTGACGTTGTAGGTCAGGGTGAATTTGGGTGACACATCGCTCCAGTCGTCCTTGGCACTGACGGTAAAGGTCTGGGGTATGACCGACAGGCTACCCCCGACCCCGGCACAGTACTGGGGGAAGTTGGCCTGTCCGGCGGCGTTGCCGCAGTTGACCCCTGTCGTAGTGGTATCTTTTTCGTCGTAGGTATAACGAAGGCCAAAAGTCATGGTCAGGGCGTCGGTCAGATCGTAGTCACCCTGGAAATAGGCCGCGTAGGAGGTGGTGGTGTTGACCTGCCGAGACACCTCGTTACCAATGTCAGTGGCCCCCGCCCAATCCTGGGTAGAGGGATCAACAAATACCCCACCGCCCACCGCTCCCGGTATCAGCAATCGGTACTGCTCGGTGCGCTCCGAGTCCTCATCGAGGTAGTAAAGGCCCGCGACGTAATTGAAGCGGCCATCCAGATTGGATGTCCAGCGGAATTCCTGGGTGAAGGTATCGATGTCCTGGGTAATGTCATCGATAATTTCCACCGGAATACCCACGCCCACCGACGCCATGCCCCAATCGGTCTTGGCGTTGCGGAAGCCGGTAATGGAGGTCAGCGTTCCCGCACCGAACTCGATATCCCCCACCAGGCTGAAACCAGAGGCCTCGCGCTCAGAACCGCCCCCCTCTTCCTTGGTGCCTGCCGGAGCGGCAACCTTCCTGAAGCCACCGCCCCAGGACTTCCAGACGTCTACGGTCGGACCACCGTTGCCGAACACCGGAAAACGTCCCATGTCCTCACGCTCATCCTCCATGTAGTCGGCGGACAGTAGCCAATCCATGCGTTCGGTCTCCCAGCGCAGTTGCCCCCGGTAGGAGGTGACATCCTCGTCCTGCTGGTCAACGCCCATGATGATGTTGTCGACATAACCGTCGTGCTCCCGGTGGTTGTAAACCAGCTTGCCCGAGAGATTTTCCGTCAGCCCGCCAGAAATCAAACCCTGGTAACGAAGGGTGCCCTCATTGCCCGCCGATACTTCGGCACGAATATTGGTCTCCTGGCTGGGCTTGAGGGTGGTGACGTTGATAACGCCGCCGACCGCATTGCGCCCGAACAGTGTGCCCTGAGGACCGCGCAGCACTTCGATGCGCTCAACGTCAAACATTTCCTGATTGATCGATGCGATGGAGCCGACGTACATGCCGTCGAGGAACATGACCACCGAGTTGTCCATGCTCGGGCCGTCGTCGGCGGAACTGACTCCGCGCATGGATATAATGGCCTGCCCGGGCGCAAACTCGGCGTAGGCCATACCCGGGACACGAAAGGCAATTTCAGTGGGGCCAAATATCTGGGCATCATTGAGCTCATCGCCGCTGATGGCCGTCACCGCCACACCGATGTCCTGCAGGTTTTCCTCGCGGTAGGTGGAGGTCACGATCACCTCTTCCAGTTGATCACCCTGGGCCAGTGCGGGAGCGCTATTGAACAGCAGCGCCGCTGCGGCGGCGCCGCTGCCCAGTAAGGCAGATCGGCAGGCACTGGTTATTGGCTTGATCTGATGATCCATAGTCGTTCCCTCGTCGTTGCACTTTTTTGTTGGGAGGCGGGCAAGCCAGCCCCCGGTTATGTCTTACATCCCAATACCGAACCGTCACCGACGGTCCACGACCCGCTTGGCCTTGCCCTCTGAGCGGGGCACCCCGCCCTCGGGTAACAGCTCCATGGCACAGCTGATACCAACAAGCGATTTAATCTGGTTGCGAAGTTCTCCCAACTGCTGCTGGACCTCGGCCTCCTCGACACCGGGCTGCCCTTCAAGGCGCAGGGCCAGGGCGTCCATATTCCCGGCCCTGGACAGCTCAATCTGATAGTGGGGTGCAAGGGCGGGAAACCTGAGTATCAACTCCTCAATCTGGGAGGGGAAAACGTTCACGCCGCGTATAATGAGCATGTCGTCAGAACGACCGGTGATTTTCGCCATGCGCCGCATGACGCACTCACTCCCCGGTAGCAGCCGGGTCAGGTCCCGGGTTCGGTATCGAATGACGGGAAATGCGCGCTTGGTCAGGCTGGTAAATACCAGTTCACCCTCTTCGCCATCGGCCAGCACGGCACCGGTATCCGGGTCAATAACTTCCGGATAGAAATGATCCTCCCAGACCGTGGGGCCGTCCTTGCTCTCAACAAACTCCTGGGCGACGCCCGGACCCATCACCTCGGACAATCCGTAAATGTCTGTGGCGTCAAGATGACAGCGCGCCTCGATCGCCTCGCGCATGGCTGGGGTCCAGGGTTCCGCTCCGAAAATACCAATGCGCAGTTTCAGCCGGGCGGGGTCGATACCCTGACGATCGATTTCGTCAGCTATATTCAGCATGTAAGACGGCGTCACCATAATGATGTCGGTCTCAAAATCCTGGAGCAGCTGCACCTGCTTTTCTGTTTGCCCACCCGACATGGGTATCACGGTACAGCCCAGCTTCTCGGCACCGTAGTGCGCGCCCAGTCCACCGGTGAAAAGTCCATAGCCGTAAGCGACCTGGACCCGGTCACCGGGCCGACCTCCGGCCGCTTCAATGGAACGGGCAACGCAAGTGGCCCAGTGCTCAATATCTTCCCGGGTGTACCCCACGACGGTGGGTTTTCCCGTTGTGCCGCTGGACGCATGGATCCGCACCACCTGTTCCCGGGGTACGGAGAACAGGCCAAAAGGATAGTGGGCGCGAAGATCATCTTTCGTGGTGAAAGGAAATTTTGCGAGGTCAGCGAGGCTCTTCAGGCTGTCTGGCGCAACACCAGCGGCCTCGAATTTTTCTCTGTAGGGTGCGCAATGCTCAAACACGTGTTCCAGCGTGCTGCGCAGTCGCTGCAGTTGCAGCGACTCGAGTTGGTCCCGCGACGTTTTCCGAACTTCCATCAATGCCGACATAGACGCATTCACCACACTGATCTAACGTTTGCAGTAGTTCTTGAAGCCTGTAAAGTAAAACACACTAGACTTATGAAGCAACTTTTTTGTATCAGAAAAGACGCCTGCCAAGCGGAAAAGGAACCACATTGAGCATCAGGAAACAGCTCCAGCCCATCATCGATGCCTTCCGCGCGCGCCAACCTATGCGCGCGAAATCATTGATCATCACGTTCTTCGGCGATGTTGTCTCCCAGCACGGCAAGGAGATATGGCTGGGCAGTGCCGCAACGGCGCTGCAGGAGCTGGGTATTAACGACCGATTGGTTCGAACCTCGGTATTTCGCCTGACCAAAGAAGGTTGGCTGGAAGTGGATCGGGAGGGGCGGCGCAGTTTTTATCGATTCAGTACCTATGGGAGCCTGGAGTACCAGCGAGCGGCCCAGAGGATCTATAGCGCGAGCGGGGAGTCCTGGCAGGGACGTTGGCAATTGCTCATTCCCACCAACGTTGCTGAATCCCAGCGGGAAGATCTGCGGCGCAGCCTGAACTGGCTGGGTTTTCGCTCCATATCGCCGGGCACCTATGCGCGTCCGGGGGGCGACCTTGACTCGATTCGAGACCTGCTTGACGAATTCAATATTGAGACTGGCGTGATCCTCATGGACGCCGAGACCTCTACCCTGACAACCAAAAAAGCGCTTCGGGAAATCGTATCCGAGCACTGGAAGCTCCATAAGCTGGCCGCTGACTACTCGGATCTGATACGGCAGTTCAGTCCCCTTGAACAAGTCATTGCCAAGGGTATTACGCCGTCGCCCCAGGAGGCTTTTCAGGCGCGACTGTTACTGATTCACGAGTACCGGCGTATCCTGCTGAGAGATACACCGCTACCGGAAGACCTGCTGCCCAACCGTTGGCAGGGCACCGTGGCAAGACAGATCGTGACGACACTGTACGAGGCATTGGCGGCGCCCTCGGAGGCCTATGTGGTGGGTGAGCTGCAGAACTTACAAGGCAAGCTCCCGAAGGCCGCCGCATCCTTTCATCAACGCTTCCAGTAACCTGAGACTTCAGTAGCCCATCACCCGGTTGGGCTCGAGCAGTGCCGGGTTTCGGGCGAGTGGAGCGCCGTCGAGGGTGATTTTGGCAAACTGGGTGCGCAGCATGGCGGTCGCGTACCAACAACGGTCATGGAGGTTGTGCAAGGCCACCTCGCGGGATGCTGACCCAAAGCTTTTCCGGGCAGAACTGGACGCGACCCGGGATCTCAATCCAACATTTTCGTGCAGGACCCCGTAAGCCTGCAGAGAACCCGCTGTCCTCATGGCGTCTTTGAAAGTTGTCTGCCTTTTTTGAAGCACACATACTAGTAACATGTTACGAAATCTTGCCGAAAGCGCAGCACCATTAAGCCTAGAGGAACCCATGCTATGGCACACCTGCCTCCCCTTGCCCGTGAAGACATCGCTGACCCTGAATTGCAGGAGATGCTCGAGCGCTACCTGAAGATCCGGAAATTTATCCCCAACAGCGTACTCACCATGTCCCGCAGACCAAAGATCGCCAAGGCCTTCGCTGCCCTTAATCAAGTCATCCTCTACGAGGGGAGTGTTCCCGAGGAAACCAAAATGCTGGTCGCGCTGATCAGCAGCCAGGCGAGTGGCTGCCGCTACTGCCAGTCACACATGGCCAACCTGAGCAGTATCTACTCTGCCTCCGACGAGAAAATTGCCGCGCTCTGGGACTTTCCTACCAGCGATTTGTTTTCCCCAGCCGAACGCGCAGCACTGACTGTTGCGGTCAAAGCAGGCCAATTACCCAACGAGGCCAGTGCGGATGATTTTGCGGAACTGAAACGGCATTGGGATGAGGGAGAAATCGTCGAAATTGTGGCTGCCATTGGATTATTCGGCTACCTGAACCGCTGGAATGACACGATGTCCACCGACCTCGAAACCCATCCCGCCGAAGTGGCCGAGCGCACTCTGGGCACCTGGGGTTGGCACATCGGTAAGCACGGCTAGTCCGGGGCAACTGCCAGAAAACAACGCGGGGCTTTGCGCGCTACCGCACCAAATCAACCACGACGATTGCTGCGCAGCTGCAATGTCATATCGCCACCCGCAGTCGGGTCATCTACGACTGAGTTGCTGAGCACACCAATGGTTGGGCAGCTCACCTCGACCACATCACCCGGCGCAAGGTAACGGGGAGGATCAAAACGGGCACCTGCGCCGTTGGGTGTGCCGGTCGAAATCATGTCCCCAGGTTGCAGGGTGTAAAAAATTGACAGGTAGCTGATCAGGTAATCGAAGGGAAACATCAGGTTGGCGGTGGTATCTTTCTGTCGCAGCTCGCCATTGACTCGGGTTTCAAGACACAGCCCCGCGATATCACCCACGCTGCCGGGGTCGACCAGCCAGGGACCAACGGCGCCGGTCCGGGGAAAGTTTTTCCCCTGGGTCACATTGAACTTGGCGTGGCGGACCCAATCCCTGATCGTTCCCTCATTCATCAACGTGTAACCCGCCACATGCTCCATGGCACGCTGCTGGGGAATGCGATGCCCCGTCTTGCCAACAACCAGGACGATTTCACCCTCATAATCCAGTTGCGGACTTTCAGGGGGACGCCATAAATGTTGGCCAGAACCGGTAAACGACTCCTGTGCCCGCATGAACAGGCTGGGCCATTCAGGTTCGGGAGTGTTGTCCTTGTACTCGGCATTGCGGTTGGCGTAGTTGACACCGACACAGATGATCTTGGACCCACAGACAACCGGCGGCTGTAAAACCACGTCTGCAATCGAGGTATCGGGCGCAACCGTGTCTTCGATCTCCGCAAGAGCCTGCCAATCCAGCCCTCTCCCCAGCGCCTGAAGAACCGAGCCGCCCTGTCGGCTGCCGAGATCGATGATGCCCCCATCGCCAGAGACAACTCCCCAGGAAGCGGCACCCCCCTGCTCAAAGCTGACCAGTCTGGTAGCCACGATCAAAGCACCGGGTTTTTGATGATGTCGACCGGCTCGGGAAACGTTTCACGCTCCGCCGCGATCTGCTCAAACCAAACCCGCCGGAACTGCGCCAAAGCGGTGTCACTGGCCAGCCCCCTTGGCTGGAAATCCCCGTGTTGCTCGAGTAATTTTTGCTGCGCCTCTATGATTACCTTATCCTCAAAAAACCCCTCAAACATAACCTCCCTGAGGGTTTCACCCACGTCATCTTCCCCTTTACGGAAATTCCTCAGGTACTCCCAGAAAAAGTGCGTGGTGCCCCGGGTCTCAGGGGTCATGTACTGACAATTGCGAAATTCCAACAGCTCAGGAGGCTCGGGCATGCTGTCCCACCCAGTCGGGCCAAACTGGGTATCCATGAGAAAAATACCCGGGGTATACATGCGCACGAAGTTGCGTCGATCCACCACCGTATCCTCGGACCAAGGCGTGATTTTCTGCAGATATGGGGGTTGGCCACTGGCCCGATGCCAGCGTTCAAATTCAAATCCGTTGGCCAATTTGTCCACCGCCTGTGCCGACTCCTTCGCATAGTCCTCCGAGCCTCCCAGGGTATTGGTGTGCACGAAAGCGAGGTGGGAAAAATCTGCCAGATTATCCACAATCAGCATCCAGTTGGCGTCGTAGTGCAGGTAGCAGCGCTTGGGCAGTCCACACCAGTAGGGATCTTCAAGCGGTTCGAAGTGAGGAATATGGTCCGGGTCTGCTTTCTCCGGCTGTCCCATCCAGATCCACAACATGCCGCCGCGATCCACCAGGGGGTAGCTGTGCACACGGTGGTTGGGACTGATTCGCGCCTGACCCGGGATTTCCACGCATTGGCCGGAGGGATCATATTTCATACCGTGGTACATACACCGCAGGCAGTTTCCCTCTATGCGTCCCATGGCGAGGGGCGCTGAGCGGTGACAGCAGCGATTGTCCAGTGCCACATAGCGACCGTCATCCCCACGGTATATAACAACGGGTTTTTCAAGATAGGTGCGAGCGAGGGGCTTCCCCTCCTCGATCTCACTGGTCCAAGCGGCAGCGTACCAACAATTGTAGACAAACCAGTCATCTGCAGTGCGCATAGTGCGTTTCCATCCCCTTTTCAGCGACTGTCAGCGCGTCAGCAGGGGTCGGCCCCGCCCAGCAGGAGGCCAACCCCGGCCTGATCAACGCGCACCCCGCCGGCCTTGCCAGCGCCTGCGCAGATATGTAACATGTTACGCAATTTAGATCAACCGCTTGCGCAGAGAGCCCGGACATGTCCAAACCCCAAGGTGGGACCTTATCAGATCACAAAGATCGAGCAGCTGCTTACCTGGAGCGATTTCGCCAGCAGCCAGCAGGGCATTATATAGGCGGCAGCTGGTGCTCAACAAACGGGGCGGAGCTGTTCGAGAATCTCAATCCCGCCGACAATACCGTGCTGGGCAGTGTAGTCGCAGGCAATGAACAGGACGTGCAGAGCGCCTGTGAGGCGGCCGCGTGTGCCTTCCCGGACTGGGCCGCCATGGCGGGATCCCAGCGCAGAAAGCTCCTGCACCATTTCGCCGATCTCATCGAGCAGCGTGCTGATGAAATTGCCCTCGTGGAATCTTCAGATTGTGGTCAGGCCATACGCTTCATGAAACAAGCCGCTGTGCGCGGGGCCGCGAACTTCCGGTTTTTTGCCGACAAGGCGCCCGAGGCGCGGAACGGCCAGTCGCTGTTCCAGCCCGACCACACCAATTACACGGTGCGCGCACCGATCGGTCCAGTGGGGATTATTACGCCCTGGAATACCCCTTTTATGCTGGCAACCTGGAAGATAGCCCCTGCACTTGCCGCCGGCTGCACCGTGGTCCACAAGCCCGCGGAACTGAGCCCGCTGTCTGCGCAGCTGCTTGCCGAGATCAGCGCCGAGGCAGGACTCCCGCCAGGAGTTTGGAATACCGTGCAGGGTTATGGCGAGGTGGTCGGCAAGGCACTGTGTGAGCATCCGGCAATCAAGGCCATCGCCCTGGTGGGCGAGACCACAACCGGCCGACATGTTATCCGACAAGGTGCCGACACCCTGAAACGCGTGCATCTCGAACTGGGAGGCAAAAATCCGGTCATCGTCTTTGCCGATGCGGACCTGGACCGGGCGCTTGATGCCGTGGTGTTCATGATTTATTCACTCAACGGCCAGCGCTGCACCTCGAGCTCCCGGCTGCTAATCCAGAACAGTGTCCGGGACCAATTTTTGGATGCACTCAAGGAACGTGTGGCCAAACTGGTGGTGGGCCACCCCTTGGATCCCGGTACCGAAGTGGGACCGCTTATTCATCGCGGACACTACGACAAAGTCCTTGGTTACCTGACCACCGCAACCGAGGACGGTGCAACCATTGCCGTAGGAGGCACTGCCAGAGCAGACCTGGGTCCGGGTAATTATGTCGCCCCTACCCTGTTGACCGACGCCAGCAACAGCATGCGAGTGGCGCGGGAAGAGATCTTTGGACCGGTGCTGACGGCGATGGGTTTCGAGGATGAAGCCGACGCTTTACAGATCGCCAATGACAGTGAGTACGGTCTTGCTGGGTATATCTGGACCCGGGACACCGGGCGGGCCATGAGGATGGCGCAGGGCGTTCAGGCGGGTATGCTGTGGGTTAATTCTGAAAACAACCGCAATCTCCCCTCGCCTTTTGGCGGCACGAAGATGAGTGGCATAGGACGCGACGGAGGTGATTACAGCTTTGATTTCTACATGGAAACGAAGAACGTATGCATTGCACACGATACACACCGGGTACCGGTCCTCGGGACGTCAACTGATTGAGGCAGCACTATGGGCAGCATAGCTTTCGCAGCAAAGATTACCCATGTGCCATCCATGTACCTGTCGGAATTGGATGGCCCCCACAAGGGATGCCGGCAAGCCGCCATCGACGGGCATATTGAGATCTCCCGGCGCTGCCGAGAACTGGATATCGATACCATCGTTGTCTTCGATACCCATTGGCTGGTTAATTCGGGCTATCACATTAACAACGCTCCCCACTTCAAGGGTGTCTACACCAGCAATGAATTGCCTCACTTCATCAAGAACATGCCCTATGAATATGATGGCAACACCGAACTGGGAGATATCATCGCGGCGGGCTGCACTGCGGCGGGCGTCCAGACCCGAGCCCACTCAGACACAACCCTCGCACTGGAGTACGGCACGCTGGTGCCCATGCGCTACATGAATGAGGATCGACGCTTCAAGGTAGTGTCCATCTCCGCCCTCTGCCAGGTTCATGACCTCGAAGACAGCGCCCGCCTCGGGGATGCCCTCAGGCGCAGCATTGAGGAGCACTACGAAGGAAAAGTTGCCGTTCTTGCCTCGGGCTCACTGTCCCATCGATTTGCACAAAATGGCATCTCTGAGCAGTACCTGCACCGGGTCTGGTCACCGATGCTCGAACACATGGACCGCGAGGTCGTTCGCATGTGGCAGCAGGGTGAGTGGCAGGAATTTGTGGCCATGCTCCCGGAGTATGCTGACAAATGCCACGGCGAGGGCTTCATGCATGACACGGCCATGCTGCTGGGCACGCTGGGCTGGGATAATTACCAGGGCAAGGTTGAGGTTTTGACCCCTTATTTTGGCAGCTCGGGTACGGGTCAGATCAATGCGGTCTTCCCACTGAACGGACAGCCATAACAGAGATACGTCATGCCCCATATTATTGTCGAATACTCCAACAACCTATCCGAGTCGGCTCTCGATATTGATGCACTGCTCAAACGCCTCGCCGACACAGCGGCGGCGACAGGCCTGTTTCCCGAGCAGGGCATGCGTCTACGGGCCTACCGCGCGGATTACCAGCGCGTTGGCTCAGGTGACCCCGACAGCGCCTTTCTTCATGTGGGAATGAACGTCGGTAGCGGTCGCACTGAGGAGGCTCGGCAGGCTGCCGGCGCGAGCTTGTTTGCGACCCTAAAATCCCACCTGTCCGAGGCCATGGCCGAGCAGAAGATTTCACTGTCATTCGAGATGCGGGAGATCGCCCCCGTGAAGTTCAACTACCGCAACAACTGAGGAGCACCATGCTGGATCCAGGGGAGATACAGACAGCTGCCGAGGCGCTGTACGTTGCCGAACAAACCGGACAGCAGATCAAGCCGCTCACCCTCTCCCACCCCGACATGACGATGGACGATGCCTATGCCGTACAGCGGGCCTGGGTGGACCGGAAAATTGCTGGCGGGGACAGGATTACCGGCTACAAGATCGGCCTGACATCAAGGGCGATGCAAAGCGCCATGAACATTACGACCCCCGACTTTGGCATACTGCTGCACAGTATGTACTACGCCAACAACAGCACCATCAGCGCTGGAGAATTTTGCGATCCCCGCATTGAAGTTGAACTGGCGTTTGTCATGAAAACGCCTCTTTTTGGGGAAAGCGTTACTATCGAGCAGGTGATCGACGCCACTGACTATGTGGTCCCGGCACTGGAACTGATCGCCGCGAGAAGCTTCCGTACGGATCCCGAAACGGGTTACACCCGCAAGGTGTTCGATACCATCGCGGACAACGCGGCCAATGCGGGCTACATCGTTGGGGATGGGCAGTTTGACCCGCGCGCCATCGACCTGCGCTGGTCTGGAGCGATCCTGTATGTCAATGGCGAAGTCGAGGAAACGGGGCTTGCAGCTGGGGTGCAGGATCATCCAGCCAAGGGCATCTGCTGGGTGTGTAAACGTTTTGCAAAGCACGGTATTGGCCTGCAGCCTGGGCAGCTGGTTCTGAGCGGTTCGTTCACCCGACCCGTCATGGCAACTTCGGGGGACCGCATGACCTGTGACTACGGCCCGCTGGGCAAAATCAACGTGGACTTCACATAGGGGCCGACCATGGACCTGCCGAAGAATAAGTTCCTGCAGCGGCTGGCAGCCGACAAAACGCTCTGGGGTTGCTGGCTGGGGCTTCCCGATCCCAGCGTCGCCGAAATCGCCGCTGGTGCGGGTTTCGACTGGCTGTTGATTGACCATGAGCACGCTCCCTTTGAACTGGCCGACGTCATGGCGCACCTGCGGGCGATCGAGCCCTACACCACCGCTCCGCTGGTCAGGCCCGTTAGCGGCGAACCCGCACTGCTCAAAAAATTTCTTGAAATGGGTGTGCAAAGCTTTGTCGTACCCATGATTGATACCCCAGAGCAAGCCATGGCCTGCGTGCAAGCGGTTTACTACCCACCCCAGGGTCGCCGGGGGGTCGGTACATCACTGGCGCGGGCCTCACGCTGGAACCAGGTTGCCAATTACCTGCACGAGGCCAATGATGAGATCTGCCTGATCGTGCAGGCTGAAACGCTGACTGCGCTGGATAATCTGCAGGACATTCTGCAGGTGGAAGGCATCCACGGCGTATTCATAGGTCCCTCCGACCTCGCCGCCTCGATGGGTAAAATCGGCCAGGGAGACGATCCGGAGTTGGTGGCCCTCTGTGTAGATGCCATCAGAAAAATCAAATCGATGGACAAATTGGCCGGTATCCTGACGATGAATGACGCGCTGGTCACCCAGAGTGTCGAAGCCGGTGCCGACTTCATCGGTATTGGAGTCGACACCCTGCTTCTGGGCGCGGCGCTGCGCGAGCGCGCCAACAGCTGGACCTGATTCCAGTCTGAACACGTTGCCGTCAGCCCCCAATTGCAGCTATAAACCCTACCGGCAATTATTGCAGCGAGTGGCTGTCGACCATAACAAAGTGAGGTCAGCATGAATTTTGAGTTTTCAGAAGAGCAACTGATGCTACGCGAACAGGCGCGGGGCTTCCTGGCCCAGCAGTGTCCGCCAGCGAAGGTGCGGGCCGTTCTCGACGGCGATCAGGGTCATGACGCTGACCTCTGGGCCCGGGTGGGCGAAATGGGATGGACTGCAACGGCGATACCTGAAGCCTATGGTGGGCTGGGTTTGGGCTACTACGAACTCGCCATCATTGCCGAAGAGTTGGGCAGAGCTGTCGCACCCATACCGTTCTCCTCTTCTGTTTATCTGGCGACCGAGGCCCTCATGGCCTTTGGCAACGAAACACAAAAAGCGCGGTGGCTGCCGGTCCTGGCATCTGGGGAATGTATCGCAACATTTGCCCATGCCGAGGGGCCGGGTCAGACCACGGCATCATCACTGGCGACAACGCTCTCGGACAATACCCTGAGCGGATCAAAAAAACCCGTGGTCGATGGTGAGTGTGCCCATATTGCTGTCGTAACCTGCCAATCGAGTAGCGAAACCATACAGCTTTGTCTGGTGGAGCTTGACCAGGACAGCGTCAGCCGACAGCCCCTGCAAACGCTGGATTTTAGTCGCGGCCATGCAGCCATCGATTTCACCAACGCAGCCGCCCAGAAACTCGGCGACGGCGCTGTTTCCTGGCGGGACTTTGAGGCGCTGTTGGATCGTGCCGCTGTGCTCATGGCCTGGGAACAACTGGGGCTGGCGGACAAGGCTCTCGAGCAAGCTTGTGACTACGCGAAACAACGCTATGCGTTTGGGCGGCCTATTGGCTCCTTTCAAGCCATCAAGCACAAACTGGCTGGCATGTATGTCAAGAATGCTATTGCCCGGAGCAACGCATACTATGGCGCCTGGGCACTGGCGAGCGGAAGCGAAAGCCTGCCACTTGCGGCGGCCACCGCCCGGGTAGCGTCTATCCAAGCCTCACTCCATGCGGCACAGGAAAACATTCAGACTCACGGCGGCATGGGATTCACCTGGGAGTTCGACTGCCAGTTCTACTATCGCAGGGCCAAGCTGCTCAGTCTGGCACTGGGCTCGGAGCGCCACTGGCAAGATCGCCTGGTGACAGCACTCGAACAACAAACCGCCACTGCGGCCTGATGACACAGGAGTTTAGCTATGGATTTCAACGATACCCCAGAAGAAGCCGCCTTCCGCACCGAGGCAGCCAGGTGGCTCGCCGATAACCAGCTGACAGCGCAGGATACCGAGGGCCTGAGTCGACTAGCGATTGCAAAGCTCTGGCAGAAGCGCAAGTACGATGGCGGCTGGGCCTGTATTGGCTGGGACGAGCAATACGGCGGACGCGGTGCTACTCCAATCCAGAGAGTCATCTGGGGTCAGGAGGAAGAAAAATATAACGTCCCCTCGCGATTTTTTGTTATCGGCCAGGGCATGATCGCCCCGACCATCATGGCCTGGAGTTCTCCTGAGTGCTGCGACCGCTTCCTGCCCAAACTGGCGAGTGGCGAGGAAATCTGGTGTCAGCTGTTTTCAGAACCCGCCAGTGGCTCGGATCTGGCCGCGCTTCGCACCAAGGCTGAACCCGAGGGTGACGAGTGGGTGATCAACGGACAGAAAATCTGGACCTCGGGAGCCCACTACTCGGATTACGGCATGATTGTCACGAGAACGGATCCAACAGTTGCCAAACACAAGGGACTCACCGCCTTTCTGGTTGATATGAAAGCTCCCGGCGTGGAAACAAGGCCGATCAAGCAACTGACCGGGGATTCAGATTTCAATGAAGTTTATTTCACCGATGTTCGGGTGCCCGATGGCTTCCGCCTGGGCGACGTGGGCCAGGGTTGGCAGGTCGCCCTCACTACCCTGATGAATGAGCGCCTCGCGATCGGTGGCGGCGGCTCGGGCGCGGACGTGCCCCTGGCCATGAAAATCGCCCGGGAGGTCACTATCAATGACCAACCGGCCATCAAGGACAGTGCGGTACGCGCAAAAATTGCGAATTTCCATGTCCTTGAGGCAGGACTCAAGTACAACGGCTACCGCGCCCTCAGTGCCCTGTCACGTGGCGATTTGCCTGGCCCGGAGAATTCCATTGGCAAACTGGTGGGCGCTCCAAAACTCCAGGACATTGCCTCCTTCTGCATGGATTTGCTCGAGGAACACGGGGCGCTCTGGAGTGATGACTTCGAATCCCTGACGGGCATGGCACAGCGCTCCTATATGGGTGCGCCGGGGTTGCGAATAGCGGGTGGTACCGATGAGATCATGACCAATATCATCGCCGAGCGGGTTCTTGGCCTCCCCCAGGACCCCCGGGCGGACAAAGGTATTCCCTTCAACGAGGTTCCCACCGGCAACTGACCATAACGACATCCAGCGCGCCTGGATGCCTGAGATCACCGATTTCTGCTCGGCAAGGCGGGTAACCTATGTTTGGCTCATCAGCAAAAACCGTGCCTTCAGGGGACAATGGTTTTCTGGAAGCGTACTGCCTCGACAAGACCGGGGGCGCATCATCCGTAGCCCCCCAGAAGCTGGCCAGCCTACTCAAGGCCGGTGACCCGCTGTGGATTCTACTGGACGCAGGTAATCCAGAGTCGCGGGCGTGGCTCAGGGCCAACACCGATTTGTTGCCGGTTGTTATTGACGGTCTGCTGGCCAGCCAAACCCGACCACGTATCGCAGAACTGGCGGATCAACTGTTATTACTCGTTCGGGGAGTCAATCTGAAAAGCGGCGAAAATACGGCGGACATGGTGTCGTTACGTATTTGGACCGACGGTGTGAGCTTGTTTTCAGCCCAGCTGCGGCACCTGAAGGCCACCGAAACCATTGAGTCACAACTCGCGGCCGGCGTGGGCCCTCCATCGGTGGGACAACTCCTGATCCAGTGGTTATCCCAGTTGGTTGCGAATATGGACGAATCCCTTGCGACGCTTGAGGAACAAACCGCAATACTGGAGGAACGGGCCCTCACGGAGAGCTATCGGGAACTACAGTCAGACTTTGGCCTGTTGCGCAGGCAGACGCTGAAGTTCAGGCGCTATCTAGGGCCCCAGCGGCGGGCATTGGCCCAGCTTGCCGATGCCCGGGTAAGCTGGCTGAACGACGCAGAAAGGACGCAAATACGGGAAATCAGCGAACTTCAGCATCGCCACGTCGAGGCGATCGAGCATATTCATTCGCAGGTATCGATTGCCCATGAAGAACAATTGAGTGACCTGTCTGCAGAGATGAACGAACGGATGTACGTCATGTCAATTGTTGCCGCTCTGTTCCTGCCCCTTGGATTTTTTACCGGGCTCATGGGCATCAACGTGGGCGGGATGCCGGGAGTTGATAATGACTGGGCGTTCTGGATGGTCGCGGGGTTCTGCACGCTGGTCCTGATCGGGCTCTATACCCTGTTCCGGCGCAAAGGTTGGTGGTGACCAGGTCACCACAGGACGCCAAACCTGCCTCAAACGTTGTTCAGTTCCTGCCGGGGGCTGGAGAAATTGGCCAATTTGATTGACACTGCGGCCAGCGAACTAGGAGAGAACACTATGAAAACACGCGCCGCCATAGCCTTCGAGGCCGGCAAACCCCTGGAAATCGCCGACGTGGACCTGCAGGGTCCGCAACCGGGTGAGGTGATGGTAGAAATCAAAGCGACGGGGGTATGTCATACCGATGCCTTTACGCTCTCAGGGGACGACCCAGAAGGTGCCTTCCCGGCCATTTTGGGTCACGAGGGGGCGGGGATTGTCGTGGAGGTTGGTGCTGGCGTTACCAGCGTCAAACCGGGCGACCATGTCATTCCGCTCTATACACCAGAGTGTCGGCAGTGTGATTTCTGCCTGCACCCCAAGACCAACCTGTGCCAGGCGATCAGGGAAACCCAGGGACAGGGTGTGATGCCCGACAGAACCAGCCGCTTCTCCCTCGACGGCCAACCACTACTGCACTACATGGGTTGTTCGACCTTCTCTAATTTTACAGTGCTGCCAGAGATAGCCGTTGCCAAGGTTAGGGAAGACGCACCCTTTGACAAGATTTGTTACATCGGCTGTGGCGTCACCACAGGCATTGGCGCGGTCGCTTTCACCATGAACGTGGAGGCGGGTTCGACCGTCGCCGTCTTCGGCTTGGGCGGCATTGGTCTCAATGTGATTCAGGGCGCACGGCTGGTCGGCGCCACCCGCATCATTGGTATCGACATGAACCCGGCGAAGGCAGAACTCGGCAGGCGATTCGGCATGACCGATTTCGTCAACCCCAGCGAGGTGGACGATGTGGTGGATCACCTCGTGCAGATGACCGGCGGCGGCGTTGATTACAGCTTTGAATGCATTGGCAATGTCAATGTTATGCGCCAGGCTCTTGAGTGCTGCCACAAGGGATGGGGTCAAAGCTGCATTATCGGGGTCGCTGGTGCGGGCCAAGAAATAGCCACACGCCCTTTTCAGCTGGTCACCGGCCGCTCCTGGCGCGGCACCGCATTCGGTGGCGCCCGGGGCCGTACCGATGTACCCAAAATTGTCGACTGGTACATGGAGGGGAAAATCAACATCGATGACCTGATCACCCATACCATGCCGCTGTCGGATATCAACAACGCCTTTGACCTGATGCACAGCGGCGAAAGCATTCGCTCCGTTGTGGTGTACTGACCGTGACCGAGTTGATTGACAGCCACCTCTGCTTTGGTGGGGAACAGCGTCGCTACCGTCATCGATCTGAGGCACTCAATTGCGACATGATCTACTCCGTTTTCCTGCCACCACAGGCCGCGGTGGGTCCAGTCCCTGTGCTCTACTATCTCTCAGGACTGACCTGCACCGATGAAAACTTTGTCGCCAAGGCCGGCGCCCAGCAGTATGCCGCGCAACACGGCATCGCCATTGTGGCGCCGGACACCAGTCCCCGTGGCGATGATGTACCCGACGACCCCGACGGCAGCTGGGATTTTGGCCTGGGTGCCGGATTCTATGTGAACGCCACGCAGGCGCCTTGGAACAGACATTATCGGATGTACGACTATGTGGTGGATGAGCTGCCTGCACTGGTTAATGCCACACTGCCCGTAGACTCCAGGCGCGCGAGTATCACAGGGCATTCCATGGGTGGACATGGCGCCCTGACTATTGGCCTGCGCAATCCGGGAACGTTCCGCTCGATTTCTGCCTTCGCCCCTATCAGTTCACCCACCCAGTGTCCCTGGGGACATAAGGCCCTCGGCAATTACCTGGGAGACGACCGCTCAAGCTGGCTGCTCCATGACGCCTGTCACCTGTTGGGCTCGACCACCGAAAGATTACCGATCCTTATCGACCAGGGTGGCGCTGATGGCTTCATGGCTGAGCAACTCAAGCCCGAGCTGCTGCTGGCGGCGTCGAATGCGACAGCCTACCCGATCAACCTACGGATACAGGCGGGCTACGACCACAGTTACTTTTTTATCGCCAGTTTTATCGGCGAACACATTGCCTTTCATGC
>CALKDK010000055.1 GCA_938084055.1 uncultured Luminiphilus sp.
ACTGATTTTGCCCCCAACAGTACCCGGGTCGCCTCTGTCACGCAGCGGGTGTCAGGTGAGGATGGCAAGGTTTACACGGTGAAGTACCAGATGGGGCAGTACAGGGACGGCAGCTGGAAGCTGCGCAACCTCATTATCGAAAATATTAATTTGGGTGAGATTTACAGGGGTCAGTTTGAGGCGGCAGCACGTGATGCAGGTGGCGACCTCGATGCCGTCATAGCCAACTGGGATGACAGCCGAATTCAGTCCCGGACAACGGAGGAATAGCGTGGAAGCGAATGAAGTCAGGGAGTTGGTGGCTGCCGCATTGCCTGGGGCGACTGTTGATGTGGAGCTGGTTGGAGGGCACTACAACCTTACGGTGGTGTCAGAGACCTTTGACGGTGTTCGTTCTGTAGCCCGCCAGCAGCGGGTGTATGCGCCCTTGGCGGCCGCTATTGCGGCAGGAACGATCCACGCTGTCAATATTCGAGCCCTGACACCGGCAGAGGTTTCCGGCTGAGTTCCGAATATGGATAGCCTTTTGATTCATGGTGGCCAAACGCTGGTCGGTCAGCTGCGGGTGTCAGGTGCCAAAAATGCGGCCTTACCCATACTGGCGGCCACTCTTTTGACCGATGCCAAGACCATTGTGCGAAACTTGCCCCATCTCCATGACATTACGACAATGGTGGAGCTTCTTGGGAGCCTGGGCGCCGAACTGATGGTCGATGAAAAACTCGGCATCGAGGTTAACGGCGCGACCGTCAATAAGCTGCGGGCGCCCTACGAACTGGTCAAGACAATGCGCGCTTCGATTTTGGTGCTTGGTCCACTACTGGCACGCTTTGGTGAGGTTGACGTGTCTTTCCCCGGTGGCTGTGCGATAGGGTCACGGCCGGTTGACCTGCATCTTAAAGGCCTTGAGGCCATGGGTGCAGAAATACGCATCGAGGAAGGTTATATAAAAGCTCGTCGGGAGGGGCGCTTGCGCGGGGCTGAGATAACTCTTGAGACAGTTACCGTGGGCGGAACAGAGAATCTTTTGATGGCTGCCACCCTGGCCGAAGGTAAAACGGTGATCCGTAATGCTGCGCGGGAGCCGGAGGTAGTTGATCTGGCAAATTGCCTGTGCGCCATGGGCGCCAGGATCTCCGGAATAGGATCTTCAACCCTTGAAATAGAGGGAGTGGCTCGTCTGAATGGCGCGGATTATACGGTGATGCCCGATCGAATCGAGGCGGGGACCTATCTCGTTGCGGTAGCGGCGACGGGAGGGCGGGTTCGACTCGAGGGGGCTGTCCCCCACCATTTGGATATAGTGCTTGAAAAATTGCGTGAAGCATCGGCATCTATCGAAATTGGTTCGGATTGGATCGAACTCGATATGCAGGGACGCAGACCCAGTGCTGTCGCGATCACAACTGGGCCATACCCCGGGTTTCCAACCGATATGCAGGCGCAATTTACCGCCCTGAATACCATCGCTGACGGGGTGGGCCGGGTCACGGAGACCGTGTTTGAAAACAGACTGGTACAGACCCACGAAATGAACCGGATGGGTGCAAAAATCAGTATTGAGGGCAATATGGCGATTATCGTCGGTACGGAAAAATTGAAGGGCGCCCCGGTCATGGCATCGGATCTCCGCGCCTCAGCGAGTCTTGTGATTGCAGGGCTGGTAGCCGAAGGGCAAACGCGTGTCGACAGGATTTACCATATTGATCGGGGCTACGAGTGTATTGAGGAAAAGCTACAATCCCTCGGGGCGGACATACGTCGACAGCCAGGCTGAACAAACGGCTCGGTGGACAAGTCATGAAACAACAACTCACGATAGCACTGACCAAGGGCCGCATTCTCAAGGAGACGCTGCCTCTTCTGAACTCGGCAGGTCTGTCACCCGTGGAGGATATTGGCAGCAGCCGGAAGCTACTCTTCGCGACCGAGCGCGCCGATATTCGTCTGGTTATTCTCCGGGGCTCTGATGTGCCCACCTATGTCAGGCATGGTGCAGCGGATCTCGGTATTGTGGGCAAGGATATGTTGCTCGAGTACGGCGCCGAAGGGTTGTATGAGCCCTTGGACCTCGGGATTGCCCGGTGTCGACTCATGACGGCCGGCTTCGAAGGTCGTCCGCCCATTCAGGGGAGAATCCGGGTTGCCAGCAAATTTGTCCAGATCGCCCAGCGCCACTATGCGGGTCGGGGGATCCAGGCTGAGATCATCAAGCTCTACGGTGCGATGGAGTTGGCACCGCTGATGAATCTTGCTGACGAAATTGTCGATATCGTCGATACCGGCAACACACTGCGCGCTAACGGCATGATGCCACTCCAGCATATCGCTGACATAAGCACTCGATTAATTGTCAATAAGGCGGCAATGCGTACCCGGCATGGTTCGATTGAGGATGTTATAGCAGCAATGGCCCGGGCCATTGAGACGCGAGTTGCGCCATGACGACCGTGATAAGGCGGTTGGACGCTGCATCCCCCGCGTTTTCCGAGCAGCTTGCAACATTGACCGCGCGCCACGAGGAGCGTGATCAGGGCTTGACAGCCACCGTGGCTGAGATTATCGAATCGGTCCGGGCAGAAGGCGACAACGCTTTGCTCCGTTTGACCCAACGCCACGATGCGCATCCTGCAGCAGCGATGGATGAACTGTTGATCGGTCATGGCATGCTCCAGAAGGCGTTGGCGGGGCTCGACAGCTCTACCCGGGAGGCACTGGAAGCAGCTGCTGACAGAATCCGTGACTACCACCAGCGGCAGTTGAGTGAGACCTGGTCTTATGAGGATGCCATGGGTAATCGCCTGGGCCAGCAGGTAACACCAATGGAGCGGATCGGCATTTATGTACCAGGTGGCAAGGCAAGTTATCCGTCGTCGGTCCTGATGAATGCCATACCCGCCCAAGTTGCGGGCGTCGGTGAGATTATTATGGTGGTTCCCGCCCCGCGGGGTCGCCTTGAACCGATGGTGCTGGCCGCTGCCGCACTGTCCGGCGTCGATCGCGTGATTACTATAGGTGGTGCCCAGGCTGTGGCGGCGCTGGCTTATGGCTCCCCCTCGGTGCCCAGGGTAGATAAAATTGTGGGCCCCGGGAATCGCTACGTGGCGGAGGCCAAACGGCAGGTGTTTGGTCGTGTTGGAATTGACATGGTTGCAGGCCCCTCGGAAATACTGATTATCGCTGACGCCAGTGCCCCCCCTGCCTGGATGGCCATGGATTTATTCTCCCAGGCTGAGCACGATGAGCAGGCGCAGGCCATCCTGATTTCCCCGGACAGCGCCTATCTGGACGCGGTGGAAACGTCCATCTTGCAACTGCTCGGAACCATGGAGCGCGAGTCGATAATCCGGGCGGCGCTCACTAATCGCGGCGCGCTGATAAAAGTTGATGATTTGAACAGTGCTATTGCCCTTAGCAACCAACTGGCTCCCGAGCATCTTGAATTGGCTTTCGAGGGCGCAGAATCGCGAGTTACAGACTTGACCGTGGCGGGCGCTATTTTCGTCGGCGCGCGCAGCTGCGAAGCTTTGGGTGATTATTGCGCAGGACCCAATCATGTTCTGCCCACCTCGACAACCGCAAGATTTTCCTCTCCCCTTGGGGTCTACGATTTCCAGAAGCGAAGCTCTGTTATCCAGTGCTCGGAGGCCGGCGCAGCTGCCCTCGGTAAAATCGCTTCCGTGCTGGCGCGGGGCGAGTCACTTGAGGCCCATGCCCGCAGTGCTGAGCTGCGACTCGGCGAGAGAGAGGCCTAGCCGAGGGGCCTGGTGCCCACCACGGCCTGCAGTTCGACACGCTCCTGGGCGCGCTCGACTTCAATGGTGACGACCTCACCCGGCCGGAGTCGGGCTATTTGATGCATGGTGACGCGTCCGTCATTAACGGTGCTGCCATTGATAGCACTGATCACATCGCCAATCCTGAGGCCTGCCCGAGCCGCCGGACCACTTTCGGCGAGCCCGGAGACCACCAAAGCCTGTTGCTGTGAGGCGAGCGCCTCAGGGGTTTGCAGAAATTCTACGCTGACCCCGAGCCAACCCCTGACCACAGTACCGTAGTTGACCAAATCCTCAAGCACGAACTGGGCGAGATTGGCGGGAGTTGCTAGGTTGATACCGATGCCGGTGCTCTTTGCACCCTCGCCGTTCGCAGTGTAGATGAGGGTGTTAATCCCCAGTAGCTCACCGCCGGCATTGATGAGGGCACCTCCCGAACTGCCCAGATGGATACTGGCATCGGTCTGTATGTAGTTTTCATAGTCAGAAAATTGCAGGCCATAGCGTCCCAGGCCAGAAATGATGCCCTGGCTGACCGAGTGTCCAAAGCCATAGGGATTCCCGATGGCGAGGACAACGTCCCCAACCTGGGCCTGATCGGAATCGGCGAGTTCGATCGGGGTAAGGGCTGGTAAATCAATCTGTAGCACAGCGAGGTCCGTCGCGGGGTCAGAGCCTATTGCCTGGGCTGTGGCGGATCGACCGTCGTGAAGCAGCACCTGTATGGCATCTGCATCAGCAATCACATGGTTGTTGGTAATGATGTGGCCCTCGCCGGTGAGAATTACCCCGGAACCCAGGGAGCGTTCGACGCGCTGGCGGCTCCCTGAGGTACCAAGGAAGCGCCGCAGAAGAGGATCGTTAAGTCGAGGGCTGCGTCGCGACTCCACCAGTTTTGCTGTGTAAATATTGACAACAGAGGGCGTCGCCCGAGCAACCGCCTCACTGTAGCTCTTCACAGCAGAATCCCGGCTCGCGACTTCAGGCTCTGTCAGGACCCACCGGTCGAGCACGATCACTGCGGCCAATATCCCGGCAAGCGTGGGCCAAAATAAACTCGCCAAAAACTCTTTCACTGCTTAACTCCTCACTGGCCCCTGATTGTAAAACAGACCACAGTGGTTAATCTTGCCTTAGTCAGATTGTTTTTCAGGATGGTGTTCATGGCAACAACGCGCGACCAGATGTTACTGGCACTCAACAGGCTGCTCGAGCCAGAGCGCTTCCAAGACTACGCCCCCAACGGGCTGCAGGTGGAGGGGCGCGAGCGCATCGGCACCGTGGTTTCGGGGGTCACTGCCAGCCAGTCGCTACTCGATGCCGCGGTGGCCGCCGGCGCAGACGCGGTACTGGTTCACCACGGCTACTTCTGGAAGTCCGAGGATCCATGCCTGGTGGGCATGAAAGGCCGACGTGTCCGGACCTTGATGGAGGCCGGAATAAGTTTGTTTGCTTACCATTTGCCCCTGGACTGTCATCCCGAATTGGGTAACAACGCTGGGTTGGGACGCGCCATGGGGCTGGAATATTTCACCCCATTGCGACGGGATGAACCCACGTTTCCAGTCTTTACCGGCGAATTTGCGCGCGCCCGCCCGATGGCTGACCTTGCCAGCGGGCTGACCAGGGCGCTGGGGCGCCCGGTGCTGTGTGAAGGTGAGGTCGCTGTGCGCAGGGTTGCCTGGTGTACCGGTGGCGGTCAGGGCTATATCAATGCCGCAGCCGATGCGGGAGCAGACCTCTTTGTGACGGGAGAGGTGTCTGAACAGACAATTCACATCGCCCGGGAGAGGGGTATCGGCTTCATTGCTGCAGGCCACCACGCGACCGAGAGGTTCGGTGTGCAATCAGTGGGTTCCTGGCTCGCCAGCGAGTTGGGGGTAGAGCACTGCTTTGTGGATATAGGAAATCCGGCCTGACTTCAGGCCGATCGGTCCAGTGGCTCTGATTCCAGCAGACGGTCTACTGCCTGGCTACTCGGTCGGTCAAGACCAAATGTTTCCGACAGTTGCCCTTTTTCATCTGGGCTTTTGCGCGGGGCATAATCGAGTGGCGGGACAACCCCCACCAGATTGCCAGGCACCTCCTGAGTGTCGCTGGGTGTTTCCAGCAGGGTGGCTGCACTCGGAATGGTGACCTCTCCGTCACACAGGCTGTCTGCGCCGGTGGCAAGATGGTTGTACACTTCACGATAATCTCGGGTCATGCGGTTCAGCAACTGAGCTGTCGTGGCAAAGTGTTCTGCAACCTCAGCCTCATAGTCAGCTCGGCTTTCGATGGCCCGCTCAAGTCGGGCCTCCAGGTCGAGAATCACGTCGCGTTTGCTTTTACGCCGGATGCCCAGCAGCCAGCCGCAGGCGAGGCCCACGCCAAGGCTAAGCAGGGCTGTAGCGGTCAATATGGCAACTGAGGGCATAGTTAACTCCAATTCGCCGCAGATCACGTATATCGATTGACTGGGGCACTAGTGTAACCCGCTTCAGTCACGACTCATAATTTTTCAGGGAGTCCCAGAGCAACATGGCACAACTGTCGCCCCAAGAGCATTATGACGCAGATCTGACCAGGCCCGGGTTTCAGGCGGATGCTGCCCAGGCGCTGGCAGTAGCCGCGCTACAGGACCTTTTTGAGCGTCTTGTGGCGCGGGAGGCCGAGCGGCACAGGCCGCGGGCTCGACTGCATCGCCTGTTGGGAGGTCCACCACAGCCAGAGCAGGGGCTTTACTTTTGGGGAGGGGTGGGGCGCGGTAAGACCTATCTTGTAGATGTGTTCTATGAAAGCCTGCCTTTTGAGGCCAAGCTCAGGGTTCATTTTCACCGTTTCATGCAGCGAGTTCACCACGAGCTCACCCAGCTTGCCGGTGCTAAGAATCCTCTCCGGCAGGTGGCGGACGGGATAGCATCCGAAACTATAGTGATATGTTTCGACGAATTTTTCGTCAGTGATATCGCCGACGCCATGATACTTGGGGGGTTGATGGAGGCCCTGTTCCAGCGCGGTGTGACGCTCGTCGCGACGTCGAATATTGAACCGGGGAACCTCTACAGGGACGGGCTCCAGCGGGCCCGTTTTCTGCCCGCCATCAGGCTGATTGAGGAAAATACCCGGGTGATTAACGTTGACTCTGGCATTGACTATCGGCTGCGCACACTGGAGCGGGTTCGGCTATGGCATACGCCGTTGGGCGCCGACTCAGAAACGGCGTTGGCACGCAGTTTTGCGGCATTGGCCAATGGCATGTCGCCCATGGCGACCGAAATTGAGATTAATCACCGCCCGCTGATACTCGAAGCGATGGTGGAGGGCATGGCGAAAATCAGTTTTACGGAACTTTGCCATAAGCCACGTAGTGCGAGTGATTTTATTGAGATAGGCCGTATCTTCCAGACCGTATTGATTTCGGGTATCGATGTCATGGGTCCTGCCCAGGAGGATGTTGCCCGGCGTTTCATCAATATGGTTGATGAGTTTTATGATCGAGGCGTGAAACTTATTACGAGCGCGGCAGTGTCGCCGGAGAGACTTTACGAGGGGTCGCTTCTGGCGTTTGAGTTCCGTCGGACTTTGTCGCGACTACAGGAGATGCAGTCACGGGAGTATTTGGCGAGGCAGCATCGGCCCTGAGCCAATCTGCGGGCGGGGGAGCCGCTTCCCGGGAGGGTGGGAAAAGACCCCTGGATCCATGTGGAAAGCCCTTGAAAGCGATGGCTCCATCCAGTACCATCCGCGCTCCCTAGAATTTGGCCCCCGAGGCTTCCACCATGAAAACATACAGCGCCAAGGCGGGCGATGTGCACCACGATTGGTTTGTCGTCGACGCCGAAGACAAGACGCTTGGCCGTCTGGCGACAGAAATTGCTCATCGGCTGCGCGGGAAGCACAAGCCCGAGTACACGCCCCATATGGACATGGGCGACTACATCGTGGTCGTTAACTGTGAAAAAATTCGAGTAACGGGTAATAAGCGAACGGATAAAATGTACCACCATCACTCCGGTTATCCGGGTGGTATCAAGTCGTACAGTTTTGAAAAACTGATCGACCGGGCGCCTGAGCGTGTCTTGCAGCGGGCCGTGAAGGGCATGCTGCCAAAGAACCCTCTCGGGAGAGCCATGTTCCGTAAGCTGAAGGTTTATTCTGGACCCGAGCACCCCCACGTGGCGCAGCAGCCCCAGTCACTGGCGCTCTAAAGGAAAACAATATGGCTATGGCACAATATTACGGAACAGGCCGTCGCAAGACTTCCACCGCTCGGGTATTCCTCCGCGGTGGCACCGGCAACATCCAGATCAATGGCCGCTCGATTGAAGAGTACTTCGGGCGCGAGGTCGCGCGAATGATCGTTCGCCAGCCCCTTGAACTGACCCAGACCAACGAACGCTTTGATGCTTTTGTGACGGTCAGCGGCGGGGGTAGTTTCGGCCAGGCTGGAGCGATCAGGCATGGACTGACCCGCGCTTTGATGGATTATGACGAGTCACTGCGCCCAGCGCTTCGGGCCGAGGGTTACGTTACCCGAGATGCGCGTGAAGTGGAGAGAAAGAAGGTGGGCCTGCGCAAAGCCCGTCGTCGTCCGCAATTCTCCAAGCGCTAGGTGCAGTCGTAACGTCAGCCCAGAGCCTCCCCGACGTGGGTGGTCTGTCACTTATTTGTCTACGTAAATAGGGCGTGGGTTAGGTAATCTAACGCGTTTGCTTGCGGCAACCCTGCCATAGCATTACCATGCCGCCCTGAGATTTTCGTCCCTCGCCCTGCCACGCGCTGGCCCTTGTAAGGGGGAGGTGCCTCCATGCCGAAGGGGTTAACTATGAGCGAAGTGCAACCTACCGAGACTGACAAGACAGAGCAGGACGACGCCTCACAGACCCGAAGGCGTTTCCTCACGGCTGCCACGTCGGTGGTAGCGGCGGGAGGCGTGGTGGGCGTTGCTGTGCCCTTTCTGGGATCGTGGAATCCATCGGAGAAGGCCAAGGCAGCTGGTGCGCCAGTCAAGGCAGACGTTAGCAAGCTCGAACCCGGTCAGATGGTTGTCGTTGAATGGCGTGGACAACCCGTTTATGTCCTGCACCGCACCGAGGAACAGCTGGCTGATCTCGCCAAACTTGACGGCAGTTTGAAGGATCCGGCATCAGCGACATCGGATCAGCCCGGATACGTGTCAGGGGAAGCGCGGTCGATTCGTCCAGAGCTCTTCGTCGCCGTCGGGCTTTGTACCCATCTCGGATGTGCACCTAAGTTCCGCCCTGAAGTGGGCGCTGCAGACCTTGGCGGCGACGATTGGCTGGGCGGCTTCTTTTGTCCATGCCATGGATCCAAATTCGATCTGGCGGGGCGGGTCTACCAGGGGGTTCCGGCCTCGGACAATCTTGTGGTTCCGCCCTATAGTTTTGAGGGGAATGATGTCCTCGTTATCGGTGTAGACGCGGAGGCGGCTTGATGCAAAAAGCACTCACATCTTTCATGGGCTGGGTTGACGCCCGCCTGCCAGTTACCCGAGCCTGGGATACGCACATGGGGGCCTACTATGCTCCCAAGAACTTTAACCTCTGGTACTTTTTTGGTGTGTTTTCTCTGCTGGTGCTCGTCAACCAGCTGCTGACCGGTATTTGGCTGACCATGAATTACACGCCCTCTGCTGAAGAGGCGTTTGCATCGGTAGAGTACATCATGCGGGATGTGGACTACGGGTGGTTGCTGCGCTACATGCACTCCACCGGCGCATCGGCATTTTTTGTGGTGGTTTATTTGCACATGATGCGCGCCCTGCTGTACGGATCGTACAAGAAGCCGCGAGAGCTCATCTGGATTTTCGGCATGCTGATTTTTGTGGTGCTGATGGCGGAGGCGTTCGTTGGGTATGTGCTGCCCTGGGGCCAAATGTCTTACTGGGGTGCCCAGGTGATTATCTCGTTGTTTGGCGCCATTCCCGTCGTGGGTGAGGACATCGTCACCTGGATTCGCGGTGATTACCTGCTGTCAGGGATAACCCTAAACAGATTTTTCGCGCTGCATGTCGTCGCACTCCCGATTGTGCTGCTGGCGCTGGTGGTGCTGCATATACTTGCCCTGCATGAAGTGGGCTCCAACAACCCCGACGGAGTGGAAATCAAGAAGACAAAGGATGCGAATGGCGTGCCCCTCGATGGCATACGATTCCATCCCTATTATTCGGTCCATGATGTTCAGGGCATCGCAGTCTTTCTTTTCTTTTTCTGCGGCGTCATTTTCTTCGCGCCTGAAATGAGCGGGTACTTTCTGGAGTATGCCAACTTCGAGGAGGCCAATGCCCTGAAGACTCCCGAGCACATTGCCCCGGTGTGGTATTTCACCCCGTTCTACTCCGTGCTGCGGGCTGTGCCCGACAAGTTCTGGGGTTTCGTCTTCTTCGCGGCGTCGGTGGCGATTCCGTTTGCCCTGCCGTGGTTGGATCGCTGTGAGGTCAAGTCCTGGCGCTATCGGGGCATGATAAACCGGGTTATGTTGGTGTTGTTTGTATCCAGTTTCTTGATTCTGGGCGTTCTGGGCGTTAAGGCACCCACACCGGAGCGCACCTTCCTGGCGCAAATCTGCACCATTTTTTACTTCGCATTCTTCGTTGGTATGCCAATTTGGTCCAAGATGGACAAAACCAAGCCTGTTCCAGAGCGTGTGACCATGGATGGCGGAATGGGATTTTTCAAAAGCCTTGGTGCGGCCGCCCTCATTGGCGCGCTGACGGTAATACCGCTGAAGGTGGTAGGTGCTGAATCGCAATTTGATTGCGGGACTATCCCCTGCGATGCCATCGATACGAACCCCGCTGACAAGCCTTCCCTGCAGCGCGGCGCCACTCTGTACACCAACTATTGCATGGGCTGCCACTCGCTGCAGTACTCGCGGCATAACCGGGTAGCCCGCGACTTGGGCATACCGGTGGATCTGTACAAAGCCAATCTGATGTTCGATCCTGAGATCAAGATTGGTTCCCTGATGGCCAACGCCATGGACAAGAGGAACGCCAAGACCTGGTTCGGTGCAACGCCCCCTGATCTGACCCTCGTCTCACGTGCGCGGCAGCCAGAGTGGCTGTACACCTACATGCGGGCTTTCTACCGTGATGATTCGCGGCCTTACGGGGTCAACAATAAAGTCTATCCCCAAGTCGGCATGCCACATGTGCTTCTGGAACTGCAGGGCATGCCTGAGTGTGCCGCGGGCGGTGACATGAGCGCTGGAAACGTGAACCTCCCTGCTGGGGATGCTATGATGGACGCCCCGTGCGGTCGGCTGGAAGTGGCGGCTGCCGGGCTCATGAGCGGTGAAGAGTATGACGCGGCCATTTATGATTTGGTAAATTTCCTGGCCTATACAGCGGAACCTATGAAGCTGGAGCGCCAGCAAATGGGCGTAAAGGTCATGCTGTTCCTCGCTATTTTCTTTGTATTCGCCTGGCTTCTTAGCCGCGAATATTGGAAAGATGTCCACTAAAGGACATCTGTAGGGAAGGCTGCAATCTGCCGGTGGGTGGGTTAGCGAGATCCCCTCTGGACCCGGAGCTTGTAAATGAAACTGTCTGACGATGCCTCAGCGGTAGTGTCGAAGCGTTCTTCTATGACGCTTTTTTCTGACAACGCCAATCACTATAGCCACCGGGTGCGAATCGTGTTGGCAGAGAAAGGCGTGACTGTTGATCTGATCGAGTCAGAAACGGGTGCTGCGCCGACTGAACTGGCTGACGTTAACCCCTACAACAGTATGCCGACCCTTGTTGACAGGGATCTGGTGCTCTACGAATCCAAGGTGATGATGGAATACCTTGACGAAAGGTTTCCCCATCCACCGTTGTTGCCGGTCTATCCTGTAGCCCGAGCAGAAAGCAGGCTGTTGATGTACAGAATTGAGCGGGATTGGTGCAGCCTGGTCGATGCGATCCAGAATTCCCGTTCGGACAACGTGGTCAGCAAGTCTTCAAAAGAGTTGCGCGAGAGCCTGATGGCCATAGCACCGATCTTCGCGGACAAGCCCTTTTTTATGAGTGATGAATTTACGCTGGTTGACTGCTGTATAGCGCCCATACTGTGGCGCCTGCCCGTGCTGGGCGTTGACATTCGCCCCAGTAAGCAGTCGAAACCTTTAATGGCCTATATGGATAAGCTGTTCCGTCGAGAGTGTTTTCAGGAGAGCCTGACGATCCAAGAGCGAGAAATGCGTCTCTGATCGGGTTATCCCACCGTGACGCCCAGCAGGCCCTATATTATCCGCGCTATCTACGAGTGGATCGTAGAAAACGACTGCACCCCCCATTTACTGGTTGATGCTACGTGTTCGGGCGTCAGTGTGCCTGAGGCCTATGTCAGTGACGGCCAGATTGTGTTGAATATCTCCCCGACTGCGGTCGTGGCCCTTCGGATGGGCAACGATTCGGTGGATTTTAATGGTCGCTTTGGCGGGCAGCCCCTTGATATTGAGGTGCCCATCGCCGCCATACTCGGTATATACGCCCGTGAAAATGGCCAGGGTATGGTCTTCGATGGGCCCATGGATCCTGAGCCCGAACCGCCGACCCCGGATGCCCCACCAACGGGAGATCGAAGCGGCAGTAGTCGTCCTGCATTGAAGATCGTCAAGTAATGAGCCTTTGTGAAGCTCGTCTGCAGCGACGGGCGTTTCCATGACAGCTTGCCCCACGCAGGCTGTTATTGCACCCGGAGCATTCAGCCGGACAATGTGTCGGGACGCCTGTGGTCCGCGCTGGCACGGGCACTTCGCTCTTGGACTACCGGGTCTTTGCAACCGCTGTCGCTCAGATCAGTTCGAATAGCCGAACCACACGCTCTACACCCTCTACATCGGCGACTGCAGTAGCGGTCCGATCGGCTTCTTCAGGTGTCAGTAGCCCCATCAGATAAACGACGCTGTTTTCGGTCACGACTTTTACCCTTAGCGATGGTACGTCTGATGCTGCAAGTAAAACGGTTTTGACTTTCGTGGTTATCCACACATCGTTTGCTTCAATATCCCCAGCAGATTTGGCGCCGATCACCAGTTCGTTATAAATACGCCGTATGCCATCAATTTCACGGAGTACGCTGGTAGCCTGGTCTTTGAGAGCCTGGTCGGGAACCTCCCCTGCGATAAGGACAAACCCGTTGTAGGACACCACGACGAACCTTAGGTCGTCGAAGGCGTCGTTGGCAGCCCTGATGTTGACTACGGCCTTGGTCTCGATGCTTTCATCCTCAACCTGTTGGGCCAGGCTGCGCTCTCCTGGATCTTCTTCGATGGTGTTACTTTCAAAGGTCGCGAGGATGGACCCGCACCCAGTCAGTGAAGTCAGCAGCAGGATGGGCAGTATCAGTGTTAGAAGAGCTTTCAATGGGTGTCCTCCAGCGGGCCAAATAGGGTGATATCAATCAGTCTGGCGAGGCAGATGGCACAGTTTTGCGACAGGGCCAGAGCGGTCGCTCGATCGATACCCGAAAATGCCAGACTCGCACCTGGTCCCTGGGCACCTATCCAGACAGATTCTAGATTGCGCTTGGTCAAGGCGGTGGCCAGAAATTCAAGGTCCACCTGGTTCAGTGACGTGGCGAATAGAAGCGTCAGGTCGCCGGGTTGGCCAAGTGCCGTGAGTTGCTGAGACAACCAACCTACCCCCGGGTCGAGGCTGACGATATGCCGGCTGGTTAACTCGATTGCAGGTATGGCAGGGCGCTCACGGTAGAGGCCCTGTTGGAGTAATTCAGCAAGCAGGCTGGCGTTGGGCGCATCGGGACCAATTCCACAAACGATCAATTTCTTTTCATTGATGATGGTTTCTGCGGCCAGTTGGGCGGCAGCTTCAGTGACGTCGGCTATCTCGTCCACGGAGAGGCTCAACTGTTCCATGTAGTTACGGAAAAAATTGGCGAGTTCATCATAGGGAATCATTTTGCAGGAATCCCCGGGTCAGTGTGATGCGTCAAAAGCCTGTCGTATCCAGCGGGGCGCTGCATCGGGGGTGGCTCTGTCATAGGCAACAACATCGAAGCGGATCGGATGCCTGTCGAGCGCGGGTTCCCTTTGAAGAAACCAGCTTGCTGTCGCCAGAAGCCGTGTCTGTTTCTTTCCATTTACCGATCCTGCACTGCTTGAGAAGCGACCATTGCTGCGTAACCTAACTTCCACGAATACCAGGGTGTGGCCATCGAACATCACCAAGTCTATCTCACCACGGCGACAGCGAATATTGCGGGCGAGGGGGAGCAGCCCCCGGCTACACAGGAACTCCTCCGCCTGCCGCTCCGCACTCCGGCCGAGGGTTGCGTAGTCTCTGGTTATGACGGGTCATCCTCCATTCCCTGAGGGTAGGGCGAGTACCTCGAGTTTGCCGCCATCAAAAACCACTGAATTCAGTTCCCGTTTAACTTCACCGTTGTTCCGCCGGCTGAGGATGCCAGTTCGGCCTCTAAAAACCGGCGCAGCTGTGACTTCCGCCTGCTGCCAGTGGTCAATCATTCGGATTGCATCGAAGCCTAATGCCGTCAGGCGGGTAAAGCGATTCACCTCGATGGCCTCCATTACAGCGGGAGTCTCTACCAATATAAGGTCATTGAGATCTTGATTTTGGCCCTGGTTATGGCCGCTATAGGCAGCGGATGAGCTATAGACGGGGACGTTACCGCTGTAATGATATATGAGTAGTGGTCGCAGGCGTCGTGCTTCTGCCGGGTCCCTGGCGAGCAGGAAGACAACATCAAAGTCCTGGCGCCGGCGGGCACGTGACTCTATGGGGGCTTCAAAGGCTTTTTCCAGCGCCTGAATTCGTCGCTCCGAATCAATAGCGCCTGCACCGGAGCCAATTTGTTCTGATATCGAGGGTTCATCTGTCAGTGGAATAGTGGTCGTAATTACGCCTCCCAGACCACGCCATTCCTCATTGAGCGTCAACTCCATACGCCGACCCCATTCACTGTCCGGGCGAATAACCAGCGCCCTGCGCTGACCCCGGCCAAAAGCCAACCGCGCTATCTGGCGAGCTTCGTCTTCAGGGGCAAGGCTCATCGCAATCCAGTTACTGATGTCGGATCCGTTCAGCATCTCCGGTCGATTGAGTGCGATGACGGGGGCTGGGCGTTCCATCAGGCTGCCCAGGGCCTGGGCATTGGATTTAATGAGAGGGCCCACTATCAGCTCAGCACCCTCCGTGAGGGCGCTTCGATACGCGGCAACGGAGCTTGGCCAAACCTCAGTGTCCACCGTGAAAATACGCGGGCGTGTTGATGGGTCCCTGAAGCGTCGGTAGACCCCTTCCATCATACCCTCGAGGACAGCCGATCCCGCCGATTCTAGACGGCCTGATAGTGGCAGCAGTACGGCAATATTTGCAGGGACCTGTGTATCAAGCCATTCCCCAATACCTGCCGGTAGTGGATCTGCTGCACTGTGCTCGGGATGGAGTGAGAGCCACGTGTAGGTGGCCTGGCGTCCCGAGCGATAGGCCTGAGCCAGTGTTAACCAGCCCCTCCAGTCCGCACCTTCGGCAGTTGTGATTGCCCGTTCCAGCTGGGTTTCATCGAGCTGCATCAGCAGGGTCCAAATGTCATTGCCCAGCAGTATCTTCCTGTTCGAGTAACCCGTCCCCACCTTGACGGACACATTGCGTATCAGGGTAAGACGCTGGTGCGCCAGCCGGGCGGCCTCGAGCCAGCGTCGCTCGAGTTGCAGCCGTTCCTGCCGGGTGGCCAGAACGAATAGCTGGCCCTCCATCTCAGCTGGCCGCGCACTGCGCAAAAGAGACGCTGCCAGTTCCTGGCGTCCCTCATACCACGCCAGATCTGCGTCGATGATGCCTGCGCTTGCCGCATCCAGACCTTTGATCAGGAACGCATTGCGGAGTATCTGGCCCGCTATGACGCCCTCGCTGAATATCTGGTCCCGTACCGCGTTAATCGCAATGTAATCCAGTGGCTGTTCAGGCTCTGTGGGAAGGGGCTCGGGTAACACAGCGCTGCCTGCGCCTTCAAGGGAGATGGTTGGCAACGGGCGAGTCGCTGGATCACTGGTTTCACATCCTGCCAGTGAGAACAACACGCCAACTGTCAATAAAGATGTCCAGATGGGCAGACGAAGGATGTAATGATTTGCGATCATGGGGGGAGTATAGAGCGGAGCAGCCGTCTTGGAACGTGGTTTGTACATTGTACCGACGCCGATCGGTAATTTGGGTGATATCACCCAGCGTGCGCTTGAGATTCTTGCAGCGGTGACATTGATTGCCGCCGAGGATACGCGGCATAGCAGGAAACTACTGACGCACTACGGCATCGAAACCCCACTCAGCGCCTATCACGACCATATCCCTGAAACAGTAACGCAGCAGTTTCTGCAAAGGATGGCTGAGGGTGACTCGATAGCGTTGATCAGTGACGCGGGTACGCCCCTGGTATCTGACCCGGGATTCCGTCTCGTTCGTGCCGCGCAGGATGCGGGTATTCCCATCATACCGTTACCGGGACCCTGTGCTGCAGTGACCGCCCTGAGTGCCGCAGGCCTGCCCACAGACCATTTTTTCTTCGAGGGTTTCCTGCCCGCCAAACCCGCGGCAAGACGCGGTCGCCTGCAGGCTCTTCTGCGGCAATCGGGCACGCTGATTATGTATGAAGCGCCCCACCGCATAGCAGCCACCCTTGGCGATGCGGTGCATATTTTTGGTGAGCATCGTGAGGCAGTTGTTGCCAGGGAGCTGAGCAAGGCCTTTGAAACCATCCGTCGTGGCACTCTTGGTGATTTGTTGTCCTGGGTCACTGGGGACACCAACCAGCAGCGCGGCGAGCAGGTTCTTCTGATTGGGCCGGCTGAGGAGGCGTCTGCCACTACGCAGCTGGATGAGAGAGATGAACGGCTGTTGTTTCGTTTAGCCGATGAGTTACCACCCCGGAAGGCGGCTGCTATCGCGGCTGACCTCACGGGTCTGCGTTCCCGCGACCTCTACAGTCTTCTGGTTGACCGGGAAAAAGTATGAGGTTTGGTACTTGTGAGCGGCGGTCAAGCGCTTTACATTGACGGCAGAGCTGATCAGACGACCGCTGTTGCCCTTCGGGTGGTGGAGGAAAGTCCGGGCTCCTGAGGTCAGGATGCCAGGTAACGCCTGGGGGGCGCGAGCCCACGGAAAGTGCAGCAGAAAGGAAACCGCCCAGCTTTTGGCTGGGTAAGGGTGAAAAGGTGCGGTAAGAGCGCACCGCGCGGCTGGCAACAGGCGTGGCGATGGTAAACCCCATCCGGAGCAAGACCAAATAGGGATCCGTAAGCCGAGACCTCCGGCGGATCCGGGTAGGTCGCTACAGGCGGTCGGTGACGGCCGTCGCAGATGAATGGTCGTCCTAGACAGAACCCGGCTTATCGACCAGCTCTATTACTGCACCCCCACCTGGGGGTGCGCCTTTTTTGCCACCTGAGGGCGCCTCGTACATATGATTTTGGAATAAAAAAAATAAATCTAAGTCATATTTCCCCACAAGATTAAAGTTAGATCATCTAAATACTGCTAATATGCTGTTTGATAGTGGTTTTCGCAGGTCAAAAAACCGCCGCGCCAGGGCCGTATTCGCCGTCTGATAAATCTTCTAAGCACCTGAAATAGAAAGGGATTTTTGGGTTTGTGCCATTGACCTTTAAAAATCACGGCCGTATAGTGGGAAAAAGTGGGTAGTAGTGGTAATTACTGCTTTATTGTGGGAATTACAGGGCGAGAGTGGGTCTGACTGAATGTTTCGTGGTGTGCAACATATCAATATGGATGCCAAGGGGCGTCTCGCTGTGCCGTCGCGACAGCGGGAGGGTCTGCTTGTGCAGTCCGATGGCCGCGTCGTCATTACTATTGATACCCAGAGTCGGTGCCTGACGCTCTATCCCCTGCCCGAGTGGGAGCGGATTGAGGCAGACATTCAGTCCTTGCCGGCGCTTAACCCTGCTGTCAAGCGTTTCCAGCGACTGATGCTGGGATATGCCGCCGATGTTGAGCTTGATGGCAGTGGTCGGGTTCTACTGCCCCAATCCCTGCGTGACTACGCGCACCTCGAAAAAAAGGTGGTTCTGGTCGGGCAGGGCAACAAGCTGGAGCTTTGGTCAGAGGAGCGGTGGTTTGCCGAGCAGGAGGCCGCGCTGTCGGTGGAGTCCGGCGCGGAACTGCCTGCAGAGCTGCTGTCATTAACACTTTGACGGGCAGTGCGCATACGACTGTTTTACTGGAGGAGGCGGTCGAGGCCTTGATGGCGGGAAAGAGTGGGTGTACCGATGGGGCGGTCTATGTCGACGGTACGTTTGGTCGGGGGGGGCACGCCGCTGCGATTTTGAGCCGGCTCCAGCATCGAGATCGCTTGGTGGCTTTTGACAAGGATCCCGAGGCGGAAAGTGTGGCACGGCTGCTCGCACGAACGCATCCGACATTAACTTTTTTACAGGACAGCTTTAGAAACCTGGAGCGGGCGGGTGCGGGACTGGCAGGCGTGCTGCTGGACCTGGGCGTATCCAGTCCGCAGCTCGATGATGGCAGGCGTGGTTTCAGTTTCCAGCAGCAGGGCCCACTCGATATGCGAATGGATAACTCCCGGGGTGAGACTGCTGCTGACTTCATAAACTCAGCCTCGGAACAGGAGATTGAGCAGGTGCTCCGAGACTTTGGAGAGGAGCGCTTTGCGCGCCGTATAGCTGCTGCTGTCGTGAAGCGTCGATCTGAGCGGAAATTCGAGACGACGGATGATCTTGCGGCCGTGGCTGCAGCCGCAAATCCCGCATGGGAGAAGCACAAGCATCCTGCAACCCGAACCTTCCAGGCCCTGCGCATCCGGGTCAATCAGGAGCTTGAGGACCTCGACATTCTGCTGGGCAAAGTGATTGATTTATTGGCGGTTGGAGGTCGCCTGGTGGTGATCAGTTTTCATTCACTGGAAGACCGTCGGGTAAAGGTTTTTATGCGCAATGAGGCCCGCGGCAGGACCCTGCCGCGTGGGGTGCCCATTCGTGACTCTGAGCGGGGTCAGCGACTCCGCCTGGTGGGCAAGGCTGTGCGGGCGAGCGACGGGGAGCGAGCGAACAATCCACGAGCCCGCTCCGCTATCATGCGCGTCGCGGAGCGTATCGCGTGATCACGCCCAGGTTTGGTTTGGCGCTGCTGGGCGTGGCCGTTCTCGTGTCCAGCCTTGCGTTGGTTCACAGTACCCACACGGCCCGCAACTATTACACGGTGCTCCAGCGCCTTGAGGGTACCCGTTGGTACCTTCAGGAAGATTACAGCCGTCTCATGCTTGAGCGCAGCACGCTTGCCAGCCCGCACCGTATTGCCCGCCTCGCGGGCGATGATCTGGTGATGAGGGCACCGGCGCTCACGCCGCTACGGGTTGTCGTTGTGGGAGCCCCCCACTAATGGCGCGTAAAAGGTCAGCTCCAGCCACGGTTGCGCCCTGGCGTCTGGTCGCTGTGGCGCTGCTCCTGTTGCTGCTGGCTTCCCTTGTGCTGGGGCGATTGATACTGATTCAGGTCGTGGACCAGGAGCGGGGCGCGGCCTTCCTCCGCCATCAGGGTGCTCTCCGCGCCGTTCGTACTGCGGAGATTCCAGCCTACCGAGGCATGGTCATGGACAGGCGCGGGGAGCCGCTGGCGATCAGTACGCCCGTGGTCACCCTGTGGGCAGATCCCCAGCAGCTTTCTGACTCAGAGCGACTGGACGAATTGGCTGCGGCTCTTGGCAGGTCTGAAGAGTGGCTCGTGGGTCGGCTGGCGCTCTATAACGACAAGCGGTTTATGTACCTTGAGCGCAACCAGACCCCTGACCGAGCGCGCAAGGTGTTGGAACTGAAGGTGGGAGGTGTCGGGGGCCAAAGGGCCTATCGACGATTTTATCCTGCCGGCGAGGTGACTTCACAGGTCATTGGACTGACTGACGTGGATGCCAGGGGCATTGCTGGCGTAGAGCAGGCCTACGAGACCGTTTTGCACGGCAAGGCGGGCCAAAGGCAGTACGTCAAAGATCTTCATGGCGAGGCAATTCGCGACATTGGTGTGGTGCGGGAGGCGCAACCGGGCAGGGCCATCGCCCTGTCAATAGACTTGCGCCTGCAATACCTGCAGCACCGTGAATTGCAGCGCGCCATAGCTGAGACGGGAGCCGAAGCCGGAGCCGCGGTGACCATTGATGCCCGGACTGGCGAGATTCTCGCCATGACAAATCATCCTGTATTCAACCCCAACAGCCCCCCTGGATCTGACTTTAGCGCTCGCCGCAATCGCGTCGTGACAGACGCCTTCGAACCGGGCTCCACAATGAAGCCGTTAACACTGGTGGCGGCTCTGGAAACGGGGGCGTTTACCATTGACTCCATCATTGACACCTCGCCCGGCAGAATCAAAGTTGGTCGGAAGGTATTGCCCGATCCGTCGAACTACGGATCAATCACGGTGTCTCGGGTTATTGAAAAATCAAGCCAGGTGGGCGTAACCAAAATGGCGCAGGTCATTGGCCACGAGCCGGTACTCTCTGTTTACCGACGGTTTGGTCTGGGTCAGCGGTCCAATATAGGGTTTCCGGGAGAGCGCTCGGGGAGCCTGCCTGATCGGGAGCGGTGGAGTGACATTGAGAAGGTAACCCTCGCCTTTGGCTACGGATTGACCGCGACACCCTTACAAATAGCCCATGCCTACGCGGTTTTTGCCAACGGCGGCGAGCAGGTTCCCCTGACACTCATCAAGCGCGACCCGGGCGACGACCTGCGGGCACGGAGGATTATCAGTGAGGAGATTGCCGAACAGGTTCTCACCGTCCTTCACCGTGTTACGGGTGACGAGGGTACGGGCAAGAATGCCAGGGTGGCTGGATTCGATGTGGGCGGGAAGACGGGCACGGTCCATAAAGTAGGTGCGGGAGGTTATCTTCCAGACCAATACCTGGCGCTGTTCGTCGGTATCGCGCCTATCGACAATCCGCGTTATGTCACCGCTATTGTGATCGACCAGCCCAAGGGTGATAACTATGGCGGGGGTTCTGCCGCTGCCCCTGTTTACGCCCGGATCACAGACGGTGTACTGCGCCTATTCAACGAGAGGCCCAAAGCGGATTCCGGGAATAACCTGCAACTCGCGAGCCTGGGGGCGGGCCAATGATGCCTCGCGCCGCACAGTCCAGCGATGTCAAAACGCTGTTCGGAGTGCTTCCCGGTCATCGGCCCCCAGCGGCCCACATGACCCTCGATAGTCGTCGTATCGGCCCGGGTGATGTCTTTGTTGCCCTGCCAGGGCAAACCCAGGATGGTCGTAATTTTATCAGTAAGGCCCTCGACAACGGTGCGCTCGGCGTCCTGGCTGAGGCTGAGGGTTATACGGGCTCGGACAGTCGTGTTGTACCGGTATCCGGACTGGCGGCTGCGCTCCCGGAACTCGTCAGGGAGTTCTATGGTGACCCCAGCAGTAAAATGATGCTTGCCGCCGTCACGGGCACCAATGGGAAAACTTCAGTGGTTGAACTGACGGGCCAGTTGGTACGTCTGCTGGGTGGGGAGGCGGGTTGTATCGGAACCCTGGGTTCGCGCCTGGTGAACCAGCCTTCCGCAGCAGCAAATACGACCCCCGATCTTATTTCCATCAATCGGCAACTGGCTGATTGGCTGGCAGGGGGTGTTGAATACGTCGCACTTGAAGCCTCGTCCCATGCCCTTCATCAGGGTCGTTTGGAGGGCTTGTCCCTGCATACCGGTGTCTTCACAAATCTCACCCGTGACCACCTCGATTATCACGTGACCGCGCAGGACTACGCTGAGGCCAAGTTGGCCCTGTTTCGTCAGTTCGATCTGCGTCAGGCAGTCTTCAACGCTGACGATCCGGTTGCAAGGCAGGTTGCCGGCATCACTACGGGGTCAGCCATAGGCGTTTCCCTCGAGGGTGGCAGCGGCGATGTCCATGTCAGTGTGCGATCAAACCGTCCCATGGTTCTTGAAATCGCCGGGCCCTGGGGTTCTGAAGAGGTTGAGGTTGCCCTGAGCGGTCGCTTCAATGCGTTCAATGTGGCCGCCGCTATTGTCACCGCGGTGGGACTTGGCTTTGGGTTTTATGACGCCTGTGCTGCCGCGTCGGGACTGCAGCCTGTTGCAGGTCGGATGGAGCGATTGCTGACCCCCGGGGGGGCGCTTGTGGTGGTGGATTATGCCCATACACCCGATGCCCTGGAAAATGCACTGACGGCACTGCGTTCCGAGACAGCAGCGACCTTGTGGGTGGTTTTCGGGTGCGGTGGGGATCGTGACCGGGGCAAGCGACCCCTCATGGGGCGTGCCGCCACGAACGGGGCTGATCGAGTCGTCGTTACCTCAGACAACCCGCGGGGAGAGTCACCCCAGGCCATTATCGACGACATTGTCGAAAGTTGTGGGCCCGGGGTAGTGGTGGAGGTAGATCGGGCCGCCGCGATTTGCCACGCACTCCATGCATTGCAAACGGGGGATACCTTGCTGGTAGCAGGTAAGGGGCATGAGGACTACCAGGAGATTGACGGTCGGCGCATGCCCTTTTCCGATCGACAGACTATTGAGGGCTTCCTTGCTTCTGAAGGGGTGGCCGTATGATTGCGCCTTTGCAGGTGATGGAGATTGCAGAGCTGTGTGGCGCCGAGCTGCTGGGTGTGGCGCCAGCTATGCCAGCGGTTTCGGGTCTGGCGATTGATAGTCGCCGGGTGGACCGGGGTGACCTCTTTGTTGCCATACCAGGACAGCATGTCGATGGCCATGATTTTGTCGCAACAGCCTTCGATCAGGGGGCGCACGCGGCGTTGGTCCAGCGCCGGGTCGAGGGTTTGGGACCGCAACTACTGGTAGCCGACACGGAGTCGGCCCTTGCGTCCTTTGCCGCACGGGTGCGTGCTTCCTACTCAGGTGTGCTGGTCGGTATCACGGGCAGTGCAGGAAAAACCACTACCAAGAACCTGTTGTCCCGGATTCTGGGAAAAGCGGGTTCAGTTTTGGCGACTGAGGGCAACCTGAATAATGAGCTCGGTGTACCGCTGACTCTCGCCAGACTCGCAGCTGACACCGAATATGCAGTGCTTGAGATGGGCGCTGGGAAACCCGGCGATATTGCAAGCTTATGCGCTTTCACCCGTCCGACCGTAGCTGTCCTGTTAAATGTAGGACCGGCACACTTGGCCCAGTTCGGCAGCCTCGATGCTATCTCTGAAACCAAAGGTGCACTGCTGGATGAGTTGCCGGGGACAGGCCTCGCCGTTATCAACGCAGACGAGCCCTGGTTCGATAGGTGGCGTTCTCGAGCGCGGCCGGCCCGATGCGTGGGATTTGGCTTCGGTAAGGCGGCGGACTACCGCGCTACTAACCTGCAATTGCGGGGCTTTTCGGGGTCCCGCTTTGTCCTGCGAACGCCCGATCTAAAGCTTGACATCGAGCTGGCACTGCCGGGCAGGCAGGGGATATACAACGCCATGGCGGCCGCGGCCGTAGCGGATGCCCTGGGTGTTAGCCCCCAAAGCATAGTGGCTGGCTTGGCAGAGGCAGATCCTGTGACCGGTCGGGGAAGTGTGCACCCGCTGAAGTGTGGCCGTCGGTTGGTGGATGACAGTTACAACGCCAACCCGCTCGCCGTTCGCGCAGCCATCGATGTCCTGTCTACTGAGCCCGGCAAAAGACGGCTTGTTCTTGGGGCGATGCTTGAGTTGGGGGAGGAGTCCAGCGCGCTGCACGGGGATGTGGGCCGATACGCGGCACGGGCGGGCATAGAGGAGCTCTGGGTTGTGGGTGAGCTTGCAGCCCCTGCCGCCCGGGAGTTTGGTGCCCAGGCGCGTTACTTTGCGTCCAATGCGGAGCTACTGGAGGCCCATCCTGCCCTCACAGGTGCTGATGTGGCGGTTTTAAAAGCGTCTCGTGGAGCCCACCTGGAAGAGATTGTGGAAGGGTGGATGCGGACAGGGGGTGCACTGTGCTGACCTGGCTGATGGGCGAATTGATCGCACTGGACCCTGGTTTCGGCGTTTTTCAATACATAACGCTGAGGGGGATTCTTGCGGCTGCCACGGCACTGCTAATTTCCCTCTGGGTTGGGCCGTGGATGATCCGCCGCCTGGATAGTATGCAGATTGGCCAGGCCGTTCGCGATGATGGGCCAGAAAGCCATCTGGTGAAGTCAGGGACGCCTACCATGGGTGGAGCCTTGATTTTGGTGGCCATTGTAGCGGGTAGCCTGTTGTGGGGCAGTCTGGAGAGTCGGTACCTGTGGGTTGCCGTTCTGACGACCCTGGCCTTCGGTGCCATTGGCTGGGTCGATGATTATCGCAAGGTGGTTCAGCGAGATTCGAGGGGATTACCCGCCCGATGGAAATATTTCTGGCAGTCGGTGGTTGGCTTTGCCGCTGCCAGCTTTCTGTACGCTTCTGCTGTAAATCCAGCTGAGACGATTCTGTACGTGCCTTTCTTCAAGGATGTGGCGCTGCCGCTGGGCCTGTTTTTTGTGCCGTTCGCCTACCTCGTCATCGTGGGCTCCAGCAATGCCGTAAACCTGACTGATGGCCTGGATGGCTTGGCCATCTTACCCACGGTGATGGTGGCCACCGGGCTGGGTACCATTGCCTATCTGACAGGCCACACTTTTTTCGCCGATTACCTGCATATTGCCTATCTGCCAGGAACCGGGGAGCTGGTGATTTTCTGTGGTGCCATCGCAGGAGCTGGACTGGGCTTCCTCTGGTTCAATACCTACCCCGCCATGGTTTTTATGGGTGATGTTGGTGCATTAGCGCTGGGAGCGGCGCTCGGGGTTGTGGCAGTGATCATTCGCCATGAAATCGTATTGTTCATCATGGGCGGCATTTTTGTACTTGAAACGGTCTCTGTGATTATTCAGGTGACCTCGTTCAAGACTCGCGGTAAGCGGGTGTTCCGGATGGCGCCAATTCACCATCACTTTGAGCTCAAGGGATGGCCTGAGCCCAGGGTGATTGTCCGCTTCTGGATCATCACTGTAATGCTGGTCCTGTTCGGGTTGGCTACCCTGAAGTTGCGATGAGGGCCGTGTCGTGACAGCGCGTCTGATCGCATCCAATGAGCGCCGCGCCATACTGGGGCTCGGTGCGACCGGCTGCTCGGTGGCGCGCTGGTGGCGCAGTCGGGGCTGCCCTTTTATCGCACTGGATACGCGTCCAGAGATGGCAGATTCACTGACCGCCCGACAGGCCGCTGGGCCCGACACGCCGCTGTATTTTGGCGACATTGATGTGGGCTTGATCGATGGGCTCACGGAGTTGGTGGTCAGCCCCGGCATTTCCCTCGAACATCCTCTGGTCCGCCACGCCGCAGAGAGCGGCGTGAGGATCATGGGTGATATTGATTTGTTTGTCGCATCAGCCCGGGCGCCGGTAGTAGGCATTACCGGATCGAATGGCAAGTCGACAGTCACCGCCCTGCTGGCCGCCATGATCGAGAGCTGTGGCCTGCGCGTTGCGATGGGTGGAAATTTCGGTACTCCCGCTCTGGATTTATTGGCGACACCGGCAGATTTCTTTGTGCTGGAGTTGTCGAGCTTTCAGTTGGAACGCGCCGGACATCTGAACCTTGCGGCGGCCACTGTACTCAATGTTTCGGCAGACCACCTCGATCGGCACGGTAACCTGCCCCAATATCATCAGGCCAAGCATCGAATATTCCGCGGTGCCCATGCCGTGGTCGCAAATCGTTCCGACCCCCTGACTATCCCCATCGCCAACAGCGACAGCCGTCATTTTCTGTGGACTCTTTCAGAGCCCGATCTCGGTGAAATCGGGTTGCGAACCATTGGCGGTGTTCTCCACATTTGCAGGGGGTTTGAGCCGCTGCTTGAGGTGTCCAAGCTTGCCCTGGAAGGTAGCCATAACCAGTGTAATGCCCTGGCCGCTCTCGCGATGGGCTTGGCCCTCGAGCTACCCGTAGCCGGATTGCTGTCGGGCCTGACGATTTTTGCGGGATTACCCCACCGTTGTGAGCTCATTCTTGAGCGTGATGGCATCCGCTGGATCAACGACAGCAAGGGTACCAATGTGGCCGCGGTGCGCTCCGCACTCAAGGGTGTCGGTGGCGCGCAAAATGTCGTCTTGATTGCGGGTGGTGTGGGTAAGGACCAGGAGTTTTCTGCCCTGCTTCCGGAAGTGGAGCAACACTGTCGTCGCGTGCTGACCCTGGGTGCAGCGGCCCGCGATATTGAGCTGGCGCTGGGGGCACACATTCCTGTGCAGCGCGTCGCTTCGCTCGACGATGCTGTACTTCAGGCCAGTGCTGTAGCGCGCCCAGGAGATGTGGTCTTGTTGTCACCCGCCTGCGCCAGCTTTGACATGTTCGAGAACTTTGAAGCAAGGGGCGAGGTGTTTCGCCAGGCGGTCATGTTGCGGCAGGGGAGTGGGATATGACGGCCCTGGCCAAGCCTGTACGCGAGGGACTGGATCCGGTGCTGGGTGGTTTGGCCGGCGCGCTGATCCTGATCGGATTTGTTGCCATAGCCTCTGCTTCAATCGGGTACGGCGACTGGCACTTCAATAATCCCTGGCATCACACCTTGCGGCACGCCGTCTACCTGTCAATTGCTGCAGGGCTCGGGGCGGTTGCCTACCGGGTTCCTGTCGACGTGTGGCAGCGTACCTCCGGACTGTGGTTGCTGCTGGCGCTCGCTCTCCTTCTGCTCGTACTGGTGCCGGGGATTGGCCGCAGTGTCAATGGCAGCCAGCGCTGGCTGCCGTTGGGTCCGGTCACCTTACAGCCCTCAGAGATTGCGAAGTTCGCCCTGGTGCTCTACACCGCGAGCTTTTTGGTTCGTCATGCTGAGGCGGTACAGCGTCATTGGGAAGGTCTGGCAAAGCCCGTCGCTATTCTTGGACTGATGGGGTTGCTGCTGTTGTTCGAGCCAGATTTTGGAGCAACGGTGATTTGTGCCGGCACGGTGTTCGGAATGCTGTTTCTGGCGGGGGCTCGCCTCGGTTACGTGTTACTGCTGGTAGGGGCTGCGGTAGGCGCACTGGCGTTCATGATCGTCATGGAGCCCTACAGGCTGCAGCGTCTCACCGCCTACACCGACCCCTGGCAGGATCCCTATGGATCAGGCTTCCAACTCATCCAGTCATTGATCGCCTATGGCAGGGGAGAGTGGTGGGGTGTGGGTCTCGGCAACAGTATCCAGAAGTTGTTTTATCTCCCGGAAGCACACACGGATTTCGTGTTTTCAATTTGGGCAGAGGAGACCGGCTTTTTTGGTGCCGTGGTGGTAATTCTCCTCTACTGCGTCTTGATCGGTCGAATACTGCGAGTCGGGCGCTCCGCAGAGCATGGAGGCGAATCGTTTTCTGCGTATGTCTGTTACGGGGTGGCATTGATTTTTGCAGGCCAGGTGTTTGTCAACATGGGCGTGAGTTCGGGCCTGTTACCCACCAAAGGCCTGACGTTGCCGCTTATCAGTTACGGTGGCTCGAGCCTGATCATGAGCTGTGTGATGCTGGCCGTTGTGCTTCGCATCGAGTACAGCCTGCGCGTGAGCCGGGAGGCGCGATCATGAACTCCGCACCGCGCGTTTTGATCATGGCAGGGGGCACGGGTGGGCATGTATTCCCCGCGCTGGCTGTGGCCCAGGTGCTTCAGGCCAGGGGTTGGCTTGTCGACTGGATCGGGACTGATCGCGGACTTGAGGGCCGAGTGGTTCCTGCCCATGATTTCACGCTGCACATACTTCCTGTACGTGGCCTGCGCGGCAAGAGCGGCCTGTTTCGCGTTATTTCGCTGTTCTACCTCCTCCGTTCTTTCTTTACGGCGCTGAGCCTGTTGATCAAACTCAAGCCCCAGGTTGTTTTGGGTCTGGGTGGTTATGTGGCCGGCCCTGCGGGTATTGCCGCACGGCTGCTCGGCAGGCCACTTGTCATACACGAGCAGAATGCCGTTGCAGGTACCACCAATCGGTGGCTCGCACCCCTGGCCACACGTATCCTGTTCGGCTTGCCCGGCGCCTTTGATGAAGGTAAGGGTCGTCGCTGGGTGGGCAATCCCGTCCGGGCTGAGATTGTTGCCCTGCATGGCGCAAGTGACCAAGTTCCCGAGGCGTTTTCACCCGAGAGGCCTCTGCGGTTGTTGGTGATTGGTGGCAGCCTCGGCAGCAGCCCCCTCAACATAGCCATCCCCTCTGCCGTTGCGCACCTGGATTCGGAGTTAGGCGCGAAGCTGCAGGTACGGCATCAGTGTGGTGGGCAGCATGTGGACGAAACACAGGCTGGTTATGGCGCCTACCCCCTTGTCCGAGCCGAGGTGACAGCCTTTATAGAGGACATGGCAGCCGCTTATCAGTGGGCAGATCTTGTGGTCAGTCGGTCGGGTGCGCTCACAGTAAGTGAGCTGGCCATAGCGGGTAGGGCGTCAATACTGGTGCCATTGCCCCACGCGATTGACGATCACCAGACAGAGAATGCACGTGTACTCAGCCAATCGGGGGGCGCGCAGCTGTTGCCCCAGGATAGTGACCTGGCCGGCAAGCTGGCTCGGCTCCTGTCCGGGTTTATCGCCATGCCCGGGCGTCTCTCGGCGCTCGCGAGTAACGTGCGCACGCTGGCGTTGCCAGCTGCCGCAGCCACTGTCGCCGATGTGGTTGAGGAGGTCGCCGGTGTCGCCTGACGCGATCCTCCCAACAGCACAGCCGATGGGTGGTACCCAGCGCATCTTTATGGTGGGAATTGGCGGTGCCGGTATGAGCGGAATCGCCGAGGTGCTCGCCCAATTGGGATATCGCGTGAGGGGTTCGGATGTTCAGGAGAGCGCGGTCATTGCCCGGCTGCGCAGCCTCGGAATTGAGGTTCATATCGGCCACGACGCATCAAATATTAAAGGCGCCGAGGTGCTGGTTACATCCAGCGCCATTCACCCGGACAATCCGGAGTTGGTAGCAGCTCGCCTGGCGCGTATTCCTGTCGTCCCACGGGCTGAAATGCTGGCGGAACTGATGCGCTATCGGCGTGGTATTGCGGTGGCTGGTACCCATGGAAAAACCACAACCACCAGCTTGCTGGCATCAATTTTTGGTGAGGCAGGTGAAGACCCGACTTTTGTTATTGGCGGCGTTCTCAACAATGCCGGCAGCAATGCACGCCTGGGTGCCGGGCAGTATCTGATTGTTGAGGCCGATGAAAGTGATGCGTCTTTCCTGCACCTGCTGCCCATGGTGAGTGTGGTGACCAATGTTGAAGCGGATCATATGGATCACTACGGCGGGGAAATCAGCCTCTACGAACAGGCTTTTATCGATTTTCTGCACAACCTACCGTTTTATGGTCTCGCTATTCTCTGTCTCGATGATGCGGGCGTGCAGCGCCTTTTGCCACAAACCACCCGGCGTACCGTTACCTATGGCAAGCATCCTGATGCCGATTACCGGGTAGAGGATGTCGCGGTGAAAGGTCTGAAGACCCGGTTCAGGCTGGAGCGACCCGGGGACCGACCTGATCTCGCGATTACCCTGAACATGCCTGGCGAGCACAATGCCTTGAATGCGGCTGCAGCGGCAGCGGTTGCTACCGAGCTCGGTCTGTCCGACCTGTCCATCGAGTCTGGGCTCACCCAATTTTCGGGCGTAGGACGACGCTTCAGCGCGCTGGGTGAGTTAGTACTGGCCTCTGGTAGCGCGCTGTTGGTAGATGATTATGGACACCATCCGACCGAGGTGCGGGCCACTCTGGCCGCCGCCCGCGCGGCATTCCCCGATCGTCGAATCGTCATGGTTTTTCAGCCGCACCGCTACTCACGGACACGTGACTTTTACGAAGATTTTGTTGCGGTGCTGTCGACTGTTGATCTGCTGGTACTGCTCGACGTCTATGCTGCTGGCGAGGAACCTATTCCCGGAGCGGACGGCCGTTCACTGGCCCGCAGTATTCGTCAGCGGGGTTCTATCGAACCGATTTTTGTCGCCAATACGGCAAGCGTTCCCGCCGTACTGCGCGATGTTCTTGTGCCGGGAGATCTGTTGTTGACCCAGGGTGCGGGCAATGTCGGACAGCTGGCGCGCTCGCTTGCTGATGCGCACAGTCTGGGTGAGTTGTTATGAGTGCCGTCTTGCTCGAGGGAGGAAAATTCGCTGTGCTGCTGGGTGGTACTGCTGCCGAGCGAGAAATATCCCTGGAAAGCGGCAGTAATGTGGCCGCGGCGCTGGAGGCCGCTGGCGCAGATGTCATCCGTGTCGATCCGGCGGAAGACGGTTGGCCCGAGCGTTTGCAGGGGGTGGAGTTTGTCTTCAACCTTCTCCACGGTCCCGGCGGTGAGGATGGAACCCTCCAGGGGCTCTTTGACCTGATGAAACTTCCCTACAGTGGCTCGGGCCTGCTGGGGTCCGCCCTAACCATGGACAAAATCAGAACCAAGCAGCTGTGGCTGGGTGCAGGTCTACCCACGCCCCCGTTCACCCTGCTCACTGCCCAGAGTGAGTGGTCGGACCTCTCAGAGCACTACGGCGCGCTTTTTGTGAAGCCCGCCCTGGAAGGATCATCCATCGGGATGAGTAAGGCGTCATCGGCCGCAGAGTTGGAGGCAGCGTGGCAGCGGGCCAGCGATCACCGTGGCCCCGTGCTGGGTGAACAGTTTGTTCAGGGAGAGGAGTACACGGTAGCGATTCTTGGCGCCCGTGCCCTGCCCGCCATTCGAATTGAACCCGCCGCCGGCTTTTATGACTTCGATGCAAAGTACATTTCTGACCAAACAGGATTTTTCTGCCCGGCGGGACTCTCAGCGGACGAGGAACAGGCCCTGGCAGATCTTGCGCTGGCAGCGTTTGAAGCGGTGGGCGCCAGCGTTTGGGGCCGTGTCGATGTGATGCGGGAGGCCTCCGGGGCGTGGCAGCTTCTGGAGGTGAACACGATTCCTGGCATGACGGGTCACAGTCTAGTGCCGATGGCTGCACAGGCGGCGGGGTTATCAATGGCGGATCTTTTGGCAGAGATCTACCGACTGAGCATGGAGGTGCGTGATGTCCCGTAAACCAGCGCGCCAGGCTGTGAGAAAAACGCCTGAGACGGTCAGGGTGACTTGGCCAATGCGGCTGCGCCGAATCGCCCTGCGCGCGGGAGTGGTGGTGGGCCTGCTGCTTGTTTTGGCTGCAACGGGGCGGGCTGCTGTCTATCTGCTGGATTTGCGTGTCGAGCGGCTGGTCGTGCATGGCGCCGCTGAGCATGTGGCCCAGACTGATCTTGAAAAGCAGCTCGCTTCTGCACTTGATGCCGGATTTTTTAGCCTTGATCTTGAGGCCATTCGCTCTGAGCTGGAAGCTATGCCCTGGGTTTATCGCGCTACGGTTCGTCGTCGCTGGCCGGATGCGGTCGTGGTCCGAATTGAGGAGCAGCGCCCTGTTGCACGCTGGGGCCTGGATGGATTCCTTAATCACGAGGGCGACTATTTTTCGGGTGCCTTCAATGATCGCTGGGCGGAGCTGGCACGTCTGGAAGGACCAGCGGGTTCGGAGGCTGCCATGACCCGTCGCTATCAAAACCTTGAGGCACTGCTGGCGCCCACGGGTCTTCAGGTGGTGGCCCTGCATCAGGACGTACTGGGGCAGGTCAGCGCCGAACTGGACAACGGCAGTTTGCTGCTTTTGGGTGCCGATAACCACATAGAGCGCATGAGTCGCTTTGTCACGCTGTGGCGGGGACAGCTCGAAGACCAGCCGGTCCTGCGGGTTGATATGCGTTACGAACACGGCGCAGCCGTCGCACTGCTGCCAACATCTCAATGGGCCATGGGAAGTACCCCAGTGGTCGAGCGGAAGGAGACACGCTGATGGTTGCAACACCAGAGAAGCGCATGATTGTCGGCCTCGATATTGGCACTTCAAAAGTCGTCGCTGTGGTTGGGGAAGTTGACTCCGAAGGCTCTATCGAGGTTGTTGGCATCGGCTCACACCCCTCCCGAGGCATGAAAAAAGGTGTCGTTGTCGATATCGAATCAACGGTCAATGCCATTCAACGGGCGGTCGAAGAGGCAGAGCTGATGGCCGGCTGCCAGATACATTCTGTTTATGTGGGGATAGCCGGCAGCCACATACGTTCAATGAACTCTCATGGCATCGTGGCCATTCGAGAGGGTGAGGTCGTGGCTGCAGATGTGGAGCGGGTGCTCGATGCTGCACAGGCGGTGGCGATTCCCGCCGACCAAAAGGTGTTGCACGTCCTGCCTCAGGAATACGTCATAGACAACCAGGGTGGTATCAAAGAGCCCCTGGGTATGTCAGGCGTGCGCCTTGAGGCCAAGGTCCATCTGGTGACCTGTGCCGTCAATGCGGCGCAAAACATCGAAAAGTGCATCCACCGCTGTGGCCTTGAGGTCGATGGCATCATTTTGGAGCAGCTCGCCTCAAGCTTTTCCGTGGTGACAGCCGATGAGCGGGATCTGGGCGTCTGTCTGGTGGATATCGGGGGCGGGACCTCAGACATTGCCATCTTTACTGATGGGGCCATCCGCCACACGGGTGTTATTCCCATCGCTGGAGATCAGGTCACCAGTGATATCGCCATGGCGCTGCGTACACCCACGCAGCATGCGGAAGAGATCAAAATTCGCTACGCCTGTGCCTTGACCCAATTGGCGGGTGTTGACGAAACCATCAAGGTCCCCAGCGTCGGTGACCGGCCGCCAAGAGATCTGTCGAGACAGTCCCTGGCGGAGGTTGTCGAGCCGCGCTATGACGAACTATTTACGCTGATACAGGCAGAGATTCGTCGCTCGGGCTATGAGGAGCTGATTCCAGCGGGCGTCCTGCTGACGGGGGGTACCTCAAAGATGGAAGGCGCTGTGGAGCTTGCTGAGGAGATTTTTCACATGCCGGTGCGTGTCGGGGCACCCCAGCATGCCCAGGGCCTCAGCGACATTATTCGCAATCCAATTTACGCGACGGCCGTGGGGTTGCTGATCTACGGCGCTCGTGATGATGACTCACTCAATACATCACGGGGTGGCTCGGCCGCCAGTGGTCTGTTGGCGAGCGTCAGGGACTGGTTTGGCAAGCACTTCTGATAGCAATCAGAGGGCTTTTCAAGGGGAGTGCCCGGTGGAAACCGGGTTGGTAAAACAAGGGGAGAGTCACGATGTTTGAATTGGTTGATAACGCACCACAGAATGCGGTGATAAAGGTGGTCGGTGTCGGTGGCGGTGGTGGTAATGCCGTCCGGCATATGATCGAAAACAACATTGAAGGCGTGGATTTTATCTGCGCTAACACTGATGCCCAGGCACTGGCGGATATCCACGCCAAAACCGTTCTGCAACTGGGTACGGGTATTACCAAGGGGCTGGGTGCCGGCGCAAACCCTGACATCGGGCGAGCAGCCGCCATGGAAGACCGGGACCGTATTGCGGAGTCCCTGCACGGGGCTGATATGGTATTCGTGACCGCAGGAATGGGTGGTGGCACCGGGACTGGCGGTGCCCCGATTGTCGCTGAAGTGGCCCGGGAAATGGGCATTCTGACGGTGGCTGTCGTCACACGGCCTTTCAGTTTCGAAGGCAAATCGCGTCTTAAAATAGCAGAAGTTGGCCTCAGGGAACTTGAGCAGCACTGCGATAGTCTAATCACGATTCCCAATGAAAAATTACTGGAGGTCTTGGGCAAAAATACCAGTCTATTGGATGCCTTCCGGGAAGCCAATGATGTACTTTTAGGCGCTGTTCAGGGTATTGCTGAGCTGATTATCCGCCCCGGAATGATAAATGTGGACTTTGCTGATGTTCGCACTGTCATGTCCGAGATGGGCACGGCGATGATGGGTACCGGTCAGGCGTCGGGAGAGAATAGGGCACGGGAGGCCGCTGAGCGCGCCATCAACAGCCCGCTGCTTGACGACATTGATGTCAGCGGCGCTCGCGGGGTGCTCGTTAATATCACGGCTGGGTTAGACCTGTCGCTGGGTGAGTTTTCCGAGGTTGGCGATACGATAGAAGAATATGCATCGGAAGATGCAACGGTAGTAGTAGGTACGGTGATAGATCCTGAGCTGACCGATACGCTCAAGGTGACAGTGGTTGCGACCGGGCTGGGCGGTGCTGAGGCACGTCCTCCCCTGGCGATTGTTGATCCGTTACCCAATACGTCGACGGGCAGCGGTATGACCCCGAATTACGGCGAACACTATGATCTGCCGCCCGCTAAGCGCGCTTTGGTTGCGCCTGCCGGGACGGCACCGCGGGCTTCAGCGCCTGCAGAGGGCGGTGCAGAGGATTATTTCGATATTCCTGCTTTTTTGCGTCGACAGGCGGACTAACGTGGTTTCTGGTCCGCCAACCATGAGAAAAAGGCGAGACCATGATCAGACAGAGAACGTTACGGAATCCGATCAAGGCCACTGGCGTTGGTTTACATACGGGAGAGAAGGTTTTCCTGACTCTCAGCCCCGCTCCCGTTGACAACGGCATAGTCTTTCGGCGTACCGACCTTTCTCCGGTGCAGGAAATCCCCGCCTGCGCGCAGAATGTCGGTGATACAACGCTCTCGACCAGTCTCGGCCTGGGCGAAGCTCGGGTCAGCACGGTGGAGCACCTGCTCTCAGCCATGGCGGGCCTGGGCATCGATAATGCGTTTGTGGATGTCACTGCGCCTGAGGTGCCCATCATGGATGGCAGCGCCGGGCCATTTGTTTTCCTGCTCCAGTCTGCGGGTGTTGAAGAACAGCCCGCTGCGAAGAAATTTATCCGCATCAAACGTCCGGTCACCGTGCGCGACGGCGATAAGCAGGCCAGTTTGCTGCCTTTTGAGGGTTTCAAAGTTGCTTTCTCTATCGACTTTGACCACCCGGTTTTCCATGACCGTGCGGCGTTCGCGGAAATTGACTTTTCTACGACGTCCTTTGTGAAGGAAGTCAGTCGGGCCAGGACGTTTGGTTTCATGCACGAAATAGAATATTTGCGCGCCCAGGGTCTTGCCCGGGGTGGCAGTGTTGATAATGCGATCGTTGTTGATGAATTCCGTATCCTGAACCAGGATGGCCTGCGCTACGAGGACGAGTTTGTAAAGCACAAGGTGCTGGATGCTATTGGCGATCTCTATCTTCTCGGTCACAGTCTAATCGGGGAGTTTCGTGCCCATAAATCGGGCCACGCGCTCAATAATGCCGTGCTGCGTGCATTACTTGCCCAGGAAGATGCCTGGGAAATGGTGACCTTTGACGAGGCAGAAACCGCGCCAATATCCTACGGCCCGGCCCCGGCCTTGGTCACGGTTTGATCTGGTTTGTAGGGATCTGCCCGCATTCGCTGCTGCCCAGCGGGTTCCCCAGATACTGACCCCGTGTCATAGTACGCAGATACCAACCTGAGTTAATTCACTTGAAACTTATCCTGGTCCACAAGACGGCTGCTTCCCGAACACTTGAGATCGGGCGCTGGTCGTGGGCGGCACTCTCAGTCATTTGCATCGGCCTTCCTCTGGGGCTGATGAGCCTCGGCTACGAACTGGGCCAACGACAGGGCACATCGGTGGCACAGGAGGCTCGGCTGTCTGCCGCTGAACTGGAAGCCAGCAGACGGGCCAGTGAGCTTGCCCAGCTGTCGGCAGATGCCCGCCGCAAACTGGATACGATGACTCGGAAGCTGGCTGAGTTGCAGGTTCGAGTTACGCGTCTGGATGCCCTTGGCACCCATCTCACCGCACTGGCCGGCCTTGAAGGGGGAGAGTTCAACTTCAGTACTGAACCCGCCTTGGGTGGGCCCCTGGTCCTGGCAAGGGCGGAACTGGAACCCAATCTACCTGCATCCCTGGAGGCATCCTTTGACCTGTTTTCTGCGACCCTTGATGATCGCAGTACCCAGATGGATGTGCTGGCTGGTCTGGTGTTTGATGCCGAGGCTCAGGCGGAGGCCATTCCCGCTGGGCGCCCCGTCACCTCCGGCTGGTTGTCATCGTCTTACGGCTACCGCAGTGATCCGTTCACAGGGAAGCAAACCTGGCATCAGGGCATTGATTTTGCGGGCAGTGCTGGCGACCAGGTTATAGCGGTTGCCAGCGGCGTAGTGAGCTGGAGTGGCGAGCGCACGGGCTATGGCACCCTGGTCGAAGTCGCCCACGGCGATGGCCTGGTGACTCGCTATGGCCACAACAGCGAAAATCTCGTCGAGGTGGGTGATCTGGTTCGCCAGGGCGATGCGATAGCACTGATGGGAAATTCCGGTCGCTCTACGGGCCCCCATGTGCATTTCGAGGTATTCAAGCACGGCAGGGCGGTTGATCCCTCGACCTACGTACGACGTACTCTGCGCTGAATATCTTCAGGATACCAAGCCATTGACTCTCCCAGAGTCCCTCCACTTCGCCTACTCCTGAAGACTCAAACATGATTGCTGACTCGCTGAAAAAACTATTTGGCACCCGAAATGATCGGGAACTCAAACGCATCCGCAAAATGGTGCTGCACATTAACCGCCTGGAGGACGAATACCAGGCACTGGATGACCAGGCGCTGAGGGGTAAAACTGACGAATTCAGAAATCGCCTCACGGCAGGAGCCCGTCTTGATGAGCTGTTACCCGAGGCGTTTGCCACGGTCAGGGAAGCGGGTCGCCGCGCATTGGGGATGCGGCACTTTGACGTGCAGCTCATTGGTGGCATCGTCCTCCATGAGGGAAAGATCGCTGAAATGCGCACGGGTGAAGGTAAGACGCTGGTGGCTACCTTGCCCGCCTATCTCAACGCCCTGGCAGGAAATGCCGTGCACCTGATCACCGTAAACGATTATCTGGCCAGTCGGGATGCGGCCTGGATGGGTCCGATATACAACTTTCTTGGCATGAATGTGGGTGTGATCCGCTCGGGACAAGGTCCTGCTGAGAAGCGCGAAGCCTACGCCTGCGACATTGTTTATGGAACCAATAACGAATTTGGTTTCGACTATCTGCGTGACAATATGGCCTTCAGCATGGCCGATAAAGCGCAGGCGACTCTGGCCTTCGCCATTGTCGATGAGGTGGATTCCATTCTCATTGACGAGGCCAGGACCCCATTGATCATTTCGGGTGCTGCCGAGGACTCCTCGGATATGTACCGCAGCATTAATACCCTCATTCCAAAATTGCAGCCCACAACAGAAGCTGAAGAGGGCGATTTCACCGTTGACGAGAAGCAGCGGCAGATTGAGCTGACTGAGGCGGGCCATGAAAAAATTGAAGGGCTGTTGATCGGTCAGGGCCTGCTTGAAGAGGATGACAGTTTATACGCCCCGACCAACCTGGGTTTGCTGCACCATGTTCACTCGGGCCTCCGTGCCCATATTCTTTACCAGCGAGATGTGGAGTACATAGTTCAGGAAGGGCAGGTGGTTCTGATTGACGAGCACACCGGTCGGACCATGGCCGGGCGGCGGCTCTCCGAAGGACTGCATCAGGCGATTGAAGCAAAGGAAGGGGTGAAGATTCAGAGCGAAAGCCAGACCCTGGCGTCCACGACATTCCAGAACTACTTTCGCCTGTACGACAAGCTATCGGGTATGACGGGCACGGCCGATACCGAGGCCTTTGAGTTCCGTCAGATTTACGGTCTCGAAGT
>CALKDK010000056.1 GCA_938084055.1 uncultured Luminiphilus sp.
TTCATAGCTCACCAAATGACCTGCACTCTGATTGTCACGCCTGTAAGCTTGAGATGCTAGTCCCAAGCGTGCTTTATCTGGGTAAGGAAATTTCGTGGCAAACAAGGCTGGAATATCGACCAAGCGGAATATCGGGCTGCGTGCAGAATGGCTTGATGAGCTTGGCGGTACGTTTGAAACTGCCGGGATGAAGGAGCTGTCAACATTCCTGCGTGAGGAAAAAGCGCAGGGCAAGCGTATTTTTCCACCAGGGTCTGAAATTTTTACTGCCCTTGAATTGACGCCTCCCAGCCAGGTTCGCGTGGTGGTTTTGGGGCAGGATCCCTACCACGGTCCCGGACAGGCCCACGGTCTGAGTTTTTCGGTACCGCGGAGTATTCCCATTCCGCCCTCGCTGCGGAATATATTTAGGGAGATTGAGCGCGACCTGGGTATATCAGCGCCCGACCATGGTTGCCTGCGCCATTGGGCCGAGCAGGGCGTCCTGCTGCTTAACACCGTACTGACTGTCGAAGCTGGTCGGGCAGGGTCCCACCAGAACCGCGGCTGGGAGGCGTTCACTGACCGCGTAGTGGAGGTTGTCATGAATACTGGGCAGTCCGTCGTCTTCATGCTGTGGGGTGCCCACGCGCGCAAAAAAGTGGGCAACATTGATCGAGAAAAACATTGCGTGCTCACCGCACCGCACCCGTCACCACTATCTGCCCATCGCGGATTTCTGGGTTGCGGCCACTTTTCCCTCGCCAATAATTTCCTGCTGGAGCGGGGGCGGGGGGTTATTGACTGGACGCTACCGGATTGACTGATGGGCGCGCTGGTAAGTTCATGCCATGTCAGCAAGCTTTACCCATTATTCAAGCTAAACTCTGCAGCACCGGGTATTGGATAGGCCCTCCCAGGACTTCAATTTTCTCACCGCTTTCTTCAAGGACCAAAGAGCCCTTTGCGGCGTCACCGGTTGTCTCCAGCAGCAGCGTGACGCCCTCGTACACAACTGCTGCATTCACTACGCTGCCAACATTCCGCTGTCCCTCGGCCTGCAGGATCCCGCTTCCCGGGGCCGGACGAGGGTGTTGGACAAAACCGTGATACAGGCGCCGCTTGGGTGTGCCCCGCCAATGCAGGCGGGCAATAATCTCCTGGCCGGTATAACAACCTTTGTCGAAGTTGACCCAGCCAGCCAGATCATAGTTCAGGTCCTGTGGCAGGTATTTACCCGTGGTCGAAAGCGTGATTCGAGCCTCCCCCCTGCGGCAACTGGCAGCCTGCCAGGCCTGAAGAAATACTTCGTTATCAGCCTCCGCATCGGTATCTGGTGGCGCGGCGCGCTGTCCGCTGATGAAAACAGAAACACCAGCTTCGACGCCGATAAGCCAGCCCCCGGCCGTTGCAATAACCTGTCCGGGAGGTGGAATTTCGCTGAGGTCGAGGCAGGGGTGGGCCTGGTTCCCAATGACGCCCACCGGGTGCTGCGCCATTCTCCGAAGTTCTACTTTGCTGAACATGAGATATTTCGCCAGGTGTCCGGTAACCATGTCAGCGAGATCAGCGGATATTCGAAGAATAACCTCATCCTGAGCGACCACGAGGGCGAGAAAATCAACGATTACCCGGCCCTTTACATTGCAGAAGGCGCCGTTGACGACGTCGAGGCTCTGCTTGCCGGCAAAGTTGGCGGTCGTCTGCCCCTGTAGAAAGGTGCAGGCATCGGGGCCCTGCAGCAACAGCAAAGCCTCATCCTTGAGGGGGCACAGGACTGTAGGTCCCGCTCTGTCCGGGGCTGTATCACCTGACTCATTGACCATCACATTGGCACTCTGGGATATTCACCCCGCCATTGTATGGTAGTTTCTGAACCTGCCAAGGGAAAAGGTTTCTGCCCGCATGCCGGTAACAACATCGTCAAAGTGACGGGGCTCATCGAGAAGGGATCTTTCACTGTGGTCCAAAATTTTCTGGAGTGCATCATCTATGAAGTTGGATGAGGACTACAACCGCATGCGCTGGGCCAGCCGTCGGGGTTTGCTAGAGCTTGATTTATTGCTGGGTCCGTTTATGGATGCCTGTTATCGAAATCTTGATGCGGCGAAAAGGTCTGACTATCAGCGCCTGATGGCCCACGAAGATCAGGATATATTGAACTGGATTTTGGCGAGACAGCCACTGGGAGATGCGACGCTTTCCGACATCACATCGCATATCAGGCAGCACAACGAATCAAAGCTGGGGTGAGTCGGTAAATTTGTATTCTGGAAGTTGAGTCGGATTCGGTCCCTGGAAGGGCGGTTGGTTGTGAGGTATCAGGATGGAATCTTTTGGGGTCTCATGTGTTTCCGGGTAATCCCGATTAAAGTGCAGGCCCCGGGATTCCTTCCGTGAGAGCGCGCAGCTGACAGTCAGTCCGGCAACTTCGGCAAGATTACGCAATTCCAGAAGGGGGCGGGTAATGCGAAACTGGCTGTAGTAATTGGCAATTTCAGTCTGCATCAGCTCGATGGCAGTGGCCGCAAACTCAAGTCGTCTATCGCTGCGCACGATCCCAACATAGTCCCACATAAGTCGACGCAAGGCCTGCCAGTGGTACGGGATAATGACCCCTTCGTCGGACACCCGGACCCGGCTGTCATCCCATTGTGCGAGATTTATCGCTGGCGGTAGTTCGGAAGCAGCAATATGTTGGGCTGCCGAGGCGGCATAGACAAAACACTCCAGCAGCGAATTACTGGCCATGCGATTGGCACCATGGAGCCCTGTGCAGGCCGTTTCGCCCACTACGTATAACCCGGGCAGGTCAGTGGCGCCGTGTTGATCGACCACGACGCCGCCGCAGGTGTAATGTGCCGCTGGGACCACAGGAATCCTGTCCGAACTGATATCGATCCCCAGGGCAAGGCAGCGATCGAAAATGGTGGGGAAATGGCTGCGTAAAAAACTGCGATCCCGGTGGCTGATATCGAGATAAACGCAATCGAGACCCAGTCGTTTCATCTCATGATCAATCGCTCTGGCGACGATATCCCTCGGAGCAAGCTCACCACGCCGATCGAAGCGCGTCATAAACTGCTCGCCGTCAGGCAGGAGTAGCCGGGCTCCTTCGCCACGCAGGGCTTCTGTGATTAGAAAAGATTTTGCTTCAGGGTGGTAAAGGCATGTTGGATGGAATTGATTAAATTCCAGATTGGCGACACGACAGCCGGCGCGCCAGGCGATGGCGATACCGTCGCCGCTCGCACCGTCTGGATTGGAGGTGTAGAGATAGGCTTTGCTGGCTCCTCCAGTGGCGAGGACGACGGCCCGCGACGCTACGGTATGAACCGTGCTGTTCTCGCTATCGAGAACATAGGCGCCCACGCACCGGCCATCCTGACGGATAAGGTCGACCGCATAGCAGTCAGGCAGCAGTGCAATGTTGTCTGCAGCCGCGGCATTCTGCGTCAGTACGTCCGATATAGCCCGTCCCGTGCGATCCGCCGCATGGATGATGCGCCGATGGCTGTGGCCGCCCTCCATGGTGAGATGGAATTCCCTGAATTCGTCATCAGGCTGGTCGCTGCGGTAATCGAATTCAACGCCCTGGGCGATCAACCAGTCCACAACGGACCGGCTCTGGCTGGTGCAGAATTCTACGGCCGGGGCATGACACAGCCCGGCGCCAGCATTGAATGTGTCGTCCGCGTGGGCGGTGACTGAGTCACGGTCGTGCAGCACAGCCGCCATGCCACCCTGTGCCCAAAATGTAGACCCGGCATTCATGTGTGCCTTGGAGAGCACGCCGCAGCGAAAACCAGGGGGTAGTTGGAGCGCCAGGGAGAGCCCCGCCGCGCCGCTGCCGATTATCAAAACATCATAACTGTCGTCAGGTATCATAACGGCGGTAACTCGGTGGTGATCCCACTGTATAGGTTGTGGGAATAATTTACGGTTTGTGGCCCACGAGGGGAACTCTGGCGCGGTACAGTAGTCATAGCAAGCGATGGATTTTACGATGAATTTTGTCGCGGCTGGCCAGAAATATTCAGAAGGCGGTTACGTGACGGCTCGGGAAACCGATCAGCAACTGGTAGTCAAAGCCCAGCGGGGAGATACTCGGGCTTTTGATCTGTTGGTTCTCAAATATCAGGGACGAATTGCCACCCTGGTGGGGAGGTTCGTGAGTGATGCCTCAGAAGTTGAGGATGTCACTCAGGAAGCCTTTATCAAGGCATTTCGCGCTTTGCCCAAGTTTCGTGGTGAGAGTGCGTTTTATACCTGGCTCTACCGGATAGCCACCAACGCCGCCAAGAACTACCTGGTGGCACGGGGCAGGAGACCCTTGATCGGCGCCGATGTTGAAGAGGCGGAGTATTTCGACGAAGGAGAGGCCCTTCGTGACAGCGAGACCCCCGAGAATCGTTATTTTGGTGGCGAGTTGGCCAAGGCCGTACAGAGAGTGCTCGAGGAAATGCCCGGGGAATTGCGTATGGCCCTGACACTGCGTGAATTCGATGGATTGAGTTACGAGGAAATAGCCGACGTGATGTCCTGCCCCGTGGGAACAGTTCGGTCCCGAATTTTCAGGGCGCGTGAGGCGGTTGACAGCCGAGTTCGTGCACAAATGGCAGGTGAGTGATAAGTTTGACGCGTGGGAGTTTCACACCGTGCCGAAACTGCCACCAGGAGAGGGTTATATGACAGTGACAGACGCAATCAGGGAATCGATGTCAGCGGTAATGGATGGCGAGGGCTCTGAGCTGGATATTGCCCGTGTTCTCAGGGAAGTCGAAGCGAACCCTGAAGCGAGAGCCTACTGGGAACACCTCCAGCAGTCGCGTAGTTTGCTCAGAACAGGGCAACTGCCGCCTGATATTGACGTCAGTGCTGCAGTTCGAGATGCCCTGGCTAATCCCTCTCCGGAATCTCGGCGCGTCGGTCCACTGGGGTCCCTTGCCGTAGCGGCCTCGGTGACTTTTGCCGTCGTTTTTGGCGGTCAGGGCCTGCTTGGGCAAGCGCCGTTGGCGCCGGCGGAGGCACCCATGGTTACAACGGTCCCTGGAGGCGTCGTACCCATTCCTGGCGCGGCGGCCGTGCAGGCGCGCTTCGGTATCAATAACCCAGAAAAGCCCTTGTTGCAGCGTCGTGAAGCCACAACATTCGGGCAGAGTACTGCTGAGATCTACGATCAGCTGGCGCGGGAGCGTTTCGTTCGTTATGCCGGTGAGCATGCCCGGGCTACAGCCTTGCTGCAACCCAATACCTTTGTTCCCTATGCCCGTGCTTCAGACGAGCCCAAGACGCAGTAAACTGTTGGTCATGAAACACGTAGGTTTGATCTTGTCGTTGCTGGCGGGCGCCAGTCTGTTCGCATTTGGGGCAGTTGAATTGCCGGCCGCGGAGGATAACAGCTGCGGCATGCCCAGCGCCCTGTATGAGCGTGTTGATGGCGTACTGTCTGCTCCGCAAAAATTGAATTACACAGGCACGTTGTTGGTTGAGTACGGTGGTGACCGAGAGTTCATAGCCGTCAGGTCAGATTCCGCTGTGACGAGCTTTCGTCGGCTCAGCAGGCAGGCAGGCGATGCGCCGCGCCCCATCTCCCCTTTGCCAGTGATGCAGCGAGGACCCTGCGGCCTGGTGCAGAGTTACGGGCTTATGGTCGAGGCGGGTGCCGGAGCTGTGGCAGGTCGTTCGACCTACCGGATGACCGCTCGTCCCAAGGATACGCTGAGGCTCGCCTACGTGATGGACATAGACGCCGAACTGCATATGCCGCTGCGTGTATTGACGGCCAGTCCGGAAGGCCAAATTCTTGAGCACTATGAATTTGCTGACGTTTCTTTTGAAGAGCGTCTGGAGACGGAAGAGCTCGTCGCTCCGGCTGATGTTGCCGGATACCGTTTGGCAGCAATCCCTCCGGGTTTTACGCTCGTGAGTGAGGGCAGCAAGCCCGCCGATTTTTTGGTGCTCAGTGATGGGCTTGCGAGCGTGTCCGTTTTTATAGAAAACCAGCCACGCTCCCTACCTTCTGGCGAGGGCATAGCCCTGAGGGGGGCGACGCTAACCTATACCCGTGGTACAGCGAATGACCGATTGATTACCGTGTTGGGTGAAATTCCAGTGCCGACTGCCCGCCTGCTGGCCGATGCGGTCAGGCTACGGGAAGACGGCTAGGATATGCTGCGGGAAACAGGGCGCGTTGTGGCGGTGGAAAACAATTTTGTCTGGGTTGAAACCATTCCAAGCTCGCTGTGTGGCAAATGCGCGGCGCGTCAGGGCTGTGGCCAGGGTATCGTGTCCAGGGCATCGGGGCGCAGGGGTTTGGTGAGGGCGTTGGAAACCCGTGAGGTTCCAGCCCGAAGCTGCCGTATCGATGACGAGGTTGAAATCGAGCTCCCGGAAGCGGCTGTCCTGAAGGGCTCCCTGCTTGTATATCTTGCCCCGTTGTTGTTCGCAATTACTGCAGTCCTATTCGCCCAACCTTTCGGTGAATTCGTTACTGTGGTGACATTCGCAGGGGGATTGGCCGTCGGGTTCGTGGGCGTCTATTTCGCACCGAGATGGCTGGGCGGTGTCGAGGGATTTGAGCCTCGGCTCACATCCGTAGTCACGGGTGCTGCTGGGATGATTGCACGTCAGTAAATAACCCCCGCCTGTCAGTCAAGCGTTGGTATTCAAGGAGAGATGACCATGTTACGGATAGTCACGATTGCATTGCTGGCAGTATTACCCTGGTCAGTGCGGGCCAATCTGCCGGATTTTCAACCGATCGTTGAGGCAGCTGCCCCTGCAGTGGTCAAGATCCTCGTTGAGTCCGAACAGGAGGCGTTTCCCGGTGCCGAGGAAATGGAGCAGTTACCCGAGTATCTGCGGCGTTTCTTTGAGTTTCGCGGTGGTCCGCCGCAACAGCAGCGGCGCAATATGGGGTCGGGTTTTATTGTGTCCGACGATGGCTACATTGTGACCAATCATCACGTCGTGGAGGGGGCCACCTCGGTCATTGTCCGGTTACTCGATCGTCGTGAATTCGAGGCTGAGGTTGTGGGCACGGATGTGCGTTCAGATCTTGCCCTGTTGAAAATTGACGGGCAGGATCTCGCGGCGCTTGCCATTGCTGAGGGTGATGTGGCCGTGGGCGAATGGGTGTTGGCAATCGGTTCTCCATTTGGCCTGGATTTTTCAGTTACTGCCGGGATAGTCAGTGCCAAAGGCCGCAGTCTCCCAACTGAAGCAGGCGAGAACTATGTCCCCTTCCTCCAGACAGATGTGGCCATCAACCCTGGTAATTCCGGCGGGCCACTGTTTAACCTTGACGGCGAGGTGGTAGGCGTCAATTCGCAAATATTTACCCGTTCGGGAGGATCAATTGGCCTGTCCTTTGCGATTCCATCCCATGTTGTGCAGAACGTTGTCACCCAGCTTCGGGAATCGGGCGAGGTAACCCGGGGCTGGCTGGGTGTCAGTATTCAGGATGTTGACCGGGATCTTGCTGAGTCATTCGGTCTCGATCGACCTCGGGGAGCCCTTGTGGCACAGGTGGGGGAGGGTTCCCCTGCCGATGAGTCGGGCCTGAAAAGCGGCGATATCATTCTCGAATTCGACGGACAGTCGATTAACACGTCCTCCGATCTTCCCCACGTGGTTGGACTTATAGCGCCGGGTAGTGAAGTGTCAGCCGTCGTCCGTCGTGATGGACGGGACAAGGTTCTGGCGGTGGTTGTTGGCGGGCTGAATGCCGACGAGCGCCCTTCGGTGTCCCGCCTCATGGGCGGCAATGAGAGCAACGCGGTGCTTGGTATGGTGCTGGAGTCTGCAGATGAAGACATGATGGCTGAACTGGGCCTAAACGGTGGGGTGCTGGTCCTCGAGGTGGGTCCTGACTCACCTGCAGCCACCGGCGGCATTATGGGTGGTGATGTGATCACGCGACTTGGAAGCAGCGCTATTCAATCGTTGCAGGATTTCGAGCAGGCAGTGGGGCGATTGCAGCCAGGCCAGTCAGTGGCTGTGCGATTGATACGACGGGGTGCGCCGCTGTTCCTCGCGATTCGCGTTCCCAAGGCAGATCAATAGATTCGATTGCGGCACACCATAGGGTGATATGCAGGTCAGCGCGCGGTGGGTTAGAATGCGGCGCTTTTTGGGGCGTGATTTCGTCCCCTTCTTTCGGGAATCCACTGCGTGACTGAACTCAGCCACATTCGCAATTTTTCCATTATTGCTCACATAGATCACGGTAAATCGACCTTGGCAGATCGATTTATTCAGCATTGTGGCGGGCTTGCTGACAGGGAAATGGAGGCCCAGGTCCTCGACTCGATGGATCTGGAGCGCGAGCGGGGTATCACAATCAAGGCCCAGAGCGTCACGCTGCGCTACCGGGCCAAGGATGGCGATGAGTACCAGCTCAACTTCATCGATACGCCGGGGCACGTGGACTTTTCTTATGAGGTATCCCGGTCACTGTCAGCCTGTGAAGGTGCACTGCTGGTTGTTGATGCGGCCCAGGGCGTCGAGGCCCAATCCGTGGCCAACTGTTACACCGCGATCGAACAGGGCCTCGAAGTACTCCCCATACTCAACAAAATGGATCTGCCCCAGGCGGATCCAGATAAGGTTAAGGTGGAAATTGAGGAGATCATAGGTATCGATGCCCAGGACGCCTGTCCCGTCAGTGCCAAGACCGGCCTCGGGATTGAGGATGCACTGGAGTACCTGATCACCCATATTTCCGCACCCGAAGGCGATCGGGATGCACCGCTGCAGGCCCTGATTATCGATTCCTGGTTTGACAACTATCTGGGCGTGGTGTCGCTGGTCAGGGTGACCCAGGGCACGCTGCGCAAGCGAGACAAGTTCATCGTTAAATCGACTGGCAAACACCATCAGGCCGATATGATCGGGGTTTTCACGCCCCGGCGCACCGAGACGGGCGTGCTGGCCGCCGGCGAGGTAGGATTTATCGTTGCGGGAATCAAGGACATCAAGGGAGCTCCTGTGGGGGACACCCTGATCTCCCTGGCTCACCCGAACACACCGTCATTACCGGGATTCCAGAAGGCCAAGCCCCAAGTGTATGCGGGCATCTTTACCGTGTCTTCGGACGATTATGAGGATTTCCGTGACGCGCTGGGCAAGCTGACGCTCAACGATGCCTCACTGTTTTATGAGCCAGAGACTTCCGACGCCCTGGGTTTTGGATTCCGCTGCGGCTTTCTCGGCATGCTGCATATGGAGATAATCCAGGAACGACTGGAGCGGGAATACGATCTGGACCTGATTACGACTGCACCGACCGTCATTTATGAGATCGTGAAAAAAGATGAGAGCGTTATCAATGTCGATAATCCCTCCAAGCTACCTGATGTCGGCGAAATACTGGAAATGCGTGAACCCATCGCGCGCTGCACCATCCTGACCCCCCAGGAATATCTGGGTAATATCATTACCCTGTGCGTCGACAAGCGTGGTGGGCAGGTCGATCTGCAATTTCTGGGTAATCAGGTCCAACTGATCTATGACATTCCAATGGCGGAAGTCGTGTTGGACTTCTTTGACCGGGTAAAGTCGGTGAGTCGAGGTTATGCTTCGCTTGACTACGGCTTTCACCGCTTTGAGGCGGCCCCCTTATCGAGATTGGATGTCCTGATCAATGGTGATCGTGTCGATGCCCTTGCTGTTATCGTGCACCGTGACCACATACAGGGTCGTGGGCGGGTGCTGACGGAAAAAATGAAAGAGCTGATTCCTCGGCAAATGTTTGATGTGGCCATCCAGGCCGCCGTCGGTGGCAAGATAGTGGCGCGCCAAACGGTAAAAGCCCTGCGTAAAAATGTGACTGCCAAGTGCTACGGTGGTGACGCCACGCGTAAGAAAAA
>CALKDK010000057.1 GCA_938084055.1 uncultured Luminiphilus sp.
AACAGCTTACCTACGGCTTCCTTGCTCCGGGTCCGGTCAAAGGCCAGCCTGCGATTGGCTACACTGTCTTTTTTGGCCAATGTAATCAATGGCTCTGCGTAGCTACGCAGTTCCTTGGCCTTGGGCACGGTTGTCTTGATCAGCTCGTGTTCGACCAGCGAAACTGCCATGTTACGAAACATGGCCTTGCGATGGGAGCTGTTGCGATTTAGCTGTCGACCGCTGTGACGATGACGCATTGTACTATTCCTTCAATGAGGTCCCCCTGTGGAGGACCAGTTACCTTGTGATTCCCTAAACGCTCAACAAGCGCTCGTCGTTGCGGAGACTCGCGGGCGGCCAGTTCTCGAGACGCATGCCCAGCGACAGACCGCGGGATGCCAGCACGTCCTTGATCTCAGTGAGCGACTTCTTACCGAGGTTGGGGGTTTTCAACAGTTCAACCTCGGTACGCTGCACCAGGTCGCCAATGTAGTAAATGTTTTCAGCCTTAAGGCAGTTCGCAGACCGAACCGTCAACTCCAGGTCATCAACGGGTCTGAGCAGAATCGGATCGACCTCGTCATCGGCTTCCTGGGCTGTGGCCTGAGCTTCGCTCTCCAGGTCGACAAACACCAGTAACTGCTGCTGCAGAATAGTGGCCGCACGACGGATAGCCTCTTCGGGATCGATTGTCCCGTTGGTCTCGAGATCGATCACCAGTTTGTCAAGGTCGGTGCGCTGCTCAACGCGAGCGGAGTCCACAACGTAGGAAACTCGACGAACTGGGGAGAAAGACGCATCGAGCTGCAAGCGGCCAATGGACCGGGTCTCCTCATCCGGATTGATGCGCGAATCGGCGGGAGAATAACCACGACCACGCTCAACAACAACGCGCATAACCAGCTCTTTATCAGCGGTTAGGTGGCAAATGACATGGTCCGGATTGCCAATCTGCACGTCATGGTCTGTCTGGATATCCGCAGCGGTGACCGTGCAGGGGCCTTTGGCCACCAGGGACAGCTCGGATTCATCTTTACCCGACATGGACAGGGCGACGCCCTTGAGGTTCAGGAGAATTTCGATCACATCTTCCTGGGCACCTTCAACAGCCGAGTATTCGTGCTGCACGCCATCAATTTCCACCTCGGTGATGGCACATCCGGGCATTGAGGAGAGCAGGATGCGCCGCAGGGCGTTGCCAAGGGTATGGCCAAAACCGCGCTCGAGGGGTTCAAGCGTTACCTGCGCTCGGGTGGGCGACTTCTCGTCGACCTTGATGACGCGGGGGGTAAGGAACTCATTCACATTCGTGGACATAGGACACCTGCTGTTGGTAGGTAAAAAGGGCTGCTTCGAAAATCACCACGCGGGTTACTTCGAATACAGCTCCACGATCAGGTTTTCATTAATCTCGCCGGGCAGGTCCTGGCGCTCCGGCCGGGCCTTGAAAGTGCCTTCGAGTTTGTCAGTGTTCACCTCAATCCATACCTGCTCACCGCGCTGCTCCGCGATGGACATGGCGGCCTGGATTCGCAATTGCTTCTTGGCTTTTTCACGGACGGACACCACATCGCCAGGGCGCACTTGATACGAGGGAATATTCACCACAGATCCATTAACCAAAATACCCTTGTGCGAAACCAGTTGCCGGGCTTCCGCGCGGGTGGAACCAAAGCCCATACGATAAACGACGTTATCGAGACGGCTTTCCAGCAGCTGCAGCAGATTCTCGCCAGTCGCGCCTTTCAGGCGTGCGGCTTCCTTGTAGTAGTTGCGGAACTGCTTCTCAAGGACACCGTAAATACGACGCACCTTCTGCTTCTCGCGCAGCTGTACGCCATAATCCGACAGACGGCCACGCCGGGCGCCGTGCTGGCCCGGAGCGGTCTCCGGTTTGCACTTGGCGTCCAGTGACCGTACGCCACTCTTGAGTTGCAGATCGGTGCCCTCGCGACGGGAGAGCTTGCACTTGGGTCCAATATATCGAGCCATTCTGATAGATCCTCGGTGCGCGCAGTCTTAGACGCGACGCTTCTTTGGGGGACGACAGCCATTGTGGGGAATGGGCGTCACATCGGTTATGTTGGTGATCTTGTAACCACAGCTGTTCAGGGCACGAACCGCGGACTCACGGCCGGGGCCGGGGCCCTTAACCTCAACATCCAGATTCTTGAGGCCGTATTCCTTGGCCGCCTCACCAGCACGTTCCGCAGCCACCTGGGCCGCAAATGGAGTGGACTTTCGCGATCCCCGGAATCCGGAGCCACCCGCAGTGGCCCAGCTCAGGGTATTGCCCTGGCGATCCGTAATAGTCACGATGGTATTGTTAAACGACGCATGAACATGGGCTACGCCATCAACCACCTGCTTGGTGATTTTTCGCTTCGTCGTCTTACTGTTCTTGGCATTCTTGGCCATAAATTCCCTACTTCAATATCAACGCTACAAATCAGGATGTAGCTACATTGGATGGTTGCTTTTACTTACGTATCGGCTTTCTGGGCCCCTTTCGGGTCCGCGCATTGGTCTTGGTACGCTGGCCACGCAAGGGCAGTCCCCTGCGGTGGCGCAGGCCGCGATTACAGCCCAGGTCCATCAATCGCTTAATGTTCATGGACACTTCCCGGCGCAGGTCACCCTCGACGGTCAAATCGCTGAGCAATCCACGGAGTTGGTCAAGCTCACCCTCGCTGAGATCACCCATTTTGGTCTGGTAGTTAATGCCCGTCGCATCAAGCAAACGTCGGGCCTGTGTCCGTCCTACACCGTAGATGTAGGTCAGTGAGACCAGGGCATGCTTGTTGTCGGGAATGTTGACACCGGCGAGTCGCGCCATCGAGATATCTCCAAACGTTACCGTGCCACCGGGGTGTAGAAACCCGGGGGCACAAAGTTGCGGGCACTTAAAAACAGGCCGCGCGGGTTATTGACTGTTATGTGCTGTCGCAAGGAAACTAACCCTGCCGCTGCTTATGCCGCGGATCACTTGAACAGATCACCCGGACAACACCGTTACGACGCACCACCTTGCAGTTGCGGCACATCTTCTTGACGGAAGCTCTTACCTTCATCGCTTACTCCTAAAACCTAGCGCAGCCGGCCCGCAGGGCTGACATTGGACAGGTTCGCTTTCTTCATCACACCCTCATACTGGTGCGACATCAAATGGCTCTGGATCTGGGCCATGAAATCCATGACCACAACAACGACAATCAACATGGATGTGCCGCCCAGATAAAACGGCACGTTGAACATCACCACCAGAAACTGTGGCAACAGACAAACCAGGGCGATGTACGCAGAACCGAACACGGTCAAGCGGGTCAATACCCCGTCGATGTAGTTGGCAGTCTGCTGCCCAGGACGAATGCCCGGCACAAAGGCACCTGAGCGTTTCAGGTTATCTGCGACTTCCTGCGGATTGAACATCAGCGCGGTGTAGAAGAAGCAAAAGAAAATAATGAATCCGGTGAACAGCATAATATTGAGTGGCTGGCCCGGGCCAATCGCAACGGCAAGATCCTGCAGCCAGTCGGCGCTGTCACCACTGCCAAACCACTGCGCGACCGACGCGGGGAACAACAGGATTGAGCTGGCGAAAATCGCGGGTATTACCCCAGCCATATTAACTTTGAGTGGCAGATGAGAGGACTGTGCCTGGTAACTCTGTCGTCCCTGCTGCCGCTTGGCGTAGTTCACCGTCACGCGACGCTGGCCACGCTCGATAAAAACCACAAGGTAGATCACCACAACGGCCAGCGCGACAATCGCCAGCAGAATGAGAATATTGAGTTCCCCCTGCCGCGCCTGCTCCAATGACTGGCCCACCGCCGACGGCAGACCCGCTGCGATCCCGGCGAAGATCAGCAGGGAAATACCATTGCCAATGCCCCGCTCAGTGATCTGCTCACCCAGCCACATCATGAACACAGCACCGGTGACCAGTGAGGTAATGGCGATCACATAGAAGCTCACCGAAACGTCAAAGGCGAGACCCTGGTTGGCAAGCCCCACCGTCATGCCTGTACCCTGAACCAGGGCCAACATGACCGTCAGGTAGCGGGTGTACTGCGAAATCTTGCGACGACCCGCCTCGCCCTCCTTTTTTAACTGTTCGAGTTGGGGAGTTACTGCGGTCATCAGCTGCATGATGATGGACGCTGAAATGTAGGGCAGGATACCCAGCGCCAGAATACTCATGCGCTCCAGGGCGCCCCCTGAGAATACGTTGGCGAGACCCAGAATAGTGCCCTGGTTCTGGTCGAACAGGGCGGCAAGCTGCTCAGGATCGATACCGGGCACCGGAATGTGGGTGCCAATTCGGTAAATTACCAGGGCTATGAATACAAAGCGGAGACGGGCGAAGAGCTCACCCATTCCTGCGGTATTCATTGAAGGCATGCCGTTCGCCATATCTAGGCCTCGACGCTCCCGCCGGCGGCTTCAATGGCTTCACGGGCGCCTTTGGTTACCTTGAGGCCCTTCACATTAACGGCCTTTTCCAATGTTCCCGACAGGAATACCCGGGCACGCAGCACTTCATCTTTCACCAAATCGGCGTTTTTGAGTGCGGCGAGGTCGACCACATCGCCTTCAACATTATTGAGCTCGTGTAGACGCACCTGAGCCGTCGTGCGTCCAATCCGTGAGGTAAAACCATACTTGGGGAGACGCTTCTGCAGGGGCATCTGGCCACCCTCAAAGCCCGGCTTTACGGTGCCCCCAGACCTGGCCTTGAGGCCCTTGTGACCGCGACCCGCTGTTTTGCCCGTTCCGGAGCCAATACCGCGACCCACCCGCTTGGCAGCTCGCTTGGACCCCTCAGCCGGGCTCAATGAATTCAATCGCATTTCATCCGCCATGGTTTTCACCTTCAACGCGTACCAGATAGTTGACCTTGTTGATCATGCCGCGCACCGAGGGCGTATCCTCCACCTCAACGGTGTGTCCTATCCGACGAAGTCCCAACCCTGCAACGCAGGCCTGGTGCTTTTTCAGTCGCCCATGGATGCTTCTCATCTGGGTGACCTTGATCATTTGCTTACTCATGATGGGCGACCCCAGCCTCAGCTCAGAATTTCTTCAACAGTCTTGCCACGCCTTGCCGCCACCGCATCGGGTGACTGCATGTCGCGCAAGCCCTTATATGTTGCACGGACCACGTTCACCGGATTGGTGGATCCGTAACACTTGGCAAGTACGTTATGGACGCCTGCCAATTCCAGTACCGCCCGCATGGCACCTCCGGCAATAACGCCAGTACCCTCTGACGCGGGCTGCATGTAAACCTTGGATGCACCATGGTTGGCTTTGACCGGGTACTGCAGGGTCCCGTCAACGAGCTCCACCTTGACCATGTTACGGCGAGCCGCCTCCATGGCCTTCTGTATAGCGACAGGAACCTCCCGCGCCTTACCCCGACCGTAGCCAACGCGACCCTTGCCATCGCCCACGACGGTAAGCGCGGTGAAACTCATAATGCGGCCACCCTTCACGGTCTTGGCTACACGGTTTACCTGAACAAGCTTCTCCTGAAGATCGCCTTCAGTGCGCTGGTCCCGGTCTCCCTGTCTCTTTTGATCGTTATACGCCATGCTTAAAACTCCAGTCCGCCTTCGCGCGCAGCATCCGCCAGCGCCTTGACCCTACCGTGATACTTGAATCCCGAACGATCAAAGGA
>CALKDK010000058.1 GCA_938084055.1 uncultured Luminiphilus sp.
TACCTTTATTGGGGTCCCGTCACCCCGGCCTCAAGAAATAACTCAGTCCCCGGGACAAAATTATCACTCACTGGCAGTTAACGGGGGCCAATGAGCCGCCCAGGGCTGCGCCGCCTCCAGCTCAAAGGCCAGCTCATACAAGCGCCGATCTTGACCCGGAGCCGCCATAAAGTGGCTGCCTACAGGAAGTCCTGTCTCGGCAGACCGAAACAAGGGGACCGACATGGCGGGGGCACCAATACCATTAGCCACCACCGTATAGCCCAGCAGTTGACGGTTACGTGCAATAGCATCAGTAAAGGGCGTATCGTAAGAAATGTAGCCTTGGCGGGGTGTTTCTAGGGGTAGTGTGGGGGTCAACCACAGGTCGTGATCGTCAAAAAAAGGCGTGAATTTCTGCGTGAGCCGGGCAAAATAATTCAACCCTTGCTGAAGCGAATCAGCGGGCAGGCTCGCCGCGTACCGCCCGGCATTAACTGTTGCAGGGGTAAGCAGGCCAGAATCTTCGGCTGGCCGCCCTGTAAGAAATTCAACGTAGCTCAATAACTGAGGTACCTCAGCCAACATAATGCCCTCAGCTGCCCGAAACAAAGCATTACCGTTGAGAGGGTTAGGCCGCTCGACCACGTCATGCCCTAGAGCTGCACACAATTGCATGGTTTTAATGATGACATCTTTAACGCTGGCTTGCGGTGACTCACCAAAAGCATTCTCCATGGAAACAGCAATGCGAAGACGCTTGGTCCCGGGACCTTCAACTAAGCCGACGGGTTCATAGCCCTGGGGGTGGCCGAAAACTTCCGTCGCTGCCAGCAACGCGGCGCTGTCTCGCACTGTCCGACTTAAACACTGATGGGTTCGCAGGAAAAGGTGGCTGCCATCTGCTTCCCCTGACTTTTGTCGGTATCGACTGGCTTTCATGCCCAAAACACCGCAGCAAGATGCAGGTATGCGGTTGGAGCCACCACCATCAGTGCCATGCGCCAAAGGTACATAGCCTGCAGCCACAGCGGCCGCACTACCACCACTTGAGCCCCCCGCATTGCGGGTTAAATCCCACGGGTTTCGTGTGGGACCAAAGGCCATATTGTCGGTCAGCGCAACCGTGGCAAATTCAGGCGTATTGGTCATCCCCAAAATATTCAGTCCCGCCTGCTCCATTGCTTTCACGTAGTCGACTGAAATTTTTGGCACCTGAGTCAAGTGGAGTAGGGAGCCGTTCGTTCGACGCACTCCCGCATAGTCAACTAAATCTTTGAGTAAGGTTGGTACACCGGCAAAAACAGTATCAGTACCTATTGTTGGTGCCCGGGCCAATGCTGCGGAAAAATTGCGCGTCGTCAGAGCGTTGATAGTGGGCTCAAGGGCTTCTATACGCGTGATGGACGCTTCGGCGACCTCCTGCGCCGACAGCTCGCCCTGCCGAATCAGTTGCGCCAGGCCCACCGCGTCAAATTTCAGTAGATCGTTCGCCGACCGGTGCAAGCTCGCCTGCGCTCTTGGCAGCTGCGCCATAGCGTGCAGGGCGACAGCACCGGTGATCGAGTTAACAATAAAGCGTCTTCGGGAACTAGTGACATGCCTATCTGCATCGCTAGTCTTCACGTCAGAGCCTTCCCCAAAAACGTGGGAACCGGCATCGCTATTGGCATTAGCTGCGTTTGTTTCAATCGAGATACCGGCACCAGATTTTTCATTACTAATTATTACCCATCAATATTTTCAGCAAATCGGACTGATAAATCGATTTCTCGGGCACCGGTCTACCGCCACGATGAAGATCCTCTTTTGAAACCTGTCCCAGCTCATCAATAATATAAGCGTGAGCCCTCGCGAGCTTTTCCATTTGATCAAAATCAATACCACCACCGTCGACATCAAAGGTTGAGTGGTAAAACTTTCCGGTTTGTATCCAACCTGATGAAATCGCGTTGAGATCGTTATAGGGAGGATGGAATGCAGCCTCATCAGCAGCGGGATCAATATAGACTAGATCGCCCATAACAATGCCATAGTGCGAAGCTGCGCGCTTAAACAGATCAATTAGTAGCGGACTGCGATTAGTCACCAAGAGCATTAACGGGTCAACCATGTTGGACTTGGCGATCAACAGGCCTTCATCCATGGGTCGATTCATCCCCAAATGCTCTGGACGCAAAACCAACAATAGATTCTCCTGCATCAGCTTTTGGTGCTTGGCAATAAAAGGTAGTGTCCCGCCGACACCGGGAACTTCATGATCACCCTGAAACAGAAAGATAATGCCATGCTGCCGCTCAGCTTCAGGGATTTTTGCGTAGTAACGCGCCAACGCCAGATTGAGTGCGACAGACGCGCCATTATCGTGAATACCATAAAAGTAACCGTCGACATGGGTGGGAATCACAATAAAATCACCCGACTGTCCGGGCAGCATGGCATAAGTATTGCCACTCATACGCTGCTCTGCAGACTCCATCTGGCCTTGCACTTCAAGTCGCACGACCACGGGTTGATCTGGCGTTGCGCGATCGAGCAGCTTTCGCAAATATAAGCCTGCGTCATTGCCAATAGTCGTCCATGGGAGCGCCTCGCCGATAGAATCGCCTCCACCGGGCGCGCCAACCCGCCCGGCTACCTGCTTGGCATTAGGTACATCCCACCACACAACCACACCTGCGGGCTTACCAAAAGTGCCAGTGGCTAAGCGCGAATATGCGGTGCGCGCCGTATTCAGTAGCGCACTCGGTTGCGTGCGCCCTCGCAACAAGAGAATTTTTCCCGTCAAATCGCGGCCCTGAAGTTCAGCAGCCGTGCCATCGCCCACATACACCATTTCGGCTTCTATACCCCCGACGGGCGTGGTTGCCGAGACAAACGCAGTGATAGGATCCTGGAAGGCATAGGTCTGCCCTACCTCGAACGTAGGTGCAGAACGCACGCTCAATGCACAGGTCGTCGGACGCCACTGTGGATATTGAGACGGAAACGGATCGTAATGCACATCTTTAAGACCGAAAGATTGCAGCTCGTGATAAATCCACTCAAGAGTTTGCCGCTCATAAACCGTGCCCTGAATTCGGCCCCAAAGAATTTCACCGTCATCCCTGGAGCGCTGGGCAATACGCACTAGCATTTGACTATAGTCAGAAAGCTCACGCGCTTTAATGCTGGCTCGAGGATCGTCATCGGCACCAAGATATTGGGGCAGCGGTGTCAGACCAATCGCCGCAGAGTGCTGTTGTCGGGCAACCTCTATTTTTTGTCGATATTGCTCCGGCGGCAGAAACGCCGCGTCGGCGAGCATCTCAACCAATGCAGCTGGAGATGTGGCGAGAGCTTGCTTATTGTCGGGGCTTGCAACTAGCACGGTGGCTGACGTCAGACTAAGGAACAGAATTATCCCGCTGGTGGCCGTCGTCGTTTTTTTCATAAAACCCAATCCCTTTGCAGAAGCCGCTGGCACTATCCTACCTTTGCCAGCCTACTCAAGCTCGCTTCTGTAACTTGGAGATACAACCCCCTGTCCGTGCAAACGCCACAGTCCCAAGCAAAGCAATCAATGTTCACGTGGCAGTCCGGTGTTCCCCTAAAGGGTACGTCAGCATTTGCACAGCACAACTGCAAACGGCTGAAAGCCGATCAAATGTTTTCAGCGGTTTTGACGCTAACGGAATGCTGTTGAAGTGGATGCCTTGCGCCCTTACTTCTGGGAGGCGGTGTAAAAACGTTGTGAAAAAGCGTCGATGAACGCGCAGTGTCCCCGGTGCCTGGCGCAGGCTTTTTTATCGAGCTCTGGGCGTATTAATCGATGTTTACGAAGTAAACATTACCCTGTAGTTTATGTCCGTCCGCCCGCCTAAAGGATTGTTTAACCTCGCGTTATGCTTAAAATCAAACACGTAAGCCCAAAAAACGATTCAGAGGGCGTGTTCCCTGAATCGCAAGGCCGTCTCCAGCGCGATGCTGCGGACGGCGCAAAAATCACCAGCTTTACACAGGTCTTCGTGCGGCACGGCTTACTCATGTTGGCTCTGACCGGACTTTGCGTTCTCTTTCCTACTGCGTTCGCAGACTTGTCGCTGAGCGTGGCGGGCTTTTCGGCGTCGCCGCATTACTATGTGCTGGCCTTCCTGGCCCTGTTGGCATTTTTAATCGCGTACTCGAAGCTGTCGGACAAGGTTGTGAACCGTAAGCAACTGATGTGGATTGGCTATTTACTGTTTATTTCCATCGCTGAAGAATGGATTTTCCGCCTGGCGTTGCCGAATTTACTTAAGGGCTACCTGGCGCCTATTTATGCAGTGGTCCTTAGCAATGTTATCTTTGCTGCTATCCACTTCTTCACCCTCCGCTGGCGGTTAATCTGGGTCATTTTTGCGTTTCTGGGCGGGCTGGGGCTGAGTTGGGTAATGACCCACGGTGACTTACTCGTCGTCATATGGCTACACTGGGCCGGCACTTTTCTAAATACGCCGTTCCCACCGGGATTGAAGCAACTCAAAGAACAGTCAACGCCATTGTCAGGAGGCTAAAACGTCATCGGGCGTGAGGGCCAGGATCGATCATGCCAGTAGCAAAGAGCATCAATAAGAGCCCAGCCAACACGGCAGCACTGGTCAGCGCCACCGACCAATTCGCCAGGGCCTAATCGCGACGCCGGTTGGTGGCTCGATGTAACAACAGGAATACCACCGCCGCCAGGATCAGCAAACTGTCGGCAGCCAACAGCGCCCGGGTCATGGGAATCGACATATCAGCAGCCGCCATCCAGTCGGCCCCAGCCCCGAGCAAAAAAGTACCCAGACCGATCACGCCCACGTTGGCGAGAAACAGGGCGGACGCCATCACCAGGGCCTTAATGGCCTCGGGGGCTTCGGCCACCACCAGAGCGATCATCGCGCCGTAGGGAAAACTGAACGCAAACACACTGATGACCATGCCCGGCATGAACAGCGGCGAGTCCGCTGCTGACAGACGGAAGACAATGATCAGCGGCAGGCACAGTAGTATCACCGCCGCCACAAACAGGGCCCTCGAAACAGCCAGTCGTCGGGCCAACTGATCGGCGGCGATACCCCCGAGTAATGAGGCGGGAATAGCCGTCATGAGATAGACGCGTCCGTACAGGGCCGAAGCCTCACCGGGCGCCAGCCCCTTGTCCTGGACCAGCCAGATTTGCAGAAACTGCATCCCCGCATACAGAACATGGACCAGTGCCAATCCCAGCAGCGCCAATTGCAGTCGCCGGCTCTGTGCCAAAGTCGCCATTAGGGCCCGGATCAGCATGGGCAGACTGGCCCTGTCGCCACCATTGGATGCCGTCGCACCGGCTACCCCCAGCCAGCGAACGGACAACCAGACCAGCAGTCCCAGACACAGGCCCAGGGCGCCCAACCCCAAAAACACCTCCCGCCAGACCAGCGGCTCACCGGCGACGGACTGACCGCCCCCCAAACGGTAAGCCAGGCCCACGCCCATGTGACCACCCATAAAAAACAGCCCAAATACCGTGGCGCTGTGGCGGTCAGCAAAGCGGGCACTGAGAATCCTGGAGGCCGCCGGAATCAGGATGGCCTCCCCCACTCCCACCAGGGTGCGGGGCAGCCAGAGTCCGGTGAAGCTTTTCGCGATTCCGGTCAGACCGGTCATGGCACTCCAGACCAGAACACCGAGCCCCAGCAACCGGCCTGGCCCGAAGCGATCCACCATGAGACCGGCCAACGGTCCGGTCGTCGCATAAAACACGGTGAAGGCCAGGCCCGTCACAAACCCGAACTGCTGGTTGGACAGTCCCAGGTCCAGGGATATCTGGGTGCCAAAGGCGGCAATGAGAAACCGATCGGTCAGGCTCAGGGTGTGCAGCAGGGTCAGCAGCACCAGCACATACAGGGATAGGCCCATAGAAAAAGCGGGCGTGCCCTGCCGGCTTCCCGAATCAGGGGTCACAGTCAGCCATGCAGCGCACAGTGTCAGGTTCCGGGATACCGCCGTTACCCATGCCGCCATCCACGGCGGCGGCACCGGGCCACAGACCGTGGTCGGTGCTAAAGCCATTGCGGTTGGGTAGTCGTTGCTGGGCCAGCTCGGCACTTGATCGGTCGAGTACAAAGTCGCCATCGACCACGCCGGCCAGGTGCAGCAGGTAGGCGGTTACTGCGAACACCTCATCGGTACTGAGGGAACCCCCGGCGCCGAAGGGCATGGCCCGGGCGGTGTAGTCGAGCAAGGTGGTGAGGGAGGGCAGCAGCATGAAGGTGGACACCTCACTGGGTTCGGCCCCCTGCAGCCCGGCTACCCGCCCGCTTGCCACGTCGGCGGCGGTGACACCCCCCGCGAGGGCGTAGAAGATCTCGGTGGCGCGCCCATCGTCGCCATGACAGGCAGCGCATTGGGCGGCATAGATGGCCTGCCCTTCTAGCACCGAGCCCCTGGCCGCCGGTAAGCGCTGCAAATCGGGCCCGATATCGGAATCCCAGAGCGCCAGTTCAGCCTGGGTAGCCGGGCGACCGACACCGGGATAGTCCGCCCAGGCACCCGCTACCAGCCCCAGCAGCAGGGTCGCAAGGCTACACCACCTGTACATTGCGCACCTCACCGCTCCGCTCAACACCCCAGGACTGGATGGCATTGTTGTGGTAGATCGAGCCCGTGCCCCGGGCCGCCCGCAGGACGGTGTGGGTGGGCTGGACGTGCCCGGCCTCATCCACGGCCCGTGACTGCAGAATGGCCTCGTTCCCGTCCCACACCCAGTCGCAATGGAACCGGGTCAGGCATTTGTCCAACACAGCTCCAGTCAATTGCGCACTGCGCCAACTGCGGCCACCGTCCATGGACACATCCACGCCCCGAATCTTGCCCCGCCCGGACCAGGCGACACCGGTGATGGCATAAAAGCCCGGGCTGCCCAGGGTCTGCCCCCCCGACGGGGACAGGATGACCGACTTAACCTCCTGCAGGGAGGTGTACTGCCGGTGCATGCCGTCGGGCATGAGGTCGATATATTTCAGGGCTTCATCACGGGTGTTGTAGGGGGCTTCGCCGACTTCGATACGGCGCAGCCATTTCACCCAGGAAACACCCTGGACCCCGGGTACCACCAGCCGCAGGGGGAAACCGTTTTCCGGACGCAGGTGCTCACCGTTTTGCCCATAGGCAACCAACACCTCGTCGCGTTCCACCAATTCCATTGGGATGGTGCGGGTCAGTGCAGCGGCATCGGCACCCTCGGCCAGCACATAGCGGGCCCGTCTGAAATCTACACCGCAGCGCTCGAGCAGCAGGCGCAGGGGCACACCGGTAAATTCTGAGCAGGACAACAGGCCATGGCTGTACTGCACCGTCGGCGCCACCGCACGCTGGCGCTCCATGCCGGTATTGCCACTGCATTCCAGAAAATGCATTCGGGAAACCGCAGGCAGGCGCAACAAATCGTCAACGCTGAACAGCATGGGCTTATTGATCAACGCCGGTTCTGCCCCCGAGATCATCAGCTGATGTTCTCTGGGGTCGGGGTCAATCCAACCGCTGTGGTGCCGTTCGTAGTGCAAACCCGAGGGGGTGATGATCCCGAACAACCCCTGCAGGGGTGTGAAAGAAGCGGAATTCTGGGGCACGGGCGACAGCCCTTTCAAGGCGCGCCGCTCCAGGCCCCGCTGGTGCCGAGAAGGCTGGCCGTAGGGATGGGCCGCTACAGGTTGACCCAGACCATAGGCCGGCGGCGGCGTGGCACTCCCGGGCGCACCCGGCAGCCCGGTCGGAGCCGCTGCGGTGACGGCCACTGGTGCCAGGGTTGCTGACACGGCCAGGCCCATAAGGTGCCGTCGGGACAGGGTCAAGCGCTGCAGGTCCGCGTCGCAAAGGTGGTTTTCGGGCGCCGGGAGCACACGGCCTGCCCCAGTGCCTATCATGACTTCCCGTTCAGTCACGCCGCGGTGACAGCGGCGATTGCCGCCTCACGATCGAGGCTGGGCCTGATTTCGGGTGACCATGCCGCAACCCGGTGCAGCAGGCGCCGTTGGTTACGCAGGTCACCCGTAACCCCGTAGTGCAGCGTACCGAGGTTATCCCAAATGGCGATATCCCCGGGCTGCCATTGCAGGCGCACCTGGATTTCCGGGATTTTGGCCTGCTCAATTGCCAACTTGATCAGGTGTTCACCCTGCTCCGCCGAGTAGCCGTGGACGCGTTTGGTGTAACCATTGCCCACGAAAAGGCACAGGCGATTATTGAAGGGGTGCCGGATCACCGCCGGGTGCACGGCAGTCTCACCCAGGGCTACCAGTTCGGCTAGTTTGTCCGCCGGTGCGAAGTCATGGCGCAGGGCCATATAAGTGGTGTCATGCTCAACATCCAGGCTCAGGTAAAGCACCTGAAGGGCCTGGGGCAACCACTCAAAAGCGGCTGCGGCACTGGTCCACATAGTGTCTGCCCCAAAGGGCACCTCAGAGGCCTGCAGTACCGATACCAGATTGGGGTGGTGCCGGGCGGTGACATCGTGGTGCCAGATATCGGTGGTGGTTTTAGCCCGATCCGACTGCATCTGCTCGATCACCAGCACCTCGGGATAACCCTCATCGGCCAGTGTCTTGCCGAAGGTATGCTCCTCAAGCCGGGGACCAAACAGACGGCCCGCGCTGCTGAGTTGGGCTGGCGTCAGCTGCTGGTTGCGCAGAAACAGGACCCCATAGCGCCACAGGGCCTGACGCAACTCCTGCGCCGCCGGTTCGCTGATATCGGCGAGGTGCAGATCGGTAATGTAAGCGCCCAGAATGGGCGTCGCGGGTGTTACCTCAAATTGCTGAAAGGTCTCATCGCGACTGCCCGCAGCCCGGATTTCGGTCACTGCATTCATAATCACCCTCTACTCTTATTCCGGGTTTTGGCCACCTTAAACCTGACCCAACAAGAAAACAACGTATATAAGTGGTTTTTTGCTCGGTATGCGGTGATACTTCCAGTCTGCAGATTTGCCAAGGGAAACATCATGCCGCCATCGGTACTGCGCGCCAAAACACCAAAAGGAGCGGCACGCCTGCAGGCGATTATGGACGCCACCCTCGAGATTATTGTCGCCGATGGCCTTGGCGCGGCCTCCCAAGACGCCATCGCTCAGCGGGCCCAGGTAACCCAGAGTGCCGTGCGACATTACTTTCCAACCAAGGAATCTCTGCTCAGGGCTTTTTTCCTGGAAGCCATCGATCGTATTCAAGGGGCGTTCGATACCACTCCCAGCGGGTCTGAACATGATCCCCAAGGGGAGCTGCTGCGACTGGTACAGATCCACCTCGACGCGATCCTCGATGTAGATCGGGTATTCTTTTTTGAGGCGCTTGCCTACTGGACCCGGGACAGTGAACTGACTGCCATTCGAAAAGCATGGCATAGGCAGGTACTGTCCCAATACGCAGAGCGATTGCGGCTGATGCACCCCACCTGGCCGTTGGACCGGATCAGTGACACCGCGCTGCAGGTGCTCACGCTGGTCCAGGGGTGTTGGCTGACACTGGATGCCCATGAACCACAGAAGGCCCGGCGGGCCGCCGTGCTGGGGGCCGTCACCAGACTGATCGACAACACTGGGCGGGGTTGATTCAGGGACCCGTAGCCCGCGCGCAGGATTGCATTGAGCTGCAGCGGGGGTAAACGGCCACCACGCTGGAGCGAGCAGGAATGGCAGCGGGCGCCGCCTATGCAGGCACGTGGGATGCCAGGCTCAGATGCTAGCTCTCTAGTAGCCGCTATTCCAATCCGGGATTACGATGTTATTTTCGGCGGCGTATTCCTGCCAGAGTGAGATAAGTTCGGCCAGCTTGTCCGGGTTGGCGTTGGCCAAATCCTGCTGTTCCGCGAGATCTTGCTCGAGGTCATAAAGCTGCCATTGACCTGTACCCTGAGGTTCATACATCTCCACCGCACTCCAGCGACCTTGGCGGAGACTGCGCTTACCAAATAATTCATAACCGAGCTCTCTCGGAGGCTTATTATTTTTAGCAGCAGCGGATGCTGTCTGTAAGAGGGGGAGCATCGATTCGCCGCTAATCGGCACTACGGGTCGGCCTCTAAACTGGCCTTGGGGTTGGGAAATAGCAGCAAGATCTAGCAGTGTGGGCGCGATATCTTTTACGCTCAGGAGCTCTGAGCGTTGCTCCCCACTTGCCAAGCGCTTAGGGAACGTGATGAACGCAGGGACGCGAGTGCCCCCTTGAGTCACGTAAGCTTTGTAGCCTCTGAATGCGGAGGTTGCTGCCCAGCCCCAACCGGGTCCGTAAAGCACATAAGATTCTGCTGAGCCGAGAGATTCGTAATCGTACTGAAACGTTCCCAAAACCCATTCTCTCGCTTTCGGGAAGACAGCTTCTGGAAACATGGCATCCAGGCTGTGTCCTTCAGCTCCATTGTCGGATAGGAATACCACGATCGTATTCTCAAGCAGATTATTCGCTTTCATGTAGTCAATGAGCCGACCTAGATGACGATCGACCTCATCAACCATCGCTGCATATATCTCCATCCGCCTGGCGGATAGTGCCTTTTGTTCGGCTGATAGATTTTCCCAAGAAGCAGCATCAGGAGGTCTCTGGCTGAGTGGTGTATCTGGCGGCAAAATGCCTAAATCGATTTGGCGCGCCAGTCGCTTTTTGGCCAGCACCTCATAACCGGGATCATAGTTTCCCTTGTGCCTTGCGATTGCCGCCGGTGGCGCCTGAAGGGGCCAATGGGGAGCGGTAAAAGCTAGATACGCGAAAAACGGGGCGGGGCCGCGCTCATTATTGGCCGCGTTCTCCAGATACTGAATTAGCTTATCGACATAAAACTGGCTTGAATATTGAAAGGAATCCGGCAGCTTATCGAGCATCGAGCCATTTTCTCGATACTTAGCTTTGCCTCGGCTGCCTACTTCCGTTTGCCACAGAGACTGCATGTCAGAAAAATGTCCCGCACCACCCTCAAGTAAGGCGAAGGCTTTATCAAAGCCACGCTGAGTAGGTGCTTGATCATCCTGCAACCCTAAATGCCACTTACCACTCATAAATGTTTGATACCCCGCGTCCTGAAAGAGCGCGGGTAGAGGGGCAACTCGCTCGTGGAGGTAGCCTTCGTAGCCTTGTTGTCCCTTTTGGTTGGGTGCTAGTTCCTCAAACATGTTGCCCAATCCCGCCTGATGGCTATCGACGCCAGAAAGCAGCATTGAGCGCGTGGGAGAACAGGTGGGTGCTACGTGAAAATTGGTAAAGGTAATACCGCTTGTGGCGAGACTATCCAGCGTCGGCGTAGGGATTTCACCGCCAAAAAACCCAAGATCGGAGAAGCCGACATCGTCCACTACAACCAGCAGCACGTTTGGCCTCGTGTCGTGTGGCGCTTGGGCAACCGTAGCGTTGGGAAACTTCTCAGACTGACAGCCAAACAGTAACAGTCCAAGAATTGGATAACACGCCCACGCCGACAGGCGAGGGTAAAAAAAACAGAGGGCACTGCGTCCTCTGTTTACAAACCAGCCGGCCATGGTAACTGACTAGAAGCTGTAGGTGCCGGTGAAACCCCACCACTGGGGCGGCCCGTATACCGCCGTCCCGCCAAGGAAGCCAAGATCGAGGGCGTACTGCTTATACTCCTCATCCCCCACGTTTTTCACCCAGGCACGGAGGCTCCAGTTATCTGTCGCGTAGGTGGCGCTAACATTGGCAACGTCATACGACGCCTGAAACGCGGCGGCGCCGTTCGTAACCTCCAGGTATTGGTCACCGTAGTAGGCGCCATCAAGCTGGAAAGCCAGATTGCCCTTACCGATGTCAAAGTTATAACGCACCAGGTAGTTGAAACTGACGTCGGGTGCATTGGGCAATTCCATGTCATCCAAATAATCGATTGGCCAATCCACGAAGAAGCCCACGGGCGTTCCCTGAGCTTGTGGAGTTTCGACTGCATCCACTGAGGAATCCTGCAGCGAAAGGCCGAGGAGAATGTCCCAATTTGGCGTGGGCATCAACGTAAGCTCGATCTCCCCGCCCTGATTTTCGGCCTGCGCGTTACTAACGCTAGGCGTTCCTCCAGAGAAAGTGAATGCCTGATAGTCGCTGTAGTCATAGTAGAACGCAGTTGCATTCAAGCGTGCTTTGCCGTCCAGGAACTCGGTTTTTACACCGACTTCAAAAGCATCAAGCACTTCCTCTTCGTGTCTTATTTGGTCAAGGGTAACGTTAGCCGAGGGGGCGAAATTTCCCCCCTTGATGCCGCGGTTGTATGCGGCGAAGAGGAGCGTGTTGTCGCTCAATCGATAGTCGAGCTGGAGCCTGGCCGCGTAGTCGCCGTAATCCACCTCGTCCTGAGGATCACCACCGGCAGCCGCAACGGCATTTGCCAGATTCAGCGTTTCCACCGCTACAGGGTTGCCGTCGGTTGCCCCCGTGGCTACGTCGGTGACCAGCGCGTCTGCCTGAAAGGTTGTAATGAAATCGAGCTCTTTGTCATCTTGGGAGTATCGATAGCCACCGATCAGCGTGAGAGCATCCGTAAGATCAAATTCCACTTGCCCAAAAACAGACCAGTTTCTGGATTCGAGCAGGTAGTCCTGTGCTACGCGTGCGTTGACCGCAAGGTTATTTCCCGCGTCATCAAAAAAGCCCAGCTCCGCGGCGACACCACCCACAGGCGCACCGACGGTCACCACATCGGCATCGGTTTCCATATCCAGAAAGTAGGCGCCCGCTGTCCATCGCATTCTATCGGTCTCACCCGACAGGCGTATCTCTTGAGAGAACTGGGAAAAATCTGCCACTGTGGTGAATTCAATGATCGGGGCGGGGATGCCGTCACCGTCCTCTGTATAAAACTTGTCCGTCGCAGAGTAATTGGTGATGGACACCAACTCGACACCATTACTGAGCTCCCAATCAAGTCTTGCAGTGAGGTTGGTTGTATCTCGGTCCATATACCCGGGATAGTCTGAGTAGTGTTTGAAAGGAGTCGGCGAATCACCGGTGTAAGTGGTACGTCCCGCAGCATCCACTGGCGTGAAGCAGTTGATCTGATCGTTGCAAAAGAAGATGGCTGAGGTCGCGCCGGCTGGGGCGCCGATAATGTCGGTAACAAAGGCCGTAAATTCCGGCGGCACGTAGGCGTTGGGGTCGGCTGGGTCGGTTGCTGGGATGCTCGGGTCCCCGTATGGAAGGAAAATGTATCCACCCGTAGGCACATCGCTGTCTTCAGAGTACTTGGCACTCAACGCCAAGGTTGCGCTATCAGACAGATCAATTTCCAGCGCAGCGCGAAGCGAATACCCATCAGAGCCGCCAAGATCCTGACCACTCGAGGGCGGCAGCACCTCTACGGGGACCACAGTCAGATCTTGTGGATAAGTATTTGCCTCGATATATCCGTCAGATTCCTCCTTGCGCCCGGCGACCCTGAAACGCACTGAATCGGAAATTGATCCACCGACGGCACCCTCGATGCTGTATTTGGAGTAGTCAGAGTAAGTCCCCTCGACATAACCGTTGAACTCCTCGTCGCTAGCGCCCTGGGTAACATAATGAATAACGCCGCCAGTCGCGTTCCTGCCGAAAAGAGTTCCTTGTGGTCCCCGCAGAACCTCTACACGATCAATATCAAATAACTGACCGCTGATAGCGTTCATGCTGGCGACATAAGCGTCGTCGATGTAGACCGCAACAGGGGCTTCATTGTTATCAGTGAAGTTATTCTGCGATACCCCACGGATATTGAAGGTAACCAAGTTAGGAGAAAAACTGGTCATTTGAAGGCCGGCGATTTGCTCGGTGATTTCGGTCGTGTTGGTTACGCCTAGTGCCCTCAATTGGTCACCCGAGTATGCGGTAACAGATACCCCCACATCCTGCAGATTCTGTTCTCGCTTTTGGGCGGTTATCACCACCTCTTCGAGGACGGCGGCCTCAGTTGCCGTCGCCGTCGCGACCGCGATGGCCAAAACACCAAGGTTGAAAGACTGTGAGTATCGAGATCTACGAAGGGTAAATGCCTTATTCATGATGTGAGCTCCCCATTTTATTTTTTTTGGCGGCTGGATACCTGATTTTTATCTGGTGGTCCCAAGCATTGCGCACCCAGTAATATAGGTAGGTCCCTGAGTTGACGCTTTTTACTCTCGGCTCAGCAAATATTACGTAACACGTTACGGTTTAGCAAGGGCTGGCGCCGGTGTTCACATAACAAAAGATAGGAACCTGCCGCCCACTCCCCGGCACCCAATTCTTTTCACGATGAACACCTACAGGTACCCGGAGCTGACGATCAGAATGGCGCGGAACAATTCTGGAAACCGACGGTTTTTTTTTAGCGGCGCAGTTAAATTGGCCAACTTATGCTTGAGAAAATGGCCACATTATGGTCGCAGCCACAAGCTCAGCGGACTGTTCCGCCCCGCGCATAACGCAGGGACGTTCTCCGGCTCGAAGCTGCGCTTCCCGAAGTCCGGGCTCACCCTACTGAGCCCACGACGTCCCTGCGTTCGTCCGAAACCCTTGGAACTATTCCAGCCCTCGCGCGGCACTGACCATTACTCACTTCGGCGGCATGCGAATCCCACCATCGAGTCGAATGACCTCCGCGTTCATATAGGGGTTTGTGATGCAATCGACGACCGCAAATGCGAGCTCCTCGGCGCTACCCAATCGCTTTGGGAAAAGCACCGATTCTCCAAGGTGTGCCTTGAATGCCTCGGACTCCGGCCCTTCACCATAGATAGGTGTGTCAATGAGGCCGGGTGCAACCGTGTTGACGCGAACACCAATAGCGGCAAGGTCACGGGCAATGGGAAGTGCCATACCCACCACACCAGCTTTAGAGGCAGAGTAGGCGCACTGACCAATTTGTCCGTCGAAGGCGGCCGCAGACGCAAGGTTCACAACGGCACCGCGACCACCATCATCATCAAGGGGCTCGTTCTTTGCCATTTGAGCCGCAGCACGACTGAGCATATTAAACGTACCTATCAAGTTTACTTTAATCACAAAGCTGAACTTGTCCAACGGGAAGGGTTCACCATCGCGGCTGACGGTACGACCCGCTGCACCCAGACCCGCCGAGTTTACGCAGGCCCGAAGCGGACCCAGCGCCGCAGCCGCAGCGACGGCGGCATCTGCGTCTTCAACGCTTGAGACGTCACACTTGACGAATTGGCCCCCTATTTCCTCGGCCACTTGCCGGCCACGCTCCTCGTTCAGGTCCGCTACGACCACCGTTGAGCCTAAATCAGCCAGCTGACGCGCGCAGGCTTCACCTATCCCTGACGCTCCACCTGTGACGATCGAAGAGCTACCCTCTAGATTTACTCGCGGCATACCGCTTCTCCTTTTTTGAATGATTCGTAATATTCAGCAGCAAGCGTCTTATAACCCGACTGGAATTGCGCTCATGAGCCCACACTGGGCTAGCAATTTTACAGGTTAACGGCGCTGCGGTCCCCAAGCCCGGGCCAAACGCCCTGCTTTTAGCCAGGCCGCAGGGAAGTCACTGGGGAGGTCCGGCTCGGCTCCCAGCTGTTTGCTCGGTAGCCGCCACTGTGCAACCACCGGAGGGTGTACAAACGTCGCTATCAGAGGTTAGTCAGTCAACCCGTTGGGGGATGCACCGGGCCGTTGCTCTATGGCGATTCCTTGGGCTTTTGGAAAATAAGCACGTGCTGCTGCGGTAAGTAGTCGTCGGTCCTTACCCACTCCAAACCGATAGCTGTCATTTCTTTTTTAACCTGCGCCTCGCTCATTTTGTGTAGTCGCTTGATCGGAACTCGAGGGTCTTCTGCCCGGTATTCCACTAACACGAGATTCCCACCTGGTTTCAAAGATTCAACCAAACTTTGACCCATCTCTCTTGGAAATGCGAACTCGTGATAGGCGTCTACGATGAACGCGAGATCGATAGCGGCGGCAGGCAAATTGGGATTGTCCTTAGAGCCCAAAACAGTCTGTACATTCAAGATATTGTCTTGAGCAATTCGCGTCGCCATAAAGCCCAACATCTCGGGCTGAATATCAACTGCATAGACCTCCCCCAGAGGCACACGTTGAGCAATAGGAAAGGTGAAGTATCCTGTTCCGGCACCGATATCAGCGACGACAGAATCCTCTTTAACAGGCAACCCTGAAATGAAAAGGTCGGTACGCTCTTCTTGCTCCCGTTTGGGGCGCTCAAGCCAGCTTGCGCCCAGGTGACCCATAACATGGGAGATTTCCCTGCCCATGTAGACCTTACCGATGCCATCGCGAGAGGGCACACCCGTTGTGTAGAACGGCCCTGACCCGGATTCTTGCGCAAAAACGATACCTGCATATAGCGCGAATGCTAGACACCCCACCGGTCCCAAGAATTTCATGAAGCCTCCCACTTGAATGAATTGCATCAATAATAATGCAACCCGCCCGGCTTACGCCTTAGTGAGTAGGGACCTGGCTAGAGCGCGCGCACCTTGGGTGACGTTATCCCTGATTAATCTTCTCTGCGTGCTTGCATAACCCAATACGCTGTTGAGCGTGCAATGCCCAGCTGTCGGGCTGCCTCGTCAGACGCACTTCCGGCCTCGATGCATGCCGTCACTGCAGACGCGGTTTGTCCTCAGTCCCAAGGTCCCGGTAACGACTACAAGATTATTGCCCGCCTCCTCAGTGGCCAAGCAGTGGAGCTTACTCCCCAAGGTCCGGTCGTTTTGACACATGTCGAGCGCGCCACTGTGCTCCGCTTCCCCGCTGGGCGTCGTGTGCACGAACTGTCCCGCGCTGGCAGTGACGTGTAGGTGGTGTTTGGCCCTTGCGTCAATTCCATGGACGTCAACATCTCCGAATGCAGGGGTGCGGAACCCCTGGCGGGGGTCCCTTGCCAGCAGGTTGAACCCACGCTACCCGCGTCCTTTAACGGGAACTGGTACTGGACTCGGCTCGTAAGGCATCAGTGGCGGCATTCCCAGGCAGCATCCCGTTTTCCACGCGGAAAAAACGGGAGCTGACCAATCATTGATCCATTCAGAGCATCGGTGAGGCAAGCGCCCTGACGCGCTTATACTTCCACCTGAGCCATGGGCAAGCCCTTCAGGCATTGTTCTATGCCCCAACCCACAGTCCGATTGAACAAATCATTCGGGAGTGTCCAGTTCAATAGGGAAGACAATGGCAGTAAAAATAGATCAGCCGTTTAATGCCTCCGCCGATCAGTTGTGGGAAATATTGGGCACACCAGATCGCGTTGATTGGGTGCCTGGTGTGAACAACTGTGTGTTGGAGGGCGACGTTCGCTCGCTCAACCTGCCCGGGGCCGGCGACATCAAGGAGCGCATACTGCTGCACTGCGATGAACGTCGAATCATTGAGTACTCCTGTTTTGAAGCGCCGGGGCGCCTGCAATCACACCATGCGCGGATGGAAGTTCGCCCCACTGCCAACGGGTGCCAGCTGCTGTGGCAGGCGGAAGTTACCCCGGTCGAACTCGAGGACTTTATTCGCGCCAGCATGGAAGGCTGCCTGGTTCGACTGGAACAGTTGCTGGTGTCGTAAGTCACCCGGGCGCCGCCAGCCTGTGCCTGAAATTCCAAGGCAGAACGCCATGCCGGAATTTATGAGGGAACCGGGCTAAAAAACCGTCCGCGCTACGACGGAAACCCCACCCGTCTTCCGTACAATGACCAATGTTCCCATTCAGATCCGACCCCATGCCCAACCAATACCCCAGCGACCTAACTGCAGGGCACTCGCCCCCCAAAGCTGGCGCTCTGACGCTGTTGAGCTGGCTGTTGATTTCCACAATGCTCATGGCGAGCCATGCTGTTTTAGCGGACCCTATGGGACGGTTTGGTTCGTTGCTCAATGCTGTTCAGACCGTACGAGCCCCGGGAACCGGAGGCGGCGAAGGCCCGGGCAACGGCACACCTGTCGTCAGCTCAGCGCCTTCTTATGGCGTTCTCTTGGACAGCGATGTCGTGTACGCCAATGGGCTGGGCCATGACAACTCGAGCAGTTCGCCCTTCGCACAACCTCAGTTCCTGGATGTCTACCACCCCGACAATGACTCCGAGAACAGACCCGTTTTCATGTTTATTCACGGTGGCGGCTTTAAGGGCGGCACTAAAACCAAACCGGAAATTGTAGAAATGGCCGATTACTTCGGTTCAAGAGGTTGGGTTTTTGTGTCCGTGGATTACAGGACTGCAGGAGACCTGGGCGCGACAGATGGGCTTTCATCCGATGAGGTACTGGCGTTCTATAACGGCATTGCTCCCCGGGAGTGGACTGAATTCAGCCTTCAGGGAGCAGAGACGCCAGACCAGTTCCAACAGGGCATCGCCATGTATGCTGCCCAACGGGATGCCAAAGCAGCGCTTCGCTGGATCGTGGCTAATGCGGGCACCTACAACATCAATACCGACTTTATTACAGTGGGAGGGGCTTCAGCAGGAGCCATCACTGCCATCGCCCTGGGAGCTTCAGAACTGGAGGACTTCAGGGACGAAATTCTGGGCACTGATGACCCTACGTTGACCACCACCAACCTGGACGCAAGCTACTCCGTAAAGAGCGTAGTCTGGTTCTGGGGTTCGAACCTCAAATTGGAGTTGTTTGAGGCGATCTATGGATTGAATCGCTACGATGGCAGCGACCCTGAATTGTTTATGGCACACGGTACCGATGACGTGAATCCGGGAACCCCTTTTTCGGAGGCCACTGAATTACAGGGGATTTATGACCCCTTGGGGGTTCACAGTGAACTGGTGCCCCTAGAGGGAAAAGGCCATGGCGCATGGAGCGCAATAGTGAACGGTAAAGGCCTGTTCGAATTATCTTTTGACTTTCTGCTCGACAGGCAAAACTTGACCCTTAATTGAGTGGCTTCTGGCTGGCGCAACTTTGGCACTGGAAAACCTTTCCCTTCGCACCCGGGATGTCGTTGGCGCTTTTTGCCTCACCGTAGTCCCGCCGAATTCGGTGGGGGCCATGATCAGTATAAGTTCGGCCAGGACCACCGCCCCACGCGAGCAATGAAGAAGCGTGATTTGGGCCGCTTATGCCTCTAAAACCAGTTAAGGATAGGGTCACCTTCCACACAGCGAACTGTCCCATCCGGCACGTCGTTCGTGGGCTCATGACAGGGATTCAGGGTGCTGGGGCCGTTGGATTTAAGCAACCCGCGAGTCAGGCTGTGGAGTCGTTCCAATCTCTTCCTGCACGTTCATCCGGCCAAGTGTGTTTCGGATGTCCCGGGCGATCCAGGCGAGCCAACCCACCAGGCCCAAAGCCACCCAAGGTGCAGGTAAAAAAACAAACGCGGCAACCCACAGCGCAATAAAGCCAGGCCAGCGACTGAAGGCTTTTTTGAACCGTGTGGGTGTGGGTTCGACACCGGGGGAGTAGACGAAAGACTTCACCCCCATAAACCAACCGTTGGCAATGAGCGCTGCTATGAAGACGAGCCGCGGCGGCGGCGCCATGTCGATCTCAGGGCTGTCATCGTGCGCGGCATTACCTGCAGCATCTCCGGCGACGAGCGCCGTTTCCAGTGATCCCCAAACATGCTCGGGAGTGGGTCTCGCAGCGGTTCCGTTCAAATTTTTATCAGAGGGCACCGAGCGCCAGCGGTAGAGGATGCGGCTCGACTCTGTCAGTGCCAGCACACCGGGCTGGAAAAAACCTTTCGGGTGCTCCACCTGCCATTCGGCGCCGCCCTGCAAAAAGGCGGTATCACCTCTATTGGCATAGAGCGTCAACCAGCCGCGGTCGTTGCAGACCCGCGGGATTTCCTGATGAGGGTCGCCCACATTGTCAAAGTTGAGTTCCCAATGCTCATGTGCCTGATCCGCTAAATACTGTGGCTCGCTGGTAATTGCATACACTTCGCCACCCGCAGCTCGAATTTTGTCGACCACGCCAGTTTCAACATAGCTCCGTAACTCGAAGCGACAGGGGGGTCACCAAAATCCTCGGTAAAACAGCAAAACGACGAACGCGTGCTGCGCCATGACCGCGTCCAGCCAGTTCAATCGAGCACCGGGCGGTGGGTCAAGGTCTGCTTGCGGCTTGCCTTGCGGTGGCGGGATGTTGCCGGATAGTTCGACGGACCAGAGCGCCTCGGATCCTGTTACTCGAAAAGACCGCTGCTCACAGCGGTCGCCGCCGCATAAAATCAACCTGAGTTCATCGGCGCCGCCCAGAGCCTTGTCGGCATCGAGCATACCAGTCACCGTAAATGTATCGCCGGCCGCGTCAGGTGACGTGTTGAACCACGCAACAGCCGCCTCAACGCGAGGCGCCAATAGGTCGGGAATAGTGTCGCTGACCTTGAGGCTCATTCGTCTGGCATCTGATTACAATGTCGTTGCAAGGTACGCAAATGAAATCTGACCTGCAAGCGGCCCCACACCCTGATAACGTCGCCGACACTCCGAGCATCGTCAGCGGGGCCGGGGCATGAGCTCATGCTGTGACCAGTAGCTGAAATCCAATCCAAGCCCCCAGGTAACCCCATTGGCAGGAGTTCAACGGCCACCCTCTGCTGACATCCTATTTTTCGAAAGCTAAGTAGCCAAAATTCCAGAGTCCACGGCACCTTGTCCCCGTGCAAAGTACATGGGTTTCGCCCAAAGGCTCCAGATGCTGGCCGCCGCAAACATCAGCCCCAAAATCCAGAATAAAAGGAGTTCATGACCGGCACCAGCCGTTACGGTCGAGAGATAGGCTCCAATGGGCGTGCCAAGATTGGCGATGCCCATGTAAATCACGAATTGCGTGCCAGCAACAGCAGGGCCGCAAAGCCGCATGCAAATTGTGATAATCGCCAGGAAGGCTGTTATCGCCAAAAGTTCGGAAACGATGACAAAGCCTGCCAGGAACCATGTTTCGGACCAAAGAGCAGGCAGGCTTCCAAAGCCACATAACACGACAAATGCGATCGCAGCGCTGCTGGCAATGACATTTCTCTCGCCCAAGATTTGCACAATCTTCCAAGCAAACAGCATGGTGTAGAGCGCGAGGCCCAGGCCCACCAAGGACAAAAAATTAGTGAATTCGGTCATTGTCCATCCGGCATATTTGCCAAACAGCGTTGGCCCGAACGTGGCGCTGACGCCTGACGGTATCGACCTGACCATAAGCAAGGGTATGAGCATCAAGGAGCCCGGCAGTATCAGACAACGGAACGCAGTGGCCAGCAGTCCCGGCCAGTTCGTCATTTGCGAAACAATATTGATGGGGTGTGCCTCCCCACGGCTCCATGGCAGGTGTCGCTCTCCCTCGCGCTCCCTGATCGCCAGCCCGAACATAACGGTTGCGGTGGGTAATACAGCAAGCGTGAGTGTCGCTGTTGCGAAACCATAGGCGTCCAGCAACAGACCCGAAATGCCGATCGCGATTGCCCCCCCAACGGCTTGGGCCCCAAACATGGTGCCGGCCGCCGATGGGCGTTCGTCATCTTCGAAAAGATCTATCGCAAGGGCATCGATCCCGATATCTTGAAATACAACAGCCAGGTTCAACGTAAAGCCAATGGCGCTCAAAAAAGCAATCTCGGTAGCCGATGGCGATAGCACCGCCGTCACGAGCAGGCACAGAACGAGTAGTGATTGCGCGCCGATAATCCAAATTCGGCGGCGTCCCATCGGCAGAAACGTATATCTGTCAACGATCCCCCCGCCAATGAATTTTAGCGACCACGGCAAGGCAGATATGCTGACGATCGTCGCAATTTCCCCCATTGAGGCCCCGTTCGATGTCAGCCAGGCCGGGACCACAAAACCGAAAAAGCCAGCGGCAATACCCTGGTTGAGGTAAAAGACAAAAACAGTCAGAAACCGGAGGCGTTTACTGTCGGAGAGAACGAGACTGTCGGCGCCTCGGGGAAGACGGGATAAGGCAAATATTCGGGTTGCGCGTACACGGACAGATTTCATGGTGACGACTTCCTTGTCTTTACGACCCCAGACTAATCCTGAGTGGTCCGGATAGATGCTTCCTTGCATTCTCAGACCGTAACAAGGCCCTGCCAAATTTACAAATTATTAAGCAAATTTAACGGAATATTAAACAATCACCGGTTTACTACCGCCTTTCCTTCGCGCCCTCGCACTTCCTGGGAGTCAGGTCTCGGCTACCCAATCGCTGGGTGGTTTACCAACTGACCTCGTTGGCTCTGTCTGGCGCACACCCGGTGCGCATGGGACGCGGGTTTGGCAACGGTCCAGTCCCCCCATCGCGATGCGAGGGTTGCTGGCAGGGGTCCTTTAACCAGCCCTGTAGCAACACTTCTCTCAACTGGAACGGGTCTCTGTGGTTATTGGTACTGTCCTTGATGTGCCAGGTCGAAGCGGCGCTTCTCAAATGCCCGCTTCACGCTACAGGGCCCATCAATTCAATGGACGAGGCGCATCAGAGGGGTCAAGCACACACCCTGTCAGTTTCCCAGCCTCACCAGCCCATTAAATCGATTGGCAGGTTGAGCAGATATAAATCCTGCGTGAGTTGGCGGTAGAACGTTGAACTTTCGTTTTGCACGCCCGACAGGGCTGGCCGGCACGACCAAAAACAAAAAAGCGCGCTTTGCCATAAGTGGCGCCTTGCTTTTTTAGTGCCTTGTATTGGCGTTCGGGGAGCGTCACACCCTCGAGGGCATAACTTCGTTGACTGATGTCGAGGGTGGTTCGGGCGAGCTTGCCGATTTGGCCTTTGCTCAGGTCCCGAGCCTTGAGTGCAGGGTTAACTCCGGCAATGAATAAAATTTCGCTGCGCAGGTAATTACCCAGTCCAGCCAGGAACGCCTGGTCAAGATACACGGAGTTGAGCGCTCGTCCGGAAAAGGCCTTGCTCTGCAGTCGCTCGGCCACAGCGCGCCAAGTTAGATTGGGGTTGAGTATGTCGGGACCAATGCGCTGCAAAAAAGGGTGTTCTTCAATGTGCCGGGTTTTCCATACGCTGATGTCAGACGCGCTATAAAGCAGCGCACTGTGCTGATCGGTGTGTATAGCCAGCCTGAGCTGGCGATTGGTCTTGGGCAGCTTGTCCCGCTTAACAACCCGCCATACGCCGTAGAGCTGATTGTGTGAGTAAATGGTCAAGCCCGAATCGAAATGCGTTAGCAGCGCCTTACCCCGCGTCTCCAGCGAGAGCACGTTGCTGCCCTTGAGTGGTGTTACAAATTTTTTGAGGGGCTGCAGCCCAAATTCAATTTTTTTGACCGTCCGGTCCTTCAAGACCGCCTCAATTTTGTCGGCAGCGCGGCGTATTTCCGGACCTTCAGGCATTTCGAGAACCTCCCCACGCTGGCGATGATCCCGGAGGGGGTTTTAGATGCCCACAAGCGTTTGGTTTTGGTAACCGGTCTCTGCAACTACCCTTTCGACCCGACGCTGCGAGACACAGTTTATATTCAGATGGAAGACCCCCGGTTAACACAGCACCCAAACCAGCCCCAACAACAGGCAGCCTGAATTCACTGAGCCCCATTTTTCCGGGCATCTATTTTCTGCATCAGCTTAGCGGGAAAGTCGGTGATGATGCCCGACAAATTATCGATATCCAGCATTCTATCCATGGCCTCGTCGTCGTTGACCGTCCAAACGTGCACACGCAGATCAAAAGCGGACAGCAAAAAATCCACGTTATTGTCGTTAACCAGATTCAGAGCAAGTCCATCAAGGGAGTAATTTTCAGGGATTTGTAGAAATTCGCCGGCAGGTTCAGGGACCTCATAAGAATCGTCGCCGCTGAAAACCGCGAGCATCAAAGGCAGCGCCTCGGCCTCGGAAAAAGCGGTCAAAATGTCGTCATCCTGTTGCCTGAAGCTTTTAATGATTTCGTCAGTAAATGAGGCGACCGTAACCCGCTGCCTCATACGATATTCGCTTACCAGTCGCGCCACCTCAACAGCGGTATCCAAATCCTCTTGGGTGAACGAACCTACGCCATCATTCTCCTCTGGCTTCAACTCAATGACGTAGTGCGCGTCTGGAAAACGTTTGAATAAACTTTCGAGTGAGACAGCACCCAGCCCCTGATCTCGGTAAGGAAACGTTGCCCCATCGTCCTGTGTCCAATGGTAGCCAGCGTCATACTCCGAAACCTCATCGAACGTGAGGGTTGATATCCGACCGCAATCGTTGTGCGTAAAATGTTTGTCTTCGGGGGGAGGCGCTTTATCCGGACAATTTATTTCGTCAAAATTGGTCTTACGATCAAGAGTGGAATCGTGCATGACGACCGGAATATTGTCTGCACTGCCGTTGATATCGGCCTCAAAGACTATATGAGGCCCCAGTAACTGAAGGTACTCGTAAGCGACCAGAGTAAAGTCAGGACGCTCGCCCTGCCCTGCGCCGTGAGCCACATTGAGTATTTCAGGCTGCAGGAATAAATCGCGGTTTTGGCTCGACGAATACAATGTGAGGTTGATCAACGAGTCAGTATTCTCGGAAATGACAATGCCTTCTGAATTACACGGTGTATCGGGCGCGCCAAGGTCACAGTGATAGGTTCTCGAGAGATCGAAGCTGGTCTCGTCTGCCCAGTTGGCCGCTGGCTGGTCGTTGATGGCCAGCGCGACGCCATAGTTACCCACCGGCAGCGTAATTTCAAAGACAACCCCTTCATCAGCATTGCTGAAGGCAATACTCGACTCCTGAACAATTGCCTCAACGTCATAGGCGTCAAACGCCCTTACGTGCAAATAACCCTCGGAAGGGCGGTGTTCAGGGAAAATAACCGCTGTACCAATCAATCTACCCGTCACCGCTGCGGGCGGCGCTGGCCGGTCCTCTGGCTGTTCGCTGGCGTTGTTGGAGCAGCCCGCAAGCAGGACAAAAGACCCGGCCATACAGATGCGGTAGAGACCGCACAGTCTGTTTTTTAACTTGTCGGCAAAGGACTTCATTCGGCTAATCGACCCCGTTCACCATTGCTGCATTGGGTGATTGTATAGGTGAAGCCTGAGACATGTCTTTCAGCTTCGGCTGAACGGTTGTAGCTCAACATCAGACTTTAGGACCACTCGATTGATGTTTAACTTCACGCTATGGTGACCCACCAGCTCGCTGTGTTTTGCAGCCAACCTCACATTACCAATACCCGGGGATTTTCAGACACGTGATAAACGGCACTACGGCACCGGGGTTCGAGCCCGTTCAACGACTTTTTGAGAGGCACATGCGCACCCTGGCGGAAGAAAATGCCCAGCTCTGTGTCTATCACCGGGGTGAACAGGTCGTGGACCTCTGGGCTTCGACAATCAATGACCCGGATTTCGGGCCCGACTCGCTGGTCAATGTATTCAGCAGTGGCAAAAGCCTCGAGGCCATTGCCATGGCATCACTCATGGACAGGGGCCTGATCAGCTATGAAACAAAAGTAAGCGAGGTATGGCCCGAGTACCGGGGGGGTGGCAAGGATCAGACCCGTATTGCCGACGTTATGCGCCACGAAGCCGGGCTCGCCGCCTTTGACACCGCCATTGACGTCGAGGACCTCCTGCCAGACAACATCAAAGCCAACCGGCTGGGCAGCATCATTGAGACCCAGCAACAGCGCTTTCGATCGCCTGAAGCCGGACGGCGCGAGTATCACGCCATGACCAGAGGCTGGATTGCCAACGAAATTTTCCGAAGAGCCGACCCGGCGGGGCGCACAATAGGCGAGTACCTTCGTGACGAGATCAGCGGTCCTCTCGATGCTGACGTCATACTGGGTCTTGATGAGCGGCAGCTGCAGCGCGTCAGCAGCATTTCGCCACTGGGCATCTGGCGCCATATTTTGGCGAGCTTCCGCCCGAAGATTCTCGGGCGCAAGGTCCTGCACAACTTCCTGCAGTTGATGGCGCGGGTGCTAAAAATCCTGCTGGCTGCGCGTAAGGGCGGCGCCGCCCGAACGCCCCCAATCCGGGGCATGCTGGGCATCAATTTCTTTAATGATAATCGTATGCGTCGGGGTGAGACCCCCTCGGCCAATGCCCATGCCTCGGCACGCGGACTCGCGCGCATCGCCGCCATGATGGCAGCCGGCGGCCGGCTGGGCCCTACCGAATGCCTGGGCAGGCCAGCCTGGGATGCGCTGCACAAGAACCCGGAGCCGGCTAGCATGGGGGGCGTGCTGCCCACCCGATTTACCCAGGGCGGCGTGGACCAGTTCCTGCCCTGCACCGACGGTACCCCCTGGTTCACCAGGGCCTTCAACGACGGCCGCGGAGGTTTCTACGGCTGGATGGGACTGGGTGGCTCCATCTTCCAGTGGCATCCGGAACATGACATCGGCTTTGCCTTCGTGCCCACATCGCTGCACGTGCTGGATTTACTCAATGAGCGCGGGAAGCTCTTACAGGCAGCCGTTTTGGAGTGTGTCAACGTTCAGGATACACAGTAGACAGCAAGGCCTTTGAGCGCCCCCTTCCTCAGCTTTAACGCGCCAAGACCGGTAGATTCGGGTTATGTCCTGCCAGAGCGGAGGTTCCATGCGGCTGGTTGCGCTTTATAAAGGCCCCTGCATCAGCTCAGCATTTGTCAGGAAACGCGTCATAAGGCACCAGAGGCCGACGAGCAGATCGTTAAGGGGCACATCTAAACGGCTTTAGGGCAACCGCAGCCATCACCCATGCCTAAAAATGAAGGCACGCAACTCCGCTCGGGCTCTCCCCGCCGGGCTGGTACCTCACGCGAGATTGCCCACATTCAAATACACAGTAGGTTGGCTAAACTACCGGCATTACTTAACGGTCGCTGGTTTCGGGCCCACTATCCTCGGCGCTGCCTGTGCAGGGACACTCCTTTTATGCTGACGATCACCGCCCTTCTACTCTCAGCTTTCCTGTTCGGGGGCATGATGCTGTATTCCTTTGGCTTTGCCGCCTTCCTGTTCAGTCAACTGCCAGCCCCCGAGGCAGGGTCCATACTGCGCAAAGCATTCCCTGTTTTTTACCTCTGGTGTATCGCTGTTGCCGGCCTGACGAGCGTGGTGCTGGCATTCGTCGACAGCACCTCTGCCCTCCTTATGGTCGCCGTGGCCATCACAACCGTCCCGGCCAGACAGACCCTGATGCCCGCCATCAACGCCGCCACAGATGCCAATAACAAACGCCGCTTCAATTTTTTGCACGGCGCCTCAGTCCTACTCGGACTCGCCCAGATCGCCGCAGTCGGTTATGTACTCACCCGCATCGGTACCTGAGAAGCTTGGTGAGCAGAATTTCGATGCCCTGGATATCCGTGCAGAGCCAGGGAGCAGCGCTCCAACTAAGGGGCTCTCTTGGGCGGGGCCAATCAGCATCTCGCTCTTTTGAATTCCGACGTCTATGCTCGTGGCACCCAAACGCCAACAGCCCGCTTAAGCGCGCGCCCCGCTCGTGAATTACAGGACGTCTTCCAGCTCAGACACAGGCCCCTGGAAAGAATCGTTGTTGTCAGTGCGTATGACCAGCGTCTCGTCAAACAGCTGGATGATCAGGGGTTCCGGTACCGTGTATTCCACGACTCAACAAAGACTGGGTAGCGAAAATCCGTCGCTCACCCTGTCCGCGTCCCTGCCAACCCGAAAATAGATCTCATCGTCAGGGGAAATTAGCAGCACCATGCAGCTGCCCGGGTTGTAGGTGAGTTCGTGGAATTTCCTGACCCGGAAGCCCAGCAACAAGCCGCCATCGTCCACCGGCAAGTCGGTCTCAAAAATCGTCGCGGAGTGGAACCAATTAAAGCCGTAAAACTCCTGGACCAGAATGTCACCGACCTCGGTTGCGTCGGGGGATTTGGTGAACCGGCCATCGCCCGGACCGCATTCCACCGACTCCCGGGGCTGATTTTTTCGCCAGCCCTGATCAACCTCCAGTGCCGCAAATTCCTCGCGTGTTATTTCAGGGCTTATCCAGGGGCGGATGGAGGTCTGCGACTGAATTTCCAGTATCTCGGCGCCAATTCAAGACTCTGGCTCCCGGGGTACTGCATCTTTGAGACTTTCCCCGTTGCGCACCCCTTGAGTGCTTTCCAGAAGTTGATGGAAGCGCGCATCCC
>CALKDK010000059.1 GCA_938084055.1 uncultured Luminiphilus sp.
GCTGCCGGCCAGGTACCTTGCTTCCAGCATGCTGGTGAATATCGTCAGATCATCCTTGGCAAGCGCACCACATTCTTCCTGCGTTCTGACGCTGGATCCCACTTTGAGGCCCATATCCCATAAATTACGGAGTAGCTCGGAAAGCTTTGCCTCGGTCCGCTCGTCCGGTGTCTCAGCCACCAGAATGAGCAAATCGATATCTGAATAAGGGTAGAGCTCGCCGCGACCATAGCCACCCGCAGCGGCCAGGCACAGATCGGTTCGATCTTTGAGGTGGTATTGCCATACATGCTGGAGGACATTGTCGACAGCGGCCGCGCGCGCCGCCAGCAACGGCCATACCGGCTGGGTGGGATGAAAATTATCGGCAATATCCGACGTAATGGTTGCCAGGTAAGCCTGGCAGTCATGGACCGGATCGCCCGAGTCAGGAATTGGGCTGCTGATGTGCTCAGACATTCTGGTTTAACAGGGCAGGACTTCAGGGGTCCGTCGAGTAAAAACCTCACAGCCCTCAGCGGTAACCGCCAGCGTGTGCTCCCACTGGGCCGATAGGCGTCCGTCACGTGTTGTCACGGTCCAGCCGTCCTTGGTATTAAGTTTGGTATGGCGCTTGCCCGCATTGATCATGGGTTCGATGGTGAAGGTCATACCCTCTCGGAGCACCTCACCATTTCCAGGCGTGCCGTAGTGCAGTATCTGCGGTTCTTCATGAAAGATGCGGCCAATCCCATGACCGCAGTATTCACGAACCACTGAATAGTAGTTTTCCTCAGCGTACTTCTGGATGACGTGGCCAATATCCCCCAGGGTGGTGCCCGGTCGGACGATCGCCAGCGCTTTATAGAGGCACTCCTGCGTGATACGCATGAGGCGCTGGGCGTGTGGGGCCACGTCGCCCACACCCACCATGATACTGGTATCGCCGTGCCATCCATCTTTAATAACGGTCACATCGATGTTGATGATATCGCCATTGCGGAGCTTTTTGTTGTCGGACGGAATTCCGTGGCAGATCACATCGTTGATGGAGGTGCATATGGATTTCGGAAATCCGTGGTAGTTCAGAGGGGCGGGTATGGCCTTCTGGACATTGACGATATAGTCGTGGCAGATCCGATCTATTTCTCCGGTTGTCATACCGACTTCAATTTGCGGTTCAATCATCTCCAGAACTTCAGCGGCGAGACGACCAGCGACCCGCATGCCGGCGAGTTCCTCGGATGTTTTGGGCGTGACGGGCATGTTGTGCGTTATCTCAGAGCGACCAGGGATTCCTAGTGTAACCAAAGCGGTACCTGCTGTCCCTTGGGGTTCACCGGGAAATCTATTTATGGTATAACGCGCGCCTCGCCGGAATAGGTCCGGTGACGCTCGGGCGGAAGCCCGCGTGCAATGACCGACACACGCATGTCATGAGACCCGGGCCGGGTGCCGAGATTCGGTTGGACCCTGGGCGGCTTGCGGAGGCTTAACCCAAACTTCAGGAAAATCGCTATGACACAGGTAAGCATGCGTGATCTGCTGCAGGCAGGCGCACACTTCGGGCACCAGACCCGCTTCTGGAACCCAAAAATGGATCGATTCATTTTCGGGGCACGCAATAAAATACATATCATCAACCTCGAGTATACCGTTCCGGCGTTCAACGAAGCCCTGCAACATGTCCAGCGGCTCGCGAGCAACAAAAACAGCATCATGTTTGTGGGCACCAAGCGTGCAGCGGGTAAGGTAATTGCAGAGGAGGCCAATCGCTGTGGGATGCCCTATGTCAGCCACCGCTGGTTGGGCGGTATGCTCACCAACTACAAGACCGTGCGCTCATCCATCAAGCGTCTTCGTGAGCTTGAGGATCAGGAATCTGACGGGACGTTTGCCAAGCTGACCAAAAAAGAGGCCCTGATGCGCACCCGTGCGAAAGAGAAGCTGGAGCGCTCGGTGGGTGGTATTAAGGAGATGAGCGGTTTGCCAGATGCGCTGTTTGTCATCGATGTGGATCATGAGCGCATTGCCATCACCGAAGCGAACAAACTTGGGATCCCGGTAATCGGCATAGTCGACACCAACAGTGATCCGGATGGGATTGACTATGTCGTGCCCGGTAATGACGACGCTATCCGCGCAATCAGGCTGTACGTGAAAGCCGTAGCGGATGCGGTAATGGCAGGCAAGGCAGAGCGTGGCGAAGTCCCCGCCGCTGAAGAATTCGTTGAGGTGGAAGCACCGTCCGAAGGTAGCGAATCGGCTGAGGCCGAGAGCTGATAATGCCGCCGCGCATCCCGCGGCAATTGTCACAAACAGGGCCTTGGTCCTGTCCCACACTGTTCATGGAAGGTCGGTTGGGTAGTGCCGACCGGGCTAATTGAGGATTCAGGTATGTCTGCATTATTGGTGAAGGAGCTCAGAGAGCGCACCGGACTTGGGCTTCTGGAGTGCAAAAAGGCGCTCAAGGAAGCCGACAACGATATTGAGGTTGCCATCGAAGCCCTGCGAAAATCCAGCGGCATGAAGGCGGCGAAAAAAGCCGGCCGGATCGCGGCTGATGGGGTGGTAACAACCCGCATCGCAGAGGACGGAAGTTACGGTGTCCTGGTCGAGGTCAACAGCGAGACCGACTTTGTGGCGCGTGACGAAAACTTTTTGGGGTTCGTTGCCTCCGTCGCCGATACACTTTACGCGGAGCGCTCGGCGGATCTCGAATCGATGAAGTCGGGTGGAGTCGAGGAGGCGCGACAGGCGCTGGTGCAGAAAATAGGGGAAAACATTGCTGTTCGACGCGCTTCCCTGGTGACCGCTGATAGCGGAGTGGTCGGTGGCTATGTCCACGGTAATAACCGTATTGCGGTCCTCGTTGAGTTGCGCGGTGGTGATCAGGATCTTGCAAGGGATGTGGCTATGCACGTGGCCGCGGTTAATCCGCAGGTCGTGTCTCCCGATGATATGCCGGAGGCGACGTTGGACAAAGAGCGGGACATCTTTACCGCCCAGGCGCAGGATTCTGGCAAACCCCCTGAAATCATTGAGAAAATGATTGGCGGTCGTATCAAGAAATATCTTGCTGAAAACAGCCTCACCGAGCAGGCCTTTGTCAAGGATCCTGACATTACGGTAGGGAACCTGGTCAAAGCGGCAGGGGCCGAGATTGCTTCTTTTGCCCGGTTTGAAGTGGGAGAGGGTATTGAGGTTGAGAAGGTCGATTTTGCGGATGAAGTCGCTGCGCAGTTGAATGCCTGACCCCGACCACTTCAAGGGTCGTACCCGAGCTTTTTTAAGGGTCGGCCATGTTTTTTATGGTCATATGTCGCTTCCCGGTGCCCGCTGGGGAACTATCGGCCTGACGGCAGGCTCAATCGTCCGGTAGGATGACCTCGTCAGCGGAGAGGGGACGGCCTGTGGCCAGCGAGAAGATATACAAACGGATCCTGCTCAAACTCAGTGGTGAGGCACTCACGGGAGACGAGACCTTTGGCATAGATCCCAAGGTGCTTGATCAACTGGCGCTGGAGGTGGGCCAACTCGTTGGTATTGGCGTCCAGGTCGGGCTTGTCGTTGGTGGCGGTAACCTGTTTCGCGGTAAGGCATTGCAGGCTGCGGGCCTGGACCGTGTCACAGGCGACCATATGGGCATGTTGGCCACGGTTATGAATGCCCTTGCCCTGCGCGATGCCCTTGAACGCTCTAATATAGCGACCCAGGTGATGTCGGCGATTCCCATGAGTGGGGTTGTTGATCACTATGACAGACGCAAGGCCATCAGAGCCCTCGCCAATGGTGACGTCGTTATCTTTACCGCAGGAACTGGCAATCCATTTTTTACCACCGACTCTGCTGCCTGCCTGAGGGGAATAGAAATTAATGCAAACCTGGTTTTGAAAGCGACCAAGGTTGATGGCGTCTACAGCTCTGATCCCATGAAGGACACCAACGCCGTGCGTTACGAGGAGCTTACCTTTGACGAGGTACTCGACCGTAAGCTTGAGGTGATGGACTTGACTGCAATTTGCCTGTGCCGTGACCATGATTTACCCGTGCGGGTATTCGACATGGCCCAGCGGGGCGCGCTGCTCAGTATTGTCAGGGGTGGTTCTGAGGGTACCCTGATTAACTAGGTAGTAAATTTCTTCAAGCACCGTGTGAACAAGTGGGGATTAGAGCCATGATCGATGACATTCACGCTGAGGCCGGGGAGCGCATGACCAAGGCTCTGGAGGCGCTGGGGCACCACTTCAACAAGATTCGCACTGGGAGGGCGCATCCCAGTTTATTGGACGGAATCCGCATCGAGTATTATGGCGCTGATACACCGCTCAACCAGCTCGCCAACATTAACGTTGAGGACGCGAGAACACTGGCGGTTATGGTTTTTGACAAGAGCATGACACCCGCGGTTGAGAAGGCGATCATGAAATCCGACCTGGGCTTGAATCCCGCGACCGCGGGCGACGTGATTCGCATACCCATGCCGATGCTCACCGAGGAAACGCGCCGTGGATTTATCAGGCAAGCGAAGGCTGAAGCCGAGTCTGCGCGTGTTTCCATACGGGCTGCCCGGAGGGATGCCAACGGCATGCTGAAGGAGCTTCTGAAGGACAAGGAAATTTCCGAGGATGATGAGCGGCGAGCACAGGACGCCATCCAGAAACTGACGGACAGCTATGTGGCCAAGGTGGAAGACGCCCTGACTGCCAAGGAAGCTGACCTGATGGAAATCTAATGCGTCCTGCAGCGCACAGGGTGGTGCGGCGATGAACAGGCCAATTGAAACCGAAATCGTCAATTTTTGCTCAGCACCCCGTCACATCGCCATCATTATGGACGGCAATCGACGCTGGGCGAGCCGCCAGGGGCTGCCGACGCCAGCGGGTCATCGCGCGGGGGTCGACGCTGTTCGTTTGACCCTCGAAGCCTGCCAGACGCAAGGTGTCGAAGTTTTGACCTTATTTGCTTTCAGCAGCGAAAACTGGGGCCGTCCCGAGAGCGAGGTCAGGGCGCTGATGGCCCTGATGTGCCACTATCTCCGGCGAGAGGTACAGAAGCTGCAGCGAGATAACATACGCCTGCGTTTTGTCGGTCGGCGTGACCGCTTGAGTCCTCGTTTGCAGCGTCTGATGGCGCGCAGCGAGAAGGCCACCCGTGAAAATACGGGAGCAACGCTGGTTCTGGCGGTGGATTATGGCGGTCGATGGGACCTGACCAATGCCGTTCGTCGCCTCGCGAGCGCGGTGGCGTCCGGTAACCTCGAGCCTGACGAAATCAATGAAACGCATCTGGACGGAGCATTGTCGCTTGGGGATCTGCCGCCACCTGACCTGTGCATTCGCACCGGGGGAGATACCCGCATATCCAACTTTCTGTTGTGGCAGTTTGCCTACACCGAGTTTTATTTCAGCAACTTACTCTGGCCAGATTTTGACCAGCACGCGTTGGCGGCTGCAGTCGATGATTTCAGGGGACGCGAGCGTCGTTTCGGGGTGCGTGGTGTTGCCGGTGCCGGTGCGCTGAAGCACTCCCTGGACATTCCCCGGGGGTTTTGAGAGTGCTACGGCAGCGGGTCATTACGGCCGTCATATTGGCATTGGTATTTCTGGCTGCCGTGGCCATCCTGCCGCTAAACGCACTGGCCCTGCTCTTCGGCGCGGTCGCAGCGGCGGCGGCTTGGGAGTGGTCGTCGCTGGCCGGGTGGACGCAGCCCTGGCAGCACGGTCTTTATTCGTTGTGCTTCATTCTCCTGTTGGGCGGCTTGTGGTTGGGGTACGGATTTAACGAGGCGCCGGCGCCCGAGGTGTTTCAACCCTGGCTGGGCGTTGCCTGTCTGTTCTGGTCCCTCGCGATGCTGTTGGTTGAGAGCTACCCCCGCACGGCGTGGTTGTGGCGCAGTGCGGTCGCTCGCAGTTTTATGGGATGGTTGATATTGGCAGCTACGTGGCTGGCGTCCCTGTTTCTGTTGACACTGCCTGGTGGTTCATTATTGATGGTAGTGCTGGTTTTGGGTGTTGCCACGGCTGATATTGGCGCCTATTTTTCAGGTCGCCAGTGGGGACGGCACAAACTCGCCCCCAGTGTGAGTCCGGGCAAGACCTGGGAAGGGTTCTGGGGTGGTCTTGCCGGTGTAATGACTCTCACGCTCTTGATTATTACGGTTTTGCCCCGTCATCTTTCCCACCTGCCCATCGTGACACTGGTTTTGATCGGGTTGGCCCTCGCGGGCGCTTCGGTCCTCGGTGATCTTACTGTCAGTATGGTCAAGCGAGTCAGCGGTGTGAAGGATTCAGGGGTCCTTCTACCCGGGCATGGTGGCTTACTCGACAGAATAGATGGTCTCTGTGCCGCTGCCCCCGTCTTTGCCCTTGGCCTGATACTCGCGGGGTACTGACATGGATCAGGTACTCATTCTCGGCGCCACAGGGTCCATCGGCCTCAGTACGCTCGATGTGCTGGAGCGCCACCCAGATCGCTTTAGTGTTCACACGCTGACGGCTAACCGTTCAGTGGAAAAGATGTTGGAACTGGTGGTTAAACATCAACCAAAGTGCGCGATCATGGCCTGTCCAGAGGCAGCGGCCGAACTTGAGGCCAGACTGCCATCGAGCTCTGGTACTGCCGTTTTATCAGGACAGAATGCGCTGCAGGAGGTCGCCTCTGCGCCAGAAATTGACGTGGTGATGGCGGCTATTGTTGGTTTTGCAGGACTGCGTCCAACACTTGCGGCCGCGCGACATGGAAAGCGCCTCCTGCTGGCCAACAAGGAGGCCCTTGTCAGCGCTGGAAGGGTTTTTATGGAAGCGGCTCGGGCGGGTGGCGCCATCCTGCTGCCTATCGACAGCGAACACAACGCCATGTTTCAGTGCATACCAGCAAACCCCCTGGGGCACCCGGAAATGGCAAGTGTTGAAAAGATCCTGCTGACCGCCTCGGGGGGGCCTTTTCGCGGTCGTTCAAGGGATGACCTTAACGCGGTCACGCCAGAGCAGGCCTGTGCCCACCCGAACTGGTCCATGGGTCGAAAGATTTCAGTCGATTCGGCAACACTGCTCAATAAAGGCCTTGAGCTCGCGGAGGCCTGCTGGCTGTTTGACTGCATGCCCTCGGATATAGATGTGGTGGTACACCCCCAAAGTATTATTCATTCCCTGGTGCGGTTTACCGATGGTTCTGTCCTCGCCCAGCTGGGTAACCCTGATATGCGCACACCCATAGCCTACGGCCTGTCATGGCCTGATCGTATCGAAGCGGGCGTAGCGCCGCTGGATCTGGTCGATGTCGCCCGACTGGATTTTCAGGCACCGGATCTCGATGCATTTCCCTGCCTGCGTCTGGCGCAGGAGGCCATCACGGTCCCCGGCGGCATGTGTATCCTCAATGCGGCCAACGAGGTCGCTGTAGCGGCGTTCCTGTCCGGTCGGATCCCATTCACCGCGATAGATTTGGTTATCGAGCATAGCCTCATTTCTGTGCCGGCAGGCGAGCCCCAGGATCTGGGGGCGGTTGAGGCACTGGATCATGACGCCCGGTCCTGTGCCACCGATCATGTCGAGCGGCTTTGCCGCGCTTCAGTCGGGGGTTGAATCAATGGATTTACTTTGGACAGTAGCAAGCGCCCTGGTGACCCTTGGTATTCTCGTGGCATTTCATGAGTACGGTCATTTTTGGGTCGCCCGACGTTGTGGCGTGAAGGTACTGCGCTTTTCCATCGGTTTCGGGACGCCGCTGTGGCGCACCCGGGATAGCCAGGGTACCGAGTACACAGTCGCTGCGATTCCGCTGGGGGGTTACGTTCGTATGCTCGATGAACGAGAGGGCGACGTTGATCCCAGCGAGGTTCACAGAGCTTTCAATCGGCAATCTGTCTGGGCCAGAATTGCAATTGTCAGCGCCGGCCCGTTGGCCAACTTCCTGCTCGCAATTCTGGTTTTTTGGTGCCTGTTCCTAAACGGAGAACGGGGCCTTATTCCTGTTGTGGCGAGCGTTGTACCCGAGACTCCCGCCTACTTTGCTGGTGTGGAGCCGGGGCAGGAAATTACGGAGGTGGACGGGCGACCCACCCCGACAGTCAACGCACTGAGCTTCAGGTTGCTGGAACGCCTCGGTGATACGGGTTTTATTGAGCTCACTGTCCGTTACCCGGGTTCCGAGGTTGAGTACCGATCAGATGCACCGATTGACCGGTGGCTGGCAGGTGATGAGGCCCCCAATCCCGTCGTGGGCCTGGGCATTAACCTGCAATTTCCGCCCCTTTTGCCAGTTGTGGACAGCGTCATCGCCGATGCCCCCGCGGAAGCGGCGGGGTTTCTGCCAGGTGATCTCATCCTTTCCGCTGATGGGACGGCCATGCCACTTTGGTCGGACTGGGTGGATTATGTGCGTGCCGGGCCCGGGCAGCCGATGGAAATAGCGATTGCTCGTGATGGCGTCGAAGTCCTGCTGTCGGTGACGCCGAAAGAAACTCTTTCCGGTGGCGAGGTCTTTGGCAGCGTGGGTATGGCTGTGCGGGCGCCGGATATACCCGAGTCCAGCCTGCGCAGCTTCGAGCGTGGGCCGGTGGAAGCACTGGGTGCCGCACTGCAGAGAACTCTGGATCTGGTACTTTTCACCTTCGAGTCGATCGTCAAAATGATTCAGGGGCTGATATCGACCGCCAATCTGTCCGGTCCTATCACCATCGCCCAGGTGGCCGCCTCTTCAGCCGAGTCGGGATGGCAGTCCTGGCTTGGATTTTTGGCGCTACTCAGCATTTCCCTTGGCGCGTTGAATCTGTTGCCGATACCCGTCCTCGATGGTGGTCACCTGCTGTTCTATTTCATAGAAGCCCTGACCGGGCGAGCCGTTTCGGATCGGGTGCAGGGGTTGGGATATCAAATGGGGCTTATAATGGTGATGAGTCTCATGGCCTTTGCCCTGTATAATGACGTAAGCCGACTGTGATGGAGAGTCCTCTGGGTTGGCGGGGTTACCGAATTTGTATCGGTGCCGCATATGGCTTTTCAACCCGTCATGCCCCTGGGCTTGGGTTATCTTGGAGACGACGTCCACTGATGCACCCCATCGCTATCAATAATTCCGCAGGACGGTTTTTGCTGTTGCTGTTACTGGCGACATGGCTGTGCTTGCCGCTGCAAGCAAGCGCGCAGACTGAAGCCTTCACCATCAGCGACATTCGAGTCGAGGGCCTTCAGCGTATTTCACCCGGGAGCGTTTTCGCTGCACTGCCTGTAGGGGTCGGGGACGTCGCTGATACCTATGCGATCCGCGCAGCGGCAAAAAACCTGTTCGCAACGGGTAACTTTGATGATATTTCCATTGGTCGCGACGGCTCAGTACTGGTCGTTACGGTCGCTGAGCGTCCCAGCATCAGTGAGATAACCATCGATGGCAATAAGGCGATTGAAACAGAAGCGCTGCTGGATGGCCTAAAAGGAGCGGGGCTCTCCGTGGGTAATGTTTTCCAGAGGTCCACCCTTGAGGGCATGCAGCTGGAGCTGCAGCGACAATATGTATTGCAGGGACGATACGATGCGCGTATCGAAGCGGAGGTTATTCCCGAGCCTCGAAATCGGGTTTCAATCGCTATCGACGTCAATGAGGGAACAGTAGCGTCCATCAAACATATCAACGTGGTGGGCAATACGATTTATACCGATGAAGATCTACGTGACGTCTTCGAATTAAAGACCACGGGCTGGTTCTCCTTCTTCACCAGCGATGACAAATACTCAAAGGAGAAACTGACATCCGATCTGGAAGCGCTTAGCTCCTACTACCTGGACAGGGGTTATCTCGAATTCAATATCGACTCAACCCAAATCGCAATATCGCCCGGCATGGAGGCGGTCTATATTACCGCCAACGTTACCGAGGGCGAACGTTTTACGGTGAGTGAGGTTGGGCTATCGGGTGATCTCGTCCTGCCAGAGTCTGATCTGGAGCGTTTCCTGCTGGTGCGGGAAGGTCAGGTGTACTCCCAGGCGCTGGTGACGACTACGGAAGATTATCTCACCCGCCGCTTGGGTAATGAGGGGTATAACTTTGCCACGGTCACGGGCATCCCGGAAGTGGAGGAGGATGCCAAGGTCAAAATCAAATTCTTTGTCGATCCCGGCAAGCGTACCTATGTCAGAAGGATAGAATTCAACGGTAACCTAGACACCGCCGACGACGTACTGCGACGGGAGATGCGGCAGATGGAGTCGGCGCCCGCATCTGCAGCGTCAATTGAGCAGGGCCGGGTGCGCCTGCAGCGATTGGGCTTTTTCAAGACGGTCGACGTTGAGACGAATGAAGTAGCGGGCCATGACGACCTGATTGATGTTGAATATTCCGTCGAAGAGCAGTCTTTCGGTTCCATTGGGGGCAGTATCGGTTACGCCCAGGACGCTGGTCTCATCCTCGGTTTGAACCTCCAGCAAAATAATTTCCTGGGGACCGGCAAGCGAGTTGGTGTAAGCCTCAATTCTTCACGCTATCAGGACGTCATAAGCCTGAACTACACCAACCCCTACTTTACCGAGGATGGCGTGAGCCGGGGTTTCAGTGTTTTTTATCGGAAAACCGATCTGTCTGAGATCAACGTGGCCAGCTACACCACGGACACAGTTGGCGCCAATATGAACTTTGGATACCCGATCAGTGAAACCCAGCGTCTCGGGTTTTCATTTGGTGTGGCTGATACCCGAATTACGGCTGGCCAGTATGCGGTTCAGGAGATCAAGGCGAGCCCGCGCTTGGAGGACTTTGTTGAGGGATGGTACGAGAGCACCTTGCAGGCGGGTGGCACCTATGCGGCGGCTGAGGTGCTGCGCCCTATTGCCGAACTTCCGATTACCGCACTGACCATTCCCGATCAGTTGGGATTCCTGGATCTGAATGGCGATGAGTACACGAATTTCACGGTCACCGGATCGTGGCTGCAGTCCACCTTGAACCGCGGCCAGTTGGCCACTCGGGGTGTTTCCCAGTCGGTGGCGCTGGAAGTTTCAGTCCCATTCTCTGACCTGGAGTTCTACAAGCTGACGTACAGGGGCGAAATTTATCTGCCCCTGTATCAGGAATTCACCTTGCATTTCCGGGGAGAGTTGGGCTATGGCGGGGGCTACGGGGATACCAGTGAGTTACCGTTCTATGAGCACTTCTTTGCCGGTGGGTTTGGGTCAGTGAGGGGCTATGAAGCCAATACACTGGGGCCCCGTAGCACGCCCCCCCTTATCTACTCATCGAGCTCGCCGGTTACCCAGATTGACGAAAACGGGAATCCCACGCAGGTTGGTGGACCGTCAGGCCGTGATTTTGGCTATGTCGTGGACCCGAGCACTGGCAAAATAGTGGTGCAACCAATTTCCACCCGCCCCGACCCGTTTGGTGGCAATGTTCTGGCGGAGGGGAGTGCAGAACTGTTGTTCCCCATGCCCTTCATCAAGGACAGAAGTTCATTACGTTCGGCGCTCTTCTTTGATATTGGTAATGTTTTCAATACCAATTGTCGCAGTAATCAGGTCAATTGCTTTGATATTGAAGCCGGCGAGTTGAGGTATTCTGTAGGTGTGGGAGTGACTTGGTTATCAGGTTTCGGTCCCCTTACCTTCAGCCTTGCCAAGCCGCTGAATGCCAGTGAGATAGATGAGCGTGAAGTATTCCAGTTTACTTTGGGTCGAAGTTTTTAATTTTAAATTCTGTTGAGGGAGTTAGCCGTGAAGCCATTTAATAAATTCTTGTTGTCCCTGGTGCTGGTCGCACTGCCGGGCCTCGCCCTTGCACAGGGAAAGATCGCAGTGGTTAATCTCGAAGAAGCCATTTTACAGACAGACGTCGCGCAGCAGCGCCTGACGGAGTTCGAGAAGAATGAGGATTTCACGAGCGACAAGGAAGAGTTCGAAAATCTTCGAAAGGAACTCGACAAGCTGGTTCAGGACTTTCAGCGTGACCAGGCGGCTATGAGTGAGGACCAAATGGTAGCGGCGCGCCAGAAAATGGCCAGCAAAAATTCGGATCTCGAGTATGTTGCGAAAAAACTACAGACCATGCAGCAGCAGAATGCCCAGCTTGTCTTCCAGGAGCTTGCGCCCAAAGCTCGGCAAGTGCTGAGCGACATTATAACTACCGAGGGTATAGGGCTGCTGCTGCAGCAGCAAACCGTCATTCATGCTGATTTGGGTTATAGCATCACGGCCAAGGTGACCGACAAGCTCAATCAGTTGCCCGCTGACGAGTGAAGTCAATTTCCCTTGCTGACGCTGGGTGACATCGCTGCGCGGCTCTCACTGGAGTTTCGTGGACCTGCAGAAACTGAGATTAGTGGGGTAGCACCACTCGCGACAGCGGGTGGCGAGCAGCTCAGTTTTGTGGTCAAAAAAATTCACCTGCCCATGGTGGCGGGCACTCGGGCCGGGGTTCTGATTTTGCGAAACGAGTGGCTGGACTGTTGGTCTGGCCCCGCGCTCATCAGTGATGACCCCTACCTCAGTTTTGCCAGGGTGACCCAGCTTTTCGATAATCGACCAAAGGGCTCTGGCAGCACCCACCCCACCGCCGTTGTACACGCTTCCGCTGAGGTGGGCGCGGGGGTGACTATCGGCCCCCATGCCGTGTTGGAGGAAGGTGTTGTCGTTGCTGAGGGAGCAACAATCGGAGCGGGGGTTTATCTGGGGCACCATTCCCGCATCGGTCGGCGCACCCGGGTATACCCTAATGTCGTCATCTACCATGACGTCGTTGTTGGGGAAGATTGTGTTATCCACGGCAACGCAACGATTGGTGCGGACGGCTTTGGCTTTGCGCCCTGCCGGGAAGAGGGGTGGGTCAAAATAATCCAGATGGGCGGTGTTCGCCTCGGAGACCGCGTTGAAATTGGTGCCAGCACGACAATAGACCGGGGAGCACTGGAAGATACGGTCCTGGAAGACAATGTAATTATCGATGACCAGGTGCATATCGGTCATAACGTGACGGTGGGCGCACGAACGGGTATGGCCGCGTGCACGGGGGTGGGCGGTAGTACCGTTATTGGCAAAGACTGTACTTTTGCGGGAATGGTGGGTGTGGGCGACCATATCCGCATTGTCGACAATGTTCATGTCAATGGGCAGGGTAGGGTGAGCAAGTCGTTGGAGGAGCCCGGGCTGTATGCCTCGGGAACGCCGATCCAGCCCTACCGGGACTGGAGCAAGAATGCCGTGCGATTCGAACAATTGGCGACCCTGGCACGTCGGGTAGCGGAGCTTGAAAAACGATTGGCCGATGCAAATGCTAAGACGGAGGACAGCTGATGATTATGGATATCGCCGATATAAGGGCGCATTTGCCCCATCGTTACCCGTTCCTTTTGGTAGACCGGGTGGTGTCCCTCGAACTCGGCGAGTCAATTCATGCCTACAAAAACCTGAGTATCAACGAGCCCTTCTTCGATGGCCATTTTCCGGATGAGCCGGTCTTTCCTGGTGTCCTGCTTATTGAGGCCTTGGCCCAGGCGGCGGGCGTTCTGGGATTTAAAACCATGGGTAAAACCCCCAGTGATGGCGCTATCTATTATCTTGTGGGTGTTGATGGCCTGCGTTTCAAGCGGCCCTGTGTGCCGGGGGATCGGGTCGATCTCTTCGCGAAAATAGTCAGTGAGCGCCGGGGCATCTGGAAATTTGAGGTCAGGGCTGAGGTGGCCGGGACACTGTGCGCCTCGGCCACTATTCTCTGTGCCAACCGCTGAATCGTGATTCACCCGACAGCCATTATTGACCCGGATGCGAGCATCGCGGAGGGTGTGGTGGTTGGACCCTATTCGGTGATCGGGTCCGGGGTTGTCATTGGCGCGGGAACCGTCGTTGAACCCCATGTGGTCATTCGTGGTCCTACACGCATCGGCGAGAGAAATCACATTTATCAATTCAGTACGGTGGGCGAGGCCACGCCTGACCTGAAGTACCGTGATGAGCCCACCGAACTGGTAATTGGGGATGACAACATAATCCGCGAAAATGTCACGATTCATCGAGGTACCGTACAGGATCGATGCATCACCCAGATCGGAGATCACAACCTCATCATGGCATATGTTCATATTGGCCATGACAGTGTCGTCGGGAGCCATACCATTTTGGTGAACAATACCGCCCTGGCGGGCCACGTGGTGATTGGTGACTGGGCGATCCTCAGTGGCTACACGCTGGTGCATCAGTTTTGCAAAATCGGCGCACACAGCTTCAGTGGCATGGGTACCGGAATCGGCAAGGATGTCCCGGCGTATGTCACCGTTGCGGGCAGCCCGGCGGAGGCCAAAACAATCAATGCTGAGGGGCTGCGGCGACGTGGCTTTGATAGCCACACAATCGCTGAACTGCGCAGGGCCTACAAGATTATCTATCGTCAGGGTCTAACCCTGGATGCTGCGGTGCAAAGGTTAGAGGGTATGGTGAAGGAAACGCCCCAAATTCAAGATTTGGTTGACAGCTTGCTTGGCTCAGAGCGCGGCATCGTCCGCTGACGGGGGATACGAAGGTCATGCGGCTCGGTGTGCTGGCAGGAGAGGCTTCGGGCGATATACTGGGCGCCGCCGTGACCCGCGAACTGCGCGGGCGCCACCCCGATTTACAGCTGCGGGGTATCGGGGGTGATGGACTGGCAGGACAGGGCTTGGCGTCTGCCTATCCCATGGATCGTTTATCGGTATTTGGCATTGTCGATCCGCTAAAGCGGCTGCCCGAACTGCTCCGTATAAGGCGGCGAATGTTCCAGGATCAGGTGGGTTGGCAGCCAGACTGTTTTTTGGGGGTCGACAGCCCTGACTTCAATCTTACCCTGGAGGCCAAGTTGAAGGCTCAAGGGGTTCGGACGGCGCATCTGGTCAGCCCCTCGGTTTGGGCCTGGCGTGCAGGGCGTGTACACAAAATTGCACGCGCTGTTGACTTGATGCTGTGTCTTTTGCCTTTTGAACCAGAGTTTTACCGCGCTGCGGGTGTTCCCGCCATCTGTGTCGGTCACCCCCTGATAGAGGAGCTGCGCGACCTGCCCCCTCAGCAGAATGTCAGGGAAGCGTTGGGTTTCAAGCCCAATGAATCGATACTCGCGGTCTTGCCCGGAAGTCGGGCGGGCGAGGTCGCTGCACTGATGTCTGTCTACGCGGCAACCATGCAACGGCTGGCAGCCAGCCACAAAGATCTTCAATTTGTTATTCCCGCGGCCAATGAGGATCGAAAACGGCAGATCGGTGCAGTGCTGGAGGGTCTTGATCTACCCGTGACCCTAGTCACCGGCAGGGGGCGTGAGGTCATGCTCGCCAGTGATGCTGTTTTGCTGGCTTCGGGAACGGCGACGCTTGAGGCTATGCTCCTGGGTCGTCCGATGGTCATAGCTTACCGTATGCCGTGGCTTTCCTGGCAGATTCTGTCCCGCCTGGCGGTCACCCCTTTTGTCGGGCTGCCCAATGTACTTGCCGGACGACAGGTGGTTCCCGAGCTTCTGCAGGACGCCGCGTCTCCCGACCAACTCGCACAAGAAGTTGAAAACGTATTGCAATTTGGCGAGGAGACGCAGGTTCCGATTTTTACCGAACTGGCGGCGCAGATCGGCGGAGGATTTGCCGGGCGAGCCGCTGATGCCATAGATGCGCTGACGGATCACCGACGTGCCTGACCTGTTTTCCGGGGCGACATTTACTGAAGGTTATAGCTGCATTGCCGGCGTAGATGAGGTGGGTCGGGGGCCTCTGGCGGGTGATGTCGTGGCGGCGGCCGTAATTTTCGGCGATGAGGTACCCGAGGGCGTTACAGATTCAAAAAAACTCACGGCGGCTCACAGGGAGCGGCTTTCCGCAGCGATCAAGTCCAAGGCTCGTGCATGGTGTATTGCCCGCGCTTCGGTTCAGGAGATCGATGCCCTCAATATTTTACAGGCATCACTTCTGGCCATGCACAGGGCCGTTGCCGGTCTGGCGCAACAGCCTGACCTGGTATTGGTGGATGGTAATCATCTACCGCGCTGGCCTTACGAAGCCCGCCCGATAGTTGGCGGTGATGCTCTTGAGGCCACTATAGGGGCCGCCTCAATTCTGGCGAAAGTTCAGCGCGATGCCGAGATGAGGGCCTTTGATGCCCAGTATCCAAACTACGGGTTTGCTCGGCATAAGGGCTACCCAACCCGTGAGCATCTGGATGCCCTGGCGCAGCTCGGGGTGACTCCTCTGCACAGAAAGAGTTTTGCACCGGTTAAACGCTTGATTACCCAAGCCAACCTCAGCTAGCGTTTACCTATGAGTCAGTTTGTTCACCTGCGTCTGCACACCGAGTTCTCACTGGTCGATGGTCTGGTGCGCATCCCGACGTTGATGAATGAGGTTGCCCAGCTGGGCATGCCTGCCGTTGCTGTGACGGATGCCACCAACTTTTATGGCCTCATCAAGGCCTATAAGGCAGCCCAGCGCCAGGGATTGAAGTTGCTGGTTGGTGTTGATCTGTGGGTTGAGGACCAGGAAGATCGCGATCGACCCAGACCGATCTGCTTGCTGGCTATGGATGGGCAGGGTTATCACAATTTAACGCTGCTGATTTCCAGGGCCTGGCGGGAGGGTCAGTACCAGGGCTCTCCAAGGGTGCACCGGGAATGGCTTGATGAGCATGCCGGGGGCGTCCTCGCGTTGTCGGGTGGCTGCCAGGGCGATATCGGACAACTCCTCGTCAATGGGCACGAACGGGAGGCCAGGACGGCGCTGCAGCAGTGGATGGCAACCTTCCCGGGACGTTTTTACCTCGAGGTACACCGCACGGGCCGTCGTGGAGAAGAGGATTACCTGCATGCGGTCACTGATCTTGCACTGGAGCTGCAATGCCCTGTCGTCGCGACCAATGACGTACGCTTTCTGGGAACGGATGAGTTTGAGGCCCATGAGGCTAGGGTTTGTATAGGTGATGGTCGGACCCTGGATGATCCGCGGCGCCCCCGACTTTACTCAGACCAGCAATACCTGCGCTCTCCGGCGGAAATGGTGGACTTATTCAGTGATTTGCCTGAGGCCATAGCCAATACCATTGAAATTGCGCGACGTTGCTCAGTCACCATACCCCTTGGGGAGCCCAGCCTGCCCGATTTCCCTGTTCCCGAGGGAATGACCATTGAAGATTACCTGGGCCAGCTATCCCATGAGGGGCTGGTGCGGCGCTTTGAGCAGCTCGATATCAGCGATCCGGTTGTCAACGACGAATACCGGCGTCGTCTCGATTTTGAATTGGGGGTCATCAATGAGATGGGCTTCCCGGGCTACTTCCTGGTGGTTATGGACTTTATCCGCTGGGGCAAACAACAGGGTATACCGGTGGGTCCTGGAAGGGGCTCCGGCGCGGGCTCCCTGGTTGCCTATGCCCTAGAAATTACCGATCTTGATCCGCTGGCCTATGACCTGCTTTTTGAACGTTTTCTCAACCCCCAACGGGTATCAATGCCGGACTTTGACGTCGATTTTTGTATGGATCGTCGCGATGAGGTGATCGACTACGTGGCCGAGACTTATGGCCGCGAGGCGGTTTCCCAGATAATTACCTTCGGCACAATGGCTGCCAAGGCCGTTGTTCGCGATGTGGCCCGGGTGCTGGACAAGCCCTATGGTCTGGCGGACAAAATGTCCAAGTTAATCCCCTTCGAAGTGGGTATGACTCTCGACAAGGCCCTTGAGCAGGAGGAAGCACTGCGCCAGTTGCTGTCGGAGGATGCCTCAGCTCAGGAAATCTGGGATATGGCCGTGCAGCTGGAGGGCATTACCCGCAATGTGGGCAAGCATGCCGGAGGCGTGGTGATTGCCCCCTCACTTCTCACCGACTTTTCTCCCCTCTATTGCGATGAAGAGGGTGGAGGACTGGTCACCCAGTACGATAAAAATGATGTCGAGGAAGCGGGGCTTGTAAAGTTTGACTTTCTGGGCTTGCGCACGCTGACCATCATCGACTGGGCAGTTGCCATGATTAATGGGGCTGGGACGGGGCCCAGTGGTGAGGCGCTGGATATCAGCAGCATCCCCCTCGATGACTCGGCGGTCTTTTCATTGTTGAAGTCCGGGGACACTACAGCGGTATTTCAACTCGAATCCCGAGGCATGAAAGATCTTATCAAGCGCCTGCAACCGGATTCCTTTGAAGATATTATTGCGCTGGTGGCTTTGTTCAGACCGGGACCCCTGCAGTCCGGGATGGTAGACAATTTCATCAATCGGAAACACGGCCGTGAGGCCCTGGCGTACCCCGACCATGCTTACCAGCATGAGTCCCTGAAACCGATTCTGGAGCCCACCTACGGCATTATCCTGTACCAGGAACAGGTGATGCAGATCGCCCAGGAGCTGGCTGGGTACACCCTGGGTGGTGCTGATTTGCTGCGTCGGGCCATGGGTAAGAAAAAACCCGAGGAAATGGCCAAGCAACGGTCCGTTTTTGCTGAGGGCGCAGCAGGCAAGGGTATAGACCCCAACCTGGCCATGAAGATTTTCGATCTTGTGGAAAAATTTGCAGGTTATGGCTTTAACAAATCCCATTCCGCCGCCTATGCCTTGGTGTCTTACCAGACCGGGTGGCTAAAGGCTCATTATCCATCCGAGTTCATGGCCGCCGTCATGAGTTCGGAATTGGACAATACAGACAAGCTTCTAACCCTGAGAGACGAGTGCCGGGACATGGGGGTGACGCTGCGGCTGCCCGCGGTGAATGAGGGCCATTACCTGTTTACCGTTGATCATGAGGGGGCTGTGATTTATGGCCTTGGGGCCATCAAGGGGCTGGGAGAGGGGCCGGTTGAAAATCTTTTGGCGGCCCGAAAAATGGGGGGTGATTTCAAAGATTTATTTGATCTGTGTTCGCGCACTGACCCGCGTAAGGTTAACCGTCGGGCACTCGAGGCCCTTATTAAAAGTGGCGCCCTCGATGAGTTTGGCGTGGAGCGCTGGATACAGTTGGCAGCTCTCGACGATGCGCTGAAGGCCGCTGAGCAGACATCTGCCAACGATGAAGCGGGTATGACCGATCTTTTCGGCGAGGTTACCCCTGCGGCTGATGGAGATGCCTATGCAGAGCACCGCCGCGTTCGGCCATGGACACTAAAAGAAATCCTCAATGGCGAAAAAGAGAGTGTGGGTAGCTTTTTGAGTGGCCATCCCATGCAGGAATATGACAACGAGATCCGTAAATTTGCTCCACGTCGGATCCGTGACCTGCAACCTGAGAGCAGCACGACGGTGGCCGGGTTGATTGTGGATGTTAGAACAATCAAGACCCAGCGGGGTGTGATGGCTGTCTTAAAACTGGATGATAATACCGGACAAATCGAGTCGACCGTGTACGCGGAGGCGTATACTGAACATCGGGATTTACTGGTCAAGGACCGCATCGTGTTACTGGAAGGGCGCGTACAGACCGACGATTATTCGGGAGGCTTGTCGATGCGCGCCCGTGAAATCAGGTCGTTGGAGCAGGCACGGCTTTCCAGGGTAAGTGAGATCCGGCTCGAGGTATACAATGATGGTTTGGATCGGGAGTTGAGACAGTTAATAAAAGATGCGCTGCTGACTGCAGGTGGCGGTGACTGTCCAGTCACCGTAGATTATTTCCAACCTCAGGGGACAGCGCGCGTAATACTGGGTGACCAGTGGCGGGTTTACCCCACTGACGATTTGCTGGAGCGTCTGCGGGGCACTGTCGGAGGTGAACATGTGGAAATTATCTACGAGCGGTAGATCTGTTTTGTCCGTCCTGTTGGTTTCTTTTCTGGCGGCTTGTGAGGGGGCGCCCGACTGCACATTTTCTCCCGAGGGCGATAAAGCATACACGGCGGGGTGTCTGGTCATGCACCGGGGAGAATTGCTGCTTGTTGAGGCCATGGGTAAAAAGTGGGGCCCACCCGGTGGTACTGTGAGACCCGGGGAGTCAGCCCAGTGTGGGGCAGAGCGAGAGACCTGGGAGGAAACCAATGTTGCGGTCTCCGTTGATGAATTGGCACTGGCTTTTGACAATGGCTTTCACCTTTACTGGTGCAGTCCTGTTGGAATCCCGGCTCCCGAGGTCCGTGCACCGTTGGAGATCATGAACGTTGCCTTTTTTCCACCCAATGAATTTAACGAACTGAATTGGCGTTATCCCGATCAAGGCGCCGTGTTTTATAATTTGGTCACTAAAAAGATGAGGCGCTAATTGATGTCAAATGATGCGATCGAGGCAGCGGTGTTTCGTCGTCTGGTTGCCCATCTCGACGGCAGGAAGGATGTCCAGAATATTGACCTGATGGTGCTCGCGGGATTCTGTAGAAACTGCCTTTCCAAGTGGTATGTGGCGGAAGCAGAGAAGCGGGGTCAGGACGTAGAGCTTGAGGCTGCCCGCCAGCATATTTACGGTATGCCCTATGCCCAGTGGAAGGCCGAGTATCAGACTGAGGCGACACCGGAACAGCAGGCCGCTTTTATGGCGCAAAATCAGTCAGGCTAGCATTCCGATAGCCGTCTCCAATTCGACCACGTCGGCGTACTTGGCGTTGAGGTCGTAGAGATTAGCCTTATGTGCACTGCCGTTCCTGTCACCCACCGCCTGTCTGGGCACCACCACTCGATATCCATACTGCAACCCATCCACCGCGGTGGCACGCACGCAGCCGCTTGTCGTGAGTCCGGTTACGACCAGTGAATCCACTTCAAGCTGCTGGAGCTGCGTATCGAGTGATGTTCCGTGGAAAGAGCTTGCATGTAGTTTCTCCACGATATAATCGCTGTCCATAATAGGTAAGCGCGGATCAAACGTTACCCAGGGTGACTCGGGCGTCAGCAACTCCAGCGCAGGTAGCCGATTTCGAAAAACCCGGGCATGGTCACGGTGCCGAAATATGACGGTGGTAAGGAATACCGGTAACTTACGAGAGTGAAATTCATCCATGAGGCGAACATTGGCCTCGACCACATCGGTCGCCTCAGTGCCCAGGGGACAGTCAGGGTCAGTAAAGCCCTTGACGATGTCGACGACCACCAGCGCGGGTTTGGCTCCCAGTCCCAGCGCCCGACGTTCAAGGCTTCTTTCGTTATCCAAGATCACATCCTTTTGTGTGCGTGCGGGGGTGTTGGTTCAATCAAGGGCAACCGTACCATCCACTTGGTAGGAGCGGTATGGGTTTTACATTCTTGATACCGCCCTCGCATTAACTGTTTCAGGACAGGCCCGCCACTGTGCAGTTGAAGCGGCGCGGTCCCGTAGTTGCCAGAGCGCGTGCTGCCATTTGCAATGTAGTGATCTGTGGCTACCTTTCCTGACCAGCACGAGGGTCGTTTTCGATTTCCAATGTCAGGTAGTAGTGGCGTGGACTGTATGCCTATGTGACACTCAGAGTCTAAATTTTTGGCCCAAATGACCGCGCGGCCAGTATAGATGTTGCTCTGTTATCAGAGGCCCGGGCCTCAGTGGGTGGCGTCATGCAGAAGCAATTACGAGGAGAAAGTAGCACATGGTTGATCGCATCCTGATCAAGGAGGTGGCCCCACGGGATGGGTTGCAGGCCCAGTCCAGACATTTGACCCTGGAGCAGCGTCAAAGGCTGATTGAGACGCTTGCGGTGACCGGGGTGCCGGAGTTGGAAATCGGCAGTTTCGTATCACCAAAAGCTGTGCCGCAAATGGCAGGCACTGATGTTTTGGCGGCGCAGTTGCCCGATGCTGATGTGGCCTATTCCGTGCTGGTCCCCAATATGAAGGGTTACGAACTCGCTCTCGCGGCCGGCATGCGCAGTCACGCAATAGCGATTTCTGCTACCGAGCAGATGAACCAGAACAATATCAGGAAGGGACTCGAAGATACTTTTCTGATGGCTGAAGATATTCTCGAGCGTGCCCGGGAGGATGGGGTGGATATCCATGTCTATCTGGCGGTGTCTTTTGAGTGTCCCTACGAGGGTCCAGTGGCACCCGAGACGGTACTGGCCCAGGTTGAGCGCCTGATGCGCTGCTCGCCAGCTCGCTTGATGATTGCCGACACAATTGGCGCTGCCCATCCACAACAGGTGGCTAATCTGATGCGGGAATTGGTCGCGCGTTATGGTCCCGAGGACCTTGGCTGCCACTTCCATGATACGCGCGCGATGGCAATCGCAAATGTCTACGCGGCGATTGAGGCGGGCGTACGCCAGTTCGACAGTTCCGCTGGAGGCCTGGGTGGGTGCCCTTTCGCGCCCGGGGCCAAAGGTAATGTAGCCACTGAGGATGTGGTTCTGCTCTGTGAATCGATGGGCTTTGCAACCGGGGTCAACATGCCCCGGCTGCTCGAAGCCGTTGCATTGCTCAGTGACTACATCGGTACCCCGCAGGGTGGACGCAGCCACTACTGGCTGACGCGAGAGAGCGCCTGATTTTTTCTGATGAGGGTCTCGGAGGCTATCGCAGGTCGACAGAGCGTACGCGCGTTTGATAACCAGCGTACGGTCTCCAGGGAGATCATCCTGAGCATTTTGGCGACCGCTGCCCGGGCCCCCTCCGGATCAAATATTCAACCCTGGCATGTCTATGTCGCTACCGGTGCGAGCAAGGAAAATATCACCCAGGCGTGTTCGGAGCGCTATTTATCAGGTGATGAGGGGGATGCGGAGTATCACTATTACCCCAGGAATTGGCGTGAGCCCTATATTGGGCGTCGACGCCAGACGGGCTTTGGACTTTACGGTCTGTTGGGTATCGAAAAAAATGACCTGGAGGCTGTACGGGGCTACCGGGTACAGAACTATCAGTTTTTTGGCGCCCCAGTCGGTTTATTTTTTACCATCGATCGCGACATGGAACTGGGTAGTTGGATGGACTACGGAATGTTCCTGCAGAGTGTCATGCTCTCAGCACGAGAGCAGGGTCTGGAAACCTGCGCCCAGCAGGCGTTCTGCCCCTACCAGGATTCGATCATGCCGCTACTGGGAGCGCCCGAGCAGCAAATGCTGGTGTGCGGCATGTCCCTGGGTTATGCCCTGGAGGGCGCGCTCATCAACAGTTACCGCACACAGCGTTTGGACGCGCAGGATTTTACCCAGTTCATAGGAGAGTGAGCTTCACCCGGCCCTGGCGACCATTTGTTTGGCGATAATCATCCTCTGGATCTCATTGGTGCCCTCGCCGATGCAGAGCAGAGGCGCATCCCTGTAAAAACGCTCAATTTCGTATTCAGGGGAATAGCTGTAACCACCGAAAACGCGCATGGCATCGAGACTGTTTTTTACCGCCGCCTCAGAAGCAAAAAACTTTGCCTGACCAGCTTCCAGGTCGCAGCGTTCAGATCGGTCAAATTTGCTGGCCGCCTGCTCAACCAAAAGTGCAGCGGCGGCGGCGCGGGTGGACATTTCGGCGAGCTTCAGTTGAATCGCCTGATGCTCAGCTATGGCCTTGCCGAAGGTTTTTCTTTCCATGGCATAGGCCAGCGCCATATCGGTCGCGCCCTTGGCCATGCCGGCGCCTCGCGCGGCAATGTTAATACGCCCAAGCTCCAGACCACCGGCGACCTGCTGGAAGCCACGACCCTCTTCGCCACCGATCAGGTTATCAACGGGTACCCTGAAATCCTCAAAGATCAACTCGGCGCTGTCGATCGCCCGATACCCCAATTTTTTAATCTTTTTCCCTACCGTGAAGCCCTTGCCCTTTTCACAGAGAAACAGGGACATGCCGCGATGTCGAGGCTCAGCTGTTGGGTCGGTTTTGGTAAGAACCGCAAGGCAGTTGCCCTTGATGCCATTGGTGATCCAGGTTTTTGTGCCATTGAGAACGTAGTGCTCTCCATGGCGCTTTGCCTGTAGACGAATACCCTGTAGATCGGAACCGGCGTCGGGCTCGGTCAGGCCAATGCCGCCACGTAGCTCACCGCTGGCAAAGCGGGGCAGGAAATATTCTTTTTGCGCCTCGGTTCCCCCGCGTTCGACGCAGTTGGCCATGATGAGGTGGGAATTAAAGATGCCCGAGGGGGCCATCCAAACCTGGCAGATTCGCGAGACGATTTTGGCATAGGTTGTCGCACTCAGACCCAGGCCACCGTACTGCTCAGAAATGGTGGCTCCAAAGAGTCCCAGTTGCTTCATTTGCTCGACAAGCTCACTGGGGTACTCATCCGCCTGGTCAAACTCCTTTGCAATGGGGCGCAGTTCCTGCTCGACCCACTTATCGATGGTCGCCAAAATTTGCTGTTCGGTGTCGTGGTCTGTTGCCATGGTTGCTTCCAGTCCTTAAGTCTATAACGAGCCGCTGCAGGCTCAGGGGCGTTTCGGAACGAGTATCTGTCGTTCAAAAACGCACACTTCAACGTCGTCTTGGTTGATGCCGCGCGTGAGTACGGTCACGATACCCGCGTCTGGTCGGGATTTTGATAATCGCTTGCCCAGTACCTCCGTGTTCGCATAGAGCGTGTCACCCGGGAACACGGGCTTCGTGAGCTTTATGTCTTTCCATCCCAAGTTGGCTACGGCTTTGGCGCTGACGTCAGAGACGCTCATGCCAACGATAATTGCCACGGTGAGCGGACTGGCGACCAGCGGCCTGCCGAACTCGGTTTCGGCTGCATACTCCTCGTCAAAATGTAGGGGATGGGTATTCATGGTCAGCAGGGTGAACCAGGCGTTATCCTGCTGGGAAATAGTGCGCCCCGGCAAGTGGTGATAAATATCACCCTCACAGAAGTCTTCAAAATACCGTCCGGGCATCGCCGCATATTTTTCCATCACCGATTTTTTACTCACCTCAACAGCCTCCTCAACGGGCAGCACGTTTTTTTTCCGTATCGTCCAAGCTTGTCACCACATTCGGAGAAAAACTCGGTAAAATGTTCGGACATTTCCCCCAGAGTAACAAGATTCGGTATGCCGCCCAATGCATCCACACCAAAAACACTGAAAGACCTTCCACTGTATCGGCAAATCTCTGACAGTTTGTTGGGTGGTATTCGCGAAGGATTGTTCCCGGTGGGGACTTTCCTGCCAGGCGAGCTCGATTTGATTGAGCGTTACAGCAGCAGCCGGCACACGGTTCGTGAAGCGCTGCGCGTGCTTGAAGACATGGGAATCGTAAAGCGTCAGCGCGGGCGGGGGACACTGGTCACCTCCACCGAGGCTCGCCCCGCCTTTGTCCAGTCTGTACGCGACCCGAAGGAGTTGTTCAGCTACCCTGAAAACAGCACTTTCCGGGTTCTTTCTGAGGGAAAAATTGGGGATGATGATCGGTGGCCTGCCAGAATTGGCCATGACGTTGACCGGGACTGGGCCCGCATTTCGGGTTTGAGAACCCTGGCGAACGGCAGTCCTTTCTGTTGGACAGATATCTTTGTGTTGCCGGCTTATGCCCCGATTGCGCAGCAATTGGGGCGGGCGGGTGTTCCCGTCTACGAACAGATTGCTGCAACCTATGATGAAACCGTGGCCAGTATCAGTCTCGAGATTTGTGCGGGCAGCCTGACGGGCGCTCGTGCGCTAGCACTCAAGGTGGATGAGGATACTCCCTCCCTCGTGCTGTACAGGCGGTATTGCGGTAACGGCGGTCGTCTCTTTGAGGTCTCGGTAACCGAACACCCCGCTGAAAGTTTCAGCTTTGCACTGGAGTTTAACCGCGGCTGGCAGTCCGCAGAGCATTGGTCCTGGAGCAAGTAGTCATGTCCCACCGAGAAATGGCTGTCACGCGCAGTTTTCTTTTCACTCCTGCCAATCACCCGCGCCGGGTCATTAAGGTTTTTCAGGTGGGCGCAGATGCTGTGATTCTTGATCTGGAGGATGCTGTCGCGATCGCTGAGAAGGCGTCCGCGCGGGCTGATGTCGTTACAGCATTCTCCGGCTCGGAGCACAAGTGCCTGCACTATGTGCGCATTAATGGTGTGGACACTGAATTTTGGCGGGATGACCTCAAGGCGACCGTAGGACCCTGGCTGGACGGGGTCGTGCTGCCCAAGGTGGAATCAAGCGCGGCTCTCCGCGAAGTAGAAGCGGTCCTGGCCTCCGCAGAGCGCGAGGTGGGTTTGGCGGTAGGTCAACTCGATCTTCTGCCCATTATTGAGACGGCTAAGGGCGTTGAGGCTGCTGCCGAGATCGCCACAGCCGGATCGAGAATTCGTCGCTTTGCATTTGGGGGTGGCGATTACACCCTTGATCTTGACTACGAATGGACGGCGGATGAGGACGTGCTCGCCTATGCACGGGCACGGCTTTCTCACGCCTCGCGCCTGGGTAATTTGCAACCCCCTGTGGACACGGTGGTCCTGCAGATAAACGATGATGAGCGTTTTACAGACTCGGCACGCCGAGGGCGAAAATTTGGCTTCGGCGGCAAGCTGTGTATTCACCCCAACCAGGTGCCTCTGACCCACAGCGTCTTTTCGCCATCTGCGGCAGAGATCGACCATGCCAGAGCGGTTGTCGCCGCCTTTGAAGCGGCCGAAGCCAGTGGCTCTGCGTCCATCCAGCTGGACGGCTACTTTATTGATTATCCGATTGTCTATAAAAGCCAACGTATTTTGGCATTGGCGTCGCTGTTGGAGCAGCAAGAGCTTTCGTGAGGGCCCAGCCTTCCCTATAATGTCCGGACATTTAGGGAGGCGCTGTGACAGACACAATACAACCCCCAAGGGCATTGAGCCGTGAAATTGCCGAATCCTGCAGCGCCCTCGCTCCCGAAGATATTCCGGTACCTGTAAGGCACTACGCGAAATTGTGCGTTGCTGACGCCATTGGCATCGCCTTTGCCTCCCATCAGTATGAGTTTGCCGAGCGCTCGGTGGCGGGGGTGCGATCGATGGCCAGCCCCGGTCCTGCTGTTGTGGTGGGACTGGAGGATACGTTTGCTCCCCGGGATGCTGCGCTTTTGAACGGCACGCTGGTCCATGGACTGGATTTTGACGACACCCACCTGGGGTCGGTTGTCCATTGTTCCGCCAGCGCGGTGCCGACAGCACTCGCTGTGGCCGCTGAGCGTCATGTGTCCGGTGAAGCCTTATTGCTGTCTCTTGTCATGGCCACAGAAATCGATGCCCGGCTGGGTAGTGCAGCGGGTGGGACGTTTCAGCAGTTGGGCTTCCACCCCACGGGGGCGGTAGCAATTTTTGGGGCGACCGTGGCGGCGGTGCGCCTGCTGGGTGGAACCGTTGAAGATATGATCCGCGGGCAGGGCATCGCGTTGAGTATGGCGGGGGGCAGCATGGCTTTTCTCGATGACGGTTCCTGGACGAAGCGTTTGCATCCGGGATGGGCGGCCCAGTCGGCACTGGCGGCGGCGAAATTGGCGATGGCGGGGTTTGAGGCGCCCACCGAGGCCTATGCCGGACGCTATGGGTTTTTTGCGCTGTTTACGCGGGATGCAGAGAACGCCAGTAAGGTAGATTGGCAACACGCCTTTCGCGACTTTGCTATGGCGACGGTTGCCATAAAGCCCTATCCGATTTGTCATTTTAACCATGCGTCGGTAGACGCAGCCCTGGCGCTGCGCAGGGCGCACGCCCTGCGGTACGAAAATATTGAGTCGATCACCGTTGGCTTGCATGAACGCCAATTTGAGGTGGTGGTTGAGCCGAGAGAACGCAAAAAGAAACCGGACAGCGAATACGAAGCCAAGTTCAGTGCACCCTATGCGGTGGCAGCCGCATTGGTGCGGGGGGAGTTGGGGCTTCGTGAGCTGGATGCTGACAGTCGAGCCAATCCGGATATCCTGGCCCTCGCGGCTCGCATTACATGTGAGCATGACGCCCGATCACAGTACCCCAGGACATTTTCTGGTGGCGTCAGCATACGAATGAAGGACGGTGCCTGTTTCGAACAGTTTGAGACGGTGAATCGGGGTGCCGAGGGGCGTTTGCTGGATGAGGGCGATGTAAAATCCAAGTTTTCCCGCAATTGTCGGCTGGTTCTGTCTGAAGTTAGGACGCAACTGCTGTGGGATACGATCATGGCACTGGATACGGCTCCTGATTGTTCGGCCTTACTGGCCAACTTACGCGGCTTGGGTGATGACGTTGTGGATGCTTATGGATCCGATGGGGAACTTAGGAGAGCAACATGCTGATGAAATCGGGTGGCAGGATCATGAGTGCGGCAGAGTATCGTGAAAGCCTTCGCGCCTACTCGCCAAAAGTCTTTGTCGATGGTGATGCGGTAGCCAGCGTAGCCGACGATCCGAGACTCGCGCCGGGAATACGTGCGGTTGGGGTGACCTACGACTTTGCCCAAAAGCCAGAATTTGGTGGAGTCATGCTTGCTGATCAACTGACCTCCGGCAAAACTGTCAATCGAATGTTGCACGTCAATCGGCATTCCGAGGATCTTCTGAGCAAACTGGAGGCGGTGCGTCTGGTATGTCGTGAAAGCGGGTGCGCCCAGCGCTATCTGACCCACGATGCGTTGAATGCCATTTACCAATCCACATGGCGTATGGATGATGCCACTCAGGGGGGTGAATACCACGCCCGTTTTCTTGAATATCTGCATGATATACAGGACCGGGACCTTACCCTGGGTGTCGCCATGACAGACGCCAAAGGAGAGAGAGGGCTACGGCCCCATGCGCAAGCCAATACCGATGCCTATGTGCATATAAGTGAACGGCGTAGTGACGGCATTGTGTTGTCGGGTACCAAAGCAATTGTAACTGGCGGTCCCTACATGCATGAGCTCCTGGTCATGCCCTGCAGGACCATGGTTGAGGCTGATGCTGATTTTGCTGTGTGCTGTGCCGTACCGTTGGACGCCGAGGGTTTAACCATCGTTGCTCGACCTGCTGGCCGCCCCGGGGAGGCTGCTGCAAAATTCAGTGCGCGGTTTGGGCAAAGTACCGCGGTATGCCATTTTTCAGATGTCTTTGTCCCCTGGGACCGGGTTTTTATGGCGGGGGAGTGGGAGCACACAGAGCATCTGGTAACTTCGTATGCAAACCATCACCGTCACAGCTGCATAGGTGCCCGGGCGGGTTTTGGTGACCTTCTGATCGGCGCTGGGGCACTCATGACCGAGGCAAATGGTCTCGATATGGACAATGTTTCCCACCTCAGGGAAACCATGGTGGAACTGATCAAAATCGTGGAGGGCTTTTATGCCTGCGGCGTGGCCGCCTCTGTTTATGGCGTGGAGGATCCCTGCGGATCCTGGATGCCTGAGCCGGTGTTCTCCAATATAGGCAAACTGCTGCTGGCCACGCAGATTTACGATATGCACCGGACCGCCCATGAGGTGTCGGGAGGTTTGATCGTGGCGTTGCCCGGTCCTGATGAGGATCATAATCCGGAAACGGCGGGCGATCTTGCCGCCGTACTGTCTGCCCGGCCCGATGTGCCCTATGACAAACGTATGGAAGTATCCCGGTTTATTGAGGATTTGACCGCCTCATCAACGGGGGGCTGGTACTCGGTAATCAGCCTGCATGGCGGTGGTTCCCCCCAGGCGATGAAGCGAGAAATTTATCGTCGTTACCCGGTCGAGGAGCGCAGGGCGCTGGTAGAGAGGCTGCTGGATCGCGGCGTTGCCGAGACGGGCAGCACCGGCGCGCCTGACCGTCAAAAACAGCCCGGACAGTGCTGCCCGACTGGATGTCAGGTTCCTGAACAACAGGATAAAGCTGACGACTGAACAGCGCACTCTCAGAGCCCTGATGAGGCGCTGCTGGCGCGGGGCGTTACACCGGAACAGCGAGTTCCAGAGGCGGCAAAATCGTTGTTCTCTTCATGAGGCGATTGTGGCTTTGATCGAAGGGGTCTCGACGGTGCATTGTGCAGGCGTTATCCCACAACAGTGCGTCGCCCGGCCGCCAGGCGTGTGAGTACACATAACGCGGCTGGACGGTCCACTCGAAAAGATAGTCCAGCATGGCCCTGCTCTCGGCCGCATCCCACCCGGTGATTTCTGTGGTCATGCCCGGGCAAAGGTACAGCGCTTTGCGCCCCGTGATGGGGTGGGTACGCACTATGGGGTGCTCTATATCCGGAGAGCGTTTCTTCTGTTCGCTGCTGGTAGGCACGCTGAAGGCCCGGTTGAAAGCTTCGTAGGACTGCACCGCCCGTGCCCCTTCGAGCCGCTCTTTAACATCGTCCGGTAACTCCTGGTAAGCGGTCGTCATATCGGCGAACTCAGTGTTGCCGCCCTGGGGTGGCAGGGTGTGTGCCATCAGCAGTGACCCCACGGCAGGGCGCGGCAGGTAGATCTGGTCGTAGTGCCAGCCAACCTCGGTGTCTGCCAAAATCCCCAGCTTCCTGCCGTCCTTTTGGATATTTGAGACATAGAGGACCTCGGGGTGCTCAGGAGACAGGTACTCGCTGCGCACATGGATTTCGAGGTCGCCAAAATACCGGCTGAAACGCACCAGCGTGGCTTCATCAAGAGCTTGGTTGCGAAACAGCAGAAGCTTATGCTGGGCCCACAGTGCTTTTATGGCAGCGCTTTCCTCAGCTGAGGTCTGAGCTGATATGGCGAAGTCCAAAACCTCTGCACCAAACGTTTCACCCAGTGGTCGTATTGCTGTCACGTTGCATCTCCAGTCCGCTCTTCCCCAATTGTACGGACATTTGTTTTGGTTTCAAACAGAATCACGGGGATTAGCGGTTTTTACTCGCTGCCCGCCACTCGAGGAGGGCCACACCGAGAACGACCATGCCGGTACCCAGGAGTTGAAGTAGTGACAGGCGTTCGTCGTAAATCAGGTAGGCCATCAGGGCTGTCGCAGGCGGTCCAACGGTACTGAGCAGCGCTCCGCGGGACGCTCCAATGCGTCGTATGCCCTCGGCAACGAAAAACAGGGGCAGGATGGTGGAGAAAATGATGAGCCCGAGCATAGTCCAAAGTGTGCCTTCGGGAAGATTGAATTCAAACCAGCCAAACAACAGGCTGTGGTGGAGGAAAAATGCAGTACCTGCTGCGGTCATGGCCGTCAGCGTGAAGGCTGCGGAGCTCATGGCACGTGTGAGAATCCCGCTGGCGAGGAAGTAAGTGGCGATGGTGACAGAACAGAACATAACCCAGAGAACACCTTTCCATTGCGCCGTTGTCAGCGAAACATCTGCCGCGCCGGTCACCAGGAAGACTCCAATACTGGTTGTCATTAAAGCCAGTAGCGTTGAACCTGAAGGCAGCTTGCGGGTTCCGAGGGCGCTCAGCAATACGACAATAGCCGGATAGGAAAACAGTAGGGCGCGCTCCACATTGGCCTGGATTACAGTGAGGGCGTAAAAATTAGCCAGTGCGCCGAGGTAGTAGCACCATACCCCCGCGAGGGCGGCGGCCAGCAGTTGGCCCGGGGTGGGTGACACTGCCGGACGCGATCTGTTTCTGCGGGTACTAAGGCCTGCTATGAGCACGAAGCCGGGGATCGCCAATACCGAGCGTATGGCGGCCACATCGTGATAGGTGAGTCCATGGGCGTAGAGCGCCTTTGCAAAAAGCCCTTTGGCCGCTAGCAGTATTGCAGCGATCGCTACAAGAATTGCGCCAATAGCCGCCCCGCGGGGTGGGTGGGTGTGCACTAATCGCTCGGTGAGGAGAGTTCGGTAAGGACCTCATCGGTAGTGAGCACGCGCGCCCAGAGTCTGCGCAGCATTGTGAGGGTTGCCTGCTGCATATCCTCGCTATCGGTGCCCGTACCATCGCTGACGACGACGACCTGATATTGGTGATCACAGGCTTCCATCGAGGTCATGGCGACACAGTTATTAGTTGAGACCCCCACGGTGACGACGGTGCGAATGCCCTTGGCACGCAGGGTACTGTCAAGCCCGGTCGAGCGAAATGCGCCCTGGGTAGTCTTGTTAAGAACCAGTTCGCCGGGCAGGGGTTGTAGCCCGTCGACAATGTCATGCTCTGGTTGCCCCAGGATGTTGTTGGTCGCTCGAATGATGGGTGCCATATGAGGAGGGGCGTCGCTGGCGTCGGGGGAATTTGCGCCATAGGTAATGTAAATGATGTCTGCGCCCGCCCGCCTGAAAGCAGCCTGCAGTCGCTGAATGTTGGGGACGAGCAGCTGTTCAATGCGGTCAAAGCGGTAGGCTGCCCGGTCTGACTCACCCTTGCCAGCCAGGAGTTTACCCAGCCCCATCGCCCGGTTGCCGGTGGCATTCTGCATATCGACGACGATCAGTGCCGTCTCGCCGGCATCGATGGAGAAGGTCTGGCTGAAAGCGTCAACAAACCCGGGCTGGCTCATTTAGGCTACTCCCTTGAAATGTTCGTACATTTTACGCCATATTGGACAGACATCCCAAATTAGCGTTTCAGCACAGGGTAAACAGCGATGGACCAATTTGAAAAGGCCGGGTATGGGCAGCGCGATATAGGGTTTGGCGACCGTCTAGCGCTGCTGATTGTGGATTTCCAGTTGGGTTTTACCGACGGCGTCAGTCCGATCGGCCGCAGCGAGCATATCCAGAGTGCTGTCGAAAATACCCGTACCTTGCTGTCGGCCTGTAAAGAGCGGGACATTCCGGTGGCCTCCTGTCGCGTTGCCTGGGGCGGTCCGGATGAGATGACATACTGGAAAATAGACACCTTATACGATGGCAGTTTTTACCATGGGCACCGCTGCACGGAGTTCGATCCTCGGATTTCAGATCCCGACTACGTTTTCGAATTCATCAAGACGGCGCCCTCTATTTTTTATGAGACGCCCCTGAAACCCTGGCTGGTTACCCATGGCATTGACACCACCGTTATCACTGGCTGTACGACATCGGGATGTGTGCGGGCCTCCATCGTTGATAGCTTCTCAGCGGGATACCGTACAATCGTGCCCGCTGACTGCTGTGGAGACCAGGACGAAGAGGCCCATGCCAGTAATTTGAGGGATGTGGGTCGTAGGTATGCCGATGTTGTTGATCTGCAGACCGTGCTCAACCATATCAACGCCATCTGAATGAGTCGATGACTTAGGAGAACGCACCATGCCCGTGGCCCAGATCAACGGACACAACATGTACTACGAGGTACATGGAGAAGGACCCCCAGCCGTCTACATAGGGGGCTGGGACACGTTTTGTCACGGCCGCGATCACTTCCTCGCCCGGGGCATGACCGATAAGTACAGCACCCTGATTATTGATTATCGCGGCATTGGCGAGTCTGATGATGACTTGTCCATGGTGCCGTCTACGGAACAGTTTGCAGACGACATAGCTGCGCTTCTCGATCATCTGAATATGAAGTCAGTCTATTTTGTAGGGCTGGTGGGTATGGGCGCCTGCATAGGCCAGTGGGTTGCCCTCAAGCGCCCGGATCTTGTTCGCTGTATGGTCAATATGGGGTGCTGGACGTGGGCGGACCCTATGCTCGCAGACCAGCTTCAGGCGTTTGGAGATATCCACGAGCACGCTGGATTTGCGGCGTTTCAGGCTATGGTGGCGTCTTATTCGTTCCGTCCCGATTACTATAATGCGAACCGGGATAAGTTGCTGGGTCCGGGTGGTGTCTGGGGTAGCCTGGCGGGGCGCGTGCCCGCACACCTGCGATTTATCCAGGCCTGTAGGGGCCACGACATCCGTCGGCATCTGAAGGACATAGCAGCCCCGACCCTGGTCATTCATGCAGGTCAGGACATTATTACGGGACCGCGAACCACGCTGCCTCTCGAGGAGGGGTTACCCCACAGTACCGGAGTGACGATGGAAGAAGTCGCCCATGTTGTTGCGGGCAAGGAAGAGAAAATCGCATTCTGTCGCATTTTATTCGACTTCCTCAGCCGTCACTGAGCGTCTCTGTGCATGGCGGCTCGATGTGGACGCCCCGGCACGCAAGGGTGGGTCCTGGCAGGTTGTTTTGCCAGGGCCGGCGTGGTGCCAGGGACTCTGCGGCGGCCTTTGCAACCCCCGCTGTTCCGCCACTCGGTGGGACACCGAGAGTGACTAGACCGCGCCGCTATCCTCGAGTTCCGACAGGTCGCCATGACCCAATTCTTCCCCGAGGATACTGGCATTGTCGGCCCCCAGGCCGTTACCACATCGCGCTTCAAGACGCTCGCCATCAATCTTTATGGGATTACTTAATGCCCGGTACTCCTCGACTGTCCGATGCGGCAGGGTCTGGATCATTCCGGTAGCGTGAACGAAAGGATTCTGCAGCGCTTCGGAGAGTGTGTGGACCGGCGCAACAGGAATCTTGGTCTGTAGCAGACTGAACCAGTGATCGGTGGTTTGGGTGGAGAGAATGTCGTCGAGAACTGTGGTCAGTAGCGCCCTGTTCTCCGCCCTATTTGCCATAGTGGCGAATCGTGGGTCATCAGCCAGTTCGGGATGGTCGATGTTTTCCAGCAACAGCTCCCAAAATTTCTGTGTCATGCACATGAGGAAAATCCAGCCATCCCGGGTTCGGTATAGCTGGACGGGCGTGTTGTATGGGTGTGCAGATCGGGCCACGCGGCTCGTCTCGATGCCATGGTTCATATACCAGGTCCCGGGGTAGGTCAGCTGGTGCAGTGCCACATCGAAAAGGCTGACATCCACGTCACGTCCACCGTGTTTCTCCCGGCTTAACAGGGCGGAGACACAGCCCAGTGCCGCGACCACGCCGGTCATGAAATCAATCATGGATAATCCAAAGCGCGCGGGCGGTGAGTCGGGTTCTCCGGTAATACCAAGGAAACCGCATTCTGCCTGCATCAGGTAGTCATAACCGGGCCAGTCCGAGCGATCGTTGTCGCGTCCGTAGGCAGAAATGTGGGTGCAGACAATGTCGGGCTTTATGTCTTTCAGTGAGGCGTAATCCAGGCCCAGTTTTACTGGCTGGCTGCCCCGCAAGTTGTTCCAGACAACATCCGCCGAGCGCACCAGATCCTCAAAAAGCGCGCGACCCTCTGGGTGTTTAAGATTCAGTGTGACGCTGCGCTTGGAAAGATTAAAGGCCTGGAAATAGGCGCTATCGTCCTCTGCAAGCGTTATGGCTCCTGACTGTCGGGAGGGGTCGCCTCCGGTAGCGCGGTTTTCAACCTTGATGACGTCAGCGCCAAGTTCCGCAAGGTACATCGACCCGTAGGGCCCAGCGCCGAATTGCTCGATGGCGATGACCCGTATGCCCTCCAGGGGTTTATTCATTACAGTCTTCCAAATGTTCGGATATGTCTGAGTGGACTGTCTTGCGCCGCTCATCGTAATGGTGCAAGGTGCAGCATAACGGTAACGGCCAACAAATGTCCGGTCAATTGAAAATAATGACGTTTGCGGCCCGCCAAGTACCCGATAATTGTAATCAGGAGGCCTTCAATGTCCTACCGCCTAGGTGTCGATGTCGGCGGAACTTTCACCGACTTAATCCTTGTCAACGAGACGTCTGGCGAGATTCATACTGCCAAAGTGCCCAGCACACCGGACGACTCCTCTGTGGGCGTCATGAACGGTGTGGAGCGTGTCTGCGGTAATGCGGGTATTGACCCATCCAAGATCTCCCAGGTCATGCACGGCACCACGGTTGCCACCAACACGATTCTGACAGGCACCGGGGCCAAGGTAGGCCTGGTTACCACGCGGGGTTACAAGCAGGTGCTGCAAATTGCCCGCTCCTATGTTCCCGGCGGCCTGGGCGGCTGGGTTATCTACAATAAAAGCAATCCACTTGCCCCACTTGCCTGCACCATTGAAGCTGAGGAGCGGATAGGGGCTGATGGCAAGGTGGTGCGTGGGTTGGACGCCAAGGCACTCGAGAAGGCCATGGATCAATTGAAGGAGGAGAATATCGAAGCCCTGACGGTATCGCTCATCAATTCCTATGCGAATGCCAAACACGAGAAAGCGGTGGAGCGGGTTGCCCGCAAGGCCTTGCCCGGTGTGCCCATTTCGCTCTCGTCCTCGGTTGTACCTGAAATGCAGGAGTACGAGCGCACCATTACTACAGTCGCTAATTCCTATGTTCGTCCCAAGGTGGCCGAGTACGTCAAAAACCTGGAAAAAAAGCTCAAGCAAGGTAACAAGAAAACGCAGCTTAATATCCTGCGCTCTGATGGGGGTATGGCATCTGCCAAGTTGGCCCAGCAATTGCCTGTCAACCTGCTTATGAGCGGGCCCGCTGGCGGTGTATCCGGTGCGGTATGGGTGGCCAGGCAGGCGGGATTCGAGAATCTGTTGACCTTTGATATGGGCGGCACCTCCACGGATGTGGCTCTTGTGCAGGAGGGTAAGGCTCAGCTCAGGCGCGAGACCACAGTCGGTGACGTTACGGTCCGCGCTTCGTCGGTTGATGTGCGCACTGTGGGGGCGGGTGGTGGTTCCATCGCCCACGTTCCAGAATTGACCGGCGCACTGCGGGTGGGACCCGAAAGTGCGGGTGCGCAACCCGGTCCGGCGGCCTACAACAAGGGGGGTGAGTTACCCACTGTGACCGACGCTAACGTTGTGCTCGGTTACCTGCCCAGTGAAGTCCGCCTGGGCGGTGATATGGAAATACGCAGGGATATGGCCGAACGGGCGATTAGACCCATTGCCAAGGCTCTGGGCATATCGGTGAAACGTGCAGCGGCGGGCATCGTCGATATCGTTAACGAAAACATGTACGGCGCCCTGCGTCTGGTATCCGTAGAACAGGGGTATGACCCGCGGGATTTTGCCCTCATTGGCTTTGGCGGTGCAGGGCCCCTGCACGCCAATGCCCTGGGTCGATTGATGAATAGCTGGCCGGTGATTATTCCACCGGGACCGGGGGTTCTGTGTGCCTACGGTGACGCAACCACCCGGGTGCGTGATGAAGCCTCGAGAACCTATATCCGGCGCTTCGGTGATACGACGACGGGTGACCTGGCTAAAATCTACGACGAATTGGCCGCCAAGGCACTCAAGACACTGGCCCAGCAAGGTGTGCCGGCGAAGGAAACCTCAGTGTCCTGTCAGGCTGACATACGTTATCAGGGCCAGGGTTTGCAGCTGACGGTTGATTTTGACCTCAAAGAACTCAAGAAGGGCGACCTGTCCATTATTGGTGACCCCTTCGATGAAATGCACAAGCAGCTGTTCACCTTCGCTCTCGATTCGGACAAGGAGATTGTTAACCTTCGGGCGGTGGCCCAGGGCAAAAGCGCGGAGATTGAAGCCCGAAAATTACCCAAGTCCGGGTCTCGGAACCCGGTTAAGGCCGCCAAGCTGGGTACTACCACCGTGTTCATGGATGGCAAAGACCTGGAAGCGACGCTCTACAAGCGCGAACAGCTCAAAGCCGGGAACAAGATAGAAGGCCCGGCGGTGGTGCTGGAGATGGACTCCACCACGGTCATCCTTGCGGGTCATACCGGCAACGTCGACGAGTTCGGCAACATCCTGATTGCACCGACGGTTTAAGGGGAGCGAGATAATGCCTGCCACAATTGTAGAAACCAACAACAGCAAGTTCACCCGTCTCGATATCGATCCTATTACCTTGGATATCATTGAAAATGCCATGATGAATGCTCGGTATGAGATGGATGCGGTCCTGTTCCGCACCGCCATGTCACCGGGTATCCGGGAGCAGCACGACGAATTTCCCATGATCGCCAACCTTGAAGGCAAGATGGTTGTGGGTCAGTTCGGCAGCTTTATCCACGGCTTCAAGGAGGCTTACGACGGAACCATCGAAGAGGGTGATCTCTTCCTGACCACCGATCCCTATGCCTGTAACGGTGCCATCAGCCATATCAATGACTGGTTGTTGTTGCGGCCCATTTTCAAGGACGGACGCTTGATCGCTTATGCCGCCATGTTCGGTCACATGACCGATGTGGGTGGCAAGGTTCCCGGCAGCCTGCCCACCGATGCGCGCGAAATTTTTGAGGAGGGAATCCGCATCCCGCCCACCAAGATTTACAAGAACGATGAATTGCAGTCGGACCTGCTCGAGCTGATCCTGCACAATTGTCGAATGCCGAACTGGAACCGCAGTGACTTCAATGCCCTGGTCGCAGCGATCCGCACCGCGGAGAAACGGGTGATCGAAATGGCAGGTCGATTTGGAGATGACGTTTTTTACTCCGCCCTTGATGAACTGCTCGATCGCAACAAGCGCGCCATGGGTAAGTTGATCAAGTCCACGGTTCCTGAAAAGAAACAGTTCTTCGAGGACTACATTTGTGATGATGGGCTTGGTATGGGGCCCTATCGGATCAAGTGCGCCATGTGGCGCGACAAGGACAAGGTCATCTTTGATTTCGAGGGCACGGATCCCCAGTCGATCAGTTCGATCAACTTCTATCTCAATGAGGAGATGTTCAAGATGTTCTGCGGGGTGTACATGATCATGGTCTTCGACCCCCAGATTATGTTCAACGATGGCTTCTATGACCTTATGGAGGTCCGTATTCCCCACGGTACGCTACTGAAGCCGCAGGAACCTGCGGCACTGTCCTGCCGGACCCACGCCCTTGGACGCATTTTTGATGTCCTGGGCGGATTGCTGGGTCAGGGCGACCCTGATTTTCTGGCCGGAGCCGGATTCTCGGACAGCCCGCACTTCATGTATTCGGGCTATGACAAAAATGGTGAGTGGTATCAGCTGTATTCGATTGGCTTTGGCGGTATTCCTGGCAAGCCCTCGGGCGATGGTCCCGACGGCCACTCCCTCTGGCCAAGTTTCACCAATGTGCCCAATGAATTTCTTGAGAGCTATTTCCCACTCCGTATTGAAACCTACGAGACGATCGTTGACAGCGGCGGTGCGGGCTATAACCGCGGCGGTAATGGCTTGAGAATGGGCTACTGCTTCCTCGAGCCGGGAACGATATCAATCCATGATGATCGCTGGCTGACCTACCCCTGGGGTGTCAACGGCGGTGAGCCGGGACGGCGGTCGGAGAAGATTCTCGCGCGCACCGATGGTTCCCAAGAGCGACTGCCCAGTAAGTGTGATCGGATCGAAGTGGGGTCTGGCGATATTCTCTACTTCAATACCTGGGGCGGCGGCGGTTGCGGTGATCCCCTGAAGCGTGAAGTTGAGCGGGTCGAGTTTGATGTCCGTGCGGGACTGGTTTCTGCGGACGGTGCCAAGCGTTATGGCGTTGTGATGGATGCCAAGGGTCGGGTTAACGTGAAACGTACAGAAACCCTTCGGGCTCGCATGGCGAAAAAACGCGGCAAGGTACCGATGTTCGATCGCGGGGGCGATATTGCGACGCTTAAGAAGCGCTGTCTGAAGGAAACCGGGCTCGAGCCGCCGCGGCAACCCGAGTTTCAAACCTGGGCTCTGAAGCTTCTCGAGGGTGGCAAAGCCGCTTCTGGTAGTGTGAAGGTCAAGCGGTCTGCAGCCAAGAAAAGCACGAAAAAGAAGGCCGTAGCCAAAAAGAAGGCTGTGGTAAAGGCTGCCCCGAAGGCCAAAAGCAAGGCAAAATCTCGAAAGAAGACTGCCTGATGCGCCCCGGTGTGGGGATAACGCCCCACACCCAAGCCTAGAGGATTCCTTCAGATGAAGTTCGGTGTTTTCCTACCCAACGGCAGCAATGGTTACATACCCTCTGCTGCCAGTCCTGTTTACGAGCCCACCTATCAGCACAATCTCGATATTTCTCTGGCTGCCGAGAAACATGGGCTCGACTTCGTGCTGTCCATGATGAAATTTCGTGGTTTTGGCGGGGACACGGGTTACTGGGATGGATGCATGGAATCGTTCACGCTGATGGCGGGCCTTGCTGCGGCAACCGACAGAATCGGACTGTTTCCGTCAATTTCAATTTTGAGTCAGCACCCCGCTGTGGTGGCACGTATGGTGGCTACCATAGACGATATTAGCGGTGGACGCTGCGGGCTGAATATCGTGACCGGCTGGAATCGACCCGAATACACGCAGATGGGCATGTGGCCGGGGGATGAACACTATCAAAACCGGTACGACTATGCGGCAGAGTATGTGCAGATTCTTCAGGCGCTCTGGCGGGATGGGCGGGCCTCCTGGGAGGGCAACTATTTCAAGCTCGACGACTGCTCGGTGCTACCCCGGCCTCAACGTGAGATTCCTCTGGTGTGTGCAGGCGCGTCCCCGGCGGGCCGGCAGTTCGTCGCACGCTATGCCGACCACCAATTTGTGTTGACCAGTGAGGACAACCTGGTCACCTCGGTGCAGGATATCCGGGATAAGGCTGGGGCCACCGGTCGGGAGGTAGGCATCTATGCGCTGTTCCATCTGGTGGTTGCCGATAGCGACGAGCAGGCAAGAGCCGATGTCGACGCCATTATTGCGGGCGCTGATCAGGGTGCCATTGCCAACATTCTGGCCAGCGCGGATCTCGACACGAACAAGGGTGGGACCGCGGATCAGCTCAAGGCGGCGCTGAATCAGGACGTCGAGGCTGGCAATATGGCGTTTATGGGCATTCCCGTTATTTATGGGGCGCCTGACACGGTAGCCCGCCGTATCGAGGGTATTGTCGCCAGAACGGGTATTGATGGCATGCTGTTTAGCTGGCCGGATTTTGTCAGTGGCATTGAGCGTTTTGGATCCGAGGTGTTACCGGGCTTGAAAGTTTGAATTCACTGCAACTCAGCCGTCGTTTTCTACCTGATCAACTACGGCTCGATAGTCCTGCTCATCCCTATCTTCAAGGTCTTCCAGCTCGCCAACAATGATGCGGGTGACCTCCTTGAAGATGGCTCTGTGCCGCGCCGCCCGTTCTTCCATGTCTGAGTCTGTGAGCTGGTAGGTTTCTATATCGCTCGCCGAAAACAACCCCTTGGCCCTGGCGACCCGCTCCAGCGTGTCGAGACGATCTCGAGTGACAGACAGTTCCCCAGTCAGTGCCATTACCATCGAAAGTAGCCGGTCGACATCGGGATCAGAAAAGTAGAAAGGCCGCTTACCCTTGGCTTTCCTCTGCAGGGTAACCTCGTCGGGACCTTCGCTCACTTCTGGCACCCGTACACAAACCAGACGCCACCCCCACCAAAGTCACCCCCCTGAAAGGTGTTACTGCGTTGGGTTTCCTGAAAGGCGCTGGGCACCATAATCTGGATGGGCGTGTGGGACTGAAAGCCCGCGTCGCGGGCCAGGGCCTCGAGGTCAAGCAGATGGCTTTTGCGCCAGAAGGGTTCGTTATTGTTCTCGCTGTCCCAATCAAAGATGAAAGTGTCAAACGGCTCCATACCCTCGTAGGGGGGCGTCTCAACATGGAGCATCATGCCGCCTGGCTTAAGCACGCGGTGACACTCGCGAATGACGTTCTTGATGGCAGCGGACGAGGTCTCGTGTAACAGGATGTGTGACACCACCAGATCAAAGGAGTTGTCCTCAAAATCGGTGGACTCGGCATTTTGCTGGGAGAAATGAACCGGGAGTCCCATAGAGGACGCCCGAGCATGGGCGTGGCGTAGCATGGGTGCAGCCACATCAATCGCGTGGACCTCGGCACCCTCGAAGCCGCTGGCGTAGGGCAGGGTGCTGTGGCCTACCGCGCACCCCATATCCAGAATGCGTGTTGGTTTAAAATCGGGGTGCTCCTGCTTCAGCCATGCGACTGTACTGTCTCCCATGTCAGCATTGTTGACGCCCATCTGACCCATGGCATAAATGTAAACCGCGCGGTCGTAGATAGCACCCTGGGCGACGTCGTTATCAATGTACTCGGTATGATAGCCGCCGGGCTGGCAGTGAATATCGACCGCCGTATGGTACGAAGGAATTTGCAGGTCCGGGTCTAGCCGCAGGCTGCCAATTTTAGGGGTCGCTGCAGCTTGGGCCGCCAGGTCTGCAATAGCCCGCTCCACAGGTATTTGTGCCGCTGACCACATCATTTCCTGGCTGGTTCGAAGCAGCGAGCTCCATGCCTGGTAATGACTGTCCTGCTTCATAACTTGCCCCACCTCCTGAATGGATTGGGGTTCCCGCTGGTGCTCAGCAACGAAGCGCGGCTTGGCCCTTTTTTCGTAGGCTGTTTTCAATCCCGGGTGTAGTGCGGTGACCAGGTGTTCCTTGAAAGAACGCACAAAGTGCTGCCGCGCAAGTTCGTCATGACTGGTCTCTGGTAGGGCATCGTGGACATGTTGTTCTTTGTAGGCGATTGACATGATTGCAGTCCTGCTCGTGGCATGGGCGAAGGTACCATGCCGAATATAGCCTAGTGGGGTCGGGCCGCCAATGGTGATTGCATGCCAGGACTTGCAGTTCCCTGCGCTCGGATGTGTTGGGTTTGAAGCGTTCTGGCTTGCCCTTTAACGATGCACAGTGCACCTTTGGCATATTTTCAGAACGAGTCTTAAACGGGGGTGGGTATGAGAGAGCAACTTGCTTTGGTTACAGGGGCGGGTATTGGTTTGGGCCGCGCAACGGCATTGGCACTCGCGAACGCGGGTTACCGGGTCATAGTGACTGATGTATTGGAGGTGGAAGGACGGGAAGTGGTCGCTGAGATCGTTAATAGCGGTAGGCTGGCAGAGTTCCATGCCCTCGATGTTACTGACAGCGGTGCCGTCAACAGGGTTGTCAGTGCGGTAGAGGCCCAACACGGGCCCGTTACGGCGCTGGTTTTGAACGCGGGTATTGCCCGCACGCTACCCCTTGCGAGTTTGGAGGATGCGGCCTGGGATGAAACGATGAACGTCAATCTCAAAGGCATGATGCGCGTTATGCGCGCGGCTATTCCGGGTATGCAGACTGCAGGCGGTGGGGCAATCGTCTGTCTTTCCTCAATTGTGGGTGCTGTCCTTGGGTGGTCAGAGCATATTCCCTATGTCGCGAGTAAGGGGGGGGTTATGGGATTGGTGCGCGCCGCCGCTTTGGAGTTTGCCGGCCAGGGCATTCGTGTCAACGGGATTGCCCCGGGGGTCATTCGTTCTGCACAAACTCTCGATCCCGTGAATTCACTGGGCGAAGATGGGCTGGCTGCCTTTGCCGAAACCGTACCTCTGGGCAGGGTGGGCAATCCAGAAGATATTGCCGATGTCGCCGTATTTCTATTGTCTGACAAGGCCCGCTACCTAACCGGACAGGTGATCCCGGTGGACGGTGGTACCACCATCAGCCTGTAGGCTGGGGTGGCAATGGCCTCACAGTATGGCCGTCTGCCTACCGAAGCGTGAGGTGAGGTCAAAAAACAGGCAAAAAAAAAGCAGGGCGCATAGCCCTGCTTTTTGGGTCAGACCACTTAGAAGCTGTATTGCACTTCTACACCGGCACGGCGTTGGGTTCCGGGGCTGATAAAGGCACCGCCGAATTCAGGCGCAAGAATAACCTCGGCGATGAATTCCTCGTCGGTGAGGTTACGGGCAAAGGCCGTGATGCTCCACTTTTCACCGCGCAGGCCCAGGCGCAGGTTGGTCAGGCCGTAGCCATCGACCTGCGTTACGTCATAGCTGGCGGGCGGACCCCCGAACAGAGTGGCTGGGACCACGTCATCCTGCACCGTGTGGTACCAGGTATCACCCTGATAGGAGTACTCAAGGCGACCGAACAGTTCAAAGGCGCCAATGGGCTGCGTGTACTGAATGGAGGCGTTGGCAGTGAACTCTGGATTATTTGGCACCTCATTGCCGGCGGTGTAAGGCCTCAGTGCATTCACGTCGATCTCGCCATCGACCATAGAGTAGCCCGCATCGAAGCGCAGTCTGTCAGTGATGGCCCAGGCGGCACTGAGCTCAAAACCCTGGAGCGTAACCTCATCGATGTTCTCCGCTGTTCTCAGCAGGCCGAAGGGGCCCACGAAGAACTCGAAGAACTGCATGTCGTCGACTTCCGTGTAGAACACGGCGCCGTTCAACTGCAGATTGCCATCAAGAAGCCCTGAACGGAAACCCAGCTCAAAGGAACTGGACGTTTCTTCCCGTATTACGTCCGGGGGAGCAACCAATTCCGCGCCACGGTTGACCAGATAGAAATTAACGATCTGATTGGCGCCTGAGTTATTGAACCCGCCCGCCTTGAAGCCAACACCCCAGCTGCCATACACCGTAGTGGAATCGGTGGCATCCCAGGTCAGGCTGATCTTAGGCTGGAACTCATCAAAAGTTTCGCTGTTACCCGGAATGCTGGAGCTGACGGTGAAATTGTCAAAGTTAACAAAGCCCGGATTCAGAGGAGAGCCACTCAGTGGCTGCCCATTCAGGGTGCACTGGCCGCCGCAGTAGTCGATATAGTTTGACAGTGCGCCGTCTGCAGGGGAGGGCACGTTGTTGGTGACATCGCGTTCCTCGGAGTCGTAGCGCAGTGCTACCGACAATTCCACCGCTTCGGTAATGTCGTAGTTAATTGAACCGAACACTGCCATAACCGTCGTGTCAAAGGTGTCGTTCACCATCGCGTCGGTGAACTGGTTGTAGATTGTGGTCGGTACGTTGCTGGCGGCGTTGGGCCAGCTGCTGCCGTCGTCACGCAGTTGCGACACAGCCTGGTAGCGCTCAATTTCAAGGTAGTACAAGCCCGCCTGCCAGCGCAGCCGCTGGTCGGAATTCGACGTCAGTTGGACCTGGAAGCTCAGATCCTCCTGAAAGCGCTCCTGGTACTGGTACCCGTCGCAGGTCGTTGGGCTGTAGGGCGGCAGGACCTGTGCGCCGGGCGCGGATCCGAAAATAAAGGTGGGAGCTGGAAGCGGTGTTACACCCCCGGGCACCGCCGGGGTGTAGGAGGGTGTCAGGGCATCCAGAGAGCTGATGCAGGCGTCAGTGCCTCCGTAGAACCCAAAGGCACCGGAGGTTCCGTCAGCAATAAAGGTGTCCTCCGTATCGCTGTAAAAACCCCAGGCCGTCAGGGTAGCCCAGTCCATGTCCCAGTCAGCTTTGACAGAGAACTCCAGCACATCCTGTTCGTTAACCGGCCTTACGTTCGATGGGAACACAAAGTCATGAGTGTTAACGTCCTGATAAAACGACTCAGAACCCGGCGTTCCAAAGGGAACGAAGGGAGGTAACGCAAATCCAGCATTGAAAGTAATGGCCGCAGCTTCAGACTTGCCGTAGCGAAGCTTCGTGTCTATCGTCAGATCGTCGGTTGGGTCAAATACCAGTCTGCCCTGCACCGAATAGTTTTCGGCGTCGTCCACGACCTTATCGTTGAGAAATGAGTTGCTGTAGAACCCGTCCGTGGTGCGGTAATCGGCTGTCAGGCGGCCGGCAACATTGTCACCCAGTGGTCCTGCCACTGTAGCAAGGCCGGTGTAGGTGCCGTCTTCTGCAATGCTGGCCCGCACGTCGCCCTCAAATTCCTGTGAGGGTCGTTTCGTTGACATGATAATGGCCCCCGCAGCAGCGGAGCGGCCATACAAAGCACCCTGTGGGCCCTTGAGAATTTCGATCTGCTCGAGATCTGCATACTCACGGTTAAAGGCATAGGTATTGATGTAGAGGACGCCGTCAATGATCAAAGCAAAGTTGGTTTCTGCGTCGCGGGCGCCGTTGATACCGCGAATCGATATCGACGAGTCGCCCGTTTCAACGGTATTGACGAAACTCACCCCCGGCGTCTGGGAGATGAAATCCTCTGCGCGCTGGATGCCCATATCGGTGATCTGGCTCGATGTGAAGGCGGTCACCGTACTCGGGACGTCCTGCAGTGACTCGCTTCTGGCTCGAGCGGTCACCACAACTTCTTCAAGCTGAGCCTGGGCAATATTGGGCAAGGTCAATCCACCGCCGGCAGCGGTAAGGGCCGCAAGGGCTAGTGATACCCTGTTTTTAAGGTTGGCAGGTTTGTTTTGGCTTGCATTTTTCTTGTCCACGGATCCTCCGTTAAGCAGTTGGGAAGTTGCTTGTATGGTGCTTTACACCTCATTTGTACAGCGAAATGCGGCGCTTGGATTGCTGGCGCGAGTAACGCATGCCAACACATGTACGTACAATTACGGCAGAAGTTCCAATATCTCCCTACGCTGGGCTTGGGTCAAGTCTAAATCTGTGAGGATCTGCGCGGTATTTGCGCCTACTGGGGCAAGTCGGGGGTCAATATCAGCGGGTTCCCTTGCGAACTTAAGCGGCGTACCGATGTGATCGTTGCCAGCGCCATCCTGCCAGCGCATGGCCCGCTCCCGGACATGATCCGCTGACCAGGCCTCCTTCAGGTCGAGTACAGGGCTCCAGCAGATGTCCCGGCCCTCAAACCAGCGTTCCCATTGTGCCAGCGTTTGGGTTTTGAAGGTGTTTCGGAGAAATCTGATGGCGGGTTCGTGGGCTGTACCCGCGGGCCCGGTCACGGCTTCGATAAACTCCGGATGCGCCAGGCCTTCAAACAGTGCGGTGACGAACTTGTGTTCGCCACCCCCCAGTGCCAGGAATCGGTCGTCAGACGTGCGGTAGATGTTGAGCATTGCGCCACCACCGTGGGTTCGCTCGTGGAATCGGTTGGGGGCCTGGTCCCCCGCAAATACGGGGCCGAGGATATTGGGTGACGCCGCCAGCACAGCTTCATGCATACTCACATCCAGGTAGTCACCCTCGCCGGTAGTTTCACGACGAAACAGGGCCATGAGAATACCCGACAGGGCTGACCACGAGGACAGCATATCGGAGATGGCCACACCAATGATGGCGGGGCCACTGTCATCCTCTGGTGAGCGTGTCAGGCTCAAGACGCCCGATGCCGCGACCGTCGCCGTGTCGTGGGCGGGCTTGTCCCGCCAGGGGCCTGATTGACCAAAAGCTGAAATCGAACACATCACCATCCTCGGGTTGAGGGCGTGCACGGCATCTGGCCCGAACCCAAGGCGGCTAATAACGCCGGGGCGAAACGCCTCGACCAGCACATCAGCGGATTTGATCAGTGCCCGCAGCGCTGCTTTCCCCGACTCGGACTTGAGATCCAGGGCAATACTTTCCTTGCCGCGCTGGGTGTTGCGAAACATGACGGTCTCGCCCCCCTGTTGCCAGGGAAAGGCGGTAGCGGAGCGCGTGGGCTCCGGGGCTCGTGGATTTTCGACCTTGATCACCCGTGCGCCGTGGTCAGCCATCAATTGGGTTGCTGCCGGGCCCGGCAGGAAGAGGGACAGGTCCAGCACCGTAATGCCATCAAGCTTCATCGGACGACCTCAGTTGGTGACGCCCTCAGATGCCAAGGCATCCAGTGCTGCAGCGTCCAGACCCAGAAGGTCGCCAAGAATCTCTGCGTTGTGGGCGCCGATCTGTGCGCCGGGCCAATCAGTCCTTCCGGGTGTTTCTGAAAGTTTGGGTGCGATTGCGGGAATTTTCAGTGGGCTCCCGTTAACGTCAACCGACTCAAACATTCCCCGCGCGTTGTAGTGGGGATCCGTCATCATGTCCTCGACGCTGTAGATGGGCCCAACCGGCACCCGCACCGCCTCAAGTTGGTCAATAATCTCCTGTGAACTGTGGGCAGCACACCAATCGGCAAGCGCTTGATCGATGGCGTTTTGGTGGATGATGCGTCCCTGATTGTGTTCCATCTCGGGATTTTCGGCCATGTCCTCGCGCCCGGCCGCTTTCATAAGGCGTTTGAAAATGGAATCTCCATTGCCGCCGATGACGACGTGTTTGCCGTCCTGACAGAGGTAGGTATTGGTCGGAACAATGCCGGTGATGGTTGTACCTGATGGTTCCCGGATCACGCCCGCTCCGTCGTACTCGGGGACGATGCCTTCCAGCAGATTGAAAACCGCCTCATAAAGTGCCACGTCAACGACCTGGCCCTCACCGGATTTATGCCGTTGAATGACGGCCAAAAGTACGCCGAGTGCGGCATGGATAGCCGCGGCTGTATCGCCGAGTGAAATGTTGGGTCGCACCGGAGCTTTGCCAGGCTCTCCGTTGATATAGCGGAAGCCACCATAGCCTTCAGTGACCGATGCGTAACCGGGCTTGGCGGAAAATGGCCCGGTCTGGCCGTAGCCCGAAATCCTGGCAAATATGATGCCGGGATTAGCGGCCTTCACACGGTCGGGTCCCAAACCCCAGTCCTCCATCGCTCCCGGCCGGAAGTTTTCTACCACCACATCGGCTTTGCAGAGCAGTTCAAAAGCCAATTCCTGCCCTCGCTCAGTCTTGAGGTCTAGGGTGACACTTTTTTTGTTACGCGCGAGGGAGTGGTACCAGAGCGACATGCCGTCCCGGACCTCTCGCCACTGTCGGATGGGATCACCGGTCGGGGGCTCGACCTTGATCACCTCCGCGCCGAAATAGCCGAGAATGGTGCCTGCGAAGGGCCCCGCAAGCAGTTGCCCCATTTCGACAACCCGTAATCCCTCGAGTGGACGCTCTCCCGCCATGACCTGCTCCTTTATTTACCGGCACGCCCACAACAAGCCGTGCCAAAGCGTGATAGTAAGGCGAACGACACCCGATCCCTACTTTCTCAATGTACCAGCATACGCATGAGGTCGGACGGCGGTTCCCAAACTTTGTTTTGTGGCGGTCAGGATTCCATGGCCAGTGCGGCATCCTGGACCCAAACGTCGATGCCGGGGCAGGCGCAAAATAGGTTGCGATCGCCGTAAACATTGTCAACTCGGGAGACGGGCGCCCAGTATTTATCCCTGCGCAGCGACGGTATCGGCCAGGCGGCCTGCTCCCGGGTATAGGCGTGGGGCCAGTCGGAGGCCACGACATCGTCAAGGGTATGAGGCGCATTTTTCAGCGGATTATCGAGGGGATCCCATTCGCCTTGTTCAACCCGACGAACCTCGTCGCGGATGGTGATCATCGCGTCGCAAAATCGATCGAGTTCTGCAAGGGGCTCGGATTCAGTGGGTTCGATCATCAATGTGCCGGACACTGGAAAGGACATGGTCGGTGCATGAAAGCCATAATCGATCAGGCGCTTGGCCACGTCTTCCTCGGAGATACCACTGCGCTCCTTGAGAGGCCGAATATCGATGATGCACTCGTGTGCCACCCGGTTGTTGCGGCCCCGGTACAAAATGTCGTAATGACCCTCGAGGCGATGGGCAATGTAATTCGCAGATAAAATGGCGACTTTGCTGGCATGGGTGAGCCCTTGTGCCCCCATCATGGCAATGTAGGCCCAGGAAATGGGCAGGATGGACGCGCTGCCAAAGGCCGCTGCCGATACGACATCCCGTTTAATGGTGGTTCCCGAACTGTCGGTGACAGGGTCGCCGGGCAGGTAGGGCGCCAGATGTTGTCCCACACCGATGGGCCCCATGCCGGGGCCGCCCCCGCCATGGGGAATGCAGAACGTTTTGTGCAGGTTGAGGTGGGAAACATCCGCACCGAACTTGCCCGGCGCCGCCAGTCCTATCAATGCATTCAGGTTGGCACCGTCAACATACACCTGGCCACCGTGGCCGTGCACGATCTCGCACAGTTCGACAATTGATTCCTCAAACACGCCGTGGGTTGATGGATAAGTCACCATGATCGCCGCAAGCTTTGTCCCGGCGGCACCCACTTTTGCGCGCAGGTCGTCCATGTCGATATCACCCTGCTCGTCACAGGCGACGATCCTGACCTGCATGCCGGCCATAATGGCCGATGCCGGGTTGGTACCATGGGCGGAGGCGGGGATCAGGCAGAGGTCGCGTTGACCCTCTCCCCTGGCTTCGTGATAGCGTCGGATGGCGAGCAGGCCCGCGTATTCACCCTGTGATCCCGCATTGGGTTGTAACGACAGGGCATCATAGCCCGTACAGGCAACCAGCCATTCAGAAAGTTCGCCCAGTAGACGGGTGTAGCCCCTGGTCTGGTCGGGTGGGGCAAAAGGATGAATCCGTGAAAAACCTGCCCAGCTGATGGGCATCATTTCGGTGCTGGCATTGAGCTTCATTGTACAGCTGCCCAGTGGGATCATGGCCCGGGTCAGCGAGATATCGCGGTTCTCCAATTGCTTGAGGTAGCGAAGCATTTCGGTTTCAGAATGATAGCTGTCAAAAAGTGGGTGCTGCAGGTAGTCCATGCTGCGCTTAAGTGGCTCGGGGATGCCGCTGGGGACGTCTTCACCCTCACAGTGGGTGTCAAACAACGCTGCAAGTTGGTCAACTTCATCGGGGGTAGTCGTCTCATCAAGGGAAATGCCGATACGGTTCTCAGCCACCGGACGCAGGTTGAAACCGCTGTTGACCGCCATGGCCAGGATGCGGGCCTGATGTTCGCCCACATCAACCGTCAGGGTATCGAACCAACTGGTATTGCACAGTTCATGGGGGCTCGCTAACAGCGCTTGTGCCAACGAATTGGTCAGTCCATGCACACGCATTGCAATCCGTCGCAAACCCTCGGGGCCATGGTACATCGCATAAAGCGCAGCCATGATGGCTAACAGGGCCTGCGCGGTGCAGATGTTGGACGTCGCCTTTTCCCTGCGGATATGCTGCTCGCGGGTTTGCAGTGCCATGCGCAGTGCCGAATTGCCACGCCTATCCTTCGACACGCCGATCATCCGTCCGGGAATGGAACGTTTGAACCGCTCGCGCGTGGCGAAAAATGCGGCATGAGGGCCACCAAAACCCATTGGGACACCAAAGCGCTGGCTGCTGCCCACGACAACATCGGCCCCCTGGCTACCGGGAGCACGCAACAGCGTCAGTGCCAGCAGGTCGGTCGCAACTCCGACGAGCGTGTTGTGATCGTGTGCGGCAGAGCATAGCTGTTCCAGGGAACGAACCTGTCCGGAGCTGCCCGGATATTGCAACAGTAATCCGAATGCATCCCCCGCAGTGACAAGCTCTTCGTCGGCAACGACGACAACCGAAATGTTGAGTGGGGCTGCCCGGGTTTGGAGCACGGCCAGGGTTTGTGGGTGACAATCCTCAGTGACAAGAAAGCGGTTGGACTGATTGTTCTTGTTGACCCGCTGCATCAATGTCATGGCCTCTGCGGCAGCGGTGGCTTCATCAAGCAGTGAGGCGTTGGCGAGCTCCATGTCCGTCAGGTCCATGACCATCTGCTGGAATGCCAGCAGGACCTCGAGCCGCCCCTGGGAAATTTCGGGTTGGTAAGGTGTGTAGGCGGTATACCAGCCTGGATTCTCCAGCACATTGCGCTGGATTACCGAAGGCACAAAGGTGTCGTAGTACCCCATGCCAATGCAACTTCGCAACACCTCGTTTTCCCCTGCGTAGGTTTCCAGTCGCTTGAGGGCTTCATGCTCGGTAAGGGCGGGTGGAAGGGCGAGGGGGTCGCACAGGCGAATTTGCTCCGGTACTGCCTGGTCGATCAGCGAATCCAGTGAGTCCGTGCCCATGTCACGAGCCATGGCCTCCTGTTCCTGTGGCGATGGCCCAATATGCCGAAGGTAAAATCCAGCGTCGTGTTGGAGGGAGAGACGGTTGTTGAGGTCAGACATGGTGAGCACGATCCTTGTGCCAGTCGATGCCAGATGGCTGCGCTGGGCGATGGTCAATCAGTCGCTAGTTTACCGCCTGTCTTGCCCCGACCCAAGAGAGAGTCTTCGGCAGTTTGTCTCTGCCCAGTGCCTGCTCCAGCCATCGGCGTGTTCGGGGCGGGTCGACGCCTCCGGCATGGCAGGATTACCGGGGCCACCACAAACTGCGATCTGACCAAGCTCCGGCTGCGCCCGATGATGAAGAGCCGGGCTCAGGTCTCCCGGCAGGTGCCATAGTTCACGGCCACCAGGATCCAGACCTGTTGCCCGGCGGGGCTCTCGACAATAATTTCAGCATCCAGCCCCTTGCCCAGCAAGGCGCGACCCAGCGGGGAGTCGCAGCTGAGCTTGCTGGCGCGAAGATCAAACTCATCGGGTCCAACGACGCGTAACTCCTGGGTCCTGCCGTCGGGGTCCTCCAGGGTGACGTAGGCGCCGAAGTAAACCTTGGTGGGGTCCGTTGGGGGGTCTCTCACCACTACCAGGTCGTCCAGGCGTTTGCGGAGAAACCGGACCCGACTGTCGATTTCCCGCAGGCGTTTTTTACCGTAGATGTAATCACCGTTTTCCGAGCGATCACCGTTGGCGGCTGCGGCCTGCACCGCAGCGGTCACCACCGGTCGTTCTACCTTCCAGAGTTCATGGAGCTCGGTTCGCAGTGCGGCCTCACCTTCCGGCGTGATGTAGGGCGATCCTCTGGGTCGTGGGGGTCGGTATCGGGTCAGACGACTACTCCTCGCTTGGGGCCTTTTCCCCGCCGGTCTTGCAGCGCGGGCTTAAATTACAGATCCTGCACAGTATTGTGCCAGCCAAGGGCTTTCAAGATGACCCCTCAATCCCGTATCCGTGCAGCCATAGCCCGGCTGCCTTTGTGGCTGTCAACATTGTCTGTGGCTGCCCTCGCTGAGCCGTGTACCGAGTTGGAGGGCAATGCCCGGCAGGGTGGACTCCTCTGGGGCAGTGCACCACCCCACGCAAGTGTAGCCCTCGATGGAACCCCCGTACCCCTGTTACCCGATGGGTCTTTTGTCCTTGGTCTGGGGCGGGATGCGCCCAGCCAGCAGACACTGGTTATCGATGGGGATGCGGTGTGCGTCCGTACCCTTGCCGTGGCCCAGCGGGACTACAACATCCAACGCGTTGAGGGGGTCCCCCAACAGACGGTGACGCCCCCGGCTGAGGTGCTCGAGCGAATCGCACGTGAGCGAGAGGTCGTACGCAGGGCCAAGGCGCGACGGATCGAGCGGCCTGAGTGGTTGCAGGCAGTAAGGCTGGGCTTTGCCTGGCCAGCCACCGGACGGATCAGCGGTGTTTATGGCAGTCAGCGTGTGTATAACGGGACTCCGGGATCCCCCCACTATGGCGTTGATATTGCGGTCCCAACGGGACATCCCGTCGTCGCCCCAGGCCCAGGACTCATTACCCTGGCTGAAAATGATTTATTTTACTCGGGGGGTACGGTGATTCTTGATCACGGTTACGGTCTTTCATCGTCATTCCTGCACTTGAGTAAACTCCATGTCAGTGTCGGGGATGAGGTTAAGGTTGGCGATCTTATCGGCGAGGTGGGGGCCACCGGTCGGGCGACGGGCCCGCATCTCGACTGGCGTATGAGTTGGCTGCACCAGCGAATAGACCCCCAGCTGCTGGTTCCTGCCATGTCTGGGCTGGAGTGACCGGCCACACCCCCGGCAACAGGTGCGATTTACAGCGGCAACCCCGTATACTTCACCACCGACAAGCCCAATGGAGGATGCTGTGCTCGATCCCAAGTTACTCGAGATTCTGGTTTGCCCTGTTTCCAAGGCACCCCTCGAATATGTGCCTGCCCAGCAGGAGCTGATCTGTCGAGCCAGCGGGCTCGCCTACCCTATTCGTGACGATATTCCCGTCATGCTGGAGAATGAGGCCCGCCAGTTGAGCCCAGAAGAGCGTGAACGATGAGAAGGCAGGCATGACCGATACTATTTTTGGCAAAATCACCCGGGGGGAAATTCCCACCGAGTTCATCTATGAGGATGATCGCTGCGTTGTTATCCGGGATATTCACCCCCAGGCGCCTACTCACGTATTGATCATCCCGCGGAAGCCCATTCCGCGACTGGTGGATGCGGATGATGGGGACAGTGCTCTGCTGGGTCACCTGATGTTGGTGGCGGGTCGAGTGGCAGAACAGCTGGGAGTTGGTGACGGCTTTCGTCTGGTTGTCAATAACGGCGAAGCCAGTGGGCAGACCGTGTTTCACCTGCACCTTCACGTACTCGCGGGTCGCACCCTTGTCGAAGGAGGATTGGCCAATGGTATCGGCTGACAGCTGTCGATTATCAAGCCACGCCTTACGAATACAATGAGAAAAACCGCCGGGTACGGGCAGTGACCACGGTTTGAACTCTCCAGAGAGAACCCGCAATGAAAACAGCTGAAATACGCGAAGCCTTCCTGGCCTATTTTGAGGGGCAGCAACATACCCGTGTGGAGTCCAGTTCACTGGTACCCCACGATGATCCGACTTTACTGTTTACAAATGCGGGCATGAATCAGTTCAAGGAGACCTTTCTTGGTCTTGAAGCCAGGCCCTACGTGCGGGCCTGCACGTCACAGAAGTGTGTGCGGGCGGGTGGCAAGCACAATGACCTTGAAAATGTCGGTTACACGGCAAGGCATCACACGTTTTTTGAAATGCTCGGTAACTTTAGTTTCGGGGACTACTTCAAGCGTGAGGCTATCAATTTCGCCTGGAATTTCCTCACCGAGGTGCTGCAATTGCCCAAGGAGCGCCTGTGGGTGACAGTGCACGTGTCCGACGACGAGGCAGCGGCGATTTGGATTGAAGAGGTTGGTGTAGACCCCAGTCGGTTGTCGCGTCTCGACGAGGACAATTTCTGGCAAATGGGAGATACGGGTCCCTGCGGACCAAGTTCTGAGATTTTTTATGATCATGGCCCAGACGTTCCCGGGGGACCCCCCGGCAGCCCTGATGATGATCTTGATCGTTACATAGAGATATGGAACCTGGTTTTCATGCAGTTCAATCGCGACGCCGCGGGCGACCTCCACCCGCTACCGAAGCCTTCTGTCGACACGGGTATGGGGCTTGAGCGGATTGCCGCGGTTCTGCAGGGGGTGCATTCGAATTACGAGATAGACCTGTTCCAGGCTTTGATCAGGGCGACCGCAGCGAGCCTCGCCGTCGATGATCTGGAGGAGAAGTCCTTGCGGGTCATAGCTGATCATTTGCGCTCCTGCGCTTTCCTGATTGCTGATGGTGTGATTCCCAGCAATGAGGGGCGCGGCTATGTGCTGCGCCGGATTATCCGGCGAGCCGTGCGCCATGGGAATAAGTTGGGCGCCACAGAACCGTTTTTTGCCGGTCTTGTGGGTGTTCTGGTAACGGAGATGGGTGCTGCCTATCCGGACCTCAAAAATAAGGAGACGGTCATCGCCTCCGCGCTGGCCGCCGAGGAGGCGCAGTTTGCCAGAACCCTGGACAACGGCATGGCGATTCTTGAAGAGGCGCTCAGCGATCTCGCGGGGACGGAGCTGCCCGGTGAGGTTGTTTTCAGGCTCTACGATACCTATGGCTTTCCCGTTGATTTGACCAATGATATTGCCCGGGAACGGGCGCTCACCCTCGATATTGAGGGCTACGAGCGAGCGATGGCTGAGCAGCGTCGGCGATCCCAGGAGAGCGGTAGTTTCAAAGTTGACTACAACGAATCGGTCAGCATTCCCGGTGAAACTGTGTTCACCGGTTATGACGGTACTGAGGGTTCAGGAACCATTCTCGCGATGCTGAAAGAGGGTGAAATGGTCGAATGCCTGCAGGCCGGTGATGAGGCTATTGTCATTCTTGACCACACCCCGTTTTATGGTGAGAGCGGCGGGCAGGTAGGAGACTGTGGTGTTCTTTCCAGCCCTTCCGGGCGCGCTGATGTCACCGATACCACCAAAGCACAGGGGCACCACTTTCACCACGTTCAGATTGTTGACGGGACCCTCTCTACGGGTGATGACGCCCGGGCGAAGGTGGATGCCGATCTGCGTCAGCGCATACGGCTCAATCACTCCGCCACCCATTTGCTGCACGAGGCATTGCGGCGTGTGCTGGGGGCGCATGTCGTGCAAAAAGGTTCCCTGGTTAATTCGGAGCGTTTGCGGTTCGACTTCTCCCATGGCGAGCCGGTTACCTCAGAGCAGATCGAGAGGATTACCCGTATTGTCAACGACGAGATTCGAAAAAATACCCGCGTGACGACGCAACTGATGAGTATGGATGAGGCCATTGAAGCTGGGGCGACGGCCCTATTTGGTGAGAAATACGGTGATGAAGTCCGGGTGCTGGCTATGGGCTCGGATGGTTTTTCAGTGGAGCTTTGTGGCGGCACCCACGTGGATCGAACTGGCGACATCGGCTTGCTCCTGGTAACGGCTGAAGCCGGTGTGGCGTCGGGGGTCCGTCGTATTGAAGCTGTGACGGGAGACGCCGCCCTGACCCAGACCCTGCAAACCGCTCAAAAGTTGTCGGACGTTGCCGATGCGTTAAAGACCGCTCCCGCCGGCGTGACAGAAAGAGCAAGCCTACTGCGCAACGAATGCCGTGAGATGGAGAGGGAGTTGGCGCGACTCAAGCAAAAATTGGCAACGTCCTCCGGGGGTGATCTAACGCAGTCGGCGGTAGAGGTGGCCGGTATCAAGGTTTTGGCTCAAAAAATCGATGGTGCGGACGCCGGGACTCTGCGAGACACGCTGGATCAGTGTAAGAACAAACTGGGGACGGCGGTTGTCCTACTGGCCGCCGTCGAGGGTGACAAAATCAAACTGGTGGCGGGGGTGACCCAGGACGTGACCGAGCGGGTGCGTGCCGGAGATGTGATCAAGGAGTTTGCGGGGCGCCTGGGGGGTAAAGGTGGCGGGCGTCCTGACATGGCCCAGGGGGGTGGCTCCGATATCCAGGGATTGCCGGCTGCGCTGTCTGAAGTGCCTGACTGGGTGGCTAAACAGCTCAGCTGATTCTGGGTACTCGCTGCTTGCGCGGCGCTGAATATCCCTTGCACTTCTATGGTATGCTCCGCGCCCAATTTTTCTGACTGGTACTGGCTGTCATGGCCCTCATCGTCCAAAAATACGGCGGCACCTCCGTTGGCTCCCCGGAGCGTATTGAGCATGTGGCTGACAAGGTGGCACGCTTCCACGCCGAGGGCCACGATGTGGTCGTTGTGGTGTCTGCTATGGCGGGGGAAACCAATCGACTAATAGACCTGGCCCGGTCGATCGAGGCGCACCCCCAGCCCCGTGAGATGGATATGTTGGTCTCCACTGGCGAACAGGTTACCACCGCTTTGCTGAGCATGGCGCTGCACAAAAGGAAGGTGCCCGCGCGGTCCTATAATGGCTCTCAGGTGCGGATCCTGACTGATACTGCTCACACGAAAGCCAGAATCCAGCATATCGATGGGCACAGGCTGCGCGCTGACCTCGACCAGGGTCGCGTGGTGGTTGTGGCGGGATTCCAGGGTGTTGATCCAGACGGTAACATCACGACGCTGGGGCGGGGTGGCTCCGATACGACGGCAGTAGCACTGGCTGCCGCACTGTCTGCGGACGAATGCCAGATCTACACCGATGTCGATGGGGTGTACACCACCGACCCGAGAGTAGAACCCGGAGCGCGTCGGCTGGAGAGAATTACTTTTGAGGAGATGCTTGAATTGGCCAGTATGGGCTCCAAGGTGCTGCAGCTTCGCGCCGTGGAGTTTGCTGGAAAATACGCAGTTCCCCTCAGGGTGCTGAGTAGTTTTGAGGATGGTCCGGGTACCCTGATCACGATGGAGGAGGACGCTGACGTGGAAGCGCCAACAATTGCAGGTATTGCTTTCAACAGGGACGAGGCAAAGCTGACGGTCTTGGGGGTGCCGGACACTCCGGGTGTGGCCTACAAGATTCTGGGCCCCGTCGGTGAAGCAAACATAGAAGTTGATGTGATCCTGCAGAATACGGGAGAGGAAGGCCACACCGACTTTACATTTACGGTTTCCAGAAGTGATCTGAACGATGCCCGTGCCATTCTTGAGCACTCGGTCGCACAACTGGGCGCCAAGGAATTGCGCGTTGACTCAAAAATTGCCAAAGTGTCGGTCGTTGGGGTGGGCATGCGCTCCCATGCCAACGTGGCAGCGCGCATGTTCAAGGCGCTGGCGGAGGTGGGGGTTAACATCCAGATGATCAGTACTTCCGAAATTAAGATTTCGGTGATCATTGAAGAGAATTACCTCGAGTTAGCTGTACGGTCACTGCACAGCGCATTTGGCCTCGAAGGTGATGGCAACACGGGTGATGGTGAATGAACATCGGCTACCCTGCCGAGCCTTATGGACCCCACAGACAAGGACGTGACGGATGTTGATATTAACAAGAAGAGTAGGCGAGTCGCTGATCATTGGTGACAACATCACCATCACCGTATTGGGTGTCAAGGGCAACCAGACACGGCTGGGGGTGAACGCACCGCGAGATGTGTCGGTGCACCGCGAGGAGATACTTAATAAGATCCAGTCGGGCGCTGCGCCCACGGGCCAACAGGGTAAACACTCCGACAGCGACTAAAGCGCTGTTTTTTGGCGAATTCCCTGTGATAGGATTCGCGGCTCCCGGAGAAGTGGCCGAGTGGCTGAAGGCGCTCCCCTGCTAAGGGAGTATACGTTAATAGCGTATCGAGGGTTCGAATCCCTCCTTCTCCGCCATAAATGACTGAGCCCGCCCTGTGCGGGCTTCGTCGTTTATGGGGATATGTGAGGTTTGATGAGAAGCCTGGGGTTCGAGCAAATGCGACCAAGGGAGCATTTGGCACCGAGCCGCGTTAGCGGCGACGCCCGCAGGGACGAAATAGCCCAAGGGCTATTTTGGGTAATCCCTCCTTCTCCGCCATATTTACCGATAAAACAATAACTTAAGTAAATATGAAATATAAACCCCACATAGAAACCGCCCTAAAGATGACAGCTCGATTGACGTCGAGCCTTAGGTAGCTCCACCCGCGAGCGAGAGGGGGCTGGCTTACTGCGGATTCGGCCGAACGCTCTGCGGTCAATTAATCCCGTTAAAACGAAAATTGAGGGTAGCGCGTAAAGCCCGGATAAGAGAACCTTGCTATGCCGACGCAACAAAACTTTGCCAAAGTCCACGGCAAACAGATCGCCTGTCTTGAAGCCGGCACCGGTGATCCCATCGTCTAGCTCCACCATATATCTTTGAGAAACTGGTTTTTTACCATCCTGTGGTCATCCCTCTTTTAGTGCCAAGTTACTAGGTGTTTTCACTGCTGTGGTCAGTGTGTCTTCGGCCTGGCGACTGCTACCGGGGGGGGTTGTTTCAGTTGCTATTGCACGCTCGTGGTTATCGAGGATTACTTGTTAGAGAATAATGCGGGACAACCTATGATTGGCCGTAAAGCATGATGACTTGTTGACTCGTAAGATTAGGCTCTAAAAATCCACTGAGATAAAACGGAGAGGGACAGTATGACTGTATCTTTTATAACGTTAGACGAAGCGGCGGCGATGACAGAGGGGGTGCGAATAACCTTCATCCCCGGCATACAGGCGCTTTATGCTGAGGCCCTCAAAAATGTCTGTTTCGTAAAAGAGATTCCTGTCATCCGAGCACTGCACCCGCTGATGGGTGTCGACAAGAAGACAGGAGAGGACAGACAAAAGCGGCTTTATGAGCTGACTAGCCAAACCAGCTTGCCGACGATGTTCTTTAATGACGAGAGACCTAGAAGCGTTTGGATTGAGCAACTCGCACTAGCGGAAAAGATTGGCAGTGCTAACAGTCCGTCGTTGATTCCGACAGACTTCGAGCAGCGCGTGGAAATGTTTGGGTTGTGTTCGGTGGTACTGGGTGAGGACGGCCTCGTTTGGAATATGCGGATTATGAATGATGGCCCTTTGGGCCGAAAATATGGCTACACCGACGCGGCAAGTTCGACCGCTCCGGCCAAGATCGCCGAGGTAATTGGGTTAATCGACCGACGTCTGCAAAAACAAGCCGAACACGGCTCTCCGTACCTCGTCGGTGAAACGCCGACAGCCGCTGACATCTACTGGGCGACGATGAGTATGTGTATTACCGCCGTGCCGCCAGAGATTATGCCGGTAACAGAGCAAAACCAAGGTATGTTGAAGTTCTTTGCAGCCAATTCAAAAATTCCGGCGATCGCCGAGGTGCTCTCACATCGGATTGAAGAGCATCAGCGGCACATCCTGCAGACTTTTTGTGAAACGCCGGCGGTTTTAGGTGGCGATCCCATTTAGCCTGCGCCGCTTCAGTCAGGATAGGCAAGTTTTACTATAGAAGTCCCTTACCGCGTATTCACCTTTCTATTAACGTTGTTACCTCTTTAGGGCGGTAGAAGATCGCTATAGGCAATATAGCCAGCTAAGTGAGCATGGTGTAGGCCGTCGTCATCTGCTTAGCCCCAGGAGTGATCGAAGAAGAGCTGACCACTTACAGGCCTTTAAAACGCGGGGTTGAGACGGTGCTCCAAGCTCGGCACATGGTGCCGTACTCACTCGAAGTTCACATAAAAGGTCAGCCGCAGATGCACATCATCGTCAGGTTTTACGCCTGACGCATTGACGCTGTAGCGGGTCCAAACAATGTTAGGACTCACCGTAAAATGTCGATTGAAACGATATTCTACGCCTGCCACTACATTGACACGGTGCCACAGCGGATGGCCAAATATAGGGCCATATAGAGAAGGAGGAACAAGTCATAATACTATTGTTACGATCAAGACCTG
>CALKDK010000060.1 GCA_938084055.1 uncultured Luminiphilus sp.
GGTGGCATCGTCGCGGTTGTGCCTGGCCGTTTCGCCATCGCTACCTTTTCGCCACCATTGAATGAGGCTGGAAACAGCATTCGTGGTATGAGGGCCATCCGCTACATTGCCGGTGAACTGGGTGTTGGTCTGTACGGGGCAAACCCCACGGAGTAACTCTCGCCCCTAGGCGATCCGGGCAGATCGGCGCTAGGGTTTTCTGCGCTCTCGTGCAGGGGTCTGTTTTAGAGGCAACCTGGGACCCTAGCCAGCAACCGGGGCTGTGCATGGCTCTGGGCCTTCAGGCTACCTGATCCTCGTCCGGGTTGCCGCGTTGGCGGCGCCAGTTAACCCAGCCAGGCAAGACTGAGCTGGATAAGGATGACGTTGCTAACGTCTATGAAGAAAGCGCCCACCAACGGCACGATGATGAAAGCCTGATGACAGGGGCCGTATCGCTTTGTAACGGCGGACATATTGGCCATGGCGGTGGGCGTGGCACCCATGGTGAAGCCGCCGAACCCGGAGGCTATGACAGCCGCATCGTAGTTCCTCCCCATCACAGGGAATACGATAAAAACCATGAAAATCACGGCAATCACCAGCTGTGCTCCCATGATGGAGAAAAGCGCCCCTGCGAGATCGACGATCTCCCACAGCTGCATGCTCATGAGTGACATGGCGAGAAAGGTGCCGAGGGATATGTCGGCTATCAGTGCCATGGCCGGGGTCCGTGACGGCCATTCAGTGCCGGTGATTCTCGGCAAAACCCTGGGTCGCAGATTGGTCATGATGATGCCCCCAAACAGGCAACTGACAAAGAGGGGCAGCTGAATGCCCAGGCTTTCCAAGCCCGTATCCATAAAGAAGCCAATAACAATACAGATGTGAATCGCGAGGACGGCATCGAGCAATTCCATATAGTTGAGTCGGACGGGGGGTTCCTCGTCGCTGATGCCCACATCCAGCGAGTCATCGGAGTTGACGGTCAACTTGTGCCGCTGGACCAGGAATTTGGCGACGGGGCCGCCAATAACGCTGGCCAGAACCAAACCAAAGGTGGCACAGGCGATACCAATTTCCATGGCATTTGAGACACCGTAGTTTTCGACGAAGCGTGGCGCCCACGCGATGGCGGTACCGTGGCCACCAATCAGTGACACTGTTCCGCCCAGCAGTCCCACCACGGGTTCCAGTCCCAGAAGGTGCGCGACACCCACGCCGGTCAGGTTTTGAATCACCATATAGAGGAGGGTAACTATGAGCAGCAATGCCAGGGGTTTTCCTCCCGCCGCGAGGTCGCGGAAGCTGGCATTGATACCGATGGTGGTAAAGAAATACACCAGCAGAACATCCCGGGCACCCAGCTCAAAATGTACGCTGATGTCAGCAAATGAATGCACGGCGAAAAGTATCAGTGCAACGGTCATTCCGCCGCTCACGGGTTCGGGAATACTGTATTCGCTCAGTACGGGGACCAGTCGATTCAGGCGTTTGCCAATAAACAATACGACGATGCCTACGGTGACCGCCAGAAACGTATCAACATGCAGCGATGTATCGATTAGTTCCATAGTCTCTCTCAGTGAAGATTTATCCCGCGGGTAGTGTCACTGGCAGGGCCCGTGCGCCTATCAAGGCGACATCTGCTTCGTGGGGAAAACTTTGCACCACCCATTGCTGGCCTTGAGCACTCGACTGAGCATGGCAGGGCCGGCGCAAAGCCGGCCTCCATTTTGCGGCTGCTGCCCCACTCATACAGGCGCCACGGCAGATTCAGTCATCAGCTTTTTGGATGAACGGTACGAGTCGGTAACCTTCCTCACGCACGCGCTCAGAAGGACGGTAGTGTCGAACGATGACGTTGAACAGCCCTGAGTCGTTAACGATGGGCACGTTATTCAGACTGGTCTCGCCGCAGCCAAAGCTCACCGTAAAGGTCCCGTCACTGTTGGGAGAGGCGGTGTCGGAGCTCATGTTGGCGAGGTCGTCAAACATGAACCCCTCTTCGTTGTAGACAGTAAAGGACCAGAAAGCGCCGTTGCGCGGGTCTTCGAACGTGGCTTCGTAACACCCCTCAGCGGGATACTGCGGAGACAGCTCATAAATGTTGTCTTTCAGCTGTGCGCCCCCCCACCCCAGTGCTGCACCCATCATGTGCTTGTACTCACTGTACATACCCCGTGATTCGTCGGTGGGTGCGGTAAACATGCCGTAATTCGCATCGCTACCTTCGGCTTTGAGCATGGCTGCTGTTTTGGAGCGGATGAGTTGCTCCGCAGCGTCGAAGGCTTCCTTGTTGACGGTATGAGTCGTAAAGGGCTTGTCGCTGCCTGCTGTAATCGTCATGCCGTCCTGGATTTGATTCGCTTCTGTCTGGGCCAGTGTGCTGTCGAGGCGAATAACAAGGTAAAGGTGGGTGCCCGTATGTGTCGCCAGTGGAAAGGTGCCGCTGCCATAGGACATGGGCTGTATGCGATGGTCCTCTGTGACCGGCTGCACCGATACGTAGATTCCTTCGGGCACCGGGGGAATGGTGATGGCCGCACCGGCCGATACATCTACCGCGGCGAAGCTGTAATAGCTGTCCCGATTCATTCGCACCACGGGTTGGTCATCCGTGGGGGTGAGCTTGCGGTTATGGGACAGACGGTTAACGGGTGCTCGCTCCTGTGCCAGCAGCAATTGTCGGGAGGTCTCGACGGTTGGATAGTCCTCGGGAGCTACGGTCATGCCTTGCGGAGTGAAAAAATTGTGAATCGAGGTGGCTGTTTCCGTGGCGGAGGTGGTCACAGCCCAAAGTAGGGCAATGAGCGTGCCTGGCACGACGAAGGGGGAGTGCTCGCTGGTCAGTCGCATGGTGGTTTTCTCTTTCTGGAGTCAGTTAAAAGTTCGGCAGATGGTTGAGGAATCGCCACTGTGGGGACTGTTCCTGTCACTGGGTGAAGCCCGAGCCGCGACAGGCATCGTAACAGTTGTTATCGTGTTTCGAGAAGCCGGTGGCGCATAATGATAGAGCGGGTGGTTGCCGGGCAATACAGGAGGTTTGGAGGCGCAATGCAACTGAAAAAGAAGGTGGCCGTGGTCACGGGGGCGGCGAGGGGCCTGGGCCGCGCCTATGCCCAAGCATTGGCTTCAGAGGGGGCCTCTGTGCTCGCATGCGATGTAAACCCCTGTGGCGATACCGTGATGGCCATCAGGGAAGCCGGTGGCATTGCTGAGGAGACGTGCGTTGACATCACTGAATTTACGAGCTGTCAGGCGGTTGCGGAACAGGTTTTGCGCAGCTTCGGTCGCATCGACGTGCTGGTTAACAACGCAGCGCTTTATGGTGGCTTGAAAGGCGCTCGATTCGAGCTGTTGGAGGAAGACCAGTGGGATTCGGTCATGACAGTCAACGTCAAAGGGGTTTGGAACGTTTGCAGAGCTCTGGTGCAGCCGCTTCGCGACTCGGGCGGCGGCTCCATCATCAATGTAGCGTCTTTAGCGGCCGTCTATGGCCTGCCCTATGGGCTCGACTACGTGACGTCCAAGGCAGCGGTGATCGGTATGACCCGGGGTATGGCGCGCGAGTTGGGGCGGGATAATATTCGCGTGAACGCAGTGGCACCGTCTGCCGTTATGACCGAGGGCACCGAAGAATTTTTTGGTGATAAGTTCGACAAAGCCAAGCAGGTTATCGCGTCCAACCAGGTCATTCAGCGCAACCTGGAAACCCAAGACGTGACAGGAACTGTGGTTTATCTCGCCTCAGACGCCAGCGCCATGATCACCGGCCAAACCCACATGGTCGATGGCGGTTCCTGGTTTTTGTGATGGCGCAGGAACCTGACCAGTACTCGGACATCCGAGCCGGCGTCGAACGGCTTTGCCAGCAGTTTCCAGGCGCTTACTGGCGGGAGAAAGACGAGACGCGCAGCTACCCCGTAGAATTTGTCGAGGCCCTTACCGAGTCGGGCTATCTTTCGGTAATGATCCCCGAAGCCTATGGAGGAGCGGGACTGCCTCTGGGGGCCGCCTGCGTCATCCTTGAGGAAATTCACCGCAGCGGTTGCAATGGCGGCGCCTGCCACGCCCAGATGTACACCATGGGTACCCTGTTGCGTCATGGTAGCGAAGCTCAGAAACAGCGCTACTTACCTGATATTGCGGTGGGGAAATTGCGTCTACAGGCCTTTGGCGTGACAGAGCCCAATAGCGGTACGGATACCACGCGCATTGCGACCCGCGCTGTGCGTGACGGCGATGACTATGTGGTCAACGGCCAGAAAATCTGGATATCCAGGGCAGAGCACTCGGATCTGATGGTGCTGCTGGTGCGCACTGCCGACCGTGCGGCCTCGGCAAAAAGTACCGATGGCATGTCGGTTTTGCTGGTGGACATGCGGTCTGCCCTGGGAAATGGGCTCACGATCAAACCCATTAAAACCATGATGAACCACGGTGCTACTGAGCTGTTCTTTGATGACCTGCGGGTTCCGGTGGGTAACCGAATTGGCGAGGAGGGTGCCGGATTTCGCTACATTATGGATGGCATGAATGCCGAGCGCATCCTGATCGCGGCGGAGTGTATTGGTGATGCGCGGTACTTCGTGGCATCTGCGGCCCGTTACGCCACCGAGCGCGAGGTTTTTGGTGGCCCTATTGGCGGGAATCAAGGCGTGCAATTTCCCATCGCCCGGGCCCACATTCAGACTGAGGCTGCCGCCGGCATGGTTGCCCGGGCTGTCGGGTTGTTCGAATCGGGAGCGTCCTGCGGTGCCGAGGCCAATATGGCTAAATTACTGGCGTCCGAAGCCTCCTGGGGGGCAGGGGATACCTGTATCCAGACCCATGGGGGTTTTGGCTTTGCGGTGGACTACGACATTGAGCGTAAATTTCGTGAGACCCGCCTCTACCAGGTGGCACCTATTTCAACGAATCTTATTCTGTCCCATGTGGCTACGCATGAGCTGGGCATGCCCAAGTCTTTTTAGCGGATAGCGTTCAACTGTTGCTACCCGGAGGCTTTTGGATCGCTTCAGTCGTTGCGGCGCCTGCGTTAAGGCCGGGGTGAGCGTGCCGGTGTCATGGACTGAGCCCATTTCAGCGCGCATCGATGTGTTTGTCGCAGGTCCCCTGGTCTTCCCACCGTCACTGCTACGGCCGGACGTCCGTTTAAACGTGGCGAAACCTGAAGGCTTGCGGTTAACTCGAAGGTGCTACCACTAAAAATAATTGCCGGACAGTACAACACCATGATCTCGATAAAACCGATCCGAACTTTGAGTATGCTCGCCCTTGCTTTCGTTGCGGGCATAGCACAGGGAAATACCGACAAGCCCAACATACTGGTGATATGGGGGGATGATATTGGTGTGTATAACATCAGCGCCTATCATCGCGGACTGATTGGCGGACGCACACCCAATATTGATCGGATTGCAGCGGAAGGCGCTCTGTTTACCGATGCCTACGGTGAGCAAAGCTGTACCGCTGCGCGTTCGGCCTTCGTGACCGGGCAGCATCCCTTTCGCACCGGGCTCCTCAAGGTCGGCATGCCGGGCGCGGCGATTGGTCTCAGCGACCAGGATCCTACCATCGCCGAGTTGTTAAAACCCCACGGCTACGCGACCGGACAGTTTGGTAAGAATCATCTGGGTGACAAGGACGAGTACCTGCCCACTGCCCATGGCTTTGACGAATTCTTTGGCAATCTTTACCACATGAATGCCGAGGAAGAGCCCGAGACCTACTTTTACCCCAAGGACCCTGAATTCCGGAAACGTTACGGTCCCCGTGGCGTTATTCGCTCCCGGGCGGATGGCAAGATCGAGGATACTGGCGCATTGAGCCGCAAGCGGATGGAGACCATCGATCAGGAATTTACCGAGGCAGCGGTCGACTTTATGCGCAGCGCCCATGCGCAGGAAAAGCCGTTTTTTCTCTGGTACAACTCCACCCGCATGCACGTCTGGACCCGTCTCAGCGACGAATGGGATGGCAAGACAGGGTATGGGCTGTACGCCGATGGCATGGCAGAACATGACCACTGGGTGGGCCAGTTACTCGACACCCTGGATGAATTGGATATAGCAGACAACACCATCGTCATTTATTCCACCGATAACGGTTCGCAAACCTACACCTATCCCGATGGCGGTATAGAGCCCTTTCGGGGAGCCAAGGGGTCAACCTGGGAGGGAGGCTTCCGTGTGCCTTTACTCGTGCGCTGGCCCGGGACCGTCCAGCCCGGCCGCGTCATCAATGATGTTTTCCACCATCTCGATTGGCTGCCCACGCTGATGACTGCTGTGGGGGAGCCCGATATGGTAAACAAACTCAAGCAGGGCCATAGTGCCAACGGCACAAGCTACCGGGTCCATCTCGATGGCGTCGATCAGACGCCATTGCTGCACGGCCAGGGCCCGGGCCAGCGCAGCACCGTGTTTTACTTCGACGATAATGCCAACCTGAATGCAGTACGCTGGAATGACTGGAAAATCCATTTTGCAAGTCCTGACTCCTGGGGCGCCGAGGAGGCGCGCAACGTGTATACCTTCCCGAGGCCGGTTCATCTCAGGTCAGACCCTTTTGAGGAATCCCTTGATTTCTCGGGATACGGACGATTCATGGCGGACCAAATTTGGCTTTTTGTTCCCATGCAGCAGGTGGTGGGGGGCTTCTTGCAGACCTTCAGGGAATTCCCGCCGCGACAAGCCACCGCGAGTTTTACGATCGACAAAGCCATTCAACGCATGAATCGCGCGCTCGAGCAGCGTGCCGGGCAGTAGATGGGGATGCTGCACCGGGCAATTATTTGAGGTTAGTTCAGGGTATCGTTCGCTGACCGTCGGGTTGTGAGATCCTCAGTGGAGGGCAGAGGATAGGGGGGTTGTTATCCGTGCCTGTGGCTCACTTCCACATCACCAGAGGATTATTGATCATGATCGTTACAATAGTCAGGGCAGGCCTGCTCGGGTTGCTGGCTGGTTTTCTGGTCGCCTGTAGCCAGAAGGGCATGGAGGCGAGCGACGCTGGCCTGCCCGGTTTGAACCCTGGCGCCGGCAGTGCCTGGCAAACCGTATCGCCGGCGCAGGTTGGGCTTGATGAGGGCAGTCTGGATGCGCTCCACGCCGACGTGCTCGCGGGTGACTATGGTTTTATTGACTCGCTGTTGGTCATTCGTGACGGCAGGATTGCCTACGAGCAGTATTACGAGCATGACTATCGTGACATCTACGGCGTTGAGGCCCGGACCCCGGGGCCCCTGGTGGTCACCAGTCCCAGCGGCCCCTACAACTACTTCAATGCCTTCTGGCATCCCTACTACAAGGACACCGATTTGCATTCCATGCAGTCGGTCACCAAATCCATTGTTTCCGCCGTGATCGGCATCGCCATTGACCGGGGCGACTTTCCCGACCTGGATACCCCGGTGCTGTCCTTCTTTGAGGAGGGGGCGGTGGCCGCGGTGGATGCGCAAAAGCGCAGCATGACCCTCAGGGACCTGCTGACCATGTCAGCAGGGTGGCAGTGGGATGAGGACGTGCCGTATTCAGACCCCAGTAATACGTTTGCGGTGATGGCGAAATCCCGGGACTGGGTGCAGTACACCCTGGACCAGCCCATGGCGAGGCCACCGGGCACGGCGTTCAAATACAACAGCGGCGCCACCCTGGTGCTGGGCCAGATCTTCCTGCAGGCCACCGGGTTCGATATTGAGGAGTACACGGTCCGCCACCTGTTCGGGCCACTGGGCATCGAACGCTATGAGTGGAAACGCACACCCCTTGGGCTCGCGGATACCCAGGAGGGTCTGTTTCTATCGACCCGGGACCTGGCGAAGATAGCGTGGTTGTTCCGGGAGGGCGGTCTCTGGCAGGGTAGTCGGGTGGTGCCGGCCCAATGGGTGCGGGCGTCCCTGGTACCGAGTTTCAAAGCCAATGCCGATGGCAGTGAGGGCTACGGCTATAAATGGTGGACGCAGAACTACAGCCACGCAGGCGAGGATCACGTCGCCTACCTCGGCAAAGGGTTTGGCGGCCAGCGTCCCATTATCCTGCCCGAGTTCGACCTGGTGATCGTCCTTACCGGTTGGAACATCCTGCCCGACCGGCCTTTTTTCACCGCGCCCGAGGCGATTGCCCGGGTGCTGGCCGCGGTGGAATCCTAGGGAAGTGTGTTGTTGATAAAGGTTCTATGTGGGATTCTTGCTGCGTGGGGTGGGCCTGCAGGCTGGCCAATGAGTTTCAGCCGTCTTGACCTACTGGACACAATTCGAAGTTAGTCACTTTGTGGCCGGGGCTGTCTCCCCCGGGCCAGCACATAGCTACCAGGATGACAGAATCTTCGCCGGGGGAGCGGTCCTTGCGGCTGTGGGGTCCTCCCTAAGGACCCACAGGGATGGCAGTGGCGGCTGTCACGGGTACTGGTGGCGCGATAGCCAGAGCCCATAAATGTCGTTAAATTCCAATGGTGCGGCCAGTGTTTGCATGGATTCGAGCGCATCAATGGCATGGATGGGGTGGGACCATAGCTTGTGAAAAGCCTATGTTGAAGAAGACCTTTAAATACGGCTTGGCAACGACAACTTGCCTGTTGGTCGATCTGGCAATTGGGTATTTGCTGATTGAGGTACTCATGTATTCAGCAGCGTTGTCCCTTAGTGTTTCGACCATTGTAAACGTACCGTTGCTGTACGTGCTCAGTGAGTATGTCGTGTTCAACGAACGGCGTGCTGCCTCTCTATCCCAAAAACGTTTTTCTAAATTTTTGGTCGCGGTATCAGCCGTATTTCTGTTTCGTCAGATTCTGATTCAAGCTTTAAAACTACTTGATTTCGACACGGTGCATACTGAATACCTCATACTGGTACTATCAATCGCCTTATCGTTTGCGTTCTCTCTGCTTCTATCCAACTACTGGATTTTCAGGGTCGATCGCGATGCAACCCATGATGAGCCGCCCCTCCAGGGCCGCTAGTCCCGGAGGTTGGACATGAAGTCAAAACAAAAGCTGTCAATAGTCATCCCCGTATTCAACGAACAGGATCTGTTGGAAACCATGGTGACGAACTTAATTGGCATTCTGGAGGAAATTGAGGCAGAGCCAGACATCTTGTTGGTCGATGACGGCTCAACGGACGCGACTCCGGAGACCATAGCGAGACTTTGTTCAGACCGTAACGTCATTACCGCCGTAACGCTGTCGCGCAATTTCGGTAAAGAGGCGGCTATTCATGCTGGAATTGCGCGCGCCAGCGGTGACTGCGTATTGGTGATGGATGCCGACCTCCAGCACCCGCCTTCATTGATACCTGAAATGATGGCGGCCTGGCAGAAAGGGGCGTTGGTGGTAGAGGCAGTCAAACTGGAGCCGGTGCGTACGGGTCTGGTGAATCGATTGGGCGCTGTTTTGTTCTACAGGTTGTACAGAAGGCTGTCAGGCCTGGAGATCACCAATCATTCTGATTTCAAGCTGCTCGACCGAAGCGTGGCCGATCTTTATCTGCAGATGAAGGAGAAGCATCGTTTCTTCCGAGGTTTGGTCCATTGGATGGGCCTCGATGCGGTGCAACTGACCTTTGCAGCGGGGCCCTCGTACGCAAGGAGCAGCCGATGGAGCATTTTTGGACTCATCAAGTATGCACTGAATAATATTAGTTCCTTTACTACTCTTCCTCTTCAGGTCATCACCTTCATGGGTGTGGGGGTAGTGCTGCTCGGTGCGGTATTGGGGGTGTGGACCTTGGGGGATAAGTTGCTCGGGCAGTCCGCAGAGGGCTTCACTACAATCAATTTGCTGCTGATTATCCTTGGTGGCGCGATCATGACCAGCCTCGGTATTTTGGGACATTACATAGGCAAGATTTATGAGGAAGTAAAAGATCGTCCCGATTATATTGTGAAGCCCGCTATGAAAGACCGCGAAGGGGACGGACCGTAGCCGTGCATAACCAGGGTTGGCCGTTCTTATTTGCTCGTTGGAAAGAAGCGCTGCCAGCTCTTAGTATTGTTGTTTTCCTGACGTAATCCGCCTCACATCCAGGTCAGCAGGCCCCGTCATCACTAGGGAATTTTCGGCGTTCAGAGATTGCCCCCAGGCAATTGCCTGGAACTTTTGGTCAAGCGCATCGATTGATCGTATTTTGCCATTCAACGCCCCCCTCGACAGAGTGATCGAAGAGCAGTCGGGTACAGGTACAGCCATACCATTGTTAGAACTGTAAAAGTACAGGTAGCAATTTTTGGCTTCAAAGCCATCCGGCAGTCTAAAACGCCAGGAAAGCGCCTCGGGATCATACTGAGAGGATATGGGCAGAGCGGTATCCGTAACCAAATGGTTCCAGTTTACGGACTTAGACCTTTTGGCCTTGTTTGTCAGTTTGATGTCATCGAAAGTAAAATTGTGGATTTGCATCTGGGGCGGATACGTTAGCGGGAAGTACCCCCATTTCCCTGACTCAATTCGATTTAGGTAGGCCCAGTGGGCCGCGCTCACGGTTATCAGCAAGTCGCCCATGGAGCCGTAGCTGCCACCGACGAAGTCCAAAGCCGGATGGTTGTCACGCGCTGAAAGTAGCTTCTCGGGCATGGATCCAGCCGCTAGTAAATGGGGTTTGTTGGCGATGACCTGGTTTTCAGCCCCATTTATCGCTGTCAGCACCGCAAAGACGCAAGTCAATGACCAAGTTAACAGGCGCGTGGATTCAGCTTTACAGCCAGCCAGAATCAATAAAACTACCCCGGTCAGTGGCGCAAATCCCCATCGATCAAATTTATATCCTTCCGACAATATAGGGCCGAGGAAAAGGAAAGGCAGGAATACACAAACGAGTACGGTGGCGGCCGTTAAGAGATATCGGATGTCCCTGTTAATGGCAGCGTTGGCAACTGTGAGCCCGAGAGCGCCAAAGAGGAGAAGTGAGCTGACGTAGCTTCCTGTTGTCCATAGTGCGCCGTACTTAAACGCGTTGATTGGGTTGCTTTCAGATGCCGCCGAGTAGCCGCCAAGGCCTTGCAGTAAGTGAAATCTCCAAACCATGTATCCCGTGCAGACCAGGGCAAAGGGCAGCATGTTGCAGATCCGCTTGCGAAGCGAAACATCGCCCATGAAAAAAAGAACCGCCGGCAATGGCGCGTAAACCTCCTTCGCGGTAATAGCCAGCACGAAAAACCCCAGCGACAGTGCCATGTAAGCCAGCCGTCCGCCGGTACAGGACCTGTAGTAGCAGACGTAACAAAGCACCGCGAAGGCCATTCCTTCGAGGTAATGCCTGCAGATGAGGTTATCTCTGATATAGATGAATGGGTCTGAGGATATTAAAAAAAGGATTGCCAGCGGGGCAGTAATTTGCGCTGCGGTGAGTTTGAAGGCCACCACAGAAAGCAGCAGAACCAACAGACTATAAGAGAAAAGGTGGTGTATCCGCGCCCCGGAGGCCTCCAGACCGAAAATCTCGTAGCTGATTCCAAGCGACAGGCTGGACCATGGAGTGACGTTTGCTGCAGAGAGTAGTTGGTACTGGGGCGGATTTAAAAAGTACTCAAAGGGGCCATAGAGCAAATGCTGCATATACATTAACGGCAGGTCGATCACCTCAAACCCCCATTGCAGTGTCGCCCAAGACGTAAGCAATGCAACCACGACCAGGAGCGTGGTAAGCGCGAAAGTCAGCTTCGAATTGTTGGGTGGGCTATGCACTCAATCTACCTATCCGGAATCTGTTACGGTGGGGCGTACAAGGTTTCCATGTTGCTTCCCCAGTGTGAACAGTCAACCTGAGCAAGTAAATGAACATGTTAGTGAGTAGCCCGCTCTCCTGGCCGCAGAGGTTTTGGCGGCCAGCGCCCCATTATCCAGCCCGAGTTCGACCTGGTGATCGTCCTTACCGGTTGGAACATCCTGCCCGACCGGCCCTTTTTCACTGCGCCCGAGGCGATTGCCCGGGTGCTGGCCGCGGTGGAACGCTAGTTGGTCCCTTTACCGTGTTGAGTGGTCGCCCATAATGCTGTCGGTGCCAGCCTATGCAACGGACCGGGATTGGGTTGATGCACCGCTGACGGAAGCGCCGTCCGAATGGGCTCCTCGGGAGGGCATCCATCTCTACCACTTTCCCCTCTCTCTGGACTCCCAGAAGGTGCGGCAGGGTCTTGAGGAGTTGGGTCTCGAATGGCAGTCCCACGTCATTTTGCTACCCGCCCAGCAGCAATTCGAACCCGGCTACGCGCGTATGAATTCCCGGTGTGTTGTTCCCACCCTGGTCACGGACGGCCGGGTCACAACGGATACGGTCAACATACTCGCCCATCTTGCCAACCGTTTCGGATCGCCCAACAACGGCTTAATAACCGCCGAAGATGAAACAGCGGCGGTTAATGGATGGATAGATAAAGCGTCCTCCCTGTTTATTGAGGCACTGACCTATGGTGATGTCAGGGGCATCAAAAAACCCTTTCCCTTTGGCAGTAACCATGGAAACGGTCAATACCATCAGGACAA
>CALKDK010000061.1 GCA_938084055.1 uncultured Luminiphilus sp.
AGAGCTGATTCCTCGGCAAATGTTTGATGTGGCCATCCAGGCCGCCGTCGGTGGCAAGATAGTGGCGCGCCAAACGGTAAAAGCCCTGCGTAAAAATGTGACTGCCAAGTGCTACGGTGGTGACGCCACGCGTAAGAAAAAGCTGTTGGAAAAACAGAAAGCAGGTAAAAAGCGCATGAAACAGGTCGGCAATGTCGAAATTCCCCAGTCGGCCTTCCTCGCCGTATTGCAGGTGGATAGTTAAAGCCCACCTAAAGCTTGCCAGGAGGCAATGTGAATATTGATTTACCACTGATTTTGCTGATTCTCGTCGCTGGCAGTGGCCTTATTTGGGGACTTGATGCGCTGGTTTCCGCCGGGCCCCGCCGGGCCCGCATCGCGGAGTTGCGGGGCCGCTATCCCGACTGGCGACAAGCCGAAAGCAGCGATGGGAAAAAATACGGTCTGGCCCTGGCCGAGACGGCATCGGAACCGGTGATTGTGGAGTATGCGCGGTCGTTTTTCCCCCTGCTCGCCTTTGTTTTCGTGCTGCGGTCCTTTTTGTATGAGCCATTTCAGATTCCCTCATCTTCCATGGTGCCGACGCTGGAGGTAGGGGACTTTATTCTGGTTAATAAATTCAATTACGGGCTTCGCCTGCCTGTTGCCCGAACTCAGGTGGTCTCAATTGGTAAGCCCGAAAGAGGAGATGTGGTGGTTTTTTTCCCACCCCACAGGAACGAGACGTATTATATAAAAAGGGTTATTGGTGTACCTGGGGACGAAGTGGCGTATCGCGATAAATCGCTCACAGTGAATGGTGAAACCTTGCCCAGGGAGTGGCTGGCCACTGTTCCCGAGGGTCGCTCCCGCTACGCTGTTGGTCTTGAGTCCGCTGGTGGGGATGGTTACCTTATGCAGGTGGATCAGCGTCGGCCGCCCAGGGACTTCTCGGTGACAGTCAAGCCCGGCCATTATTTCATGATGGGCGATAACCGCGATAATTCCAGCGATAGTCGCGTATGGGGCCAGGTGCCCGAGCGCGATATCGTGGGGCAGGCGGTTGCGATTTGGATGCACTGGGAGTCACTCTTGTCCATTCCTTCTTTTGGGCGCGCGGGTGCCATCGACTGAGCAGGGGAGTAAGGATGAAAAGGTCAGTACTGGGCAATCGCAGTCAGCAAGGCTTCACGTTCTGGAGTATTGTGTTTTATGTTCTGGTGCTGGGTAGCGCCATGGTGCTCGCCCTGCGGGTGGCTCCGTCTTACTTGGAGTACAGGACGGTCCGGGACATCATGGAGCGCGCTGTCAGTGAATTTGATCCGAACACCCAGAGTTCTCGCGAAATCAAGACGCGGATCAGGAAGTTGCTCAAGACCTCGCAGATTTACGTGATCAAAGCAGAAGATGTAAAAATATTCCGTGACAGGAATGACGTGGTTTTTGATGCGACCTACGAGGTTCGTTTTCCACTGGTGGGGATTCTGGACGGCGTCATGCATTTTGATGACCTCGTTTTCCGCAAGGCTGTGGATTGAGCCTCCCGGCGCGCTCCCTCGCCCTGTCGAGCCTGCAGTCAAGGATCGGCTATCAGTTTGAGGATGAGCAGCTGCTCAGGCTGGCCTTGACCCACCGCAGCGCTGGCCGCAGTAACAACGAGCGGTTGGAGTTCCTGGGTGACTCGCTGGTCAATCATGTTGTTGCCCTGCGACTCTATCAACAATTCCCGCAGGCCTCCGAGGGGCAGCTAACCCGACTACGCTCGAAACTGGTGCGTGGCACCTTTCTGGCGTCCATTGCGAGGTCCCTCGAACTCTCGGATTGCCTGATCCTGGGTGCGGGGGAGCGCAAGAGTGGCGGTCGCCAGCGCGACGGCATCCTGGCTGACGCGGTTGAGGCGGTCGCGGGTGCTGTTCTTCTGGATGCCGGAGCCCCCAGAGCGCAGGCCGTGGTGACAGCGTGGTTCGGCCGGGGTCTGGAGGGTTGTCAACTCGCGGATGAAAAAGACAGCAAGACACTGTTACAGGAGTGGCTGCAGGCTCGCAATGCGACTTTGCCCAGTTACCAGATGATGGCAGTCAGTGGCCCGGATCATCAGCAGGAATTTGAAGTGGCTTGCCATGCTGATGGGCTTGCAGTCGAGTGCGTAGGTCGCGGCGCGAGCAGGCGAGATGCTGAGCAGCAGGCGGCAGCGCTGGCATTGGCTGTCCTGCGGGATGAGTGATTCTATGCAGCGCTGTGGCTATGCGGCCATCGTGGGCCGCCCCAATGTAGGCAAGTCGACACTGCTCAATTATTTGCTGGGACAGAAGATCAGTATTACCTCGCGGAAACCGCAAACCACCCGCCATCAGGTCATGGGGATCTTCACCGAGGATTCTGACCAGGTGGTCTTCGTGGATACCCCGGGGATGCATAGGGAGCAGGAGAAGGCAATCAACCGGTACATGAATCGCGCCGCCAGCAGCGCCCTGGCTGATGTCGATGTCGTGCTCTTTGTCGTGGACCGCGATCGCTGGACAGTAGAGGACGATTTGGTCATGGAGCATCTCCGGAACGCGGAGGCACCCGTTGCCCTGGTGATCAACAAGATAGATCGCCTGGACGATCAAGGGGTGCTTCTGCCCTGGGCGGAATCCTTGCAGGACGCCCGAACCTTCGATGCGATCTTTCCCATATCGGCACTCAAACGGGCCAATCTCACCAAGTTAGCCCACTACATTCGGGAAAAAATGCCAGCCGCACCGCATCTTTTTCCCGAGGACCAGGTTACTGACCGTTCGGAGCGCTTCCTCGCCTCTGAGTTGGTGAGAGAGAAAATAGTGCGCCAATTGGGCGACGAGCTCCCCTATACCACTGCGGTTGAAATAGAGAGCTTCAAACGGGATGGTCGGATTCTGCGAATTGATGCACTTATTTACGTTGAGCGGTCGGGCCAGAAAAAGATCCTGATCGGCAAGGATGGCGCGCGACTGCGGTCGATCGGTACAGAAGCACGCAAGGATATGGAGCAGGCGTTCTCCAGCAAGGTCATGTTGAAACTGTGGGTGAAGGTTAAGTCGGGCTGGTCTGACGATGATCGCGCGCTGCGCAGTCTCGGCTTTGAGGAGCGAAGTTGAAGTATGGCGGGCTCACTGGAACCTGCGTGGTTACTGCACAGGCGTGAATATGGTGACGGTGGCTTTCTGGCCGACTTCATGGGTTTGCAGTCGGGACGTTTCTCTGCGGTCGTCCGCGGTGCACGGCGCAAGGCTCGAGGCGGCAGCCATGTCGGGGTCCTGCAGCCTTTTTTGCCAGTACTTTTAGCCCATAGTGGTCGGGGAGAGCTCAAGACCCTGCGCAAAATAGAAGCTACCCGATCGGCCATCGAACTCACAGGCGAGCGTATCTTCAGTGGGCTGTACCTCAACGAATTACTGGTCCGCTTGTTACCGCGATTTGAAGTATTCCCGGGGCTATTTGCCCAGTATGGGGAGACCCTCAACTCTCTTGCCAGCCGAGAAGACAGTGAGCTTTCCCTGCGTTATTTTGAACTCACTCTTCTCAGTGAGTTGGGCTATGGCCTCCGTTTTGACAGCGATGCCGGCAGCCAGGCTATCGAACCCTCAAGCTACTACCGGTACGACCCCGAGAGGGGCTTCCTGGCCCGAGTATTTGAGAGTGACGCGGAGGGTGATCTGGACGGCTTGTGCGGCGAGCAGTTACTCAATATCGCCGACTGGTTATTCAGCGGTGATGGTTTGGATCAGCACAATAAAAAGATCGTCAAGGCGGTCACCCGCCGTGCGCTCCAGCAGCAACTGGGGGATCGACCCCTGAAGAGCCGAGAGCTTCTCCGGGCATTTCGCAGCGCCGAACCCACGGTTGCATCACTTGGGGCGGCGCCGTGATCCCCCCTGGATCCCCCGGTATACTACGGCCCCGGCGAGGACACCATGAAAGGTTCTGACATCCACTACCCAACTATTGAGAGCGTTATCGGTGATACACCGCTGGTGCGTCTGCAGCGTTTACCTGGCCATAGCAGCAACCGGGTGCTATGCAAGCTGGAGGGCAACAACCCGGCGGGTTCCGTCAAGGATCGTCCGGCAATGAGCATGATCGCTGAGGCAGAAAAACGCGGCGAAATAGCGCCCGGAGATACCTTGATAGAGGCTACCAGCGGCAACACCGGCATAGCCCTGGCGATGGCGGCTGCGATTCGGGGTTATCGACTGATCTTGATCATGCCCAGCCACATGAGTGCTGAGCGCAAACTTGCCATGGCGGCCTATGGTGCAGATCTGGTGGAGGTCAGTCAGCAAGAGGGCATGGAAGGGGCACGTGATCTGGCACTGGCTATGGAGTTACGGGGCGAGGGTAAGGTGCTTAACCAATTTGGCAACCCCGACAACCCCTTGGCACATTACTGTGGCACTGGACCCGAAATCTGGCGTCAGACGGCTGGAACAGTGTCGCATTTTATCAGTTCAATGGGCACGACCGGAACGATTATGGGTGTCTCTTCCTACCTGAAGGAGCGCAATCCCGATATTCAGATTATTGGCCTGCAGCCTAAAGACGGTGCGCAAATTCCGGGTATCAGACGATGGTCCGAAGCCTACCGTCCGAGTATTTTTGACGCGGCTAGTGTGGATCGCATTATCGATATATCCCAGGACGCCTCTGAGATCATGATGCGAAGACTGGCGCAGGAAGAGGGTATCTTTGCCGGTGTTTCCTCGGGGGGTTCGGTTAGCGCAGCGTTGCAGGTGAGTGCAGAGGTCGAAGACGCGACCATCGTCGCCATTGTCTGTGACCGCGGTGATCGCTATCTGTCCACTGGGGTTTACGATTGCTGATGGGATCTAACAGTGGTTAAGGTAAGGGCGCTTCCTGAAGCTGCTGCGCTCGATCGTGGCGGCCTGGTACATTGGGTCGCCGAACTTCCAACGCCGCTTGATCCAGCCGATCAGGAGCGTCTAGTCGACGCCAGTGATTTGCTGCGTGACAAAAGTGCCGAGCGATCCCTGACGACCCTGGACTGGGCCGGAGAGGCTGAACCTTTGCCGGTTGGTCTGGAAATTGTGCAGATTCTTGCGGAATTGCGTCTCGGTACCGACGCCTTGATTGCCGGCCTGTTGTACCGCTCTGTTCGTCAGCAGGCTGTCGATGTAAATGAGGTCCGAACGCGCTTTGGTGAGAAGGTGGCGAGTCTGCTTGACGGTGTGTTGCGGATGGCGGCGGTCAGCGACCTCACCGATATAAGTGATGCTCCCGTGCTGGGACAGTCAATGACCCCCAATGTGAATATTCGTCGAATGCTCATTGCAATGGTGGACGATGTTCGGGTGGCCCTTATCAAGCTTGCAGAAAGAACGGTTGCTATGCGTGTGCTGAAGGACGCCGAGGTGTTGCAACAACAGCGAATCGCTGGTGAGGTTTTCAATGTCTATGCGCCCCTGGCGCATCGGCTGGGTATCGGCCATCTGAAATGGGAATTGGAAGATCTTTCTTTTCGTTATACCAATGGTGAGGCCTACCACAGGATTGCCAGTCTGCTGGATGGTCGCAGGCGCGATCGAGATCGTTTTATTGGACGTGTCCGGGGCGAATTGAGCGAGGCGCTGACCCAGTCAGGTCTGTCTTTTGAGATAACAGGCCGAGCCAAACACATATACAGCATATGGCGGAAGATGCAGCGCAAGGGGATAGGTTTTTCCCAGGTGCATGACATCCGTGCGGTGAGGATTCTGGTGGAGGATGTGGCGGCGTGCTACCAGACCCTGGGTGTCGTTCACGGCATGTGGCGCAACATACCCAATGAATTCGATGACTACATAGCGAGCCCCAAGGAAAATGGCTACCGTTCGCTACACACGGCGGTTATCGGACCTGAAGGCAAGATTCTCGAGGTGCAGATACGGACCGAGAACATGCATGAAGAAGCCGAACTGGGGGTATGTGCGCATTGGCGCTATAAAGGGAGTGACGCACAGGGCGCTGGTCCGGATACCTATGAGCAAAAACTGAGCTGGTTGCGCCAGGTTCTCGAGTGGCACGAAACGGTCGGTGACGAAGATGTGGTGGCAGAGCAGTTTAGTTTTGACTCCGCCCAAGACCGGGTTTATGTGTTTACCCCCAAAGGGGACGTTGTGAGTCTTGTCCAGGGGGCTACGCCGCTGGATTTTGCCTATCATGTCCACACCGAGGTGGGACACCGGTGTCGAGGGGCTCGGGTCAACGGCAAGTTGGTGCCACTGACCTATGTGCTTGGCACGGGGGAGCGGGTCGAGATTCTGACCGGTAATACAGCACAGCCCCGCCGGGACTGGCTGATGTCATCCTCGGGCTATCTGCGGACATCCCGTGCCAGATCCCGGGTGCAGCAATGGTTCAAGCTCCTTAACCGCGAAGACAATATCTCCGCTGGCCGGCAGTTGGTCGAGCGGGAATGTGCGCGTTTGGCGCTGACGTCTCTCGACTACAAAGCCATGGCTGGAGAGTTGGGGCATAAAACCGTCGAAGATATGTTCGCCGCGGTGGGTTCAGGTGAGTTGATGTCCAGGGATGTACTTCGTGTTGCGCGGACGATCACCCACACGGGGGACAGTGAGCAGCCCGAATGGATTATTCACCCCGAACGACCGGCTAGTGCAGGGGCGATTCAGGTGGATGGCGTTGGCAATCTCCTGACACAGTTTGCCCGCTGCTGCATGCCCGTTCCGGGAGATGATATCGAAGGCTATATCACGCGTTCTCGGGGGGTGACCGTCCACCGCGCTGATTGTGCTCGCTTACTTAGCCTGCATTCCCAACACCCTGAGCGCATCATCGCGGTTGACTGGGGTGTTGCCGAGGGCGACCGCTTCCCTGTCGACATTGAATTGACCGCCTATGACCGCCAGGGCTTGCTTGCAGATGTGACCTCGGTAATGGCGAGGGCCTCAATCAATGTCACTGCGATCAATACCCTCAGTAATCCCGATGACCATACGGCTCATATGCGATTACGGGCTGAGGTGACGTCGATTGATCTGTTAATGGAGGTGCTGGAAAGATTGAATCAACTGGATAACGTCATGCTGGCGCGCAGGATCGTACTGCAATGAGTGCATATGATGAGTCCGCAGAATCGAGGCAATATTCCATGGAGGATTTGCTGCGGATCATGGAGCGTCTTCGAGAACCTGAGTTCGGTTGCCCCTGGGACCTTAAGCAGAATTTCTCTACCATCGTGCCGCACACGCTCGAGGAGTGTTACGAGCTGGTCGAGGCGATAGAGCAAAACGATCTGCCGCACATCGCTGAGGAACTGGGTGATGTGTTATTCCAGGTGGTGTTTTACAGCGAGCTCGGGCGCGAGAAAAATGCCTTCGACTTTCAGGCCGTTGTCGATGGCATTGCGCGGAAGTTACTCAGGCGTCATCCCCATGTTTTTGCCGAAGGCGCTATCGAAGGGCGCGTCAATGCCCGAATCTCAACCGATGAGGTCAGGGAAACATGGGAGACGATAAAGCGCGGGGAGCGCGCAGGTCGTATTGAGAAAGCCGTGGGGGCACTCGATGATATTCCAATGGCCTTGCCGGGCCTGTCCCGCGCGCAAAAACTTCAGAAAAGAGCGGCCAGCGTGGGATTTGATTGGCCTTCGCTGGAGGGCGTGCTCGCAAAGCTTGAAGAGGAACTGGATGAATTCAAAGATGCTCTGGCCTCAGGCAAACCTGAAGAGGTGAGTGATGAGTTGGGTGATATCTTGTTCAGTGTGGTTAATGTGACCCGTCATCTCGCGCTCGATGCTGAGGCTGTTCTCCGAGCGGCCAACAAAAAGTTTTCAACTCGATTCGCCCATATGGAGGAGGCGGCGCGCAAATCACAGAGCAGTCTCGCGGAGGAATCGATGGCGCAACTCGAAGCGCGCTGGCGGATTGCCAAGACCATCGATTAGCGCTTGTAACCCAACTCCAGCCTGTGTAATTCTGATGTTCCCGTTCCGGGAAGGGTAGGCGGTCGTGGGGGTCGGTCGTCGAAATTATCGACAGTAAGTTAAATAGAAGGGAAGTCCCCATGCGAATTATTCTCCTTGGCGCGCCGGGTGCTGGAAAGGGTACGCAAGCACAGTTTCTCTGTGAGCAGTTCGGTATACCGCAGATCTCCACGGGGGACATGCTGCGTGCCGCTGTATCGGAGGGAACCGAACTGGGCTTGCAGGCGAAGAGTGTCATGGACGCTGGCGGCCTGGTGTCGGACGAGCTGATCATAGGGCTTGTAAAGGATCGTATTGCTCAGCCCGACTGCAGCAACGGTTGTTTGTTCGATGGGTTTCCCCGAACAATCCCACAGGCTCAGGCGATGGTAGATGCAGAAATCAGCGTAGACCACGTGATCGAAATTGCTGTCGATGATGAAGAGATCGTTGGGCGCCTGAGTGGCCGACGCGTGCATCCGGCAAGCGGTCGTGTCTACCATATCGTGCACAATCCTCCTGCCGCAGATGGCATAGATGACGCAACTTCTGAACCGCTAATTCAGCGTGAAGACGACGAAGAAGAGACCGTGCGGAAGCGTCTGGATGTTTATCAACAGCAAACGCGGCCACTGGTCGATTTTTATCGCAAACTAAATGGACCGCGTTATCACCGCATTGATGGTGTAGGTGGCGTGGATGAGATCTCTGCTGAGATAAAAAAACTTTTGCTGAGTTGAGTTTTTTGGGCTGGCAAAGCTTGTCATTAAAAATAAACATTGTTAGGTTGCAAGCGTAACTTCCACAACAACGCTGGAGATTGGAATGGCAGCAGCAAAAAAGGCACCCGCCAAGAAAAAAGCAGCAGCAAAAAAAGCACCCGCTAAGAAAAAAGCAGTAGCTAAAAAAGCACCTGCAAAGAAGGCGGCCGCTAAAAAAGCACCTGCAAAAAAGAAGGCAGTAGCAAAGAAGGCGCCCGCCAAGAAAAAGGCGGCGGCTAAAAAAGCGCCTGCCAAGAAAAAGGCGGTAGCGAAAAAAGCGCCTGCCAAGAAGAAAGCGGTAGCCAAGAAGAAGGCACCTGCCAAGAAAAAGGCGGTAGCTAAAAAAGCGCCCGCCAAGAAGAAGGCAGTAGCCAAGAAGGCGCCCGCTAAAAAAGCACCCGCCAAGAAAAAGGCGGCGGCCAAGAAAGCGCCTGCCAAGAAAAAGGCAGTAGCCAAGAAAAAGGCTCCAGCCAAAAAGGCCAAGAAGAAGTAAGACCAGCGATGTGACGAAGCCGGCCTAGGCCGGCTTTTTTGCACGCAGTCTCAGCGATCCTGACTCAATCGAGGTCGACGTCGCCTTTGCTCAGATGACCAATGTCATCAACGTCGTCACCCATTGATGCTATGTCCAGGGTGGTGAACAGTGGGTTTTCCAGAAGGGCGCGCATTGAGCGCTGCTTGTTGTCCAGAGCTTCCTCAACGATTGGTCTGGCGCTCAATCTCAATAAGCAGCAAGGTGTGTGCTGGCCTTCGTCGGACACGAAGACCCCCATATGTTCCTCATCCAGAGCATCCACCAGTAGCCCCAGCCAACCCGGCGCCAGCGTTTTCTGATCGCAGGGTAAAATAGCGAGGAATTCGGTCTCGGTGGCACCGAGTAAATTCGCTATGCCCCATAACGGCCCCTCCCCAGGGCGGCTGTCAGAAAAAACTCTCTGTGCGAAAATCGAATAGAACCAATGATTACTGCGACAGCAAACAAGGGTTTCTGAGAAACAGCTGCCAGTATGGGAGACCACCCGGTCAATTAATGTCTGGCCCGCGAAGACAAGAAGCCCTTTGTCTCTATTACCCGCCCGCATGCCCCGACCGCCCGCAAGAATCCCCAATGTGAACTCTGAACGGTGTAAGAAGCTGTTAGTCTGTGGGATCATTGCTTAATTCTCCCACGGATGCTCCGCCGTTTTCCATGCCGGCCCTGCTTGCACTCGATACCTCGACAGATGTCTGCTCACTTGCCTGCGTGTTTGACGCGCATCGGCGGGAATCAAGGCAGGTACTACCTCGAGCTCATAATCGTCACGTGCTTTCTATGCTGGCCAGAATGTTGGATGGCAAACCACCATCGGGTTTTGAAGCGATTGTCTGCGGTGTAGGTCCCGGTTCATTCACAGGTCTGCGAGTCGCCGTGGGTGTGGCGCAGGGCTTGGCCTGGTCACTCGATCTGCCCGTGATCCCGTTCTGTTCCCTGATGGCGCAGGCACTCGGTTCTGTCGTTGACCTGTCCCCGACGCCGCGCTTCCTCCTCAGCACCACCGCCGCCCAATCAGGGTTGCTGTACTGGCGAGTATTTCAATATCAGGACGAAGTTTTGCAGGCGCAGGGATCGCCTCAATTGGATTCTCCAGAAACGGTTGCCTCCTGCCTCTCAGGGAACATCCTGGATTCACTGGTGATAGTAGGGTCGGCAGCGGAGTCCGTGGCACCACATTTGACCACGGGGGCAACCGACCGCATCAAAGTGGAAGCAACCCGTCGTCCAGATGCTGCTTTGATGCTGGATTATGTGATGGCTAATAAATCCGCGTTTCAGGGCATCGCACCAGAGCTTCTCGCCCCATCCTATGTCCAAATTGATATTGGCTGGAAAAAAATTTCGGAGCAGCCCAAACGTGCTTGACTGGATGCAGCTTATTTTTCTCGCATTGATCCAGGGGCTCAGTGAATTTTTGCCCATATCCAGCTCAGCGCATCTGGTCCTGCCCGCCCAACTTCTCGGCTGGACTGATCAGGGACTGTTGTTCGATGTCTCGGTGCACGTTGGAACACTTCTTGCTGTTCTGATTTACTTTCGGAGCGACCTGGTTCGGCTGATGCAGGAGCTGCTGCCCGGGAACGACTCCTGGTCACTGTGGGATGCTGAAATCTGGAAGTTTGGTGTTGCAACCGTTCCCGCTGTGTTGATGGGCCTATTGTTCAGTGACGTCATCGCCAGCCAATTGCGGGGATTACAGGTTATTGCTGCAACGACGCTGGTCTTTGGTGTTTTGTTGGGTCTTGCAGCCTGGCGTTCGAGTAACGATTGCGCCACCGATATCCAACCAGTGACATGGCGGGATGCGGTTTTGATCGGCATGGCCCAGGCCATGGCATTGGTGCCGGGTGTGTCGCGCTCGGGCGTTACCCTGACTGTGGCGCTGCTGTTGGGCTACAACCGCGCGACAGCAGCAAGATTCGCATTCCTGATGTCCATACCCATAATCGTGGGCGCAATGGTATTTATGTCAACGGAGTGGCTTGGTGAAGCGGCAGAGACGGTACCGGTGGTTCAGTTGCTATCCGCCATGATGGTCTCTGCAGTTAGTGCCTATGCCACCATTGCCATTTTTCTGGGTTTGCTGACCCGGGTGGGCCTTATGCCCTTTGTTGTCTATCGCCTCGCACTGGGTATTGCTTTGGTGCTGGTTATCGTTCTTGCCTGATGTGTGGAGAGTCCAATGTCCCAAGCCCTCGATGATTTGATTGCTTTCCTGAATGAAGCGACGTCACCCTTTCATGCCGTCTCGGCCCTTTCCCGACGGCTGGAACACGCAGGCTTTAAGCAGATCGATAGCCTGGATGACGTCGAACGCGAATCGGGTGCAGGCTACTATGTCACGGCAAACGATAGCTCGATCATCGCTTTTAGAGTAGGGGCTGATTGTCCTTCAAGCGGTATTCGAGTGATTGGTGCGCATACGGACAGCCCCAATCTTTCCGTCAAACCCAACCCGCTTAAAATGCGTTCGGGTGTTCTGCAACTGGCCGTTGATGTTTACGGTGGGGCCCTCTTGAACCCATGGTTTGACCGCGATCTGTCCCTGGCGGGCAGGGTTTCGTTCGTGGATGCAGAGGGAAACCTACAATCCCGACTCATAGACTTCCGTCGACCCGTCGCCATTGTCCCCAGTCTTGCGATACATCTCGATCGTGAGGCTAATAAAAACCGTACAATCAACCCCCAGACCGATATATTGCCCATCATTTCCGGACTGCCCAGTGGGGACGATGGTGATCTTGAGTTCCTGGACTTGCTGGCCGGACAAATTGCCCGCGAATACGATGATTGCGATGATGTGAGGGTTCTGGACTTTGAGCTGTCGCTCTATGACTGTCAGGCAGCGGGAATTGTGGGTTTTGACAATGCCTTCCTCGCGTCAGCTCGGCTGGATAATCTGTTGAGCTGTCATGCCGGGTTGCAGGCGCTACTGCACTCTGAGCCACAGCACTGGTCGCTGCTTGTCTGCAATGATCATGAAGAGGTGGGCAGTACCAGTGCTGTGGGTGCCCAGGGTCCCATGTTGACCGATGTGCTCGATGCGCTCGCTGGTTCAGCCGCCGCAAGCCGCCGCCTGCGGGAGCACTCGCTGATGCTTTCAGTGGACAACGCCCATGCAGTACACCCCAACTTCAGTGATCGCCACGATGAATCCCATGGCCCGTTACTCAACCGGGGTCCGGTCGTAAAGATCAATCGAAACCAACGCTACGCTACCTCGGGGGAGGGTTCTGCCCTTATGCGGCTTTTGGCGGAGCGGACTGATATTCCTCTGCAGCATTTCGTGGTTCGTACGGATTTGGGTTGCGGCAGTACCATCGGCCCGATTACGGCCGCGGAAACGGGAATAGCGACTATTGATCTTGGTGTGCCAACTCTGGCCATGCATTCCATTCGCGAGCTGGCAGGCTGTGAGGATGTCGACTACCTCGCTGATTTACTGACCGCATTTTACAATCGCGTCGCTTGACGCCAGTTCGGAGAACGAACATGACAAACAAAAGGGTGCTCACCGGTATAACGACGACCGGAACTCCCCATCTCGGAAACTATGTTGGGGCCATCAGGCCTGCGGTCAACGCGTCCAATGAGCCCGGCGTCGATGCTTACCTGTTTCTCGCCGATTATCATGCGCTTATCAAATGCCATGAACCGGCCCAGGTCGCGCAGTCCAGTCTGGAAATAGCCGCGTGCTGGCTTGCCTCGGGCCTGAACCCGGAGCGCGCTCATTTCTATCGCCAATCAGATATTCCAGAGGTGACTGAATTGGCCTGGATTCTCAACTGCAACGCCGCCAAGGGGCTTATGAATCGCGCCCATGCCTACAAGGCAGCTGTCCAGGCCAATGACGAGTCCGGTGAGGATCCTGATTTTGGCATCACCATGGGTTTGTTTTCCTATCCCGTGCTCATGGCGGCGGACATCCTGATTTTCAATGCCCATGAAGTACCAGTGGGTAGGGACCAGATACAACACGTGGAGATGGCCCGGGATATCGCCCAGCGTTTCAACCATAACTTTGCCGAGGTGTTTACCTTGCCCAAGGCTGTGGTCGGTGAGCATGTGGCGGTATTGAGGGGGCTTGACGGGCGTAAGATGAGTAAAAGTTACGGCAATACAATCCCACTTTTTGGGACGCCAAAACAACTTCAGAAGAGCATTAATAAAATCAAGACCAACCTGTTGGAGCCGGGTGAGCCCAAGGATCCTGATGAATCGACCGTTTTTCAAATCTGGGCCGCCTTCGCGGGTGATAGTGAGCGCGAGCGGATGCGAGCAGACTTTGTGGCTGGCATAGGTTGGGGGGAGGCTAAAAAGCAACTTTTTGAACTGGTTAATGAAGAATTGGCAGGGCCGAGGGAGGTTTACCTGGAGCTAATGGATAATCCCAAGCGCGTTGAGGATATTCTTCAGGCTGGGGCTGAGAGGTTGCGCCCGCAAAGCAGCGCACTGCTGGAGCAGGTGCGGGATGCTGTTGGCCTGCGCCGGTACGCCTGAATGAAACATTTCCAGAGTATTTGGCTATTGGTATGTTTGCCATGAGCACGGCAGTCCTGAGCACCAATCATGATTTTGCAATTCGAACCTGTGAGCCGGTGCACTCGGGTAAGGTGCGCTCTGTTTACTGGCTAACCGCTGAGGACAGCGAGCGGCTGATCAAGCACCGGGGGTACGCGGTTCCCGACGATTCCAGTCTGGCCGTTATGATTGTTTCAGACCGCCTTTCCGCTTTTGACTGTATCTGGCGCGGGGAGGATCAATTGTTGGGCGTCCCGGGAAAGGGGGCGGTACTCAATGCCGTTTCGCAGCACTGGTTTAAGGCATTTGCCGAGGCTGGTCTGGCGCGCAGTCATATTCTGGAGGCGCCTCACCCGTTGCTCTGGGTCGTCCAGCGGGCTCGCCCGGTTCGCATTGAGGCAATTGCAAGGCAGTACATAACCGGATCCCTCTGGCGGGACTACGTCAGTGGGCAAAGGTCTTTTGGTGGTTTCACCCTGCCCGACAACCTGAGAGAAAATCAACGTTTACCCGACCTGCTGGTCACGCCCTCGAGCAAGGGGATATTGCAAGGGTTGGCAGGTATCCCGGAGACTGATGATGTAAACCTGTCCCGCGGTGACTTGGACAGGCATTGGGAGGCCCTGGGTTTCCAGTGCTCCGGAGACCTGGGGCGCTATGAACAGCTTTTGCGGCAGGGTTTTGATGTGATCTCCAGCCAGCTAGGGCAAATAGATCAACTTTTCGTGGATACCAAATTCGAATTCGGCTACGCCGAAAATAACAAAGGTGAAACAGAGCTGATCTATATGGATGAGGTGGGTACGCCAGATTCGTCCCGTATTTGGGATGGGGCGGCCTACGTCAAAAAACGCGTGGTGGAAAATAGTAAGGAGGGATTTCGTCAGGACCTGCTGCGCTGGGTGCCAGATCGGGATTTACTGCTTAATAAAAACAGAATGAAGGAGCGGCTGGCCTTTGCGGCAAACGCGGAGCTGCCAAGGAAGTTTCTTATGGATGTTTCAACAACCTACCGAGGCATCGCCGAGGTGATTATCGGCCGGCCGGTTGGCATACCTGAACAGCCGAGAGAGCAAATCAATGATTTGCTATCTGCTGAGCTTGGGCTAATCTGACATCTTGGCGTCCTTGGCACAGCTTTCATGCCCAATGGAATTGTCCGGCAGATGAACACAGGACGCTGCATTGAGCGTGCGATACAAGAGATTCTAATTCACAGGGAGTGACCATGAGAAATCCTAGTCAAACATCAGGCAGTTTCAGGCCTTGGCTGATCCTTACGCTAGCAACGTTTTTGGTTGGCTGTGCGTCAAACTCCTCGCAGCCTGAGATCACTCACGATGGCTTGGTGCGTCAGGACGACACGGTATTTGGCGTTGTCTACGCGAAGCCCGGCGTTGACCTAAGCGGTTATAAGCGCTTTGCCGTACACCACTGTGAGGTGGCTTTTCGAAAAAACTGGCTGCGCGATCAAAACGCTACCCGACGCTCCACGACCCAGCGCGTTACCGAAGCCGATATGGAGGCTATTCGTAGCAGTCTTGCCGAGCTTTGTGAGGCCGAGTTCCTCAAGGTATTGGCGGACCAGCCTACCTATCCGGTCGTTACGGAGGAGCGGGCTGATGCAGAAACCCTGTTGCTCAGGCCGAACATCATTAATCTCGATGTTGTGGCGCCGGACGTGCAAACTCCTGGCCTTACGCGAACCTACACTACCGAGTCGGGTGAAATGACGCTCTTTCTCGAAGTTGTGGACGCATCGACGGGTGAAATTTTGTTTCGCGTAGTGGACCGTCGTCGCAACCTGAATGCCATGCGGTTGCAGTGGAGCAACAGTGTCACCAATACCTCGGATGCCAAGCGTATCCTTAATGCCTGGGGCAATCAGTTCCGGGAGGGCCTTGATAGAGTCTACCGGGGAGTCGATGGCTGAGGGGCCCATATGCAGCTCATACAACTGAGCGACCAGTGCTTTGTGGCAGGACAGCCATCTCCTGAGGACATGGCGAGCCTGGCCGAGCAGGGGTTCCAGCATATCGTTTGCAATCGCCCGGATGGTGAGTCTCCGGGCCAGCCAACCATGGAGGTAATGGCGGCAGCCGCGGCGGCGGCGGGTATGACCTTTATGCGCTATCCGGTCGACGCCACGAATTTCCCGGGCGATGACCTGACCGCACTCGGTCAGCTGTTTGATGGTGGTGACAGGGTTTTGGCCTACTGTCGAACCGGAACCCGATGCGCGAATTTGTGGGTCATGACCCGTGGCGATGACGCCGTGATGGATGCGTTTCGTCTCGCACAGGGTATTGGTTTTGACCTTTCACTGGTGCAACTACACCGTCGCTGAGTCGCCCCGCTCAGGGGGACTGGGTCATCGCGGTGAGCAGGTCACCGAGTGCCAGAGCCTGACTATCGGTCATCGACGTAATCGCCGTTGTCGTGTCGGGCAGTGCCTCATTCGGGGCAATGTGCTCTGGATGATAGGCCTCGGCGATCACGGCATAGTCCAAGGTCAAGTCGGCGCTGTTAATTTTCAGCGTGTAAACGCGCACCAGCACCGGACTGGCGGCGTCTATTGCGCCCCCACCCAACCGGGAAAAGCGATCTCCGGCAAGGGTTTGACAGTCAACGGTGCCGTCTTTTTCAACGTGCCATCCCGCGTCGAGCAGCGTCGCTCCGATGCTCGCACCACCCCTGATTTTCCGGTCCTGCCCAGCGACAGCCCCATGGGTTGGGAGCTCAAAGCGCGTGAGTGCAAGTGTTCGGGTTATGCGCTGCTCGCCCGTCAAGGAAAACAGGCTGGCTAACCGTGTCGTTGCATCTTGGTGGAGTAACTCGACACCGTAGTGCCCGAAGCGCTCCCGTATATTGTCGCTATTCAAAGATCGAGATTCCTTGGCGCCGGCAACGAGAGTGACCGATGTTGCCACGACCGTATCCGCCAAGCGGCTATGGTGACCTTCGGGGTTCCTAGCGGCTTGCTCGTGCATTGGTATGTTGCTGGCTCGAAAAAACCCGTAGTCTACACCATTAACCTAAAACGCGACCCCGTTTGCGACAGGAGATTTTTACGATGATTCGATGTCTCGCTTTTTCACTGCTGGCTGCCCTGTTGCTACCCTCAGCGGTGCTCGCCAATGCAGACCTGGACCAGAGGGTTGATGCCCTGTACGACGAGGAACTCCGCGATCTGTTTCTTTGGTTCCATCAAAATCCCGAGTTATCCCATATGGAACACCAGACGGCTGCACGCCTTGCGAGCGAGTTGGACGAACTGGGTTATGACGTTCATACCGGTCTTGGTGGCACGGGGATTGTAGCGTTACTCGAGAATGGGGAGGGCCCTCTGGTGATGTTCAGGGCCGACATGGATGGCCTTCCCGTTGAGGAAAAGTCTGGCCTCTCCTATGCCTCGAAGGCCAAACAGGTTGATTGGGATGGCAACGAAGTCTCCGTCATGCACGCCTGTGGGCACGATGTTCATGTCACCAGCCTGGTGGGCACCGCTCGAATAATGGCTGAGCGCCGTGATCATTGGCAGGGAACACTGATGCTCATTGGACAGCCTGCCGAAGAGCGTGTGGCCGGCGCCCGACTGATGCGCGAGGATGACCTGTGGACCCGTTTTGGGCAGCCCGACTATGCGATGGCGTTGCACGTGACATCCACCGTACCCACGGGCATGTTGGTCGCGGATGCAGCGCCCTACAGCGGTGCCGATACGGTCGATATCCTGATCAAGGGTGTGGGCGCTCACGGTGCCAGCCCGCATTCAGGTGTGGATCCTGTGTTGCTCGGCTCTCAGATCGTTGTCGCGTTGCAAAGCGTTGTCAGTCGCAGTCTTCCTCCCCGCCGACCCGGGGTCATCACGGTGGGCTCATTTCACTCGGGGACCAAGCACAACATTATCTCGGACTCAGCGAAGCTCCAATTGACGGTTCGTAGCGAATCGCAGGCTGATCGGGCGTTATTGCTGGCCGGTATTGAACGCGTGGCAAAAAACAGTGGGCGTGTCATGGGTTTGCCCGACGACATGTTGCCGGAAGTCATTGTTTACGAGAACGAGGGGGTGCCACCCACACTGAATGACCTTGGCATGCTTGAACGCATGAGAGGGGTCTGGGCTGACCAGCTGGGTGAGGGAGTTTTCTACAATAAGGAGCGACTTGCGATGGGTGCAGAGGACTTCCCGTTTTTCACGGTCGATCCTTACATACCCTCGGTCTACTTTGCAGTGGGTGGCACCGATCCCGCTGATTTTGAGCGGGAGGCAGCGGGTGGACCGCCCGTGGCCTCTCACCACTCGCCCCTATTTAGGATTGTTCCCGAGCCGTCGGTTGAACTCGGTGTCAAGGCGTCGGTAACCGGGCTTATGGACCTGTTGCAGATGCCCTGAATTCAGGGCACCGACCGGTTGTAATACTGTGTGGCCACTGTGGGACCGCGTTGTCAGAATCATCCATTGGTATTTCCCGGTGGCCATTGCCTTCATGTGGTGGAGTGGTGAACAGGGACATTACGACTGGCACAGCTGGGTAGGTTACAGTTTGCTGGTGGCGGCAGGCACTCGCATCCTGTGGGGACTGGTGGGCAGCGAGTCAGCCCGGTTCAGGTCATTTCTAAGTGGGCCATCCGCCATAATCAGCTATCTCAAAGGGCATCCGTTCACAGGGGAGGGGCATAATCCGCTGGGGGCTTGGGCGACGGTCTGTTTGCTACTTCTTGTACTCGTGCAGGGGTCGACCGGTCTGTTTGCCAGCGATGACATCCTCTTTGAGGCGCCTCTGGCGTTCTGGGGTGGTCATCTTTCAGGGCCCCTGGCGGCGTGGCATGAGATCAACTGGACCATACTGCAAGGGTTTATACTACTGCACCTGCTGGCTATTGCGTTTTACCACGTTGTTCGTGGCGAGGGGTTGATCAAGGCCATGTGGCAAGGCCAAACCGAAACCCGCTTTAGTCGCAGCCCGCCCCGCAGTGCATGGTTGGGGTTGGGGATCGCAGGATGCCTGGCAGGTTTACTGTACCTGTTGGTTACTCTGGCGCCGGAGGCGCCCTCCTACTATTAATGAAGAGATTGTAGATCTATGGACAAGAAAGCACTTGAAGCCCACTGGATGCCCTACACGGGCAACCGGCAATTCAAGGCGGACCCTCGCATTATTACCTCCGCGCAGGATGTGTGGTACACGGACGACAGGGGCCGAAAGATTCTGGACGGGCACTCGGGATTGTGGACCTCGGGTCTGGGTCATGGTCGCGAGGAAATCAGCGTTGCTGTGGGGCAGCAGATTCGTGAGCTCGATTTTGCACCGCCCTTTCAGTTCGGGCATCCCAAGGCTTTTGAACTGGCTAACCGGGTCAAGGAGCTCATGCCCGGTGATCTCGATTACGTTTTTTTCACCAACTCAGGTTCAGAGTCTGCGGATACCTCATTGAAGATGGCGCGCGCCTACTGGCGTTTGCAGGGACAGCCGACGAAGACCCGGTTTATTGGCCGTATGAAGGGGTATCACGGCGTCAACTTTGGCGGTATTTCAGTGGGTGGTATCGCGGCCAACCGTAAATTTTTTGGTCAGGGTATTGAGGCCGATCACTTACGACACACCATGCTCCCGGAAAATCAATTCAGCCGGGGTATGCCTGAGCAGGGTGCGGAACTTGCCGATGAGCTCAATGAAATGATCGCATTGCACGATGCCTCGACCATTGCGGCCGTGATTGTCGAACCCATGGCGGGTTCTGCGGGTGTCATACCGCCGCCTGTTGGTTACCTTCAGCGCCTGAGGGAGATCTGCGATGCCAATGATATTCTTTTGATTTTCGACGAGGTAATTACCGGTTTTGGCCGCTGCGGCGCGCTCACGGGTGCCGACGAGTTTGGTGTGGTGCCCGATATTCTCAATGTCGCAAAGCAGATCACCAACGGTGCGGTTCCGATGGGTGCCGTCATTGCCAAAGCGAGCATTTACGAGATGTTTATGGCTCACGGTGGCCCCGATTATGCGTTGGAGTTTGCCCACGGTTATACCTATTCGGCGCACCCCGTGGCCTGTGCCGCAGGACTTGCTGCTTTGGATATCTTGACCCGGGAAGAGTTGCCCCAGCGTGTGGCGGCTGAGGCGCCTTATTTTGAGGCACTGCTGCACGACAGCCTTGCAGATAAACCCCATGTCAGCGATGTGCGCAACTATGGCTTTGCGGGCGCCCTGACGTTGGCATCGTATCCGGGCGAGCCCCTGCGGCGCCCGTTTGAAGTTGCGATGCGCATGTGGGAGAAGGGCTTTCTGGTGCGGTACGGTGGAGACACGATCCAATTGGCGCCCATGTTTGTTATGGCTCGGGATGAAATGGATTCATTGATAGGCGCACTGGCTCAGTCGCTTGAAGAACTGGCCTGAACACTGGATATCGCGGTAGGGGTGATCTTTTGAATATTGGCATTATCGTGGGTAGTCATCGTAAAGACTCCCAGAGCAGTAAGGTGGCAGGATTTTTAGACGCGCGACTTCGTGCGCTGGGTGCTGATGTCTGGACATTGGATCTAGGTCGTGACCCATTACCCCTGTGGGATGAAGAGCTGGGTAGTGGTGAGGGCCAATGGGAATTTCTGCCTCGGCTGACGACGAAGCTGCAGGCCACAGATGGTTATGTGATTGTCTCTCCGGAATGGCACGGTATGGCAACATCCGCGCTCAAGAACTTTTTCCTGCTGTGTAACGT
>CALKDK010000062.1 GCA_938084055.1 uncultured Luminiphilus sp.
ACGCTCAGCTTGCTTTCTGGAGTGACGAGGTGCCGGTATCGCGGCGCTCAGCGGAATACTCAAATATCAGTGCACCATCCTCCAGCGGCTCATCACGGAACATACGTCGGTCCTTGCGAAAATTCTGCGGATTTATCCAGGGCTGCTGATCACCTTGCTTGGGAAACAGGTGCATAACGCGCTGCATGTAGCCCGCGGAAAAATCATCGATCCAGGGTCGTTTTGGCATGGTTTGAGCCAGTTGCTCGGGTATACGCGGTGTGAACTGGGTGTAGCCCTTGTCCTGCATGTGATTGATTACGCGGGTCACCCAGTGGGCGATCAGATCGGCTCGAAGCGTCCAGGATGCATTGATGTAACCAAAGGTCTGTACCATATTGGGGATGTTCGAGCACATCATCCCCTTGTAGGTCCATTCCCCAGAGAAATCGACGGCATGATCATCAACTGTGAACTCAGCATCACCGAGGATCACCAGATTCAACCCCGTTGCCGACACGATAATATCAGCGTCAAGGCGCGCACCGGACTGGAGCACCACGCCTTCGGCATCGATATGGTCGATCTGGTCAGTGACCACGTCAGCGCGCTTTGACTTAAGCGCCTCAAAAAGATCGTCATCGGGCACAAGGCAAAGACGCTGGTCCCAGGGATTGTAATGCGGCGTAAAGTGTTTCTTTACATCCAGTATATCGCCGAGCTCCTGATTTACTTTTTTAAGGAGCATGGCTCGCAGCACACTGGGGGCGACCCTCGACAGGCCATAGAAAAATTGCTGCCAGAGCGTATTGCGCCACCGCGTGATCCCGTAGGCCACTTTTTCAGGCAAGTTTCGACGCAGCCAATTGGCACTGGCATCAACCGATGGTCGGGAAATGACATAGGTCGGGGATCGCTGGAGCATCGTGACCTTCGCCGCCACCTGCGCCATGTTGGGCACCAGCGTCATGGCGGTCGCACCCGACCCGATGACCACTACCTTTTTCCCCGCATAGTCCAGATCCCTGGGCCAAAACTGGGGATGGATCCAGGTTCCTGAAAATGAATCCTTACCTTTGAATTCCGGCTGATAACCCGAGTCATAACTGTAGTAACCGGCGCACATCAGGAGCACATTGCATCGATATTGCCGCTCCCCCCCAGCTGTTGCCACCGTCAGCACCCATTGGCTTGAGCCACTCTCCCAGTTGGCTGCGGTCAACCTGTGTTGAAAGCGGATGTGCTCACGGACACCGTATTCATCGGCTGTAGCGTTGACATACTCTCGAATGGAGGGTCCGTCAGCGATCGCCTTTTCCGCCGACCACGGTTTGAAATCATAGCCCAGCGTGTGCATATCACTGTCGGAACGAATGCCGGGGTATCTGAACAGATCCCAGGTGCCACCCATGGCCTCACGGCGTTCAAGAATGGCGTAACGCGTATTGGGGCAGTCCCTCTGCAGGCGAACCCCTGAGCCAATACCCGAGAGACCCGCGCCGATAATAATAACGTCGAAGGTCGTGCTGTTATCATTGGGGGTTTCGAATGCTGCACTGCCCATAACTTCGCCTCGCTCGATTGGGGTCGTCCCTACAATCTGCCTTTATCCGCGGCAATCCGCATCCGCAGCGCGTTCAACTTAATGAAGCCTTCGGCATCCTTCTGATTGTACGCGCCGGCATCATCTTCAAAGGTAGCCACGCTCGCATCGAACAGTGAATCGGCGGACCGACGCCCCAGCACCGTCACATTACCCTTGTACAGTCGCAAACGCACATCACCGTTTACCCAGTGTTGGGTTTCATCAATCGCAGCTTGCAGCATCAGACGTTCTGGAGACCACCAGTAACCATTGTAGATAAGTTTAGCGTAACGCGGCATCAACTCGTCTTTCAGGTGCATCGCCTCTCGATCAAGAGTGATCGATTCAATAGCCCGGTGGGCGCGCAGCATGATGGTGCCACCCGGAGTCTCGTAGCAGCCCCTGGACTTCATCCCAACATAGCGGTTCTCCACAATATCCGCGCGTCCAATACCATGGCCACCCCCACGAAGATTGAGGGCATGGAGCACCTCTGCGGGGCTCATGGGTTCGCCATCAACCGCGGTAATGTCGCCTTTTGTGAAGGTCAGTACCAGGTCCTCACCCCGATCGGGGGCCGCCTCAGGATTTACTGTCCAACGCCACATGGACTCCTCAGCATCGGCCCAGGGGTCTTCCAAAACGCCCCCTTCATACGAGATGTGTAACAGGTTCGCATCCATTGAATAAGGGGACTTTTTCGAAGAGCCGGCAAAATCCACGGGTATGGCATGCTGCTCACAATAAGCCATCAGTGATTCTCGAGAGCCAAGCTCCCATTCCCTCCAAGGTGCAATAATTTGGATACCGGGCTTGAGTGCATAGGCTCCCAATTCAAAGCGGATCTGGTCATTTCCCTTCCCGGTGGCCCCGTGGGCTATCGCATCCGCGCCGGTTTCATTGGCAATTTCGACAAGGCGTTTGGCAATGAGGGGACGGGCGATGGATGTGCCCAAGAGATACTCACCTTCGTAGACGGTATTGGCGCGGAACATTGGAAACACAAAGTCCCTTACAAATTCCTCACGGAGATCATCAATGAATATCTCCTCGATCCCCAGAGCCTTGGCTTTGGCGCGTGCTGGCTCTACCTCCTCGCCCTGGCCAATGTCTGCGGTAAATGTAACCACCTCGCAATCGTAGGTCTGCTGCAACCAGCGAACGATTACCGATGTATCGAGACCGCCGGAATAGGCGAGTACGACTTTTTTTACAGCAGACATGGGCGGGCAACCTCAGACAGTGGCATTTGACTCAGGGCGGCAAGTTTACGCGTACAAGGTGAGCTTGCCCAGTTTAGCCCTGCTAGACTTGGCCCTTGGCCTGGAGCACCTTATGAAACGCATCACCATCACCCAACCCGATGACTGGCATGTCCACCTGCGGGACGGCGCGGCGCTGACACGAACAGCCAACGACATTGCGCGGTGGGCCCAGCGTGCCATTGTTATGCCTAATCTGGTGCCACCGGTTACCGATGTCACCGCGGCCACGGCCTACAGGGACAGGATTATTGCGGCTCTGGCCCCCGAGCACGCCAAATTTGACCCCCTGATGACCCTCTATTTGACAGACACCACGTCCAAAGATGAGGTTGCCAGGGCGGCTGACTCACCCGCCATTCACGGCATCAAGCTCTATCCTGCGGGCGCTACTACCAATTCCGATGCCGGTGTGAATGATCTGTCCAGACTCTACCCCGTCTTGGAGGCCATGGAATCTCGCGGCGTGCCCCTGCTGGTCCACGGCGAGGTCACGGACCCCAGCGTTGATATCTTCGACCGTGAAAGCGCGTTTATTGATCAACACCTGGAACCGCTGGTGCGGCGCTTCGAGGGCCTACGGGTGGTATTCGAGCACATAACCACCGCTGATGCCGTCGCGTTCGTGGTCGGCGCCCGAGAGGGCGTGGCCGCAACCATCACCGCCCACCACCTGTTGTTCAATCGCAACGATATGCTGGCAGGAGGAATCCGCCCTCACTTTTACTGCCTGCCGGTTTTAAAACGTGATCGGCACCAGATGGCGCTGCGCAAAGCTGCCACATCGGGGAATCCGCGCTTCTTCCTGGGCACTGATTCAGCTCCCCATACCCGCTCGGCCAAGGAAAGCAGCTGCGGCTGCGCTGGATGCTACACCGGCCACACCGCCATGGAACTTTATGCAGAAGCCTTTGAAGCAGAGGGAGCACTTGAACAGCTCGAGGGCTTCGCCAGCCATTTCGGTGCCGATTTCTACAGGCTGCCGCGGAACGAGGGCACGATCACCCTGTTACAGAGGCCCAAAAGTGTGCCTGGAAGCCTGGCCCTGGCTGACGGCGACGTTGTAATACCCATTCGCGCCGGGGAGATGCTGCGCTGGGAGCTGTCGTCGTGACCGAGGTTAATCCTTGTTTGATCAGGGACAGATTCCGCGGCTTTCTCCCCGTGATTGTTGATGTTGAAACCGGCGGCTTTAACGCGGCCACCGATGCATTGCTCGAAGTTGCCGCAACCCTGGTGCAGATAGACAGCAGGGGCGAATTGACCCCGGGTGAAACGATAGGCTTCAACGTTGAGCCGTTCGAGGGTGCAAATATTGAGGCCTCAGCGCTCGAATTCACCGGTATTGACCCTGAAAATCCACTGCGCGATGCCCTGCCAGAAGCCATAGCCCTTGGGGAGCTGTTCTCGAGGGTGCGGCGAGAAGTTCGTGACACGGGGTGCAATAGAGCGATCCTGGTGGGCCATAATGCCCACTTCGACGCCGGATTCCTGAATACCGCGACGCAGCGCTGCGATATAAAGCGCAACCCCTTTCATCCCTTCTCACACTTTGACACCGCCACCCTGGCCGGCGTCGCCTTCGGCCACAATGTGCTGGCACAGGCCTGTAAACGGGCCGGGATCGAGTTCAACAACAGCGAGGCGCACTCAGCCGCCTACGATGCCTTAAAAACGGCAGAATTATTTTGCTGTGTTGTCAATCAATGGCAGCGGCTCGGGGGCTGGAACTGGCCGGAGCCGCTTGTGGACCTCGAATGAGTCCCCCGGGATAGTTGCCCGTAAAAACACCCTCGGAAAATGTGACAACACCCGTCTTAATGGTCGCGCGATAACCCACGGCATCCTGCAGCAGCCGCTTGCCACCTGCTGGCAGGTCATGGGCCACCCAAGGATGATTGAGCTGCAAGGCGTCAAGATCGATGACATTCAGGTCGGCGAGATAGCCATTGGCAACAAGCCCGCGATCCTCAAGACCATACAACCGCGCCGTGTCGGCACACTGGCGACGAATGGCGTGCTCGATGGAGATACGCCCCCGCTGCCGATCTCGCACCCAGTGCTGCAGCAGGAAGGTGGTGGCTGCGGCATCACAAATGGTACCGCAGTGGGCCCCACCATCTGAAAGCGAATTGACACAGTCGTCTGACGCCAGAACTGATTCCAGAAAATTGAGGTTGCCATCGGCGTAGTTCAGTAGTGGAAAATAAATGAAGCCCCGCCCATCACCCCTGAGCATGGTATCGAAGGCGTACTCCTCGGATGACATGCCCTCTCGCAGGGCCCGAGCTGCGATCGAATCCTCGGGTTTGGGCTCATAGTCAAATCCTTCCAGCATGGGGTATTGCATATCGAAGGCAGCAATCATGAGTTCAAGCAGCATCCGAAGATCCGTGTCGGGCAAATCATGGTCCTCAGCCAGCAGCCTACCGCGAAATTCCGGATCGTTCAGGTACTGTAATTGCTCGGCCCAGGGGAGGTCCTTGATGCCCAGCCAGCTGGGTTTGTAGGCAAAAGGATGGAAAGTTGCCTGCCAGCCCAAAACCAGGCCGGTGCCCCGGAGCGACACCTGGGCCACCAAGTTGGCACCCCGTGCATTCTCAGCTCGCATGGCAGCCAGCTGCTCGTCAAATGCCAGAGCCTTGAGAGGTGACTGCAGTGCAGTAAAGCTGACCGGCAGGCCCGTTTCCCTGCTCAGGTCGCCCATCCAGGCGAACTCGTTCCACTCCGGCAACAGGTCACTTGCCAGCTCAAAGACACCATATCCGACACGCCCCATTGCCCTTCCGATACCCAGCAACTCTTCAGGTGTGGCGGTGGTGCCCGGCACAAGCTCACCCTCTACAGACTTATGCAAAACCGTTCGCGAGGTCGAAAACCCGAGCGCCCCAGCGCGAAGCCCCTCTTCGACAATGGCCGACATACGGGCAATATCAGTCTCGGTGGGATGTTCGTTGGCCGCGCCACGATCCCCCATAACGTAGGCGCGCACCGCACCATGGGGGACCTGTGTCGCCACATCAATGCTTCTGGGCATGGCGTCCAGTGCATCCAGATACTGGGGAAATGACTCCCAGTTCCACTGCATACCTTCGGAGAGTGCTGAGCCGGGAATATCCTCCACTCCCTCCATCAGTCCGATGAGCCAGTCATGTCGATCAGCCGCCGCAGGCGCGAACCCGACCCCGCAGTTGCCCATGACCACGGTTGTAATACCGTGCCAGGCAGAAGGCGCCATTTCCTGATCCCAGGTCGCTTGACCGTCATAGTGGGTGTGGATGTCGACAAATCCCGGCGTTACATAGCAACCCGTCGCGTCAACCTCCTCTCTGGCCGGGCCGAGATCACTGCCAACTGCAGCGATCAACCCATCCGTGATACCCACATCAGCGGCAAAGGGCTCACACCCGGTACCATCAACAACCATTCCACCCTTGACCACCAGGTCATACATGCCAGTCACTCCCTCTCCGAATTCACATCAGAACCTAACAAAATAGCGCCGGCAACCGCTAGCCTCAGTCTTCGCCGGAAATCTGGTTAAGCAGGATATCCAGCTCAGTAATGAGAGTTTCCACACTGGCCATACCAAGCAGCTCATACTTGACAGAATCCTCGAAGGGCAACAACTGCACCAGAGTAAATGCAACCTCCCAGGCGTTGTCATAGTCGACCGTCAGATTCATCCGCTGAATGTGGGGGTGGGACTCCAGCCCCCGCAGCACAATCTCAAGTGAGCGCCAGCTATCGCGCATTGCGGTGGGTTCCAGTGCCGACTCCATATTGACCCGGGCGCGCAGAAGTCCTGACGGATCACGCCACACGTCCTCAACATCAAACCGCGCTTCACCCCGGATGGTGATACCGAGCAGTCCGTTCGGCAGCTGGTCAAAGTCAGTGATACGCGCGTAAGTCCCATAGTCACCAATGTCGGGCGTGTCGATGGAACCACCGCTGATCTCGGAGCCATGGCGCAACCAAACCACACCAAACCCCGTACCGGTGCGCATGCAGTTGGCCACCATATCCAGATAGCGCTGTTCAAAAATCTGCAAGGGCATGGCGCCGAAGGGCATCAGTGCCGATGACAGTGGGAAAAGAGGTAGTTCCGTCATGATTCGTACTCTGGTTGACTGTCAGCGTCTAGTTGCATCAGGAGCACCATAGCCTGTTCTCTGCCATCGCCACACACCTCAGGGTGCGGCTTGAACTGGACGCAGCATCGTGGTCTTCGGGGGTCATCAAATAAGTCACAGCCCAGTGAAGCATTGAGGTGGATGCAGGCCACCCCCGCGGGTTTTCCATCGGGCATGCCAAAAAAAGACTGCACGATAGCCGGCGCAATACAACAGGCGCCGCACCCGGGGCGACACCTGGCCTCACTCATGCCTTTCCGGGCCAAGGGGCTGAAAAAGCAGTATCAGTTTTGGCAGCAACAGCAGTGCGCCGGCCACCGCTGCGAGCATCGCCAAGTCAGTCAACAAACCAAAATAGAGACTGGGGGTGAAGTTGGACAAAGTTAACAGCGAAAATCCCACCATAACGGTCAACGTGGTGTAGTACATCGCACGACCAATACTGGCATGACTCCTCACCATGGCATTCCTGTAGTGCCCATCGACCGCGAACTCCACCCGGAATCGGTGAATGTAATGAATGCAATCATCCACACCAATGCCCACCACGATGGCGGCAATCGTAATGGTCATGATGTCGAGGGGTATGCCCAGTAGACCCATGACACCCAAAACGAGGCCGGCGGCCAGCACATTGGGGGCCAGGGCCAGCAGGGCGAGGGACAGGGAGCGGAAGACAGCCCAAAACATCAAACCAATGGCAAGAAAAACTGCGCCGAGGGTGAGTATCTGGGACCTGAACAGGCTCTGAAGTACGTTGTTATAAAGGACCAGCAGCGAGGTAAATTGTATGCGCTCCGGAGCGATATCAAGGGTCTCGACAAGTTCCGCGTGCAGTTCGGTGAGGAATCGATCGCGCTCCAACTCCTGGCTGGTCTCCTTCGCACGCAGCGAAATTCGGGCCTGGTCCCCCGCAGGGTAAAAATAGGGTCGAACCAGCGTATTGTCGACGTCCGCCGGCATGCTGTTCTCCACAAGGGCCAGCTCAATGGCACCCAGTGGCGCCCCGTACAAGCCATCCATTACCTCAAAGGCTGTCGACAGCGACAATACCTTGCCAACTTCGGAATGCGCCTCAATAAGGGAATGGGCTTCGTCCAGCAGTCGCCTGCCCCGGGGAGTGAACCAGAATGACGGCGCTGTGCCTTGCTCCGAAGCAAACATATCCCCGCCAGCGAAAGGGTCGTCGGAGAACAGGTCATCCTCAAAGGAATCCTCCTCAAAGCCTGCATTGCCCGCCTCGAGCTCGTCAGCATTACCCGCAGTGGTTGCGGTGTTGTCGATCGCCTGATGGGTTCCCATGCGGGCCTGCGGAGCCTCAATGGGCGGGTAGAGAATGACATCCAGTGGAATCGTTCCCCCCAGCCGCGCATCCAGTAATTCCATACCCTGGTATATCTCTGTACTTTCCTTGAAGTAGTCTATGAAGCGATTTTCCACCTTCAGGCGCGAGATCCCGACAATGACGGCCACCAGCAAAATCCCAGTAACCAGCAATACAACAGCGCCATAACGCTGCACCCAGCCGGCGAAAAGGACCGTCATACCGCCCTGCAGACGGGGCTTGGTGCGCGATGCTGGCTCGGGCAAGGACGCCATCATCGCCGGTAAAAGCAAGAAAGTAGTGACAAAGGCCACCGTGATGCCGGCAGTCATCATCAATCCAAAATCGATTACGGGCTGAATCCCGGCGACCATCAGCGAAGCGAAGGCCACCACCGTGGTCAGTGCGGTGTAGCTGCAGGGCACCAACATGAGCCGCGCCGCTTCCGCTGCGCGCTGGGGAACGCTCAAGCGGGCGGCGACGTCCTCGAGTTCCCGATACCGGACGATCAGGTGCACGGACAGCGACAAGGTGACGATCAACAGCACGGCCACAAAATTTGAAGAGATAACCGTCATCCGCCAGTCAAAAAACGCCAGGATCCCCAGCATCAAGTTGGCTGTCACTACGCAGTTCAGGATGGGCGTTGCCACCCAGCGCCAATCCCGAAAAATTACCCCCAGTACCAGCACCATGATGGCAACAATGGCGATCCCGAATGTCACTAGGTCCGCGCGCACAAAAGCCAGCATATCGGCAGCTATCATTGGCACGCCGCCCACAAATATTTCCGCATGCGATCTAAACTGCTCAGCAACTCCCCGAACCTCGGCGACGAGACGACTGCGCCGTTCATTCTCAGCCGCCAGAAAATCATCGTAGTGCTCTGAGACAGCGGCCAGCTCAGTGGCCTCTGCTGCCGTAAGCTGGCCTTCTCGGGCCAAGCCTCGAAGATCTTCCCGCCTGTCCAATAACTGGGGACCGGCGGGGTCAGTGGCCAAACTCACCTGCACTGCGGTGACGTCTCCGCCACTTCCCACTAACAAGTCTCGGTAGATAGGACTCGTCGTAAATTCCTCGAACGCCAGGCTGGTGTCGACACCGTCACTCCGGAGCGTGGGCAGGCTTTGTGCCTCTGCAAGATCCGTCAGGCTGAGTGGTGGACTCTCCAGCAGCGGCACATCGAGGATGCTGGTGACTGAAGCAACGCCCTCCACCCCCTGCAGCGATTCGACCATTTTTGCCAGAGGTTCCAGCGACTCGGGAGCCAGCAATGCCGTCGGCGGCTGCCAGGTGAGAATCAGGAACTCGCCTGAGCTTCCCCCCGCCGCATAGTGACTACTGACCTCCCGAAAGTACGCGAGATCTGGATCGCCCTGCAGCAAGAGTGAGTCTGAAGAAGCATCCAGCCGGATATCCCCCAACTGAGCAAGGGCCAGCAGTGACAACAGGCCGTAGAAACCGATTATTGCGGGGGCCTTTGTCGTTACCCAATGGAAATACTGCTGGCTCATTGGCCTCTCCGTCAGATCAGGCCGCAGATGCCTGCAGCCGCGCAATCAACTTTTCGTGGATCCCGCCAAAGCCGCCATTACTCATTATGACAATGGTGTCGCCCGGTTCTGCAAACGCGGCAATGACCTCAACCAACTCATCAAGATCCTGACACGCCGATGCTGGTACCGGGCTCTCGGCAACAAAACGGTCAAGGGGCCAATTCAGGCCGGGTGGCTGGTACCAAAACACCCGATCGGCTGCTCGGGTGGACAAGTTTAGCTCATGAGCGTGTTGACCCCCACGCATGGTAGCCGATCGCGGCTCTACGACGGCAACCAATCGTCCCTGGGTCTGGCGCTGGCGCAGCGCGTCCAGCGTCATGGCAATGGCCGTGGGGTGATGGGCAAAGTCGTCGAAAACCAATACGCCGGCTGGATTACCACGCAATTCCAACCGCCTTTTCACGCCCTCGAAACGACCCAGGGCCTCCGCGCCAATCGGCAATGGCACCCCCACGTGGTGGGCTGCGGCCAGAGCCGCACAGGCATTGAGAAGATTGTGTTGACCCACCAGACGCCAGCTTAGGGTCACGGTATCGGTACCGGGCCCCGACACCTCAAAGCTGTCGCCCCCTGGCGTCAACGCCTTAACCACCCACCCGTCATGGCACGCCTCGCCGCCAAAGTGCTGGGTCGGCGTCCAGAGACCACGGTCCAGCACACGATCAATCGCATCAGATTGCCCCCGGATGACCAGACCCTCACCGGGAATACAGCGGACCAGGTGATGAAACTGGGTTTCAATAGCGGCCAGATCCGGAAAAATGTCAGCGTGGTCGAACTCGAGATTACCAATGACCAGCGTTCGTGGGCGGTAATGAACAAATTTCGACCGCTTATCAAAGAAGGCCGTATCGTATTCATCCGCCTCAACGACGAAGAAGTCCGATGCACCAAGACGGGCGGAAAGTCCGAAATTTCCGGGGACGCCCCCAATAAGAAATCCTGGCCTCATATCGGCCGCCTCCAGAATCCATGCCAACATACTGGATGTGGTGGTTTTCCCGTGTGTGCCCGAAACAGCAAGAACCCATCGTCCTGCCAGTACCTGCTCTCCCAGCCACTGGGGCCCAGAGGTATAGGGAATCCCTGAGTTGAGGATGGCCTCAACTTCCGGATTGCCTCGGGAGAGCGCATTACCCATCACCACAAGGTCAGGCCTGGGCGTGAGGTTGTCAGCTGAGTAACCTGCCATCAAGGCAATGCCGGCGTCGGACAGCTGATCACTCATGGGGGGGTATACGTTGGCGTCGGACCCGGTCACCCGGTGGCCCAGCTCCCGGGCAAGCAGGGCCAAGCCACCCATGAAAGTGCCGCAAATGCCAACAATATGGATATGTTGTGTCACTGGTGACTCCGTTTGAGGTGGGAGCTTAGCACGTGGATTTGCACAACACCGCCTGTGGCACTACCTTATGCCACCCACTACCCAAAGCGTCTATCAGTCCATGTCCAAAGCCAATGCATTCTATGCCCAGTCGGGCGGCGTCACCCCGGTCATCAATGCCTCTGCCTGTGGGGTCATCGAGACCGCGGCCCTCTACAAAGACATCATTGGCAAGGTGTATGCAGGCCGCAACGGTATTGTAGGGGCACTGCGAGAGGATCTTATAGACACCAGCAAGGAAACCAAAAAAGCGATCCGCGGACTGATGACCACGCCCGCAGGCGCTTTTGGCTCCTGTCGGTACAAGCTGCGCAGCCTGAAAGAAAATCGCGCCGAATACGAGCGGCTGATCGCCGTCTTCAAGGCACACAACATTAGGTACTTTTTTTACAATGGCGGCGGTGACTCAGCCGATACCTGTCTCAAGGTATCGCAACTATCGCAGACAATGGGCTACCCGCTGCAAGCGATCCATGTCCCCAAAACTATCGACAACGACCTGCCAGTTACCGACAATTCGCCGGGGTTCGCCTCGGTGGCCAAATATGTCGCAATTTCAACCCGTGAGGCTGCCTTCGATGTGGCGTCCATGTGCGATACCTCGACAAAGGTTTTTATCCTTGAAGTCATGGGACGTCATGCGGGATGGATCGCAGGTGCCTCCTGCCTGGCGACCACCGAAACCAGTTCCGCCCCCCATGTCATCCTTTTCCCTGAGATTCCATTTCGTGAGCAGGACTTCCTCAATAAAGTCAGACAAGCGGTCGATCGCTGCGGCTACTGCGTTGTCGTCGCCTCTGAGGGCGTTCAGGACGCTGACGGAAACTTCCTGAGTGACAGTGGTGTCAGAGACGCCTTCGGGCATGCTCAACTCGGTGGCCTAGCACCCACTTTGGCAAACCTCATCAAATCCAACCTGGGCTACAAGTTCCATTGGGCTGTCTCTGACTATTTGCAACGAGCCGCACGACATATTGCCAGCCAGACAGATGTGGACCAGGCCTACGCCGTGGGTGCTGCGGCTGTCAAATTTGCCGCGGCGGGAAAAAATGCGGTGATGCCCACCATAATCCGACTGCCCGGGTCGCGTTATCGCTGGCAAATTGGCGAAACTGCGCTCACCCGGGTAGCCAATCGTGAAAAGAAAATGCCGCGCAAATTTATCAGCCGGGATGGCTTTGGCGTGACTGCCGCAGGTCGCGCTTATTTCGAGCCTTTGGTACAGGGTGAGGCCTACCCAGAGTACAGGGAGGGCATGCCAATTTACACTGTTCTTAAAAACGTTCCCGTGCCCAGGAAGCTGACCGAAACATTCGATATATAGGTCCACCCCCGGGGAGCGTTGGCCAACAGGACCCGTGCTGGCACCCTCTGCACGGGACTGTGATCCAGTCGGGGTCCCGAAGTGTAAAGTTGCTGACCCGTGCAAAGACAAAGGGCTGGAGGCCCGAACCCATGTATCTTGATGAACCATTTTCGGCTTACCGCCGGCACCCTTGGCATGGACTTGAAGCGGCGCCAGCCGGTGCCGAACCTGGGATAGTTCAGGCCTATATTGAGATGCTGCCGAGTGATACTGTCAAATATGAATTAGATAAAAATACTGGCTTTCTGGTCGTAGACCGCCCACAAAGAACTACCGCGACACCGCCGGCCCTCTACGGCTTTATTCCCCGTACCTATTGCGCAGAGGCGGTTGCCGCGCGGTGTGAACATGCTGATGTTGCAGATGGGGACCCACTCGATATTTGTATTTTTTCTGAACGGCTCATTACGCGCGCAGATATTCTGCTGAACGCAAGGGTTGTTGGTGGCATCCAAATGATCGACGGTGGTGAAGCCGACGATAAGATCATCGCCGTACTTGAGGGGGATAATATTTGGGGAGGCGTCGAGGACATCGCGGATCTTCCTCCGATCAAAACCGAGCGTCTGCAACACTATTTTTCAACGTATAAGATGATCCCCGGTAAAGAGGTCGATATCCGTGTCGACTGTGTGTATGGCCGTGCAGAGGCACTCGAGGTCATTAATGCCTCGCGTTTGGATTACCAGAACCACTATGGGCATCTGCTCCAGCAGAGTCAGTGATTCGCAATCCACCTCTGGATGGCGTTTAAGTCCAGCCCGACCCCGATGTCAGTCGGGTCCCTGAGCACCCACTGGCGCACGAGGCCCCTGGGAGATTCGGCTACCGGCTGCAGCAGTAAGCCGCCAACTGACCAGGCCAATTGAGATCGGCGGCGATCCAATCTGGAGAAGCGACCTACGCTTGGAATACAGGGCCTACCCACGCTACTCATAGTAGCTGCGAACAAAGCGAGCCATCACCTCCTCGAATTGATCCTCCAGCACGGCCTGGGCTGCGAGTGGTTCAAAGCTGCACCCGCCAGCAGCGGTTTGCTCCCCCGCCAACCAGAGAGACCTGAGTTGGGCGTCAGTCACGAGAGGATAAAAAAGCTGCGCTGTAGGACGATGACTCAAATGCCAGGGCTCGATGGCAACACCATCCGTCACCGTATCGTAGGGCCGGTAAAACCCCTCCGCATCATCACGGTCAATCAGCTGCGAAAGCCAGGCTGACAACGCCGCGAAAGGACCGTCACCAGCATACTCATCCCCCTGCAAAAGCAGCTTGTAGTCCTCACCCACTGCACGGCTATCCCAGACATCAAAATCCGTGCCCCAGTGGTGGCGAGATGTTCCGGGCAATGCTGAATAGCGGAGAATGGCCCGAAGCCACCCAGCCTCATCAAACGCGCTGCGGGACAGCTCGTGACCTTGATCAGAACAAACCGGTCGCTGGCATCGGAATTTTTCATTGAAGATGGTTAATTGTCGTAAGTAACCGCGATAGCCCGATGCAACAGCCAGCTCAAACCCGGAACGCCTTGCACGGGTCATGAGCCGCTGCAGGGCCGCACCCGCTGCCGGATGGGAAAGACCGATCCCGGGCTTATTCTCAAGGCCACTGGCATCGAGACCTAGAGCCCAGTCATTGCTGAGCATGGTTTCCATCCCCAGACTGTTACCCGACACCGGCAAGGCCCTGCACAGTGAGGGCGCGGGTCGCGCGGAGACCGTCGCGGCTGATATCCACGCCCAAGGCATACACTTCGAGACCTTGATCGGCGGCTTTCGCCAACGCCAGCGCGTAGGCGGCATCCACGTCCCAGGCCGGAGAAACCCGGGTGACCCCAGAGTGAAAAACACAGAAAATGAGTGCCGCCCGGGCGCCTGTGGCCAGCAGTCCAACCAGTTCTTCGACGTGTTTTTTGGCGCGCAGGCTGACCGCGTCGGGAAACAAACCCAGCCCTTCGGCTGAGCACCAGGACACGGCCTTAACCTCGACCCAAATGACTGTCTCACCCTCCAGTTTGAAGTCCAGGCGGGTATTTCCACCGCAGGCCACCTCAGAGCGCAGGGCCGAGAAATTTGCCAAAGGCGCTAGAATTTTTTCCTGTAGTGCCGCTGCAACGACGCGGTTGGCCAGTGCCGAGTGAACACATGCCATCCCCTCGGCGGTCTCCACCAACTCCAGAGTCCAGGCTAATTTACGCTTGGGATTGCGACTGGGGGACATCCAGACGCGAGACCCTGGCTTCTGACAACCCGTCATGGCACCCGTATTTGGACAGTGGGCGACAACAATCTCGCCAGTGGGTAGCCGCACATCGGCCAGAAAGCGTTTATAGCGACTTTCCAGCACGCCCTGCTGCAGCCCATGAAAATCCCAGTGCATACCCATGTCGACAGTTTACCAAGTTCCTCTGTCAGGGGTCAGGGACACTCGGGCGTCGATTTGAGCTGGCATGAGAGGCCTTTATCTGGTAGCTTCCCGTCCCCGTTGCGGGAGCTGCCACCGTCGGCCTCCCAAACGCAGTCTTTTCTGCGGTGTGATGACTGCCTCCATACATATTCAGGTAATCAGGTAACCGGCCATGACCACCAAAAAAACCAGCAGCAAAAAAAAGCCAACAGCGAAACAGGCACCCGCTAAAAAGGCTACGGCTAAAAAAGCCCCCGTAAAGAAAGCCCCGGCCAAGAAAGCGCCCGCCAAAAAGGCTACGGCTAAAAAAGCTCCAGCTAAAAAAGCAGCTGCCAAGAAGGCGCCGGCCAAGAAAGCCCCAGCCAAGAAAGCGCCCGTGAAAAAAGCCCCGGCCAAGAAAGCCCC
>CALKDK010000063.1 GCA_938084055.1 uncultured Luminiphilus sp.
CCAAGAAAGCGCCCGTGAAAAAAGCCCCGGCCAAGAAAGCCCCAGCCAAGAAAGCGCCCGTGAAAAAAGCCCCGGCCAAGAAAGCCCCAGCCAAGAAAGCGCCGGTGAAAAAAGCCCCGGCCAAGAAAGCCCCGGCCAAGAAAGCGCCCGTGAAAAAGGCACCTGCCAAGAAAGCACCTGCCAAGAAAGCACCTGCCAAGAAAGCCCCGGCCAAGAAAGCCCCAGCCAAGAAAGCGCCCGTGAAAAAGGCACCTGCCAAAAAGGCTCCAGCTAAAAAGGCTCCAGCTAAAAAAGCGCCTGTAAAAAGGGCGCCCGCCAAGAAAGTCCCAGCAAAGAAGGCGCCGGCAAAAAAAGAATCCGTACAAAAGGCGGTAACCAGGCCGACGACTCCAACCCCCGCTACGCCAAAAAGCAAGGCCGCGGCCCGGCGTAAAAAGGGCGCCAGGAAAATTGCCCATGCTGTGGGGTCGGTACAAAAATTTGATGACTTCAAGCCCTACAAGCCAGCTCGCGGCGAGTCTTATATGAACGACGAACAACTTGAGCATTTCCGGGGTCTTTTGCTTCATTGGCGGGGCGAGTTGGTCGATGAGGTCACAAGAACGGTTTCGCACATGAAAGACGAGGCTTCTAACTTCCCTGACCCAGCGGATCGCGCAACCCAGGAAGAGGAATTCAGTCTCGAGCTTCGCACCCGTGACCGGGAAAGAAAACTCATCAAAAAGATTGATGGCACCCTGGATCGAATTATCAACGACGACTACGGCTACTGTGATGCCTGTGGTATCGAGATCGGCATTCAGCGTCTTGAAGCACGGCCCACCGCAACACTCTGCATCGACTGTAAAACCCTGTCGGAAATAAAGGAGAAGCAGGAGCTGGGGTAGCCACCGCAGTGGGCCCGGGCGCCTCTGACTTATTGCAATCGACGACCTGACGCCAAACGCACCTCCCGTCATTGGACGGTTTGCTCCCTCGCCCACGGGACCCCTGCATGCGGGTTCCCTGCTTGCTGCTGTGGGGAGTTTCCTCTGGGCACGAAGCCTGGGAGGTCGCTGGCTGCTTCGGATCGACGATATAGATCCACCCCGTGAGGTTGAGGGTGCCGTGGAGAGCATTACAGCTTGCCTAGGGACCCACGGGCTGGCTTTTGACGGGGCCATCGACTACCAAAGTCACCATAGCCCGCGCTATGAGGAGTCGCTACACCGCCTGTATGAACAGGGCGATCTGTTCCACTGTTGCTGTTCCCGCGCAACCCTCGCACCCGATGGCAGTTGCCAGTCCACATGCGCCAGGAGAACAGTGGACACCACAGCGGCTACAAGCCTTCGCGTCAGAGTCCCCACTGACACTGTCATCACGGTACGTGACCGTCTCCTGGGGCAGATGGTGTGGCCCCTGGGAAAATATGTGCGTAATTTCATAGTTCGCCGCCGGGACGGCCTGTATGCCTACCAACTGGCAGCAGCAATCGACGATGCGCAGCCCGCCGTTACGCAGGTCGTGAGGGGCCGCGACCTTCTCGACTCGACCCCGAAACAAATATTCCTGCAGCAGAAGCTCGGACTCCAGTCGCCCGTGTATGCACATCTACCGGTTTTGACCAACCCTGAAGGCTTCAAATTAAGCAAACAAACCGGGGCGCCCGCAATTGACGCGACCCGACCTCTGGACAATTTGCGGAGCGCTCTCCAGCAACTTGGCCAGCCAAGTCCGCCCCAAGACCTCGCTTCAGCCGGGGAATTATTGGCGTGGGGCCAGGCCAATTGGGATCACAGTCGTGTAACAAGGTAACAAATAATCCCATTTTGTTACTGTGTTACTTGCAGTAGGGTGATCCAGGGTGGATCAGCCGATCTGGACCCCCACGACGCAGGGTGTACGACATGCCTCATGTATTGCTGGTTGATGATGAGCCTTCGCAGCGGCAGGCGCTGCGCCGGGTGCTGGAGGCACAGGACTACAAAGTTGCTGAAGCCTCTGGCGTGAAAGAGGCCGAAACCCGCTACAAACTCGCTGAATTCGACCTGATTGTCACGGAACTGAAACTACCCGGCGCCAGTGGCTCGGAGTTGATTCGGCTGGCAAATCCAGTGCCGGTCATTGTCATGACCAACTATGCCAGTCTCCGATCTGCCGTCAATTCCATGAAAGCCGGAGCCGTCGATTATCTGGCCAAGCCCTGCTCTGATGCCGATTTGCTAACTGTGGTTGCTGCAGCGCTCCCTGACCCGGACCACTCGAATTCATCAGGGCCGGGCGAGCAGGGGCCAGCGCGGGAGTTTTTCCAGGGTCAGTGCCCTCTGCTAAAGCGCCTTGATGAGCAAGTGGCAAAGGTCGCAAGAACAGACTCCACCGTGCTTATCCAGGGTGAAACCGGGACGGGCAAGGAACTCACGGCCCGACGGGTGCACTCCCTGAGCAGGCGCGGTGGTCGACCCCTCGTGGCCGTAAACTGCGCAGCCATTCCCGAATCCCTGATTGAATCTGAACTCTTTGGTTACGAAAAAGGGGCTTTTACCGGTGCCACCAGTAATCGTATGGGTCTGATTGAATCAGCCGATGGTGGCACCCTATTTCTGGATGAAATAGGTGAACTGCCCCAATCTGCGCAGGCTCGGCTGCTGCGCTTTATCCAGGAGGGAGAGATTAGACGCATCGGATCGGTATTGAGCAAAACCGTCGATGTCAGGCTTATTTGTGCTACCCACCGTGATCTGTCCCGCCTCGCCAGCCGCAGTGAGTTTCGCAAGGACCTCTACTATCGAATCAATGTACTCACTTTGACCATACCGCCATTGCGGGAACGCCAAGACGATATTGTGACGATGGCGCAATGGTTTGCTGAAACCCTGGCTGAGAAGCTCGGCTGCAAATTTAGACCTCTCAGCCCTGCGTCGCTGAGTATGGCGCTGCAGCACCCCTGGTCAGGGAATGTGAGGGAGTTGGAACACGCCGTGGAGCGAGGCGTTGTGATGGCGGACGGTGAGTTCATTGAACCCGAGGACATGGGCCTGAAGTTGGAAACGCGCGTTCCCGAGGTGCAGCTTTCAGTAGTCACTGCAGGGGAAACGGCTGAAACTGGCGCGTCACAAGAGGGCGACCCTCAGCCTGTCGATGAGGAACTGAGTCTGGAAGATTATTTTATGCGCTTCGTCCTCGAACATCAGGACTCCATGAGCGAGACCGAGCTTGCACAGAAACTGGGTATAAGTCGGAAATGCCTGTGGGAGCGCCGACAGCGGTTTAACTTACCTCGAAGCCAGCCGGGTAGGCGGAAAAGCACCTGAAGGCCCTACCGGTTTGGTAATCTACGTAACACTGGGGTGTGAGAAGGTAACAAATTGGCAGCCGTGCTCCGGCGCAAATAAGCCTAAAAATATATAAACATATGTTTTTATTAATTTTTTTTCTATTGGCATGTGTCCTGCTGGTTCGGGTCAGAGCCGAAATAACAATAACGGGCCAAAAAGCAATAAAAAATGCAAGAACGGACCTGGGTGGGGAAGGAAACTTCCCCATGTTTCGTTATGCGCTCCTGAAAATGCCAATTCCCCCTTGCGGGCGCTGGGTAGTACACTTGGCCACGCGCGCCCAAAGGAAGTCCGTTGTCCCGTATTGCAAAGACACCCAACACCATTAACCGGCATCATGTGAATCCTGCCGCCATTCGTGTTGTTGAGCATCTCCGCAGGGCCGATTTCGAGGCTTACATCGTCGGGGGAGCGGTACGGGATCTCATATTGGGCGGACAACCCAAAGACTTCGATGTTGCCACCAACGCAAAACCCGAGGAGATTAAAGCCCTATTCAGGCGCGCGCGCGTTATTGGTCGACGCTTCCAAATCGTCCACGTACGGGACGGCAAAGATATTATCGAAGTTACAACCTACAGGGGCCCCCACGATAGCGATGGCTCACTTAAAAGTGCCAGTCAACAGTCGGCACAGGGGCTTCTTCTGAGGGACAACGTTTATGGCACCCTTGAGCAGGATGCCGCTCGCCGCGACCTGACCATCAACGCCATGTACTACGATCCGGTGAGCGAAACCATTCTGGATCAAATTGATGGCAGTAGCGATATTGCGGCACGACTCATTAGGGTTATTGGTGATCCCGAAAAACGCTATCGGGAGGACCCGGTGCGTATGCTTAGGGTGGCTCGCTTTGCGGCGAAGTTGCAGTTCGATATCGAGACCAAGACAGAAGCCGCCATCGGAGAGTGCGCTACCCTACTGGGGGAAATACCGCCCCCAAGGCTGTTTGACGAATTTCTGAAGCTGTTCATGGCAGGACACGGCAAGCCAACCCTCTTGCTACTGCTACACCACGGCCTACTCGACAGCCTCTGCCCTGAAGCTGCAAGCCTGATCGAACGTGAACCCCGATACAAAGCACTGGTGACCAACGCCATGGGTAACACGGACCTCAGGGTTCAGGAAGGACGCCCGGTGACCCCCGCGTTCCTGCTCGCCGCCTTATTGTGGCCCGCCCTGCAGAACCGGGCCAATACGCTGGTGGATCAAGGTGAGGCACCCCTGCAGGCAATTCATAGCGCCGGCCAGCAGGTCATAGCGGAGACCTGTTTGCATATGGCCATACCCCGAAGATTTTCCTTTCCAGTTCGGGAAATTTGGGAGTTACAGCCCAGGCTTGAACGAAAACAGCCGCGTAAAATCAAGGATTTACTGGCCAATCGACGCTTTCGCGCCGCCTATGACCTGCTGCTGCTCCGCGCCGATTCACCCGAGCCACTCGATGGCATAGGCGATTTCTGGGAGCAGCAACAACAAAAGTATCCCGAGCTGGTTGGCAGTGCACCACCGCAACCCGATGATCGACCGCCCCGGAGACGCAGGCCGCGCAGGAACCGCAATCCTTGATCGATGCGTTTGTGGGCCTCGGATCGAATATAAACCAACCTGCCCTGCAGCTGAGTAAAGCCTGTCGCTCGATGGCCGCCCTGGGAAACACCCAGCTGGTAGCAATCTCCCCGGTGTATGAATCACCGCCCATGGGGCCTGCTGACCAACCGCACTTCCTCAATGCCTGTGCCCACCTGCGCACGGGCCTGTCCCCCGGAGAACTGCTCACCAGCCTTCAGGCTATTGAGACAGCTATGGGTCGGATCAGGCGCAGACGCTGGGGCGAGCGCTGCATTGATCTCGATCTATTGTTGATGGGCAACCTTCAATTAAAGAATGAGGTGCTCACCCTGCCCCACCCAGGACTTTACAGCAGGGATTTTGTACTCCGGCCACTCTCTGACCTGCTGGGCCGCGAATTTGTAATGCCCAATGGAGTGGATATTGGTACATTGCTCGCTGTTTGCACCACAGAGCGCCTGGAGAAGCTTAATATTGTGCTTCCAAAAGGTAACGAACCTGGGAATCCACCTTGAACGCCAATCAACCGGATGCGTTTGAACCAACCAATTTGGACCTGCGAGGCCGCGTGCTGCCCGGCTATATCGCTGTGGAAGGCCCCATTGGCGTCGGCAAGACCACGCTCGCGCGGCGTTTGGCGGAATCCTTCAATTATCAAATATTGCTTGAGGAGGCGCACGAAAACCCCTTCCTCGAGCGCTTTTACCAGAACCGCAGGGAGGCAGCCCTCGCAACCCAACTTTTTTTTCTCTTCCAGCGCAGTCAAAAGATTGCTGACCTGCGGCAAAGCAATATTTTTGAGCCCGTCCGGGTTTCAGATTTTCTTATCGATAAAGACCCATTATTCGCGCGGATAAACCTCGATCCCGATGAGTACACCCTGTACGAAAAGGTATTCCGTCAGCTGACTATCGATGCCCCGGTCCCCGACCTCGTGATATACCTGCAAGCCACACCCGATCGGCTTCTGGAACGCATTCAAAGCCGGGGGATAGACAGCGAACGGCGTATAGATCGGGACTATCTCGAGCAAATCAATGAAGTCTACAGCGAGTTTTTTCTATATTACGATGCTGCGCCCCTACTGATTGTCAATGCCAACGAACTTGACCTTTCACGCGGTGATCACGACTTCGGACAGCTGGTAGACTACCTGCTGGATATTCGAAGCGGTCGTCACTATTTCAATCCCACCTTCTTCGGTTAACCTTGCACACCCCGTTATGATCGTGATCAAAACTTGCCAATTGGACAGCGCAGATGAGTAGAAGGGTAACCATCAGCACACTGAACGCCATGAAAGCGGAGCGCGAAAAGTTCGTCATGATGACGGCTTATGACGCCACTTTCTCACGTCTGATCAGTGAAGCTGGCGCGGAGACTATATTGGTGGGTGACTCGCTTGGCATGGTCCTGCAGGGACACGATACGACCATTCCCGTAACCATCAGTGACATGGCGTATCACACGCGCTGTGTATGCCGTGGTAGTCCCAATTCATTGATCGTCGCTGACATGCCGTTCATGAGCTACGACACCACCGACAAGGCTCTGGAGTCGGGCATGCAATTGATGCAGGCCGGTGCGCAAATGGTCAAACTGGAGGGAGGTGTCTGGTTAAGTGAGAGCATTCACCGCCTTGTGGAGCGCGGCATTCCGGTTTGTGCCCATTTGGGTTTGACCCCCCAATCCGTCAATGTTTTTGGTGGCTATCGAGTTCAAGGTCGAACGCCCAAAGAAGCCAAATCGATCCTTGCCGATGCGGTTGAAATTCAGGACGCCGGCGCAAGTCTGCTGGTGCTGGAGTGCATACCGGCCCATCTCGCCGCCGACATCAGCTCAAAGCTCGACATCCCAACCATTGGCATTGGCGCTGGCGCGGGCACCGATGCCCAGGTTCTTGTCCTACACGATATGCTTGGCCTCAGTGAACAGCCACCGAAGTTCGTGGAGAATTTTATGGAGGGCGAGACATCGGTTCAGGCCGCCCTAAGGGCCTTTGTTCAGGCTGTGAAGACAGGCGCTTATCCCAAGGAAGAGCACACGTACTCCTAACCGAGGCACTGGCGGATGGAGATTGTCAACACAGCACAGGCGCTCCAGGGGCAACTGTCTGGCCAATCCGCCCCAGCCGGAGGCATCGCCTTCGTACCAACCATGGGCAATCTTCATGAGGGCCATCTCTCATTGGTTGCACGAGGGCTGGACGCGGGGGCAAAGGTGGTCGTGTCAATCTTTGTTAACCCCTTGCAGTTCAGTGCTGGTGAGGATCTGGATGCGTACCCCCGCACACTCGAACACGATCTGGTGCAGCTGGCCGCAATAGGAGCAGATCTGGTATTCACGCCAGACGTGTCGACGCTTTATCCCAACGGTCTCCAAGCGCATACCACGGTCAGGGTTCCCCACCTCACCGACGTACTCTGCGGACAACACAGGGCGGGGCATTTCGACGGTGTTACCACTGTAGTTTGCAAACTGCTGAATCTGGTCAGTCCCGACATCGCATTTTTTGGCGAAAAGGATCTCCAGCAATTACTGGTCATACGCAGGATGGTTAAAGATCTTGCCATGCCGATACGTATCGAAGGGGTACCCACATTCAGAGCAGCAGACGGTCTGGCCCTGAGTTCGAGGAACAGCTACCTGAGCCCAGCAGAACGGGCCATCGCCCCCCAACTCTACAAAAATCTCGTAACCATCAGTGAAGGGATCCAAAGTGGCTCTGGGGACTATGCCGGGCTATGCCAGACAGCCGTGCAGCGCCTTGATTCGCTGGGGTTTGTCACCGAGTATTGTGAGGTGAGGCGCTGCCAGGATCTGGCCCTCGCGGGCCCGGACGATACTGATGCTGCCGTTTTTGTCGCTGCCCAGTTGGGTGGCACACGACTGATTGACAACATTCAGGTTGGAACTTACTGATCGGTTGGCTCGGTAAAGGTGAGCCCCGCCTCGCCAAACCAGGACGCCCCGCCGGCCACAGCCACCACGCGCAATCGATCATCACTCGCCGGGGACGCCGGGAAGCGATATACCCAGCGATTCCGTTCCCCAGCCAGTGACTGTGCTGGCGCGGGGGCGTCCCCCGCCGCTGATGCCAGTCCCACCAGAACGTAATCCAACGGCACCGCCGACGCTAACCGCAACTCGCCTTCGGGCGTGATTGCCAGCGCCAGCTTGAAGTCCTCGTTGGACAGGCCGCAATCACCACCGGGATAACGGCATCCAGACCTCTCAATCAGCGGGTAACTGCTACCTGCCTCGGCCGGAGCCGGACTTTCAACGGCTTCATCGGTCAACTGTCCCGCGCCGAACCAGGCCAGAACCGCCAACAGTGGCGCGACAAGAAGTGCGGTTACGATATGTTTGTTGCTCAGGATAGACACAGACGGCCTCCGGTAGTTGTTATGTGGCATGGCTCAATCAAGGGTTCGGCGCGGTGCCCGGCGATCCCGAGGGAATGCGAATATCCTGAACCAGATTACGCACCCGTTCCGGTGGTGCGCCCGTAAAGGAGGTCACCACAAATGCCACTGCAAAATTCACTGCTGCGCCAATACAGCCAAAGGCGTTGGGCTCAATGCCAAAAAACCAGTTAGTCCCGAGGCCAGGCAGAAATCGCCAATCTGACACAAACATCACACCCTTATGCTGGAAGACGTAAAACAGGGTGACACCCAACCCCACTACCATGCCGGCAACCGCTCCTTCGCGGGTGATTCGCGTCGAGAAAATCCCCATCATCAGAGCAGGAAAAATCGATGCCGCTGCAAGGCCAAAAGCCAGGGCAACAGTACCCGCAGCAAAGCCCGGCGGATTGAGGCCAAGATAGCCAGCGCCGAAAACCGCGATTGCCATGGCGCCACGGGAGGCATTGAGCTCCATTTTCTCAGAGATGGATGGATAAAACGTACTTTTTAAAAGGTCGTGAGAAATCGCGGAGGAGATAGCCAGCAACAAGCCTGCAGCGGTGGAAAGCGCTGCGGCCAGCCCCCCAGCAGCTACAAGGGCAATAATCCAATTCGGGAGACGTGCGATCTCGGGGTTGGCCAGAACGAGAATATCGTTATCGAGTTTTACCAATTCATTGAGCTCAGGGTTGGCAACATACTGCAGTCGCCCATCACCATTTTTGTCCTCAATAGCCAGCAAACCTGTTTGCTCCCAGGTCTTGAACCACTCCGGGCGCTCCTCGATCAGCAAATTCTGCCCGGGTATAGGTTCTATCGTCTGCATAATATTGAGACGCGCCATCGCTGCAACGGCTGGGGCTGTCGTGTAGAGAATCGCGATGAATACGAGGGCCCACCCCGCGGACTTTCGGGCATCACTAACTTTTGGGACGGTGAAAAATCGAATGATGACGTGGGGTAAGCCCGCGGTGCCAATCATCAGTGAGGCTGTGTAGGCAAACATGTTGACCTTACTCAGCCGCACCGAGGTCGTATATTCCTTGAACCCTGTTTCAGTCAGAACCCTGTCGAGTTGATCCAGCAGATAGGTATCACTTCCCACCAGTGTGCCGCCCAGGCCCAACTGGGGAATGGGATTTCCTGTGAGCTGCAGGCTGATAAAGATGGCCGGGATGGTATAGGCGAGTATGAGCACCACATACTGGGCAATTTGGGTATAGGTAATCCCCTTCATCCCGCCCAATACAGCATAGAAAAACACGATGACCATGCCCGTGTATAACCCGGTCTCGTAGTCGGTCTCCAGAAATCGGGAAAACGCTACCCCAATACCCTTCATCTGTCCGATGACATAGGTGACAGAGCAGAGAATCAAGCAGATGACGGCGACCACTCGCGCGGTGTCCGAGTAGTAGCGATCACCGATAAATTCAGGGACCGTGAATTTGCCGTACTTGCGAAGATAGGGCGCCAGTAACATGGCCAGAATAACGTAGCCACCCGTCCAGCCCATGAGAAAGACTGATCCACCGTAGCCGTTGTAGGAGATGCCGATCAGCCCCGCCATGGAAATAAAGGAAGCGGCCGACATCCAGTCGGCCGCTGTTGCCATACCATTGGCAATAGGGTGGACACCCCCACCGGCCACATAAAATTCCCGGGTGTCTCCCGCACGGGCCGCGATGGCGATGACGATATAGATGAGAAAGGTGACCCCTACAACAATATAGGTGGTCGTGGCGAGATCCATCACTCTTCCTCTACGCCAAATTCACGATCCAACCGGGCCATCGCAGCAACGTAGTAAAAGATAAGGCCGATGAACACAAAAATTGACCCCTGCTGGGCAAACCAGAATCCCAGCTTATAGCCGCCCAGCTGGAAGGTATTCAACGCATCCACGCCGATAATACCGAAGCCAAAACTGACAATGAACCAGATCGACAACAGTCGCATCATCAGACTGCGATTGCGCTTCCAGTAGCGTTTGGCCTGCTGCTCAGAGAGTTTGCTCACAATGCCCTTCTCCCCAGTCCCACCTGTTCTATTTAAGGTTATATCGTACCGACAGCATCAGGCGATCGAGGCTACCCGAGTTGCCGTTCTCAAGGCGCTTCACAGCCCGAATATATTCAGAGCCCAAAGCCAGTGAGGCGGTGGGCCTATACCACAGGTTGAAGTGCCCCGACGCATAGTGATCAGGCAGAAGCCCTGCTGAATCATACACTTCTTCACTCGGCACATCGGCCCAGGCTCCAGACAACGCTATACCTGCCTGCCAGCGCGGTGTCAGGTGGCGACTCCACGAGATCAAGCCACCCACCTGATCATAGGTTTCGATCTGCCCATCGGGCGTTACGACCCCATCGCTGAAGGCATTGAGACCCATATAGCGTCCCAAGGCATCGCCCGCGTTGAGCATGAAGCGGAAATCATTCGGCCCCAACCGCCAGTTGCCCGCCACACTCAGGGCGTACCCCACAGCATCATCTTCCCGGGTCGGGCCCGACTGCATCTCCTCACGATAGTTGAGCTGCCTGATTAAGCCAGCCGCGGTCCATCCCAGCGCGCCGGCCTCGCCGTCATAACGAACAACAAAATCAGGCCAGGCACGCTGCTCACGCTCATAAGGTACGCCATCAAGTCGCGTTGCCGGATTTTCCAGCGCCAGACTCCAGCGATTATGCCGCCAGCGAATCAGCGGCTGACGATTAAAGGTCTGGCCTACTGAGCCGGTCATGTCCCACAGGGCTGGGCGGGCTTCTGCACGCATAAACGTTGTCCAGGTTTGCCCGGCCAGTAAGCTATTCTGCTCCGACAATTGCCAGTCCACGTAGGCGTGGCGAAGCCGGCTACTCCAACTGTTGGATATGCGCTCGTTACCCTGACTACTGAGAGCAAAATCCAGTTCAACCAGACTGCTAACGTGCCCTGCAGTGGTCGCATGGTCAGTTGCAAAGGCGAAGCGGGTGGTCTTTGCGCTCATATTGGTGCTGCGGAAGCTGTCACTGGAATCAGGGCCCACAGGAATGTCAGATGGGATGAGAAAATCCTCAATTCCCGATCCGGCAGGCCTGCCATCGCTGTAGTGGGTGACAAGGCTATCCAACTGTATAAAGCCCTGATAGCGCAGACCATCCGGGCTCGTTCGGGTCACCGGTTCGGAGGTGGCTTGCCGCGCTGCAACCACCTCTTCTGTTGTCGGCAGCGTGTCATAGTCCTCCAGCGGCGGCGCCATGGCCTCCACCAGCGACCTCAGTGCCGCCAACTCGCCCTCCAAACTTGCTATCCGAGCCTCCAACGCAGCGACCTCCCCTGCCTGCACTGGTGTAACAATGAATACCAGCAGGGCAAGAACGCTGACGTACCATCTGTTTAAACGTGACATTGGGTTAAGAATCCTTTATCTGTTAACGGGCCTTGTATCAGGGCCTCACGTCCGCACTCCCGGTTTGGGGCGCGGCAGGCCGTTCCTTGCTTAAACTGTCAGCATGGCACTGGCATTGACCCCGAGCCAAGGTGATCTAACATCTACCGACGTCAATTTGTCTATATTTTGGAGCCACACCATGTCCGAGCACCCCCTTTACCCGGTGCCCAACCAATTCTGCGACGCCCATATTACGCCCGAGATCTACAGCCGGTGGTACCGGGAGTCCATTGAGAACCCAACTGACTTTTGGTCGGCCCGGGCGAAGGAATTTCTACGATGGGATAGTCCCTGGACTGCAGTGGCCGATACGAACCTGGAAACGGGGGAGGCCCGCTGGTTTTCCGGAGGCAAGCTCAACGTCTCCGTAAACTGCATTGACCGACACCTTCCCGAACATGCCGAACAAACAGCCTTTATCTGGGAAGGCGATGAACCGGATGACAATCAGCGTATCACCTACGGCGAACTCAAGGACCGGGTGTGCAGACTCGCCAATGTCCTGAAAGCACGCGGCGTGGGCAGGGGAGACAGGGTATGCATTTATATGCCCATGATTCCCGAAGCAACCTATGCCATGCTGGCCTGCGCGCGCATTGGCGCGATTCACTCGGTCGTTTTCGGGGGTTTCTCTCCGGAAGCCCTGCAGAGCAGAATAACCGACGCAAACTGCCGAATGGTGATTACCGCTGACGAGGGCATACGCGGTGGCCGACGTATTCCGCTCAAGGCGAACGTTGATAACGCCCTGCAGGACTGTCCATCCGTCGATTCGGTCATTGTCGTTGCCCGAACGGGCATCGAGACGGACTGGGTAGCGGGGCGCGACGTTGCGTACGGTGAGGCCTGCAGGGCGGCTGACGCCGAATGTGAACCCGAGTCCATGGACGCAGAGGATCCCTTATTTATCCTCTACACATCGGGCTCTACAGGCAAACCAAAGGGTGTTTTACACACCACCGGCGGCTACCTGCTGCAGGCTGCGATGACGTTCCGTTACGTCTTTGATTACCGGCCCGGTGACATCTGGTGGTGCACGGCTGACGTCGGGTGGGTAACCGGTCACACCTATATTGTGTACGGACCGCTTGCCAATGCTGCCACGTCGGTCATTTTCGAGGGCGTTCCCACCTATCCCAATAGCGGTCGTTTCTGGGATGTTGTGGACAAGCATGGCGTCACTTCATTTTTCACCGCACCCACCGCCATCAGGGCCCTGATGGCCATGGGGGATGATTGGGTCACGCGCCACTCCCGATCGACGCTGCGCGTACTGGGTTCAGTCGGCGAACCCATCAACCCCGAGGCCTGGGAGTGGTACCACAAGGTGGTCGGTGATGGACGCTGCCCGATTGTCGATACCTGGTGGCAGACGGAAACCGGGGGCATCATGATCACTCCCCTGCCAGGAGCGCACGCACTCAAACCCGGCTTTGCCAGCTTTCCCTTCTTCGGCGTTGAGCCGGTGCTGCTTGACGAAAACGGTATTGAACTTGAGGGAGAAGCTGCGGGCTATCTCGCCATAAAGCGCTCATGGCCGGGCCAGATCCGCTCCGTGTATAACGATCACCAACGCATGGTTGATACGTACTTCAGCACGCACAAGGGCTATTATTTTACTGGCGACGGCGCCCTGAGGGATGCCGATGGCTACTTCCGAATCACAGGCCGAGTCGATGACGTCCTGAATATCTCGGGCCACCGTATGGGTACCGCAGAGATCGAGAGTGCCCTTGGGGAGCATCCTCAGATTGCGGAGTCCGCCGTTGTGGGCTTTCCCCATGATATAAAAGGCCAGGGTATCTACGCCTATGTGACACCAAAAGCAGGTGTAGAAACCGATGAGAAGCTCAGGTTGGAGTTGATTCAGCTCTGCGTTCACGCCATCGGCCCCATCGCCAAACCCGATGTTATTCAGTGGGCTCCGGGGTTACCCAAAACCCGCTCTGGAAAGATCATGCGCAGGATCCTGAGGAAGATTGCCGAACGGGACTTCGA
>CALKDK010000064.1 GCA_938084055.1 uncultured Luminiphilus sp.
GATGCAAGACAACGCGATGCTGTCCAAGTTTGCCGGTGGCCTGGGGAACGACTGGACGCCCGTGCGGGCCTTGGGTTCGTACATCAAGGGCACTAACGGTAAAAGCCAGGGCATAGTGCCCTTTCTCAAAGTGGTCAATGATACGGCCGTTGCCGTGAACCAGGGCGGCAAGCGTAAAGGCGCAGTCTGTGCCTATCTGGAAACATGGCACCTGGACATAGAGGAATTTCTCGAATTACGAAAGAACACGGGAGACGATCGACGGCGAACCCACGATATGAACACGGCCAACTGGATTCCAGACCTGTTCATGAAGCGGGTGTTTGAAGATGGGGACTGGACCCTGTTTTCGCCCAACGAAGTGCCCGACCTACACGACCTGTACGGCAGGGCTTTCGAAGCACGTTACGCCGAATACGAAGCAGGCGCCGCCGCGGGTGACATAAGGGTTCACAAGACCATCAAGGCACAGGCTCTGTGGCGGAAAATGCTGGGCATGATATTTGAAACCGGCCACCCGTGGATGACCTTCAAGGATCCGTGCAATCTCAGGTCGCCCCAGCAGCATGTTGGTGTGGTGCACTCGTCAAATCTGTGCACTGAAATTACGCTCAATACCAGCGCCGACGAGATCGCTGTTTGCAATCTGGGGTCAGTCAATCTGCCCCAGCATATCGAAGACGGCCAGCTCAATCTTGAAAAATTGCGCCAGACCGTGCGCACCGCCATCCGCATGCTCGATAACGTGATCGATATCAACTACTACTCCGTGCCACAGGCCGAACAGTCCAACATGCGACATCGTCCCATTGGACTGGGCATTATGGGATTCCAGGACGCGCTCTATAAAATAGACGTGTCTTACGCATCGGAGGGCGCCGTCAGCTTTGCGGACCGCTCCATGGAAGCGGTCAGCTACTTTGCTATTGAAGCTTCAAGTGAACTGGCGACGGAGCGCGGCTGCTATTCCAGCTATGAAGGATCCCTTTGGAGCCAGGGTATTTTCCCCCTCGACTCCCTGGACAGGTTGATCGAAGAGCGCGGTGAAGCTTATATCGACGTCAACAAAGACCAGACTCTGGACTGGCCGGGGCTCAAAGCCCGTGTGGCTGAGCAAGGTATGCGTAATTCCAACTGCATGGCGATCGCCCCTACGGCAACCATTGCCAACATTACCGGCGTATCCCAGTCCATCGAACCCACTTACCAGAACCTCTATGTGAAATCCAACCTCTCTGGCGAGTTCACAGTCGTTAATCCCTATCTGGTTAAGGACCTGAAAGGCAAAGGCCTCTGGGACAAGGTAATGGTCAACGACCTCAAATACTTTGATGGCTCGGTGCAGTCAATAGATCGCATCCCTGACGATCTTAAAGCCAAGTATGCGACGGCCTTTGAAGTTGAACCGCGGTGGCTGGTAGACAGTGCAAGCAGGCGCCAAAAATGGATCGACCAGGCCCAGTCACTGAATCTGTACATCAACAACGCCAGTGGCAAGAAGCTGGACGTCACCTATCGGATGGCCTGGTACAGCGGACTCAAAACAACCTACTACCTGCGCAGCCTGGCGGCTACGGGGACTGAAAAGTCCACAGTGGAATCCGGCAAATTGAATGCCGTGGCTTCAGGTGGGGCAGGAACTGCCGCTGCCCCCCAACCGGCTCCTGTACCGCAGGCCTGCTCTCTGGACGATCCAGACTGCGAAGCCTGCCAGTAACAAAAACCACGTTGAACTGAGGAGAGCACACCATGCTCAACTGGGAAGAATACAATACCGAAGAGGCAATCGCGCCAACCACCCCCAAGGCACAACCCGAGGTGGTTGCCGAAACAGCCGCTCAAATGTCTGAGGTGGCCGAGGCAGCGCCCATGCCTAATCTCAACGACGGCGTAGCAGCCGACGCGGAGGCCGTTGCCAAGATGGCCAAGAATATAGACAGGGCCAAATCTGCCGTCGGACAGATCGACGTGGCCCCCGGTCTCGAAGAATTGGAGATGGGTGCAGCGCGCGTCAGTGTTGATGAAAAAGCCATGATTAACTGTCGAGCAGACCTCAACCAGCTGGTTCCTTTCAAGTACGACTGGGCCTGGCAGAAATATATCGATGGCTGCGCCAACCACTGGATGCCCCAGGAAATCAACATGACGGCTGATGTGGCAACCTGGAAAGATCCGGAGGGTCTGTCTGACGACGAACGGCGTATTGTCATGCGTTCGCTCGGTTACTTTTCCACTGCGGACTCTCTGGTGGCGAATAACCTGGTGCTCGCCATTTACCGGCTAATCACCAACCCGGAGTGCCGACAGTACCTGCTGAGGCAGGCTTTTGAAGAGGCGATCCACACCCACGCCTACCAATACTGCATTGAATCCCTGGGCATGGATGAGGGCGAGGTATTCAACATGTACCGCGAGGTCCCGTCTGTCGCCGCCAAGGCAACCTGGAGCCTCAGCCACACGCACAGCCTCTCAGACCCAAATTTCCGCACAGGAACACTCGAAACGGATCAGGAATTACTGCGTAACCTGATTGGTTTTTATTGTGTTACCGAGGGAATATTTTTCTACTGCGGCTTTACCCAAATCCTGTCCATGGGAAGACGCAACAAAATGACCGGCGTTGCAGAGCAGTTCCAGTACATTCTCCGTGATGAGTCAATGCATCTCAATTTTGGGATTGACGTCATTAACCAGATTAAGCTGGAGAACCCCAACCTCTGGACTGCTGAATTTCAGCAGGAAGCCATCCAAATGATTCTCGAGGGAACCGAGCTGGAAATTGCCTATGCCAGAGATACCATGCCCCGGGGAGTGCTGGGCATGAATGCCGCTATGATGGAGGAATACCTGCAGTTCATCTCCAATCGTAGGCTGAATCAGGTTGGCCTACCCGAACAGTTTCCGGGGGCCCAGAACCCGTTTCCATGGATGTCTGAGATCATGGATCTACGCAAGGAGAAGAATTTCTTCGAAACGCGCGTCATTGAATACCAGACCGGTGGCGCACTGACCTGGGATTAATGCCGCGACAGGGCCTCCCCTGTCTCCAAAAAGTTGGCTTGGCGGATGGAGACTGAACCCAGGTGAAGCACGGCAACCCTCTGCAACCTGACGCTGCAGGGGGTTTTTTGTTGCTGCACTGCCACATTCAGCTGTTCCTCAACGGGAGCGTTCAAGAGACTTTGAATCCCAGGCAGCGAGTGCACCGCCTTTTCTCGGGAAACATGGCAAGCCGCGTATCACGTCGTGCCATTGAGTTCGAACCGGTAACGCGGTAGGGAGTCCAGGATAGCGCGACCATACCGCCGGGTCAGCACGCGGCGGTCCAACAACGTGATACGACCGCAGTCCTCCTCAGTGCGAAGCAGCCGCCCACTGGCCTGGACCAGACGCAGAGCCGCATCTGGCACGCTGATCTCCATGAACGGATTTCTACCCAACTGCTCCAATAACTCCGCGTGAGCTGCCTCACGGGGGTTGTCAGGAACAGAGAAGGGCAGCTTGGCAATGACCACATGATCGCAATAGGCACCGGGCAAGTCGATGCCCTCTGCAAAACTAGCCAACCCCATGATAAGACTGGAACGGCCCGCGTCGATGTTCTCACGATGTCGATCCAGCAGGCGGGCTTTACTGAGACTATCCTGAACCAACGCCTCATGGGGCAGTGTGCCCGATACCCCTTGAACCACCGTTTCCATTTGCCGCCGGGAACTGAACAGGACGAGCACGCCCAGATTCCCAGAGATAAGGTCAGGAAGCCTCTCGATAATTTCCTGCGTGTGGGCGTCGCTGTCCCCCGGATCGCTGTGTAGGGCCGGCACTGAAAATACCGCCTGCTCAGTGTTGAAAGGGCTTTCAACCCGCTTGTAAGTCGCATCTGCTGGCAATCCGGTCATGGCCCGAAGGCGATCAAAACTACCCAGCGCAGACAGGGTTGCAGAGGTCACGACGATACCTGCAGCCCGGTCCCACAGGTGGCGCGTCAGGAGATCCCGCGCCAGAACCGGGCTGGCCATGAACACCACCCCATCACCGCTCCTTGACGCCGCCCGCAACCAGCGTGCCCAGGGTTCTTCCAGATCCGGCGCCTCGGCATCCTGATAAGACCGCCACAGCTCCAGTTGGCCCTCCGCCCGGGCCACCATGGCCTGGGCAGTACCTAACCAGCTATCAACCGTATCGCGCAAACTAACCTCTGCCTCCTCCCTGCGATTATCCAGAGTGATCTCCAGTCGCTGCGCGAGATCAAGCTGGCGCTGCCATTGCCCCACTAAAGCCGAGGCGTGTCCACGGAGAGCATCGGGCACCACGCCCAGCGGAAAACGGTACTCGGCGCTTTGATCGGTGTGTTCCTCAAGATAAGCCTGCGCCCAAACCGACACCTCGTCATTGCGTTGTGCAGTGTCTTCCAGCGCCACCAAGAGGTCGCCAAGCATCTGGGATTGCCCCGTGAATTCACTCAAGGGCTGCTGTTGGACGGCAAGCCACTGGGCTGTCTCTCGCAGAGCCTGGCGCGTCGACGGGGAGCGGGACACGAGCGTAAATTGATCAAGGCACTTCTCGGCCAACTGGTGGCCCTCGTCGAAGATAAAAATACAGTCCTCTGTGGGTGGCAGAATCGCGCCGCCGCCAAATTTCAGATCGGCCAGTACCAGATTGTGATTGGCGACCACCACATCGGCCTCCTGGAGCCCATCCCTGGCACGAAAAAAAGGGCACTGCTGAATAAAGCCGCAGCGACGGCCTCCACACTGGACGGCATCGGTGGTGACCAGTCGTCGAAGAGAGTCATCGATGGCCCCGGGCCAACGATCAAGATCGCCATCCCAGGTACTGCCGGCCATGGCTTCCACCATAGATTCCATAACTGGCAGGGCTTCCTCTATGGCGAGGTCTGCCACTTCATCGGGATAGAGGGGAATAAGCGACGGCACCGTCGCTCCCGCGAGGTGGCTATCAATTTTTTGTAGACACGCGTAGCGCCCACGACCCTTCGCGAGGCTGACCTGAAAATCGAGGCCACTGTGGGTGAGGATATCGGGCAGGTCGCGGTAAATGAGCTGCTCCTGTAACGCCACCGTGGCTGTCGCGATGACCAGGGTTTTTTTCCGCGCTCGGGCTACCGGGAGGGCCGCAATGGTGTAGGCAATCGTTTTCCCGGTGCCGGTGCCTGCCTCCACAACCGCAATGGGCCGCGGCAGGTCCGGATCTCCAAGGGCATTGGCGACTTCAGCAATCATCTGTCGCTGGCCCCAGCGCGATCTCAGACCACGTTTCTCCACCAGTGCCTGGTAAGCGTCACGAATGCTTGCCTTGAGGGTCTCATCCAACAATCAGGAGGCCTCAAGGAGGCGGCGCAGAGGATTGGCATACATGGCCAGCGCCAACTCTCGCTGGCTTTCAGGCATCGCGTCTATGCGCGCATCAAACTCGCCACGCGAGATGGTGCCCGGGTGAATGGGCACCGGAGGTAACTCCTCGGTCTGCTCCAATCGCTGCCAGGCCCACAGCGCAGTCTCGTAGAGGCGATAGTTAGCCAGAATTTGCCGGTCGATGGCCCTTACCACACCATCCACATCCATTACGCCACTCCCCAGCGGTGTGCCAAAGCTCAGGTGAACGCGGCCCTTTTGCCCGGTAATACCCAACGCAATAGAATTTATATCTTCCTGTGCCGCCTTGATGTAACCGGCTCCGGCAGCCCGCTCTGCGGCCTTGGCGGCATCACAGGGGTCCAATTCATAGGCAATGGCTACGGGGACTATCCGAAGCGAGGGCAACACGTCGGCAATACTTTCCCTCTGGCGATCACGGGCTAGGGACAGCATTTTGATCACGGCGGGCTCGGTGGTATCGATACCGTCTTTGGCGCGACCCTCGCGCTGTGCCAGCCAAACCGGGCCGTGATTGCCGGAGATCGTGGTTCGTATAAATTGGGCCAGATGCCGGGAGGCCGCCAGCAGCTCCCGGGGGCCAGAGAGGGCTCGCCGGACAATGAAGCTTTTGTTCAGGCGCAAAACGTCTGCGACCCAAGGTTCCCTGAGCAAATTGTCTCCGATGGCTACCATGAGAGTGCGATGTCCAGATTCATAAAGCACCCGATTGGTAAGTGCCGGATCCAGGGTAATGTCCCTGTGGTTGCTGATAAACAACCAGGACTGTCCGGGGTCCAGTTTCTCCAGCCCCTCAGCACTGAGTTGGGCGGTTTTGGACATCATGTTGTCCAGAAGCGGTTTTACCTGCATCTGCACGTCGTCAACTGTGTTCATCCCTTTGCAGCGCATGCGAAGCCAGCGCCCCACCAGCCAGCGGGCCAACCAGGGCATCAACCGGTGCAGGGGCGCGAGCTTCCAGGCCGCCAGCGCATTGGCGAGGCCACCTTCCTGCTGTAGCCGACCAAGGACAGTCACCACCTCCACGTCCCGGTAAGGTCGTATATCAGCGAAAGGATCGTTGCCTTCATCCACCGTTGTCGACATGCCCTTTGTCCGTCCTTAAAACTCCGCTTTTGGCACATTACTGCGCCCCAAAAAGCCCAAAGATTCTGCTAACCTCCCCCACCTTGGTAAATACCCACCCAATATTGACTGCCGAGGAATTGAAATGGACGCTTCAAGCGCGCTCTTGATGACTCTGGGGGCGGCTACCCTGCTCACCAGCTGGATTCTACTACTCATCGTCTCCTGGCGAGAGGACTACGCATGGGGTCTATTTTCGCTGCTTTTACCCCCCGCCGGCTATACCTATGGTTTATTTCGACTCGATAAAGCCGGGCAAAGCCTGCTTTTGGCCCTGCTCGGGTGGCTACTCATCTATTTCGCCTGGTAGCGCACCGCATCCAATTTGCGGCCCCGGCCCGCTGGCGGCGGCTGGACAGCGTGAGGGACAAATCCACGTTGACAGTGGGCCCCGCTTTACGGACAATTCGCGCCTCGTTTTCTGACCCCATTTTTGGAGAGTCCCTTTGGCCAATTCACCCCAAGCCCGCAAGCGCGCCCGCCAGAATGACAGGCGCAGGGCACACAACGCCAGCCTTAGATCCCTGGTCCGAACAAAGATCAAGCAGGTCATTGCGGCTGTGAATACTGGCGATGCCGATGCGTCCCGGACCGCTTTCACACAAGCGGAGCCCGTCATAGACAAGATGGTGTCCAAGGGCATCATGGCGAAGAACAAGGCGGCTCGGCACAAGAGCCGCCTCAACGCCAAGGTAAAGGCGCTCAGCGCCGGCTGATTTATCAGTGCTCTGACAGGCGCACTTCAAGCTGTTCGTTGATCGCCCTTTCCAGCTGTCCACGAAAGGGGCGAGCCAGCAAACCCAGTTTGATGGTTCCCCGGGCCACACCGGGCGCCACGACCACAGAGCCCTCATAGCCCCGGCCTGAAAACACCAGTCGATCCCCGTCACGGGACAACACAGCACCTATACTGTCCAAATAGGCGGCGAGCTCATCCAGCGCTTCGCGGCGCTCCTGATCAGACAACTGGTGTTCCCTGTCGATTTTAATCCTGCTCACTCAGAGACCTCCCTCGCACGCCATGACCCGTTATGAACCCGCCAAACCGTTGACAAGAAGTTCAACGTTCCCAGTATGACGCACGCCGACTCCAGCCTGCGTTTTCTGTTTGGCGATGCAGATATTCGCGGCGAGTCCGTTGTGCTGGACACCGCGCTGCGACAGATCCTGCACCGACATGACTACAGCACCACCCTCCGGGCGCTGCTGGGAGAGTTCGCCGCAGCGGTGGTGCTCATCAGCAACAACCTGAAGTATCACGGCAAAATCATTCTCCAGGCGCGCTCCACCCAATCCGTAGAACTGGTCATGGTGGAATGTACCAGTGATTTGCAGATCCGTGGTATCGCACGTGGAGACCTGGCAGCGGTAGCGGAGCAACCTATGGAGCTCCTCGCGGACGGCCAACTGGCCATCACCATAGAACGGGAGGGGAATCAGCGCTATCAGGGTATCGTGGCACTGGAATCTGGCGCCCTGGCGACCGCCCTCGAGGGATATTTCCAGCAGAGCGAGCAATTACATACCCGTTTCTGGCTTTCTTCAGATGGGGAGCGGGCTGCGGGAATGATGCTGCAGCAACTGCCGGCACAGCGTCAACAGCCCGCCGAGGCACGTGAATCCCAGTGGCAAACTGCCTGCATCCTGGCTGAGACCATTACGCCTGCCGAATTGCTAGACCTGCCGCCACCGACCCTGCTTCACCGACTTTTCCACGAGACCTCAGTTCGTATCTACGAGCCGAAGCCGGTCGTATTTGGATGCTCATGCTCCAGGGAACGCAGTCTCAACGCCCTGTCACTCCTCCCAGAAGCCGAGCAGGCGGAGTTGCTGGGTGAGCAGGGCCACATCACGCTGGATTGCGAACTCTGTGGCGCACAGTATCGCTTCGTCCAATCGGATATCCCTGCGCTCGCGGAAACAGGGCGCGTGCATTAAACTCCTCCCACTCGACTTCTGATGCGCAACGACGACGGAACTCCAAAATGAGCAACGACCCGGGGGCCACGGCTCCACCGAAGTACATCGACCTGCCCCCTTCACAACTGATCGAGATGGCGCTGTCGAGGGGCGAGGGTGTGCTGTCCGACACCGGGGCGCTGCGCGTGGAGACCGGGGCTCGTACCGGACGCTCCCCTGCAGATCGTTTTGTGGTTAGGGAGGTCTCATCTGAGGACGCTATCGATTGGGGCTCAGTTAATCGGCCATATGAAACCGAGAAATTTGATGCCCTATGGAGTCGGGTCAAGGCCTTTGCCAGTGAAGCCGCCACCTTTGTGCAGCATCTTCATGTTGGCGAACACAGCGAGCACTACCTGCCTGTAAGAGTCACCACCGGCACCGCTTGGCAGTCACTTTTTGCCCGCAATATGTTCATCCGACCAGACAGCTATAACCCGGCCAACAAACCCGAGTGGAAAATCCTTAACGTGCCGGAGTTCGTCTGCGATCCGGCTCGTGATGGCACCCAATCAGACGCCACCGTGATAGTGAATTTCGGACAGCGCAAGGTACTGATCGCAGGCATGCGCTATGCCGGGGAAATGAAGAAGGCCATGTTTTCCGTGCAGAACTTTTTGCTTCCGGAAAAAGACGTGATGCCCATGCATTGTTCCGCCAATGTTGGCGAGGATGGTCATACAACTCTGTTCTTTGGTCTGTCGGGAACCGGTAAAACCACATTGTCTGCAGACCCATCCCGCTATTTGATTGGTGATGACGAGCACGGCTGGGCTAAAGGCGCCGTCTTTAATATCGAAGGCGGTTGCTACGCCAAGACCATCAATCTCAGTCAGAAAAATGAACCGATCATCTGGGATGCCATCCGTTTTGGTGCCATCGTGGAAAATGTGGTCCTGAATGACAAGCGCCGCGCTGACTACAACGACACCAGCCTCACCGAGAACGGGCGTTGTTGCTATCCCCTGGAACACGTAGCCAAACGGGTGCCGCAAAATAGCGGAGGGGAACCAAAATGCGTTGTTTTTCTGACCTGCGACGTGTCGGGTGTCCTGCCTCCCGTCTCCATTTTGTCGAAAGAGGCCGCTGCCTTTCATTTTCTATCAGGCTATACCGCCCGTGTGGGCTCAACTGAAGTGGGTGCCGCGGCAGGTATCCACCCAACCTTTTCTACCTGCTTTGGGGCGCCCTTCATGCCGCGACCCGCAGGTGACTATGCCGAGTTACTCATGAAGCGTGTGGAAGATTTCGGCAGTCAGGTCTACTTGGTAAACACCGGCTGGAGTGGCGGATCAGGAGGCCCTGGCGGCACCGGCGCCCGTTTTCCGATACCCGTAACAAGGGCGGTCGTCAATGCAGCCCAGAGCGGCTGCCTGCTGGATGCCGAAACACGTCACCTCGACACACTCAACCTTGATTTCCCAATAGCGATACCGGGTGTGGATGAGAAATACATTGACCCCAAAGCAGGGTGGCAAGACGACGAGGCCTACGAGGCGCAGGCGCAGAAGCTGGCCGCTCTTTTTCAGGACAATATTCAGGCATTCGAAGTGGATGAAGCCATCATTGCGGCAGGGCCCAGGACGAGATGAACAAGAGACCTGCGGCGAATCCAAATAGCCAAACCCGATTCCCCGCACCCAGATTCAATGGCTGATCCGAAAAACGGTCATAAGGCTATTCCGGCGCTTCAGACCGATTCAGCACCCAACATGACAAGACCGCTAGCGACACCGCGCCAATCGCCGGGCGCTGGCGATTTTTACGTCTGCGAGTTTCCCAAATCCGGCATCACCTTCCTCACCGTGCTGCTGGCCAACGCCCTGCTAATTGCCAATGGCTATCGTGCCCGGGCCACCTTCGCCTCGGTCCGTAACTACATCCCTGACCTGTGCATAAGCGAATCCGTAAGCGCCCACACCTTTGCCGACCCACCGCTGCGTTTCTACAAGATCCACTCCGAATTCACGCCCCAGTTTATCCATGGTCTTTACCTGGTCCGCCATCCCGTCGATGTGATGGCGAGCAACCTGCGCTACGCCCTTGGCCGAGGCTGGTGGCAAGCCGACAGTCATGAGGATTTCCTCGATCACCCCATATTGGGGATCGAAGCCTGGAAGCGCCATATCAACGGCTGGCTGGTGGAAAACAGTTTCGCCTCAGACGTCATCTTCATTCATCTTGTGCGCTATGAAGACCTGGTCAGTCATACCGAACAAGCCTTGCGGGAAATCGATCAAAACTTTGGCTGGCACTTGCCTGAAGCGGCCATTGCCGGCGCCGTCCTTGCCTCATCGCGTGACGCTATGCGCGTCCAGGAGGCCTATTACCGGGATCGAAATCCCAATCATCAGTTCGAGTTTGTATCTGCTGATGGGTCTGACATTGCCCCTGCATGGCGCTCACGGGTGATGGGCAGCTGCGAGGCTGAGCTCAAGTTGCTGGGGTACAGCCCGCCCTAGCAGCACCCTGCCAAACCCAGCGCAATAAACTCATGGGGCAGAGGCCTGAGGATTGCTGCTGACAGACTCCGGCTCCACTGCCCTACCGAACAGGCGTTGACTGAAACGGGCTAAATCATCCCCCACCAAATAAAGCGCCGGCACCAGCACCAGGGTTACACCGGTAGCAAAGAGGACGCCAAAGGACAGCGACGTCACCATGGGTATCAGGAACTGCGCCTGCACGCTGGTCTCAGACATTATCGGAAGCAGCCCCACAAACGTCGTCAGGGAAGTCAGGATGATGGGGCGAAAACGATCCTCACCGCCCTGCAGCAGGGCATCCCAAAGTTCGTAGCCCTGTTCACGAAGGTTGTTAACGCGATCAATCAGCACCAGGTTGTCATTGACCACGACCCCAGCACAGGCAATAACCCCCATCATTGAAAATATGCTGATCTCCCAGTTGAGAAGTGCGTGGCCAAATATCGCACCCATGATGCCAAAAGGAATGGCCGTCAGGACCAACAGGGGCTGCCAATAGGATTTGAAGGCAATTGCCATGAGACCAAAGATAACGAGCATGGCAAAGCCCATAAACTGGAGCATTGAGCGTTTGAAATCTGCTTCCTCCTGAAGTTCACCGTCAAGATTCAGCTGTAGCCCAGGGTATTCCTGCTGCCATCTGGGTAGCTGTTGGGCGATGATTCCGTCGACAACCTCCCTGGGACTGGCGCCATCGCGACGAACATCCGCACGCACTTCCAGTGTACGCATTCGATTCAGGCGGTCCAGTTTCTGGAAACCCGGCTCGATGCTGTAGGTGGCCACGGTATCAAAAGGCACCTCCGTTCCCGCTGGCGTACGGATATACATACTGTCGAGATTCGCCAGAGAGCGCCGTTCCTGTTCGGGATAGCGCACCATAACCTTCACGTCTTCCCGTCCTCTGGGTATCCGCTGGGCTTCAGCACCATAGAAAGCCTGTCTAACCTGTGTCGCTACGCTCGATAAACTGACACCGAGCGCCTCGGCGGCAGGTTTCAGGTCGAGAACCACTTCATTACTGGGCGAATCAAACGTATCACTCGCGTCAAACACGCCCGGGTAGGCCAACAGGGCGGCGCGGGCGCGCGGCGCTACGCTCTCAAGGTGGTCGGTATTGCGCGACGCGAAAACCAGCTTAATCGGCTTGCCCGGATCTCGGATGGTGAAATCCATCCGAATTTCCTTCGCCTCCGGGACAGGGCCGACAAGATTCCTGTATTCAGCAGCCAGCTGCTCCGTATCCAGCTCCTCGGATACGGTGCCAATCGTCATGGTAATGACGTTCTTATTGGCCTCAGCCGATATATTGCTGATGGCAGGCGTGACCAAAAATTCGGGTCGGCTGTTCCAGTCTCGCTTCAATTCCTGCGCCGCAGCAACGAGCCGATTACGCATTTTTAAAGTATCTGAGAAAGCGCCGCCCTCCGGCATCTCAACGTTTGCAAAGACGTAGTCGCTGTTGACCTTGGGGAAAAAAGCGGAGCGCAGCCATCCGCCACCATACAGTGCAACACTCATTGCGAACGCTACCAGGAAGACTCCCGCCACCGCATAGTGATGCCGCAACGCCCAATGCAAAAAGGGTCGGTAGCGATGGCCGGCAAACCAGACCATGCCTGAAGCACAGGCCTGACGCCACTGGTTCAGTCGCTGCATAATCCGGGTGCTGGGCTCCTTCTCGGGTCCCAGATGGGCGAGGTGCGCCGGCAATATGAGCAAACACTCAACCAGGGAAAAAGCGAGCGCTATCAGGACCACCACTGGTATTGATCGAGCTTGCACCGCCCAGTCCCCGGGCAGGAGCATCATGGGCAGGAAAAAAATCATGGTGCTGATAACGGCAAACAAAACCGGTTTGAAAACACTGCGCACGCCGTGCAAGGCCCCCAATGGGCCGCTTTCTCCCCTGACCTGATGCGTGTGGATTGCCTCCCCCACAATGATCGCATCATCCACCACGATGCCCAGCACAAGCAGAAAGGCGAAGAGGGAGATCATATTCAGACTGACACCGGTAAACTGCAGTAGAAACAGGGTGCCGAGGAAGGCTACGGCGATACCCGTACCCACCCAAAACGCCAGCTTGGGTCGCAAAAACAGGACCAGCACAAGTCCGACCAGCAACAGGCCACCAATACCATTCTTAAGGAGTGTGGTAACCCGTCCTCTGAACGAGTCAGCCACATCCTGCCAAACGGTCAGCCGCACGCCGGGAGGCAACTGAAGCTCTTGGTCTGCGACCCATTCACTGACGATCTGACTGGTTTTCAGGACGTCTGGGTTAGCCGTGACATAGACCCATAAACCCAGTGCGGGCTGATCATCAAAGGTTACATTCAGGTCGAGATCCGCGAACCCGTCCTCCACGCTGGCCACATCACCGAGCAGCAACTCAGTACCATCGGTCCGGGTCAGCAATACAATACGTTCGAAATCTGCCCGGTCGTAGGCCTGACCCCGGGTCTGCACACGCACATCACCTTCCCGGGTCTTGATGGCGCCGGCAGGAAGGTTCAGCGACGCACCGCGGATCGCTGCAACCACGTCTTCAAAGGTCAGGCTAAACCGGCGTAAGCTATTTTCAGAGATGTTGATGGCGACCTCGTAAGGACGCGCGGTGATGAGATCAACCATCGACACCCAGGGCTGCCGGGCGAGATCATCTCTGAGTGTCTCACCCAACTCCTTTAATTCGTATTCATCCAGATCACCAGAGAGCTGCACCACGGCCATCAGGTGTCGATAGGTGATCTCGGTAACAATCGGACGCTCTGCATCGATGGGAAACGTATCGATGGCATCCACACGCGTTTTAATATCCGCGGTCAGACGCTGCATCGGATACTCCTGGGTCGCTTCGATGCGCACTGAACCCAGGCCCTGAATGGCGGTTGAGCGTATTTCCTTGATGCCGTTCAGATCATGTATGGCTTCCTCTATGCGAATGCAGATCTGCTCCTCAACCTCTGTTGGGCCGGCGCCGGGAAACGCCATGGTTACGCTTACCTCATTGATCTCTGCAGTTGGGAAGAACTGCTTATCCAGAGTGGGTGCGGTAAAGACACCGCCAAGTACCAGCACAACCATCAGCAGGTTCGCCGCGATCGGATTTTGGATCATCCAGGCCAGGGGACCACGCATTATCAATCCGTCCCCAGCGCAACCGCTGCAGTGGATACCTGGACCGTAAGACCGGCAACAAGAAGACCTGTCTGCTCGCGAACAACCCGAGTACCCTTGGGCAGCCCGGCTACCCACGCCCACTGGACGCTGCGACGTCGCACCTCAACCCGCTGCCGTTTCAGCCTGTCGGTTGCTTCAACCACCAAAACCGAGTCGTCAGAGCGCAGGGCGGTGGCCGGCAAGCGCACCAATCCAGCGACGGGCGGGGTGGGGATTTCCGCCTGTACAAACATCCCCGGCGTCAGTGGGGGTCGTCCTGAGCCATCAGGCAAAAACGGGTTCCTCACTTCCGCAATCGCATTGACCACCCTTGACTGGCGATCGACAACTGCCTCCACCCGGCGAATTTCTGCGGGCCACTGCCAGTCCTGACCGCCGAATTGAAAACTGAGTATCGCGCTGCGCCCAAGATCTGTATTGGCATGCATTGGGAGTTCAAGGGCTGCCAGTTGGCTGTCGTTGAGAGGGAGCGGGATGGACACAACATCAGTGGCGTAGATTTCGGCCACTGGAGTTCCCGGAGCAATATACTGACCCAGGTCCACGTGTTTGACCTCGATACGGCCAGCAAAAGGCGCCTTGATCTGGGTCCGGGACAGGGCCAATTCCGCTGCGGCAAGGTCAGCCTGGGCTGCCGCGAGAGCCGCCTTGGCTGCCTTCATCTGAGGCTTACGCAAAAACAGGTCATTGGCCTCGACAACGCCCAGTTCCCGCCACTCACGCTCCGCCTGCCGGTTTCGACCCCACTCCTCTGCGACCCGCTGCTCCGCCGCCGCCACTTGCGACTGGGCTCGGGCTATGGCGAACTCATAATCGGCCTGTTCAACACTCAGCAGGACTTCGCCAGCCTCAAAAAAAGCACCGGCAACAAAGCCAGCTGCCACAGCGTCTACCTTGCCCGACACCTGCGCCACGAGACTAATCCGTCGGCGCGCTTCAACGGTTCCCTGCGTCGTCACAGGCAGCGAAATAAACGCGGGGTCCGCTTCCACAATCGCGACCACGGGTCGCAGGGGGTTGGCGGGCGGAACGGCTGCAGGCTTGGGTTTACCTGTCAGCACCAAACCCGCCGCAACCAGGCCTGCCAGGGTAATGAGGGCCGCAAAGATGAATTTTCGTACTGTTGGCTGCGGTCGTCCCGCGGCCTGTGTCGAAGTTGTCGTCAAAATTAAGTCCAATTTGTTAGACGGTATCAGGGAGCAGCGAAGCGCAGCTCTCCCGTAGACAGACTTATACGGACAAAGTGTCATTTCACGTCTGCGGAAAATTTACGCATTTATTAGAAAGTATTTTCTAATTTATGGCGCGATAGTAGCGAGGTAACGGGGTTCGGCAACGCCGATCCACCACCCATAGAATACACAGGAGACAAGGATCATGGCTGAGACAAAGACAGCGGCAAAAGCAAAAGCCAAAACGCGCAAAACCCCCGCCAAGAAGACCGCGCCGCGAAAGGCAGCAGCGAAGTCTACCGCCGCGAAAACACGGGCCAAGCGGGCCACCAACAGCCGTAAAACGGCACCTCGGGACCTGCGTTCGGTAGCCGTAGAGACCAGTCGCAATGCGCTGCGAGCTGGCCTCGGCGTGTACGGCATGGCGTACGACCAGATGGTTGAGCAATTAGAAGCGCTCCAGTCCCAGGTGGATGAAGCGCAGGGCAAGCTCAATGAGCGTCGTAAGCAGGCCGAAGCACTCTACGACTCACTGGTGAAGCGGGGAACCACGGTCGAGCAGGAAGCCATCAAGGCTTTTGAGGACCTCGAGCTTGATGCCCTCACCGATCGCACTCTGCTTGATGAGCAAATGGGTAAAGCCAAAGCGCGGTTCGACGAATTGCGTGCCAAGATATCAAGGGTTGCCTAAAGCGCGACACAAGAGACAGGGAGGCTCCGGCCTCCCTTTTTTTCGCCGGACCCTCAGCCCAGTGCCCGCCACACGCCGGAAAACACCGCGCATACAGCAATGATCACTGCCCAAAGACCCATGCCTCTGGGTTAAGCTTGTTGGCATGAACAGTCCCGTACACTTAACGTGAAAACTTCTGAACACATCCTGGATACCGCCCGGCGGCTGTTCAACGAGCGAGGTGAGGCCTCGGTCACCGCGTCGGATATTGCTCTCGAGCTGGGGATAAGCCCCGGCAACCTTCATTACCATTTCAAGGGCAAGGCAAGCATTCACATAGCCATCTTCGCCCAAATGCAGCGAGAATTAATCGTGCTCATGGGTCCGGTGGTCCAGGCACCGGGGCTTTTCAGCGGCACGCGTGTGACCTCTGACATAGAAACCAGCTGGCTTTTTCTCACCGTGCTGCTCGAAAAAATGTTCCAGTACCGCTATTTTTACGACAGCCCGAAAACGCTCATGGTTCAGTTTCCGGAGGTGGCGCGCGGTTTCCGCAGGTTGCTGCGGATGAAACACAAGTCGTGCTCCTCCATCGCGTCGCAACTGGTCCCCGGGCCGGGCGGTCTGCCCCATCCGAGACTGCCAAACCTGACCGAGGCCATGACCCTTTGCCTCTCATGCTGGCTTGCCTACGATCCACTCGTGAATCCAACGGACCCGGATTCCTTGCGCACCCACCGAGGTGTGCTGCAAATTCTGTCTCACTGCGCCCCCTATTTAGGTGACGAACAGCTAGACTTCTATCGCGACTGCGAAGCGCTGTATCACCAAATGATCCATGAGGAGGTCACCGCACTGGACTGAGTGGCTCCGTATACGTTAAAAGACACACCCAAGCACATCGACTCTGGAGAGAGCACATGACAATTGCAATCGGCGACAACATCCCCGAAGCCAACCTGATGGTTATGGGGGCAAATGGACCTGAAGGGGTCTCTACAGCAGACCTGTTCGGGGGCAAAAAAGTACTGATGTTTGCTGTACCCGGTGCATTCACGCCGGGTTGCTCCATGACGCACCTGCCGGGTTATGTCGCGAATGCGGATAAAATCAAGGCCGCGGGCGTGGATACTATTGTCTGCCTGTCCGTCAATGACGCCTTTGTCATGGGCGCGTGGGGCCAGGCCCAGAACGCCGAGGAAATCGTCATGCTCGCCGACGGTAATGGCGAACTCACCGGGAAATTGGGACTGGAACTCGACGGCAGTGGTTTCGGTCTTGGCACCCGCTCACAGCGCTACGCGATGATTGTGGACAATGGCTCAGTCACGCACCTCAATGTTGAAGAGGGGCCTGGTATTGACGTGAGTTCGGCCGAGGCCATGATGGCGCTGCTGTAATAACCCAGCCTCCTGTATAGGCCAGTGGCGGGCGGGCAGCGCCCGCCCAGCGGGTCAGGCAGCATAGCCGGCAGGGACCAGCCACCAGACCAGGGTGGCAATAATCAAAGCACCCACAACGTTGAGCACCAATCCCTCCCGGAACATGGTACCTATCGCAACGCGATCGGTACCATAGACAACAGCGTTGGGGGCTGTTGCCACGGGTAACATAAAGGCACAGCTGGCGCTCATCGCGGCGGGAACCATCAGCAGCGCCGGATCCAGCCCCGCAGCAATTGCCGCTGCGGCCAGGATAGGCATCAACAACGCCGTTGTCGCTGTATTGGAGGTCGCTTCTGTCATGAAGGTTACAGACAGACAGACGAGGAGTAGCATCAGGTAGGTAGGCAGGTTAGCCAGTACAATCAGCGCGTCGCCTGCCATAGCCGACAGGCCCGACGCGATGAAGGCGTTGGCAAGACAGATCCCCCCGGCAAACAGCAGGAGCACGCCCCAGGGGATATCAACTGCCTGCCGCCACGAAATCAATGGATCACCGTCACGATCCCGGGTAACAAACAGTGCTATCACGGCAAGGAACGCCACGGAGGCATCGTTGGCCTGGGGTAGCCCAAGGAGCACGCGCCATCCACCAAAAGGCTCTGAGCGCGTCATCCAGGCCAGGGCTGTAAGGCCGAAAATAAGTAAGACCCGCTTCTCGGAGCTGCGCCACTCACCGACCTCGGGCAAGGTTACGCTAAGCGTTTCTGGCAGGCCGCGGGTCAACCACAGCGCGGCACTGACCAAAAGGGTGATGACCACCGGTACGCCCCAGGTCATCCATTGTAAAAAGCCCAATGCGTTACCTGTACTATCCTGATAGACCTGCATAAAAATCAGGTTGGGGGGAGTGCCGATGGGGGTACCTAGGCCGCCGATGCTGCAGGACCAGGCCAGACCCAACAGCAGCGGCGGTGCGAGGCGTTCTTTCTGTTCTGCGCTGTCGAGTACCGCGAGGGCGACGGGTAATAGCATCAGCACGGTGGCAGTATTTGAAATCCACATGCTCAAGAGTGCCGCCGCCGCCATGAAGCCAAAAATCAACCGGCGAGGACTCTCGCTACCGACCAACCTGACGACACCGAGCGCGACCCGCCGGTGGGCACCCGTAGACTCCATCCCGCGGGATAGAAGGAACCCCCCCAGTAACAGTAGAATCAGAGGCGAACCATAAGCAGCGCCGGTCTCAAATGGCGTAAGAACGCCAAACATCGGAAGCAAAGCAAGTGGCAGCAGCGACGTGACGGGGACGGGAATTGGCTGGAAAACCCACCACAGGATGCACAGTGTCGCCGTACCCGCGGTCACAACGACGTCGCCGGCCTGTCCATTGAAGGCAGTAGCGCATACAACCAGCGCAGCCACCAGCAGCCCAGGGGCCACAGAAGTTCTCGGATTCAACACTCGTTACACTATCCGATGATTTGCCAGTAGCCGATACTGAATAAGAGCTGAGAAAGTGTAAACTCCCGCGATGCCAGAAATTGCTAAAACATCACTGATCGACCGCTTTAATCGACGCATCGATTACGTGCGCCTGTCCGTTACCGATCGGTGTGACTTCCGCTGCACCTATTGCATGGCAGAGGATATGACGTTTCTGCCCCGACGGGATGTCCTCAGTCTGGAGGAAATAGCGCGCATCGCCGGTATATTCGTCAATTTAGGCGTTGCCAAGTTGCGCGTCACTGGGGGCGAGCCCCTGGTCAGACGCGATGTAGGCCAGCTTTTTCAGCAGTTGGGTGCGCTGGAGGGGCTCGCGGAACTGGCCGTGACGACAAATGGCAGCCAGTTGGCCCAGCACGCCCCCGCCCTGCGCGCCGCTGGCGTCACGACAGTCAACATCAGCCTTGATACGCTCGACCCGGAGCGGTTTCATGCCCTGACGCGCACGGGACATTTGCATGATGTCCTCGCGGGAATCGAGGCTGCCCGGGCGCAGCATTTCCCAAGGATAAGAATTAATTCAGTTATCCTGCAGGGCAGTAATGAAACCGATGTACTGCCGCTGCTCAACTTTGCCCTCGACAGGGGACTCGACATTGCCTTCATCGAGGAAATGCCGCTTGGACAGGTCAACCTGGCAGGCAAACCGCTGGAGTTTGTAGCCAGTGATGAAATTCTTGAAACTATAGCCAGGCACCATGACCTGCAACCCGATACCGCACCCGACCACGGAGGGCCCGCCCGGTACTGGCGAGTCGACGGCGGTCCGTCTCGACTCGGCCTTATCTCTCCCCACAGCAATAATTTTTGCGCCAGTTGTAACCGACTGCGGGTTACGGCTGAAGGACAGCTGTTACTGTGCCTTGGCAACGATCACGCCATCAGTCTTCGTGACCTGCTGAGAGCGGGGGCATCGGATGCCGATTTGAGCGAGGCCATATGCAGGGCCCTGCAGGACAAACCCGAGCAGCACGTCTTCGCGCAACCGGATCAGCCCCAAATTATGCGTTTCATGAATGCCTCAGGCGGCTGACAAATACAGGATATAACCTTGGACTCTCCTCTATACCCCCAGCTGGGCGATATCGACGCCATCTCAGATGCCTTTGGCAGGGCCGGCTATATATGCACCCAGCGCATCGCCACCGTGGTCTACCTGGCGGCGGCCCTGAGCAAACCGATCCTGGTTGAGGGCCCCCCGGGTGTGGGAAAAACTGAGCTGGCCAAGACCTGTGCCGAGGTCATCGCAAAACCCCTCGTGCGACTCCAGTGCTATGAGGGCCTCGATGAGGCCAAGGCCCTTTACGAATGGAAGTACGGCAAGCAACTGCTATACACACAAATTTTGAAGGAACAACTGGGTGACATCCTCGACGGTGCCAAGGGTCTGAAGCAGTCGATCCAGCGGCTACACAGCACCGGGGACGTCTTCTACGCCAAAGAGTTTCTGGAACCCAGGCCACTGTTGCGCGCCATGGAAGAGGATGACGGTGCCGTACTGTTGATCGATGAAATAGACAAGGCGGACTTCGAATTCGAATCCCTCCTCCTCGAGGTTTTGTCGGATTACCAGGTCTCCATTCCAGAGATTGGTACGGTGCAGGCGCGCTCCAAGCCCATGGTGTTCCTCACCAGCAACGACACCCGCGATCTCTCTGACGCACTTAAAAGGCGCTGCCTCCACCTCCACATTCCCTTTCCATCCATCGAACTGGAAGGTCGTATCGTGACGTCCCGCGTACCCGAGCTGCAGGAGCGCCTGGCCGATCAACTGGTCCGATTTGTCCACGCGGTGCGGGAACTTGACCTCAAAAAGGCTCCGGCAATCTCAGAGACCATCGACTGGGCGCGCAGTTTGGTGCTACTCCATGCCGGCCATCTGGATGCCCGCCTTGTGCACGACACCTTGAACGTACTTCTCAAATACGAGGAGGACATCATCGAGGCGGAAGATCAGATGGGTAAGTTATTGAAGCTAGCGGATGTGCTATGACACCCACGGCGGGCAGCAGCCAACTGCTGGCCTTCATAAAATTTCTTAGAGGCAGGGACATCCCGGTATCGCCCGCCGATACACTTGATGCCGTTCAAGCGGCCAGCCTCCTCGGCTACGACGATCGCACTACCCTGCGGGATGGTCTGGCAGCTGTACTTGCAAAAAGCAGCGTTGAGGAACTCACCTACAGGGAGGCCTTTGATCTGTTCTTCACAACACCCCAGAACAGGTCGGACACAACGACAGGGGCAGAGGAAATTTCACCGCCGACCGAGTCCGCGGTCGCCGAAACGGAACCGAGTGATGGCTCCGCAGGGCAGAGCCTCGAGGACCTCCTGCAGGGAAATGCCACGCAGATTGATCCCGCATTGGCTCAGCTAAGTGCATCGCAGTTGATGCAGGCGCTACAGGCCGGTGATGAGGGTGCTTTGTCCCTGGCGATTGAGTCTGCGGCAAATGCGGCGCAGGTTGATCAAATCCGAATGTTTACGCAACGGGGTCAGTTTACCCGCCGATTACTTGATGCCCTCGGTGAAACCGCCCTTCGTGACGCAGCCATTGCCCTCGAGAAAGATCAGCCCCGGGCCTTTGGCGAGGTGCAGGCTCTGCGGGATAATCTGCGGCAGCGGGCAAGGGACAGGGTTGAAAGAGCCTATCTCGTGCACGCGGCTGGCGACACTGAAGACTTTTTGGATGATGCCCTCTCCGAGGTGCGGCTCGCCAATATCAGTCCCCACCAAATGGCCCGCATGCGCAGACTGATCGACAGGATGGCACGCAAGCTCGCGAGCCGACATGGCCGACGGCGGCGGCGCACCCGCAGGGGACAGCTCAACGTCCCGGCGACACTGCGAGCCTCAGCCGCAACCGATGGGGTGCCATTCACCACGCACTGGCGGCAGATTCGGAAAAAAAAGCCCCAGGTCATGGCCATTTGCGATGTCAGCGGATCAGTCGCCGCCTATGCCAAGTTCCTGCTGATGTTTCTCTACGCCGTTCAGGACGT
>CALKDK010000065.1 GCA_938084055.1 uncultured Luminiphilus sp.
CCGCTGGCCTACCTTCACAACGGGATAGTTGTGTGGGCTGTTTGCGGGTTCCGTCTGGTGCGCGCTGCGCACTTCGGGCTCGACACTGCGCTACCCCGCAGGCCGACCGATACACGGGTTTCGTGATCGCTGTTCTGGCTGGGTAGCTGGGATTTGATCCAACCGGTGGTTCGTGCGACAGACAGCGGCGGTAGGGCGGGGCTCAGGCTTTTGCTCTCCTGTCAGTGTATGACACCCAGTGAAGTGGGGAGCGAACCATGGAACAGTTATCCGGCGGCGAGATGATCGTCCGCGCACTGCAGGATGAAGACGTTGAGTACGTTTTCGGCTACCCCGGTGGGGCGGCCCTGCACATTTATGACGCCCTTTTTAAACTCAATACCGTGCCGCACATTCTGGTGCGCCACGAGCAGGCAGCGACCCACGCTGCCGACGGCTATGCCCGCGCGACGGGTAAGCCCGGTGTGGTGCTGGTGACCTCGGGCCCGGGCGCCACCAACGCCATCACCGGTATTGCGACGGCCTACATGGATTCGATTCCGCTGGTGGTGCTGTCGGGTCAGGTACAAAGCCACCTGATTGGCGAAGATGCCTTCCAGGAGACCGATATGATCGGCGTTTCCCGGCCCATTGTGAAACACAGTTTCATGGTGCAGCGGACCGAGGATATTCCATCGATCATCAAGAAGGCCTTTTTTATCGCCACCACTGGCAGGCCGGGTCCCGTCGTTGTCGATATCCCCAAGGATCTGACCCACCCGGAACATAAATACGACTATCACTACCCCGAAAGCGTCAGCCTGCGTTCCTATCAGCCGTCCAGTAAAGGCCACACCGGACAGGTTCGTAAAGCAGCGCGGTTGTTACTGTCGGCCAAGCGACCCGTGATCTATGCCGGGGGAGGGGTGATCCAGGGCGAGGGCAGCGACCTGTTGACCGACCTGGCACGCAAGCTCAACTTCCCGGTGACCAACACGCTGATGGGCCTGGGGGCTTACCCGGGTTCTGATCCCCAGTTTCTGGGTATGTTGGGTATGCATGGTCTTTACGAGGCGAATATGGCCATGCATCACTGTGACGTCATTCTCGCGGTGGGTGCTCGTTTTGATGATCGGGTTACCAATACGGTCGGTAAGTTTTGCCCCGGGGCCAAAATCATCCACGTGGATGTGGACCCAGCATCGATTGCCAAGATTGTACCCGTGGATATCCCCATTGTTGGGCCCGTGCGGACCGTGCTCGCTGATTTGATCGCACAGGTGGCCACGCAGATCGAAGGCAGCGATCGGGATTTACCCGACCCCGACGCCCTCGGTCAGTGGTGGCAGCAGATTGAGAGCTGGCGCGAGGCCCATGGTCTCTGGCACGGACGCCGTTACGGTGAAAGTGAATTTGCCATGCCCCAGGATGTGATCAAATGCCTGTATGAAGTGACCGGTGGCGATGCGTACGTAACGTCAGACGTGGGCCAGCACCAGATGTTCGCTGCCCAGTACTACAAGTTCGACAAACCGCGGCGCTGGATCAACTCGGGTGGTCTTGGAACCATGGGATTTGGTCTGCCCGCAGCCATGGGCATCAAGCTCGCTCTCCCCGACGCGGAAGTGGTTTGTGTCACCGGTGAAGGCAGTATCCAGATGAATATTCAGGAACTGTCCACCTGTGCCCAGTACGGCACCCCAATCAAAATTGTCAGCCTGCGCAATAACTATCTGGGCATGGTGAAGCAGTGGCAGGACATGCAGTATGAAGGCCGGTATTCAGAGAGCCACTACGCGGCCTCGCTGCCTGATTTCGTCAAGCTGGCAGAATCCTTTGGCCATGTGGGTATCAGGGTGGAGAAGCGGGAAGAGCTGGAGGACGCCATGCGCGAAGCCTTTGCGATGAAGGACCGCCTGGTTTTCCTCGACGTTTTTGTGGAGCCCCACGAGCATGTTTATCCCATGCATGTTGCTCCGAGTGGCGCGATGAAGGATATGTGGCTCAGCAAGACGGAGAGGACCTGACATGCGACGTATTCTGTCTGTATTGCTTGAAAACGAGCCCGGGGCTCTATCGCGTGTTGTCGGGCTGTTCTCTCAGCGTGGCTACAACATAGAGTCACTGAATGTGGCGCCCACTGACGATCATTCGCTGTCGCGTCTGACGCTAACAACCAGGGGTGACGACCTGAAGATCGAGCAAGTCACCAAACAACTCAATAAGTTGATCGATGTTGTCAAGGTCGTGGACCTCACCGATGGGGCCCACGTAGAGCGGGACCTGTTGCTGGTCAAGGTGCGGGCTGTGGGCCCTCAGCGCGACGAGGTAAAGCGCACCACGGATATTTTCAGGGGCCAGATTGTCGATGTCGGACCGGCGACCTATGTCATACAGCTCACGGGCCCGACAGAAAAACTGGATTCCTTTGTTACCGCGCTTGGCGATGCCGAGATTATGGAGGTTGTGCGCTCGGGCGTTGCCGGTATGGCGCGGGGCGAAAAAGTGCTCGCACCCTAACATCGTACCTTTGTCGGATTGCGGTGGCGGGTGCCCAGCGTATAGACTCCGCGCGGGGAATAATAATCACCTGGGGAATTCATTATGGTTTTTGATCTGATCCTGCCTCCCGTTTTGGGGCTGGCCGGGCTTTTGGTGGCTTTCGTCATTTACAACGTGATGTCGAAACACGATAGCGGCGCAGATAACGTCAAGCGTATTGCCGACCAAATTCATCTTGGCGCTATGGTGTTCATGCACCGTGAATACAAAATGCTGGCTATCTTTGCCTCAGTGCTCGTGCTGGGCATTTTTCTGTCGCCCTTGGGGCCCGATACGGCGATCGCCTTTATTGTGGGCGCTGTATCTTCTGCTACGGCGGGTTACCTGGGCATGTACGCCGCTACCCGGGCCAACGTCCGCACGGCCGTCGCTGCCAACAGCCACGGGCCCGCAGCGGCGCTCAATATCGCCTTTTACGGCGGATCCATCATGGGTCTGTGCGTCGCCTCCCTGGGCCTCATAGGTCTCGGTGGGCTGTTCTACTTCTTCGGAACTGATGCCGAGTCCGCGCATTCCATCCATGGTTTTGGCATGGGCGCTTCGGTAGTGGCACTGTTTTCCCGCGTGGGCGGTGGCATTTTCACCAAGAGTGCCGATGTTGGCGCTGACCTTGTGGGTAAGATAGAAGCCGGTATCCCCGAAGACGATCCGCGTAACCCCGGGGTTATCGCCGACAACGTCGGTGACAATGTCGGGGATATCGCAGGCATGGGTTCTGATATTTTTGAGAGCTACTGTGGTTCCATGATCGCCTGTATTGCCATTGCCTCGACGATGGCAGTGATGGCTGAGACACAGGTGGCCATGATGTCGCTGCCCCTCGCTCTCGCCACAGTGGGCCTGATTGCCTCCCTGATCGGCATTGTCATTGTGCGGGCTCGCTCTGCGGCCGCGCCTGAAGACGCCCTGCGCAGCGGTACGCTGGGTGCGCCGGTAGTGTTTGCCGTTATGGCCTGGTTCCTGGTAGACGCCATGGGCCTGGATGCCAAAATCTGGTGGGCCGTTGTATCGGGTGCCGTGGGCGGCGTTGCCATCGGTCTTATCACTGAGTACTACACCGGTGGTAGTCCCGTTCGTAAAATTGCCAAATCAGGGGAAACCGGTCCCGCCACGGTCATGATTACTGGCCTGGCAGTGGGTATGGAGTCCGTTGTCCTTCCTATCCTTGCTCTGGCAGCCATCATCTATGCGTCCACTGAACTCGCTGGCCTCTATGGAGTGGGTATTGCCGCGGTAGGTATGCTGGCAACAGTGGGTATTACCATGGCGATTGATGCCTACGGTCCTGTTGCAGACAACGCCGGCGGGATTGCTGAGATGGCGGGTATGGGCGAGGACACCCGGAAAATTACCGACGGCCTCGACGAGGTTGGTAATACGACTGCAGCCATTGGCAAGGGCTTTGCTATTGGTGCCGCCGCTCTGGCAGCGCTGGCGATTATCGCGGCTTACGTCAGTACGGTGACCGTCCAGAATGCGGGATTTGCCCTGGAGCTTTCCAATCCGCAGGTACTTATCGGTATTTTCATTGGCGGTTCGATCCCCTTCCTGATTGCCTCGATAACGATGACGGCTGTGGGTGAGGCGGCTTTTGACATGATTAATGAGATCCGTCGCCAGTTCAGGGAAATCCCCGGCCTGCTTGAGGGAACTGCCGAGCCCGATACAGCGAAGTGTGTTGACATCGCAACGACAGCAGCCCTAAAGCGCATGATTTTGCCCGGGGCCATTGCAGTCCTGGCGCCTGTAATCGTCGGTTTTGGACTGGGTCCTGAAGCGCTGGGTGGCATGCTCGCCGGTGGTTTGCTGGGCTGCGTGCTGATGGCCCTGATGATGGCCAACGCAGGCGGTGCCTGGGATAACGCGAAGAAGTACGTGGAGAAAGGGAATCTGGGCGGTAAAGGCTCTGAGACCCACTCGGCGGTTGTGGTGGGCGATACGGTTGGCGATCCCTTCAAGGATACGTCAGGCCCCTCGATGAACATTCTGATTAACGTGATGGCAATCGTGAGCCTCGTGATTGCGCCCTTGTTGTAAACAGGTGCACGGTGGCCACTACCTTGGCCGCACAAAAAAAGGAGCCGAGAGGCTCCTTTTTTATTTCCGGGCGGCGGCCTAGACGATAGCTTTCATCTCGGTCATATAGCCGCGGAGTTCTTCCCCAACCAGTTCCACCGTGTGATTGCGGATCTCGGCATTGACCTGCACAAGCGTGCGATTGTCTACGCCGTTATCCCCAGTCATCCCCACGCCTATCACGTCGGTACCTACTGTTTGCATGAAATCCCTGAGCAGGGGGCGGGCCGCCTGGTCAAACAGGTAGCAGCCGTATTCAGCGGTATCTGAGATGACCACGTTCATCTCATAAAGCTTCTTGCGCGCGATCGTATTGGCGATCAGGGGCGTTTCATGCAGTGATTCATAGTACGCCGATTCCTCGATGATACCGGCTTCCACCATGATCTCGAAGGCGAGTTCAACGCCGGCCTTGACCATGGCGATCATTAGGATGCCTTTGTCGTAGTAGGCCTGCTCTGAGATTTCCTCATCGGTCAGGGCCTGCTTTTCGAAGGCTGTTTCGTTGGTTGCTGCCCGCCACTGCAAAAGATTGGCATCATCATTGGCCCAGTCGGCCATCATGGTGCTCGAAAAATGACCCGACATAATGTCGTCCTGGTGCTTGGCAAACAGCGGCCGGAGGATTTCCTTCATCGACTCCGCGAGCTCAAAAGCCTTGATCTTGGCCGGGTTGGAGAGACGATCCATCATATTGGTGATGCCGCCTTGCTTCAGCCCTTCTGTGACCGTCTCCCAGCCGTATTGGACTAGCTTTGCGGCATAGCCCGGGTCAACACCCAGCTCAACCATGCGGTCAAAACAGAGTAGCGACCCCGTCTGGAGCATGCCACAGAGGATAGTTTGCTCGCCCATGAGGTCCGATTTCACCTCGGCAATGGGAGATGACTCGAGGACACCCGCCCGGTGGCCGCCCGTCCCCACAGCGAGTGCTTTGGCTATCGCCATACCCTCGCCACGGGGGTCATTCTCACGGTGCACCGCAATCAGTGTGGGTACGCCAAAGCCCCGCTTGTATTCCTCGCGGACTTCTGTACCCGGACATTTGGGGCACATCATCACCACCGTAAGGTCCTTGCGAATCTGCATGCCTTCCTCAACAAGGTTAAAACCGTGGGCGTAATCCAGGCATGCCCCTTCCTTCATGAGCGGCATAATGGCGTTGACAACCGGCGTATGCTGCTTGTCGGGTGTGAGGTTCATGACAACGTCGGCTCCGGGTATCAATTCGTCATAGGTGCCCACTATGAACCCGTTGTCTGTTGCGCGCTGCCAGGAGGCGCGTTTTTCAGCAATGGCCTCGCTCCGCAGTGCGTAGGCCACATCCAGGCCGCTGTCACGCAAATTGAGGCCCTGGTTCAGCCCCTGGGCGCCGCAGCCGATGATCACGATCTGCTTACCGCGCAGGGTATCAACGCCGTCGGCAAACTCAGCGCGCTCCATAAAACGACACTTACCGAGTTCTTCGAGTTGAATGCGCAGGGGTAGCGTATTGAAATAATTGCTCACCGGATTCTCCTGGGGGTGTTCTGCCTGTGGGATGGCCAGATGCCATGAAAAACGGCGCGCAGTATACCCCTTGGGTTTTAAAAATGCTCCTATTCCCGGGCAGTCCAGGTGCAAGCTACGGGGCGTGTTACGTGGTCTGCCCCCCGGATAGCCCGTACTGCTAAACTAAGGGGGTCCAAAGAAGAGCATGAGCCATGCCAGACAGCAATTCCAGAGACAGTAATGACGACAACTTCGAGCGTGCAGCAGAGCATCTGGAAGCGCCATTGACCTCCCTAGTGGGTGATTACGAAGAAACCCATGAAGACAGTGCCGCGGCGCCCGCTCGGGGCGTGTTTCTGCTTCCGAACCTGTTCACAACAGGGGCTTTGTTCTGTGGGTTTTACTCGGTTATTGCCGGCATGCAGGGGGATTTCTACGCGGGGGCTGTGGCTATATTGGTGGCTATGATCTTTGATGGGTTGGACGGAAGGGTGGCGCGCCTGACGCATACCACCAGTGCCTTTGGTGCCGAATATGACAGCCTGTCAGATATGATTTCCTTTGGTATCGCTCCGGCGCTGCTTATGTTCAATTGGGCGCTGGTCGGTACTGGCAAGCTGGGCTGGGTCGCTGCGTTCCTCTACACCGCCTGTGCAGCCCTGCGACTTGCGCGTTTCAATACCCAGCGCGACGCGGTGGATGCGGGTTACTTTGTGGGTCTGTCCAGCCCCGCAGCGGCGGCGGTGGTGGCAGGCTGTGTTTGGCTGGGACAGACCCATGACCTGCCTGCAACCGATGTGCCGCTGGCATGGCTCCATGCGGTTTTATTGGCCGCCCTGGGCTTTCTGATGATTGCGCGCTTTCCTTATTACAGCTTTAAAAGTATTCGACTCGATGGACGCGTGCCTTTCGTGCGAATTTTTCTTTTCGTAGGTGTGTTGGCACTCATTGCGCTTGATCCCCCGCTTTTTATCGGCGTGTTTTCGTTCCTCTACGCAATTTCAGGCCCAGTGCAACATTTACGCAGGAATGTGGTCCAAGCAGGAGACAAGGAGGACGACGCCCATGACTCGGAAGTCAGCTGATTGGCCCAGGATTGCTTCATCGGAAATTACACCTGAATCGGTTTGGCTCAATCGCCGCAACCTGATCAAAGCCGCTGCTGCTGGCGGCGTTGCCACCGTGGTCCCGGAGCTGTCCTACGCCGCGCCGCAGGCGCCCAGACAGCTCAACGCCGCGCAGGGTGTGTGTGAGGGTTGCCAGGCGAAAGACCCGCTGACGCCTTATGAGGACGCAACGGGCTACAACAATTTTTATGAATTTGGCACCGATAAGTCTGATCCAGCCGAGCACGCTCATGCCATGACTGTTGACCCCTGGTCTGTTGAGGTGTCCGGGTTGGTCAAGAAGCCGGGCAAGCTCAACCTTGAGGACATTCTGGGTGGTTTTGACCTGGAGGAGCGTATTTATCGGTTTCGGTGCGTAGAGGCCTGGAGCATGGTCGTGCCCTGGGTGGGGTTTCCCTTGGCCGATTTGCTGGCTCGATTTGAACCCTCGGAGGATGCTCGCTACGTGGCATTCAAGACGCTGTACCGGCGTTCGGAGATGCGCGGCACCCGCTCCTTCACTTCCACCATCGACTGGCCCTACCGCGAGGGCCTGCGCCTTGACGAGGCAATGCACCCGCTGACCCTCATGACAGTGGGTCTGTACGGCAAGACACTGCCGAACCAGAGCGGCGCGCCCCTGCGTTTGGTGGTGCCGTGGAAATATGGATTCAAGAGCATCAAATCCATTGTCTCTGTGGAATTGACTGATCGACAACCCCGAACATCCTGGCAGGAACTCGCGCCCCGGGAGTATGGCTTTTACAGTAATGTAAATCCTGACGTCGACCATCCCCGATGGAGTCAGCGCTATGAGCGACGGCTGCCTTCGTCCCTGTTCAAGCCCAACCGGATACCCACCCAGAAGTTCAACGGCTATGGTGAGCAGGTAGCCGGACTGTACGAGGGCATGGATCTGGCGAAGTACTACTGACCCCAGGTCCCTGGCTGTGCAGACAGTATGGCGAGATAAGCGTTGGCAGGATGGTGCGCTGCGGGTGTTGGTCTTTCTCCTGGCGTTGGCGCCCTTTGGGCTCATCGTTTATGGGGTGTTGGCCGATACGCTGGGCCCCGATCCTGCAGAGTCCCTGATGCACCAGACCGGTGAGTGGGCCATCCGACTGTTGGTGTTGGTGCTCGCAGCCCGGCCTGCCGCCCAGATGGGCTGGCCGCGTTTGTTCCATTACCGCCGCATGCTGGGGCTGTTCGTATTCTTCTACGTCACCTTGCACCTGCTGGTGTTTGCCCAGGTCTATGTTGGCTGGAGCGGTACCATTCTGGGTGAGGAACTTCTTGAACGGCCTTACGTCATGGTGGGTTTCGCGGCCTGGGTGTTGCTGGTGCCACTGGCGATAACGTCCACCCACGTCCTGCGCCGCCGCCTCGGTCGACGTTGGAAGCAGCTGCATCAGGCCGTTTACGGGGTTGCCGCTCTGGCAACGCTGCACATGCTGTGGCTATCCCGCTCGGATATTGGTGATGCCGTGGTGTACGGTGTCTTATTTGCGATCCTGCTGGGTTGGCGAGGGCTGCACAAACTGCGCAAGCAGGGAGGATTTCGTCCCATGGCGGGCCGGGCAAAAAAGTAGTGGGGGCTGCAGCGTAAAGGGGATTCCTGGCGCTGGAGCGGCGGCCAAATTAGTTGCCGATAAGGCTTGCGCTGGATGGGGTTCGGCGTAAAATCGATCGTCCGGTCAAACGGGTCCAAACCCGGTGCGGCGCGACCTGAAACTTCCTTGTTTTTTTATTCGAAAAAGACTTGCGTGGTTTCGATCCGTGCGTATAATGCGCCGCTCGGTCAGGGGGAACCCTGGCCACAAAGTCTGCCCCAGCGGCGGCTTGTTGCTTAAAAATTAGATGAAGACAGATGTGTGGGCACTTGTTGGAGTAGTTGTCACAAACTATTCAGAAGCAACAAGTGACCTATTAATTCAATAGTTCTAGATTGATGTTTCTGAGCTGAGATTTGGATGGTAAAGCAGGTTTTTGCGTAACCATCCCCTCTTGCTTCGGCAGAGGTTAAAGATCTTCAACTGAAGAGTTTGATCATGGCTCAGATTGAACGCTGGCGGCAGGCCTAACACATGCAAGTCGAGCGCGAAAGCACTTCGGTGTGAGTAGAGCGGCGGACGGGTGAGTAACGCGTAAGAATCTACCTAGTAGTGGGGGACAACTCG
>CALKDK010000066.1 GCA_938084055.1 uncultured Luminiphilus sp.
TGAGATGGTAATGCCGGGCGATAACATCAATATTGTGGCGACGTTGATTGCTCCGATTGCGATGGAAGAGGGCCTGCGTTTTGCGATCCGTGAGGGTGGCCGAACCGTGGGTGCTGGTGTCGTCGCCAAAATCATCGAGTAGCAAGCTGACAGAAAAGTGCACGGCAGTGCGCTTGTTCCAAGGCCGGACCACCCCTTAAGGCGGTTCGGCTTCGTCGTCTCTGGCAGAAAAAGTTTCAGGGGCGTTTCGTTTAGAGGCCAGTAGCTCAATTGGCAGAGCAGCGGATTCCAAATCCGCAGGTTGGGGGTTCGATTCCCTCCTGGCCTGCCAAATGCCGACAGGGATGGCTATTGGCACAACAGAGGAGCATCCAGACGTTGCTTCGAACGGGAAAAATGCATGAGTGAGGCCGCTACAAATCGACTTGACCCCATTAAGTGGGGTGTCGTTGCGGTGTTGGTGGTCGCCGGCGTGGTAGGCAATAGCTACTACGCCGACCAGTCACTGTTGTATCGGGTGTTGGCGTTGATTGCGACAGCCGCAGTGGCCGGCTGGGTGGCTTCCACCACCGAGCGGGGCGGGGCCTTTTGGCAGCTGATAAAGGGGTCGCGCACGGAGATTCGTAAAGTTGTGTGGCCAACCCGACAGGAGACCACGCAGACGACCATGATCGTAGTGGTATTTGTATTCATCATGGCACTCATTCTATGGGGCATCGACAGTCTGCTGGGCTGGCTTGTCGCCATGGTCATCGGTTGAATTGGGGAGAGGCTTAGATGGCAATGCGTTGGTATGTGGTTCACGCCTTTTCCCAATACGAGAAGAAGGTGGCTACGGCTCTCAAAGAGCGCATCGAGCGCCATGGGATGCAGGATCATTTCGGTGAGATTATCGTCCCGACGGAAGAAGTCGTGGAGATGAAGGGCGGCCAGAAGCGCAAAAGTGAGCGCAAGTTTTTCCCGGGCTATGTCCTGGTGCAGATGGAGCTCAATGATGATTCCTGGCATCTCGTCAAGGAGACGCCACGGGTGCTGGGCTTTATCGGGGGTAAGGCAGACAAGCCGGCACCGATAACAGAAGCCGAGGCCAGTGCGATTCTGCAGCGTGTGGAAGCGGGTGTCGATCAGCCGCGACCGAAAACCGTCTTTGAGCCCGGTGAAATGGTCCGTGTCATTGACGGGCCCTTCAACGACTTTAATGGGGTAGTTGAGGACGTAAATTACGAAAAAAGCCGCCTGAATGTGGCGGTATTGATCTTCGGGCGCTCTACGCCCGTAGAGCTTGAATTCGGTCAGGTAGAAAAAGCCTGATTTTAGGAGGGGCTTCCCGGTTTGGGAGGCGCCAAAATGCTTCGGTCGCAGATGTAACGCGGTCGTTAAGGGGAGCCCGAGGACTACTTGCGAGTGCCAACGGCGTTTGAACCCAGGAGAATGACATGGCAAAGAAAATTGACGGCTATATCAAGCTGCAAATCCCTGCCGGACAGGCCAACCCCAGTCCGCCAGTAGGCCCCGCCCTGGGTCAAAAGGGTGTCAATATTATGGAATTTTGCAAGGCATTCAACGCCGACACCCAAGGTGTTGAGCCGGGCCTGCCTATTCCGGTGGTGATTACGGTATACAGCGACAAGTCGTTTACCTTTATCAAGAAAACGCCTCCGGCGTCCATTTTGCTCAAGAAAGCCGTGGGTATTAAGAGTGGCTCGGGGCGACCCAATACCGAGAAGGTTGCCAAGGTGACCCGCGCTCAGCTGGAAGATATTGCGACCCAGAAGTGGCCTGACTTGACTGCTGCCGATATGGACGCAGCTGTGCGAACTATTGCCGGCAGTGCTCGATCCGCCGGTATCGATGTGGTGGAGGGCTGATCATGGCGAAGTTATCTAAGCGAGTACGCGCATTTCGAGAAAAGGTAGACGCTACCCGCGCCTACCCACTTGACGAGGCCATTGCTCTGCTGAAGGAATTCGGTACCGTCAAATTCAACGAGACGGTTGAAGTTGCCGTTAACCTGGGCGTTGACGCCCGGAAATCCGATCAAGGCGTGCGTGGTGCGACCACACTGCCCCACGGCACGGGCTCAGTGGTCAGGGTGGCGGTGTTCACCCAGGGCGAGAACGCCGAAAAAGCGAAGGCAGCGGGCGCAGACTTTGTTGGGATGGAGGAGCTTGCCGAGCAGGTAAAGGGCGGCATGATGGATTTTGATGTTGTTGTTGCCTCTCCCGATGCTATGCGCGTTGTGGGCCAGCTGGGGCAGATTCTGGGTCCTCGTGGACTCATGCCCAACCCCAAGACTGGAACCGTAACCCCTGATGTTGAAGGGGCGGTCAACAACGCCAAAGCGGGCCAGATGCGTTTTCGTACCGATAAGAACGGTATTGTTCAGGGCGGAATAGGCAAGGTTGCTTTCGATGCCGACCAGTTGCGTGGCAATTTGATGGCGGTGATGGCTGACCTCAAAAAAGCCAAACCTGCTGCCGCTAAAGGGGTTTATTTTCGCAAGGTGACCCTGTCTACGACCATGGGTCCCGGCGTCACGGTCGATCAGGCAGAATTTGATTTATAGGAACATCACACCTTTGAGTGTGAAGGACCGTGATGCAGTTAGTCGCGGTTCGGTATTGGCAGCCCTTTGGGTTGCCGATGCCACTTTGAAGTCTTTGTGAAAGTGCGGCTATGCCTCGCTGGACGCTCAGGCTGTCAAAGACCGTAGGTGGGACCTTTAAGGCCCCTTAATGTCGAAAGATGCCTACGCAGATGGTGACAACGTTCACCGAGGGCGGTCCCTACAGCGGTATGCAGGGACCATAACTGTCAATCCAGGAGTAGACCAATGGCTATTGGACTCGACGAAAAGAAGGCGATTGTCGCCGAAGTCAACGAGACCGCTGCCAGTGCTCTTTCGCTTGTGGTGGCCGACGCACGTGGTGTCGCCTCAAACGATATGACGACCCTGCGGGCGACAGCACGGGAAAGTCAGGTGTATTTACGCGTTGTGCGTAACACCCTGGCCAGACGTGCTTTCGAGGGGACGGAATATGAGTGTGTCAACGATACGCTCACAGGTCCATCCCTATTCGGATTTTCATTGGAAGATCCGGGTGCTGCAGCACGGTTGTTTAAAGATTTCGCCAAGGGAAATGCAAATTTCGAGGTGAAAGCACTGTCAATCAGCGGACAGCTGATGGGAGCCGACCAGCTGGATGTACTGGCGACTTTGCCGACGCGTGATCAGGCACTGTCAATGTTGATGAGCGTCATGAAGGCGCCTGCAACCAAGCTGGTACAAACCATGAATGAGGTCCCCGGTAAGCTGGTTCGTACACTGGCGGCAATTCGCGACCAAAAGGAGCAGGCGGGCTGATTGATCAGCACGTTTCCCTAATTTTCAGGAGATATTGAAATGGCACTTTCAAAGGAAGAAATCCTCGACGCAATCGCAGAGATGAGCGTTATGGACATCGTTGCATTAATTGAAGCGATGGAAGAGAAGTTTGGCGTGACGGCAGCAGCAGCAGTCGCTGCAGCACCGGCTGCGGCGGGTGGCGGCGACGCCGGTGGCGCGGCAGAAGAGCAGACCGAGTTTGACGTCATTCTCACGTCAGCTGGTGAGAAGAAAGTTAACGTGATTAAGGTGGTACGCGCGGTCACGGGTCTGGGTCTCAAAGAAGCCAAGGCGGTTGTTGATGGAGCACCTGCTCCCGTCAAGGAAGGCGCCAGCAAGGATGAGGCAGAAGACATCAAGAAGCAGCTTGAAGAAGCGGGCGGCGCAGCCGAGCTGAAATAAGGCTGATCCGGACCCACCTGGGTGGGTCTAATTGGGCTGGGGCGCGTTTGTGCCCCGGCTCGTTCCCGGTCCTTATGACCGGACCATGTTTGGAATCATCTGACAGAACATCGCTGGGGAGTTTTGATGGCTTACTCATACACTGAGAAGAAACGTATCCGCAAAGATTTCGGTTCGCTGGCTAAGGTTATGGATATCCCGTACCTGTTGGCGATCCAGCTGGACTCCTATCGCAAGTTTACCCAGGATGGTGTCTCTGGCGATGAGCGCGGTGACCACGGGTTGCACGCGGCTTTCCAGTCGGTCTTCCCCATCTCCAGTTACAGCGGCAACGCCGCACTGGAGTATGTCGGCTATAACCTCGGTAAGCCGGTCTTCGATGTGGACGAGTGTGTCCTGCGGGGCACGACCTACGCCTGCGCACTGCGCGTCAAGGTACGGCTGATCATTTACGATAAGGAGTCGTCTTCCAAGTCCATCAAGGACATCAAGGAACAGGACGTCTACATGGGTGAAATACCCCTGATGACCGAGAACGGTACTTTTGTCATCAATGGCACCGAGCGAGTGATAGTGTCGCAATTGCATCGCTCGCCCGGCGTTTTCTTTGACCACGATAAGGGCAAGACCCATTCATCGGGCAAGCTCCTGTATTCCGCGAGAGTAATCCCCTACCGTGGCTCCTGGCTGGACTTCGAGTTCGACCCCAAAGATCAGGTCTTCGCTCGTATTGACCGTCGTCGCAAACTCCCGGCTACCGTGCTGCTGCGAGCACTGGGCTACGAGAGCGAGGAAATCCTCGCCATTTTCTATGAGACGACCTCCTTCCAGTTGGGAGAAGAAAATTCAGCCACCATGACATTGGTGCCCAAGCGTCTGCAGGGCGATATGGCGGCCTTTGACATTATGGCCGATGGCAAGCTTGTGGTTGAGCGTGGTCGTCGCATCACTGCCCGCCATATCAGGCAGCTGGATGAGGCGGGAGTGGAGTATCTCGCGGTTCCCGACGAATATCTGCTCGGGCGTCGATTGGCCAAGAATGTGATTGATACCGACACGGGTGAGGTGTTGGTCGAGTGCAACCTGGAAATTACAGAAGAATTACTGGCGACCCTGCGTGAGAAAGAGATATCGACGGTAGAGACCATCTACACCAACGAAATCGACTGCGGTCCGTTCATCTCAGATACCCTCGCCCAGGATCCGACGCGCAACGAGCTCGAGTCACTGGTAGAAATCTACCGCATGATGCGCCCTGGCGAACCACCGACCAAGGAATCTGCTGAGAACCTGTTCCAGAACCTGTTCTTCTCGCCCGATCGCTATGACCTGTCTGGCGTGGGCCGTATGAAGTTCAACCGCCGCCTTGGGCGAGATTCCTCTGAGGGCATTGGCACGCTGGATCGCGAAGATATCGTTGATGTCCTGAAGGCCCTGGTTGATATCCGTAACGGCAAGGGTGTGGTGGACGACATCGATCATCTCGGCAACCGACGTATCCGTTCGGTGGGTGAAATGGCTGAGAACCAGTTCCGTGTGGGTCTGGTTCGGGTTGAGCGTGCGGTCAAGGAGCGCCTGTCCATGGCGGAGAGTGAAGGCCTGATGCCACAGGACCTGATTAACGCCAAACCTGTCTCAGCTGCGGTTAAGGAGTTTTTCGGCTCCAGCCAGCTGTCCCAGTTCATGGACCAGAACAACCCGTTGTCCGAGGTTACCCATAAGCGTCGTGTGTCGGCGTTGGGCCCTGGCGGTCTTACCCGTGAACGTGCGGGCTTTGAGGTGCGCGATGTGCACCCGACCCACTATGGGAGGGTGTGTCCCATCGAAACGCCCGAAGGTCCGAACATCGGTCTCATCAACTCGCTGGCCACCTATGCCCGAACGAACGAGTATGGGTTCCTTGAGGCGCCGTATCGAAAGGTGATCGACGGTGTGGTCACAGATGAAATTGAATACCTATCTGCTATCAACGAGGCCGTGCATGTTATCGCTCAGGCGTCGGCGCAACTTGATGAAAAGAACCGTTTTGTCCACGACCTGATCAACGTCCGGCATATGAATGAGTTCACGATCAAGCCAGCTTCAGAAGTGGATTTCATGGATGTATCAGCCAAGCAGGTGGTATCCATTGCAGCGGCACTCATCCCCTTCCTCGAGCACGACGATGCCAACCGGGCATTAATGGGCTCCAACATGCAGCGTCAGGCTGTGCCCACGCTGGTGGCCGACAAGCCGTTGGTGGGAACAGGCATGGAGCGCTACGTTGCACGTGACTCGGGTGTATGTGAAGTCGCACGCCGCGCAGGCACCATTGATTCAGTCGACGCGAGTCGGATTGTAGTCCGGGTCGACGCTGACAGTGTCGGTAAGGGCGAGTCACCGGTCGACATCTACAACCTGACCAAATACAAGCGATCCAACCAGAACACCTGCATCAACCAGCGACCTATCGTCAAAGTAGGTGATCGGGTAGACCGCGGAGACATTCTGGCCGACGGGCCTTCGGTAGATATGGGTGAGTTGGCTCTGGGCCAGAATATGCGTATCGCCTTTATGCCCTGGAATGGCTACAACTTTGAGGACTCTATCCTGGTGTCAGAGCGGGTCGTCAAGGAAGACCGGTTCACCACCATCCACATTCAGGAGCTGACCTGCATAGCCCGCGATACCAAGTTGGGTTCCGAGGAAATTACCGCGGACATACCCAATGTTGGTGAGGGTGCGCTGGGCAAGCTGGATGAGTCCGGGATCGTTTACATTGGCGCGGAAGTTGATGCCGGTGACATCCTCGTGGGCAAGGTGACCCCAAAGGGAGAAACCCAGCTTACCCCGGAGGAGAAATTACTCCGCGCCATTTTCGGCGAGAAGGCCTCTGACGTTAAGGATACGTCGCTGCGAGTTCCCTCGAGCTATAAGGGAACTGTGATCGACGTGCAGGTCTTCACCCGGGATGGACTGGAGAAAGATCCACGGGCCAAGCAGATCGAGAACGCTCAGCTGGCAGATTACCGTAAGGACCTGAGGGAGGAGCTCAGGATTTACGAGGAGGCGACCTACGCACGGCTGGCTGCCTTGCTGAAGGGACAGACCACCCTCAGTGGAGGTGGCCTGCCAAAGGGAACCAAACTTACTGATGCGGTTCTGGCGGAGTTGGATCGGGAGCAGTGGTTCAAGCTCAAGCTGGGCGATGCCGAGCTCAACGATCAGCTGGCGGCCGCTCAGTCCCTGCTCGAGGAGCAGAACAAGCAGCTTGATGAACGCTATGACAGCAAGCAGGAGAAGCTGTCCAGTGGCGACGATCTTGCCCCGGGCGTGCTCAAGATTGTCAAGGTCTACCTGGCGGTCAAGCGCCGGATTCAGCCCGGTGACAAGATGGCCGGTAGGCACGGTAACAAAGGCGTTATCTCGGTGATCATGCCGGTTGAGGACATGCCCTACGATGAGCAGGGCGAGCCGATCGATATTGTCCTGAACCCGCTGGGTGTACCTTCGCGAATGAATGTGGGACAGATTCTTGAAACCCACCTGGGCATGGCTTCCCATGGTCTGGGTATCAAGATCAATGAGATGCTGGAGCAGCAGGCTAAAATCACCCAGCTGCGCAGTTTTCTCAAGAAAATCTACGCCCATGTGTCTGACAAGCGTCGCGATGCCGATATTGACAGCCTGAGCGATCCTGAGCTGCTCGAGCTTGCAGACAACCTGCGCGCTGGCGTGCCCATGGCGACGCCCGTCTTTGATGGCGCTGCAGAAGAGGAGATCAAGTCTCTCCTCAGGCTGGCCGATATCCCGGATAGCGGGCAGCTGACTCTCTACGATGGCCGTACCGGCGACACCTTTATGCGACCCGTGACGGTGGGCTACATGTACATGCTCAAGCTCAACCACCTGGTGGATGACAAGATGCATGCCCGGTCGACCGGTTCTTACAGCCTTGTTACCCAGCAGCCGCTGGGTGGTAAGGCCCAGTTCGGTGGTCAGCGTTTCGGGGAAATGGAGGTCTGGGCTCTGGAAGCCTATGGGGCTGCCTATACCCTGCAGGAAATGCTGACCGTCAAGTCAGATGATGTGGCGGGACGCACCAAGATGTACAAAAACATTGTTGATGGTGATCACAGGATGGAGCCGGGTATGCCCGAGTCCTTCAATGTACTGATCAAAGAAATTCGCTCTCTCGGTATCGATATTGATCTCGAGTCCGAGTCCGAAGGCTTCTGAGGAGGGTAAGACGTGAAAGATCTGCTGAATCTGCTAAGCCGGGAAAAGAGTGAAGACTTCGATGCCATTCGTATCGGTCTGGCATCCCCGGAAATGATCCGCTCCTGGTCCTATGGCGAGGTGAAAAAACCTGAAACCATCAATTATCGGACCTTCAAGCCCGAGCGTGATGGCCTGTTCTGCGCCAAGATTTTTGGCCCGGTAAAGGACTACGAGTGCCTGTGCGGTAAGTACAAGCGCCTCAAGCATCGCGGCGTTATCTGCGAGAAGTGCGGTGTTGAAGTGGCGTTGGCCAAGGTTCGTCGTGAGCGCATGGGACACATAGAGTTGGCCAGTCCCGTTGCCCACATCTGGTTCCTGAAATCACTGCCATCGCGTATCGGCTTGTTGCTCGACATGACCCTGCGCGATATTGAGCGCATTCTTTACTTCGAGTCTTATGTGGTGACTGATCCGGGCCTGACAGCCCTAGATCAGGGCCAGCTGCTAAACGATGAGCAGTACTACGAGGCCATGGAAGAATTTGGTGATGAATTTACCGCCAAGATGGGTGCCGAGGCGATCCAGGACCTGATGTCCCAGATTGAGATTAACCAGGAAGTCGAGCGGATCCGCGAAGAGATTCCCGCTACGAATTCCGAGACGAAGATGAAGAAGCTCTCCAAGCGCCTGAAGCTTCTCGAGGCGTTTGCGAATTCGGGCAACAATCCGGAATGGATGATCCTCAATGTTCTGCCGGTCCTGCCGCCAGACCTTCGGCCCCTGGTACCCCTGGACGGTGGGCGCTTTGCCACATCGGACCTCAATGACCTGTACCGCCGGGTGATCAACCGAAACAATCGCCTGAAGCGACTACTCGACCTCAACGCTCCTGACATCATCGTACGCAACGAGAAGCGAATGCTGCAGGAGGCGGTGGATGCGCTGCTGGATAACGGCCGACGGGGCCGTGCCATCACCGGATCGAACAAGCGTCCCCTCAAGTCTCTTGCCGACATGATCAAAGGCAAGCAGGGTCGTTTCCGACAGAACCTCCTGGGCAAGCGCGTCGATTACTCCGGCCGTTCGGTGATCGTAACGGGTCCGACCCTGCGCCTGCACCAGTGTGGCCTGCCCAAGAAGATGGCGCTGGAGCTATTCAAGCCCTTCATATTTGGCAAGCTTGAGCACCGCGGACTCGCGAGCACGATCAAGGCAGCCAAGAAAATGGTGGAGCGGGAACCCCCTGAAGTGTGGGATATCCTCGCTGAAGTGATCCGGGAGCATCCCGTGCTGTTGAACAGGGCGCCCACGCTGCACCGACTGGGCATTCAGGCCTTTGAGCCTGTGCTCATTGAGGGCAAGGCAATCCAGCTTCATCCGCTGGTTTGTGCTGCTTACAATGCGGACTTCGACGGTGACCAGATGGCGGTTCATGTGCCGCTAACCCTGGAAGCACAGCTTGAGGCGCGGGCATTGATGATGTCCACCAACAACATCCTGTCGCCTGCCTCGGGTGAGCCGATCATCGTACCTTCCCAGGACGTGGTTCTTGGCTTGTATTTCATGACCCGGGAGCGCATCAATGCGCGTGGGGAAGGCATGACCTTCGCTGATGCCACAGAGGTCGAGCGGGCCTATGCCGCCGACCAGGTAGACCTGCAGGCGCGGATCAAGGTTCGTATCACTGAAACACGATACGAGCACGGTGAGGAGCCCGTCACTGAGACACGGGTGGTTGAGAGTACCGTGGGCCGAGCGCTCCTCTGGCGCATCGTGCCTGAGGGTCTGTCCTTCGATATGGTGAACCAAGCCATGGTTAAAAAGGCGATTTCGCGGATTATTAACCAGTGCTACCGCGTGGTTGGTTTGAAGTCCACGGTCGTATTTGCTGACCAGCTGATGTACACCGGGTATGAGTATTCCACCAAGTCTGGATCCTCCATTGGGGTCAATGACTTCGAAATTCCCGCCGAGAAAGCCGGCATGCTGGATCGCGCTTACAAGGAAGTCACCGAGATCGAGGAGCAATATGCTGCAGGTCTGGTAACTCAGGGCGAGAAATACAACAAGGTGATTGATATCTGGTCACGGACCAACGACCAGGTCGCCAAGTCCATGATGGCCAGCCTGTCGAAGGAAACCGTGATCAATCGCGATGGCGAGAAGGAGGAGCAGGCCAGCTTCAACTCTGTTTATATGTATGCCGATTCAGGCGCCCGGGGTTCCCCGGCACAGATTCGGCAGTTGGCGGGTATGCGGGGCCTGATGGCCAAGCCCGATGGGTCAATCATCGAGACACCCATTGTTGCCAACTTCCGGGAGGGACTGAACGTACTGCAGTACTTCATTTCCACCCACGGCGCACGTAAAGGCCTTGCTGACACGGCACTGAAGACGGCGAACTCAGGGTACCTAACCCGCAGGTTGGTTGATGTTGCCCAGGACGTGGTAGTAACGGAGGAAGACTGTGGCACCGATGCCGGACTCCTTACGACACCGGTTATTGATGGTGGCGACATCATTGAGACGCTGCCCGATCGTGTGCTCGGTCGAATTGTTGCCAAGGACGTGGTCAAGCCCGGAACGGATGACGTTATATCTGTAGAGGGCCTCGGTGATCTCACCGCCGGCACCATGATTGATGAGCGCTGGACCCGGAAGCTTGAAGAGCTGGGTATCGACGAAATCGAGGTGCGTTCCCCGATCACCTGCAAAACCCGCTACGGCATTTGCTCTTCGTGTTACGGGCGCGATCTGGGTCGCGGCCATCAGGTGAATATGGGTGAGGCCATTGGTGTGGTTGCTGCGCAATCCATCGGTGAGCCGGGCACACAGCTGACGATGCGGACCTTCCACATTGGAGGAGCCGCTTCGGGACAGGCCGCCCAGGACAGTATTCAGGTGAACTCCGACGGCGTTGTGAAACTGCACAACATAAAAGTCGTGGATCGTGCTGATGGTTCACTGGTTGCTGTATCACGATCCGGTGAGTTGTCGATATTGGACAAGGTGGGTCGCGAGCGAGAGCGTTACAAGGTGCCCTATGGTGCGGCTATCAAGGTTCAGGATGAAGCTGAAATCAGTGCGGGTGACATCGTCGCAAACTGGGATCCCCATACCCACCCCATCATCACTGAGGTAGCCGGTACGGTGAAGTTCAGTGGCATGGAAGAAGGTGTGACCATCAAGCGACAGACCGATGAATTCACGGGCCTCAGCAGTATCTCTGTGATGGAGGCGGGTGAGCGCCCCACAGCAGGCAAAGACATCCGTCCCGCGGTGACGTTGGTGGATGGGGACGGTAAAGAGTTGACGCTGGCCGGCACCAATGTGCCAGCACACTACTTCCTTCCGGCCAACGCCATGGTCAATCTGGATGACGGTGCCCAGGTGGGCGTCGGTGACATCATTGCCCGCATTCCACAGGCGGGTTCCAAGACCCGGGATATTACCGGTGGTCTGCCCCGCGTTGCCGATTTGTTCGAAGCGCGCAAGCCCAAGGAGCCGGCCATACTTGCGGAAATCTCGGGTACCGTCAGTTTTGGCAAGGAGACCAAGGGCAAGCGCCGTCTTGTGATCACCCCAACGGATGGCTCACTGCTGTCTGATGGCTCTGATCACTATGAAGTGCTGATCCCGAAATGGCGTCAGCTGACGGTCTTCGAGGGAGAACAGGTGCAGAAAGGCGAGGTGGTCTCTGAAGGGCCCCTCAGCCCCCATGACATTCTCCGCCTGAAAGGCATTGCTGCGCTGGCAGAATACATTGTCAATGAAATACAGGAAGTGTATCGGCTGCAGGGCGTGAAGATTAATGACAAGCACATCGAGGTCATCGTTCGACAGATGTTGCGCAAAGTCATTATTGCGACACCCGGAGACTCCTCGTTTATCAAGGGTGAGCAGGTCGAATACACGACCTTCCTGGAAGAGTGCGATCGGGCTGAAGCCCAGGGGCACATTGCGCCTACGGCAGACAGGGAGTTGCTGGGAATTACCAAGGCATCCCTGGCTACCGAGAGCTTTATCTCTGCCGCTTCGTTCCAGGAGACCACCCGCGTCCTCACCGAGGCTGCAGTAACGGGTAAGCGTGACTACCTGCGCGGCCTCAAGGAAAACGTGATTGTTGGACGGCTGATTCCTGCGGGAACGGGCCTCAGCTATCACGAGGAACGTCGGCGCAAGCGTGCGGAAGGTGGTTTGCAGGTGACCATGTCGGATGAGGAATTCACAGAGAGTTTCGCGGAAGAAATGGAGAAGGTGGAAGCCGAGGCGGGAGCAGACAGCGAGTAAGCTGCCGTCCCGATCGTCCTTCCCGCCCACTCGCAGGGTCTCAGGTCCCTGGGGTGGGCAGTTGAAAAGTTGTGAGCGCGTCTATAGAATGCGCGCTCTTTATTTCGGGGGCCCGGCTCCTGACTTTTTTGGAGCTATTGAATGGCAACCGTTAACCAGCTTGTGCGAAAGCCGCGTAAGCGAAAAGTGATGAAGAGCGGTGTACCGGCACTTCAGGCCTGTCCCCAGCGCCGTGGTGTTTGCACTCGCGTCTACACCACGACTCCCAAGAAGCCCAACTCGGCGTTGCGAAAAGTGTGCCGGGTGCGATTGACCAATGGGTTTGAGGTGTCTTCCTACATTGGTGGTGAAGGCCATAACCTTCAGGAGCACAGCGTTGTGCTTATTCGTGGTGGCCGGGTCAAGGATTTGCCAGGTGTCCGTTATCACACAGTGCGTGGCAGCCTCGACACCTCCGGTGTGGCTGCCCGCAGAAAGGGTCGATCCAAGTACGGGGCAAAACGACCCAAGTAATTGCTGTACCCACGGCCCGGTAACGCTGGGGCCTGTGGTAACCGTCGGCCATGCCGACAGTAAGGCCGGTACAGATTCCCACTCAGGGGACGGTGACCGGGTAACCTGAAGACAAATAGGAAGTTTAGCCATGCCACGTAGACGCGTCGTCGCCAAGCGGGAAATCCTGCCCGATCCAAAGTTCGGAAACCAGACCCTCGCAAAATTCATGAACCACGTTATGGTAAGTGGGAAGAAGTCGGTGGCTGAATCCATCGTTTATGGTGCTCTTGCCTTGGTGGAGGAGCGCACCAAGCGCGATCCCATCGAGGTTTTTGACGAAGCACTCGAAAACATTGCGCCGATGGTCGAGGTGAAATCCCGTCGTGTGGGCGGAGCCACCTATCAGGTTCCTGTTGAGGTCCGTCCCTCCCGTCGTGGCGCACTGTCCATGCGGTGGCTGGTGGATTACGCGCGAAGCCGCGGCGAAAAATCTATGCGCCAGCGACTTGCGGGTGAGATTGTCGATGCCGCCCAGGGCAAGGGCAATGCGGTCAAGAAACGCGAGGACGTACACCGAATGGCAGAAGCCAACAAGGCATTTTCCCACTTCCGATTCTGACCCAGAGTCAGACCTCCCTGTATCCAGGACGCGATCGTGGCCCGCCAGACACCCATTCAGCGCTATCGTAATATCGGCATATGCGCCCATGTGGATGCTGGAAAGACCACCACAACCGAGCGCGTCCTCTTTTACACCGGTCTTTCACACAAGATTGGAGAGGTCCATGACGGTGCCGCCACCATGGATTGGATGGAGCAGGAGCAAGAGCGCGGGATCACCATTACCTCGGCGGCCACGACCTGTTTTTGGCAGGGAATGCAGCAGCAGTACGAGCAGCATCGCATCAATATTATTGACACCCCGGGGCACGTCGATTTCACGATAGAAGTCGAACGGTCGCTGCGTGTACTCGACGGAGCGGTGGTCGTCTTGTGCGGTTCGTCGGGTGTCCAGCCTCAAACTGAAACCGTCTGGCGCCAGGCGAATAAGTACGAAGTTCCTCGTATGGTGTTCGTTAACAAGATGGACCGTGCAGGTGCTGACTTTCTGAGTGTTGTCGATCAGCTCCGTGACCGGCTGAACTGTAATGCAGTGCCAATACAGATGACCATTGGTGCGGAGGATGGCTTTATCGGCGTAGTCGATCTGGTTAAAAACAAGTCGATTCTCTGGAGCGAGGACGACATGGGTACAACCTTTGTCTATGGCGATGTGCCCGATGACATGGTGGACCAGGTGGGTGAAATGCGCGAGTTCATGCTGGAGGCGGCAGCCGAGGCCGATGACGACCTCATGAATCGCTATCTGGAGGATGGCGAGCTCTCGGAGGACGAGATCATGCGGGGCCTGCGGATCCGAACCCTGGCCAATGAAATTGTCCCGGTACTCGGGGGATCCGCGTTCAAAAACAAGGGCGTGCAGGCCGTCCTCGATGCGGTCATCGATTATTTGCCCTCGCCAACGGAAGTTAAGGCAATCGAGGGGACGCTGGAAGACGGGGAAACCCCTGTCCAGCGTCACTCGGATGATGATGAGCCCTTTGCCGCGCTGGCTTTCAAGATAGCCACTGATCCCTTTGTCGGTACCCTGACCTTTTTCCGGGTCTACTCTGGCAGGCTTGCCAGCGGGACAGCTGTCTTCAATCCGGTCAAGGGGAAGAAAGAGCGGGTGGGACGCATGGTGCAAATGCATGCCAACAGCCGCGAAGAGATCAAGGAAGTCCTGGCGGGTGATATTGCCGCGGCTATTGGGCTAAAAGATGTCACCACGGGAGATACCCTGTGTGACCTCGGCAAAACCGTGGTCCTTGAACGTATGGAGTTTCCTGAGCCGGTTATTTCCGTGGCGGTGGAGCCGCGATCCCAGGCGGATCAGGAGAAGATGGGTGTGGCCCTCGGTAAACTGGCTCAGGAAGACCCGTCCTTTCGGGTCAAAACCGACGAGGAAACCGGCCAAACCATTATTTCGGGTATGGGTGAGCTGCACCTCGATATTATCGTTGATCGCATGCGCCGTGAATTCAGCGTAGAGGCAAATATAGGCAAGCCCCAGGTTGCGTATCGCGAACGTATTCGCAACACGGTGGAGATTGAAGGCAAATTTGTCCGGCAGTCGGGCGGACGTGGGCAGTACGGCCATGTGTGGATCAAGTTTGAGCCATCTGCAGATGAGAATGCGGACGGGCTTGAATTCGTCAACGAGGTGGTCGGGGGTGCGGTCCCCAAGGAATACATTCCCGCTGTGAACAAGGGCATCGAAGAGCAGATGCAAAACGGGGTGTTGGCGGGTTACCCGTTGCTGGGTCTCAAGGCCACGCTTTACGACGGCTCCTTCCATGACGTTGATTCCAATGAAATGGCCTTTAAAATTGCGGCGAGTCTGGCGACCCGCCAGCTCGCTGAAGCCGGCGGTGCGGCCCTCCTTGAGCCGATTATGAAAGTTGAAGTGGTGACCCCGGAAGAGAATATGGGGGATGTGGTGGGAGATCTCAATCGCCGTAGGGGTATGATCCTCGGTATGGATGAGAATGCGGCAGGAAAGGTGATCAATGCCGAGGTGCCATTGGCGGAAATGTTTGGCTATGCCACTGATCTCCGTTCTGCCACCCAGGGCCGAGCGACCTACACAATGGAATTTGCACAGTACTCCGAGGCCCCCAATGTGGTGGCACAGGGGATTATTTCTAAAAACCAAACGGGCGGCTAGCCCTCGGATACCAAAGGAAGAGCAAAGTGGCGAAAGAAGCATTTGAGCGTTCGAAGCCCCACGTAAACGTGGGCACTATTGGGCACGTAGACCACGGTAAGACGACGCTGACGGCGGCGCTGACACGTGTGTGTGCAGAGGTATTTGGAGGAGAGGCGGTAGCGTTTGACGGTATT
>CALKDK010000067.1 GCA_938084055.1 uncultured Luminiphilus sp.
TTGGTGCGGAAGGCGGGACTTGAACCCGCACAGCCATAGGCCACTACCCCCTCAAGATAGCGTGTCTACCAATTCCACCACTTCCGCGCAAACTTAACCCTCAGGTAAATCGTCCCCCGAGTCAATATCCTGCCCTTCGGACGCATCCAAAGCCGGCAGGTCAGATGCTTCACTTTCGAAGGAAACATCCGGGATGTCCCCCGAGGGTACTTCCGGCGCTCCGTCAAAGATGTCGGGCACGGGTTCCATGGCTTCCATGGGCAGTTCAAAACCAAGATCTTCGTCACCGGCAGTCCGGCTGTCGGCAATCATTGCCAGACCAAAGCTGCTGGCAAAAAACGCGGCGACCAACCATGCCGTAAGCTGGGTCAGGAGGTTGGCGCTGCCGACACTCCCAAACAACGTTTGCGACCCGCCAGCGCCGAATGAGGCCCCAATATCAGCGCCCTTTCCCTGCTGCATCATTATCAAGCCGATAATGGCCAGTGCCACCAGCAGGTGTACCACTAAAATTATCTGTTCCACTACGTCCTCCCTACACTCGAGGCGCTGGCAATCTGCCAAAAACTTTTGGCATCCAACGAGGCGCCACCAACAAGCGCGCCATCAATATTGTTGCAGCAAAAAAGCTCAGCCGCATTTCCAGGCTTGACGCTACCACCATAAATTATGGGGATGCCACCGCCCGCCTCCCCGTACTGCTCACACAGCCTTGTTCGGATCACAGCGTGCATACCCTCTGCCTGCTGGGGCGTGGCTGTCTGTCCCGTGCCGATTGCCCAAACCGGCTCGTATGCCACCACCAGACCCTCAGCAGACACCCCCTGAAGCGAGCACTGGAGTTGCGTGGACACCACCGCCTCGTGAGCGCCGGCTTCCCGGTCGGCTAACGCCTCGCCAATGCAAACCACTGCAGTCATGCCGGCGCTGACAATCCTTTGAGCCTTCGTGGCCACCTGAGCATCAGTCTCTCCATAGAACGACCGACGCTCTGAGTGCCCGACAATCACATAACGGCACCCCATATCAGCAAGCATCTTTGCAGACACTTCGCCGGTATAGGCGCCCTCGGCCGGCTCAGCACAGTTCTGTGCTCCGAGCATCAGGTCGGTCGTCGCACCAACAATCAGTGCAAGGTAGGGATAAGGCGGACACAGGACCGCTTCAACCCCCTCCACCGAGGGAAGGCTGCCCCACTGGTCAACAAAGTCTGTTGCTGCCGCCCTGCTGCCATGCATCTTCCAGTTGGCAATCACCAACCCAACCATCAGGAGTGCCCCAGCCGAATCAGGCGCGCGAGGATAGCCGAAGCCCAGCAACACCGCAAGCCGCGACGTTGGCCCCGTAAAGACTCACACACGACCCAGGGCAGAGGCCACATGCTCCGCCAGGCCGGTTATCTCTGCATGGTCCTCACCTTCCACCATCACCCGAATTACCGGTTCTGTGCCCGACGGTCTCAGCAGCAGCCTGCCCCTGCCCGCGAGGGAAGTTTCTACCAACCTACATGCCTCAGCAACCGGATTTTCTCCCTGTAAATCCAGTGCGGTGCCGGGTTTGGGCACATTGACCAATACCTGGGGCAGTTTCTTCATACCCGAACGCAGTTCACGAAGCGACTTTCCACTCGCCACCACCGCGCGAAGGACCTGCAAAGCGGCAATAATACCGTCACCGGTTGTCGTGACATCGCTGCAAATCAGGTGCCCAGAGGACTCACCCCCCAGTAGCCAGCCCTCTGCAACCATCCTTTCACGCACATACCGGTCACCGACCTTAGCCCTGGCCAGTAGCAGGCCCTGCTCACCGAGCGCGATCTCAAGACCCATGTTAGACATCTGCGTACCGACCACCCCGGCATCTGACTGGCCTGTTGCCAGGCGATGCATGGCCAGCACGTAGAGCAATTCGTCGCCGTCCACCAATGACCCATCCGCATCAATGAACAAAACCCGATCACCATCACCGTCAAATGCGATACCAAGATCAGCACCTTCTTCCCGCACAAGCTTTGCCAGCGCAGTCGTAGCGGTGGATCCAACACCCGCGTTGATATTGAAACCATCGGGCTGCGCACCCACGACACTCACCTGCGCGCCCAATTCCCGGAAAACCGCCGGCGCGACGTGATAGGTGGCCCCATGGGCACAGTCGAGCACTATTTTCAGACCACTGAGCGTGTGTTCCCTGGGTAGGGTCGCTTTGCAGAATTCCACGTAACGTCCCGCCGCGTCATCAATGCGGCTTGCTTTACCCAGTTCAGAAGATTCAACGGTGGCGAGGGGAATGTCCAGCGCTGCTTCAATCGCCATCTCCAGTTCATCAGCTAACTTCGCGCCATTCCCGGAGAAAAATTTAATGCCGTTGTCATAGTAGGGGTTGTGTGACGCACTGATGACTATCCCCACGGCGGCGTTCTGGCTGCGTGTCATCATGGCAACCGCCGGAGTCGGGAGCGGACCGAGCAACTTCACATTGACGCCTGCAGCGACCAGTCCGGCCTCCAAAGCAGACTCAAACATATAGCCCGACACACGGGTATCCTTACCGATAAGCACCGACGCCTTGCCCACGGTTGTCTCGGCAAAAACCCGTCCGCAAGCCCAACCCAGGCGCAGCATAAAATCCGGGGTAATAGGCTCCTCCCCAACACGGCCCCGAATGCCATCAGTTCCAAAATACCGCTTATTCATAATGAAGCTTCCGCCCAGGCGGTCACCATAGCCACCGCGTCTACTGTCTCTGGCACGTCATGCACCCTGAGGATGCTGGCGCCCCCCACAACCGCCAGCACAGCCAGGGCCAAACTGGCTGGCAGACGCTGCGACGTGTCCCTTTCCAACACGGAGGCTATCATGGACTTGCGTGACAGGCCCGTCAGTACCGGACGCCCCAACGCCACAATATCCGGCAGATGACGGAGCAAAGAGAAGTTATGGCTAGGCGTCTTGCCAAACCCAAATCCCGGGTCGTAAATCAGTTGCTGCGGGGCGATCCCGGCCGCTTCACAAACTGCACCGCGTTGCTGGAGGAATGCCGAGACCTCGGCAACCACATCATAATACTGGGGAGCCTGTTGCATGGTACCGGGCTCTCCCCGCATATGCATGATGCATACAGGCAAAGCACTTGATGAGGCCGCCGCCAATGCACCATCACGCGTCAGGGCCCGGACATCATTAATCATCCCGGCGCCAGCGGCCGCGCCCGCTGTGATGACCTCCGGCGAACTGGTATCCAAGGAAACAATGACGTCGAAGCGACTGGCAATTATGTCCAGCGCGCCCAGAACCCGATCGAGTTCCTCCTGCTCGGGAACGGCAGCCGCTCCGGGACGGGTAGACTCCCCACCAATGTCCAACACGGAAGCTCCTGCCCTTACCATCGCCTCTGCTGTTCGACACAGGGCGTCGGCGTGGAGCCGACCATTGCGGTACAGGAGCCCACCATCCGTGAAAGAGTCTGGCGTGATGTTCAGGATACCCATGATCCGGGCGGACGACAGCGACAGCGTTCGTCTACCGCAGGTCAAAAGGGTGGGCTGGTTGCCCTGCCCGGTCATGGGCTGACCGGGTCAGTGTTCGCTGGCGGGCCCACCGATGGGACCGACGGATTCCTCCGGCTCTGCAGTACCGTCAGTCCCTGACCGACCACCCTCTGAATCGCCCCAGTCTGCGGGCTGTCGGGGTGTTCTACCCTCCATAATGTCGTTGATCTGCTCCGCGTCGATTGTCTCATACTGCATCAAAGCATCAGCCATTATGTCGAGCTTGGCCCGGTTTTCTTCCAGCAGCGTGTGCGCACCCGCATAGCACTCATCGATGATATTCCTGACCTCCTGGTCGATGGCCCGCGCCGTATCATCGGACATCGCTTTGGCTGGCTGTGCAGCGCTGCGGCCCAGAAATACCTCTTCCCCACCTTCGTCATACATCAACGGACCCAGGGCAGGGGAAAGGCCCCATTTGGTCACCATGTTCCTCGCAATTTCCGTCGCACGCTGAATATCGTTTGACGCTCCGGTAGTGATGCCTTCTGGACCCAGGGTCATTTCTTCTGCAACGCGTCCGCCAAAGAGACTGGTTATCTGGCTGATGATATGGCGCCGGCTGTGGCTGTACCGATCCTCTTCGGGAAGGAACATGGTCACGCCCAGGGCCCTGCCTCGGGGAATGATTGACACCTTGTACACCGGGTCATGTTCGGGCATCAGACGGCCAACAATCGCATGGCCAGCCTCGTGGTACGCGGTGTTGAGCTTCTCCTTATCAGACATCACCATTGACCGCCGCTCAGCGCCCATCATGATTTTGTCCTTGGCGAGCTCAAACTGCTGCATGGCGACCATGCGCACGCCGACCCGGGCGGCAAAAAGAGCCGCTTCGTTGACCAAATTAGCCAGATCCGCTCCGGAGAATCCGGGGGTGCCCCTGGCGATCTTTGAGGGGTCGACGTCCTCGGCCAGGGGTACTTTGCGCATATGAACCTTCAAAATGTGTTCACGCCCACGGATATCGGGAAGTCCCACAACGACCTGGCGATCGAAACGGCCCGGGCGCAACAACGCCGGGTCAAGCACATCGGGACGGTTGGTAGCGGCGATCACGATCACGCCGTCATTGGCCTCGAAGCCATCCATCTCCACCAGCAGCTGGTTGAGGGTCTGTTCACGTTCATCGTGGCCACCTCCCAGCCCAGCCCCACGATGGCGGCCGACGGCGTCGATCTCATCGATAAAAATAATACAGGGGGACTGCTTTTTAGCCTGCTCAAACATGTCCCGAACCCGGGAGGCCCCCACACCGACGAACATCTCAACAAAATCAGAACCTGATATGGAGAAAAACGGAACCTTGGCCTCGCCCGCTATCGCCTTCGCGAGCAGCGTCTTACCCGTACCGGGCTGACCTACCATCAGCACGCCGCGTGGAATCCTGCCGCCCAGCTTCTGAAACCTGCTGGGATCTCTGAGGTACTCCACCAATTCCTGTACATCTTCCTTGGCTTCATCAACGCCTGCGACGTCGGCAAAGGTTGTGGTGATCTGGTCTTCACCCAACAATTTCGCCTTGCTCTTGCCAAAGCTCATGGGACCGCCCCGACCACCGCCACCACCCTGCATCTGCCTCATGAAAAACATGAACACGGCGATGATGATCAGGATGGGAAAACTGGCAACCAGGAGCTGGGTCCAGACACTCTGCTGCTCGGGCTTCCTGCCTTCAACCTCAATATTGTGGCTGAGGAGATCATCCATCAATTTGGGGTCCTCAACCATCGGTCGGATTGTTTCGAAAGTGGAGCCGTCATACCGTTCAGCACTTATGGTGAGACCATCAACCACGACTTTGCGCAGCCTGTCATTGTTGATCTCCTCAATAAAATCTGAGTAGCCCACCTGCTGGGTTGCTCCCTGCATACTGAAGTTGTTGAAAACAGAGAGCAGTACAGCGGCAATCACCAGCCACAGGAGCAAATTCTTAGCCATGTTGTTCAAACCTGATTCCTCTCTTTGGACGTTGTGGGCCCGATGCTCGAACCGATCAGTATAACGGGTCTACGTTGGGCCGCCGAGAGTAGATTTCAAGCCTTTTTACAGCATACATGCAGTCATTTCCCGCCATTTTTCTTCCTAACGGCCTAGCCCCCAAACCCTGAGGCAACCAGATAGACCTCCCTGGAGCGGGGTCGGGAGGCCCGGGGCTTGCGTGTCAGCACGCGATCAAACTGACTCCTTGCCTGTTTCATGAGACTTTCGAAACCTTCGCCCTGGAACACCTTGCTGACCAGACAACCGCCGTCACCCAGTGACTGGCTTGCCAAATCGAGGGCCAACTCCACCAGGTGGATAGAACGGGGCTGATCGACCGCCGTCAAACCACTCATATTGGGCGCCATATCGGAGAGCACGACATCGACCGGTGCGGAACCGATCGTGGCCAGCAGGCGCTCAAGCACGGCATCCTCTGTAAAGTCCCCCTGGATAAACTCCACATCGGCCAGGCTATCCATGGGCAGTATGTCGCTTGCAATCACCCGACCGCTGTTCCCCACCAACTCGACGGCAACCTGTGACCAGCCGCCGGGGGCCGACCCGAGATCAAGGACCGTCATTCCGGGTTTGATAAGTCGGTCCTTTTCATTGATTTCCTTCAGCTTGTAGCAAGCCCGCGATCTATACCCCTCCTTCAGCGCAAGCTGGACGTAGGGGTCTGCGTGGTGTTCGCGTAACCACGCGCGACTGGAGGAACGTTTCTTGGCCATGTGGAGGACTCTCGCGATCGACTCGCGTACACTTACGTGCCGAAAGTATAGATCACTGCAATGAGTAACGAGCACACCAAGGTTGCGCAGAACGTCAGTAACGCAGAATTACGCCAGTATCGCGCCATTGCGCACAAGCTCAACCCAGTGGTGCGTGTAGGCGGTAACGGCCTCAGCCCCAGTGTGCTGCAGGAAGTCAATCGAGCACTTGATGATCACGAATTGATCAAAATCAAAATCGCAGTTGGTGACCGCGAACTCAGGGACAGCCTGGTCACCCAGCTGTGTGCGACGGTATCAGCCGGATTGGTACAGCGCATCGGTAACACCGCCACTTTACTCCGGCGCAATCCCCAATCGGACCCCCGTAAATCCAATTTGCAACGGCACGTTTGAATTGCCGTGACAGACGTTCTTGAATTTCCATCGCAGGAAGCCCGTGCCTTCGCGTTCCTGGAACGAGAATTGACCGCCTTGTTAACGGCCAAGGGAGCCGACGACGCGCTCATCGCCCACGCCATCAAAGCGCTGCAGTCGGTTTATGTGGAGGCAAGTGACGCCTCTGATTTCAGTTTTTCAGTTGATCTGCCCACACCTATATCAACCGAACAGGTGGCGCTGCTTCAACAGCAAATTACCCAGGGTATCGAGGCGCTGCGAGACCACCATCACGGCCTGGTCCTGAAGCTCGCTGCCCGTCTGCTGCTTACTGAACTGAAATTATTCCAACATCAAAGAAAGGATCACTCCTGACGTTGCGCGGTGGCACGTTGGCGCCACGCCGCCCTACAGGACGAGACTGAACAGTTGGAATACTGCGAGGGCAAGCACATAGGCAAAAAGCAGGTAACCGACCAGCATACTGATTGCCAGCCGGGTAGACCCCTCTCTGGCCAATATGGCCACTGTTGACACACACTGAAGCGCAACCGCGAAAAAAACCAGGAGGGCAACCCCGGAACCCAGCGGTAATCCACTGGCCTGTATCTGGTCTACCAGTGGCACCATGTTCTCCTCGGATCCCTCGATGCCGAAGATGGTCCCCAAAGTACCTACAAACACCTCGCGAGCTAGAAAGCTCGTCAGTATGGCGACGCCATAACGCCAATCAAGGCCCAGCGGCGCAAAAATCGGTTCAACAAAGCGCCCCATTGCACCAAGCCATGACTCTGCCAAATCAGCACCGCCATTGGGAAAATAGCCCAAAAACCAGATAACCATGGTCACCAGCAAAATAATTTTTCCTGCCCTGGTGATGAAATGTCGACAGCGATTCCAGGAAGTTCGCAGGATCGGTAACGCGGTCGGCAACCTGTAGGGGGGAAGCTCGAGCACAAAAGGCTGCTCTCCCTGCTGGGCGCCAGACCACCTGCTGACCAACCCGGTCACCAGCAGCGCCGTCAGCATACCGAATACATAAATGAGGAAAAGGGCAAACCCCTGCCAGCCAATCAGACCAAAAAGCAAGGTCTCAGCAGGGATAAAGGCCGCGATCAGTAATGCATAAACCGGCAGTCGAGCCGAGCAGGGCATGAGAGGGATAGCCAGGTAAGTCATCATCCGCTGACTGGGGGAATCCACTGAACGCGCAGCGTAGATGGCTGGAATGGCGCAGGCCACCCCCGACAAGAGTGGGATGAAACTCTTACCGGTCAGACCAAAGATCCGCAGGGGTCTATGGCAAATGAGGGCTGCCCTGGCGAGATAGCCCGAATCCTCCATAATGCCGATCACCAAGGTGAGCACGAAGATCTGGGGAACGAACACCAGAAAGGCACCAACCCCACCGAACAGTGCATCGGCAACAAAGTCCGCAATGACCTGATTGGGAATCAAGGCGACCACCGCCTGGCCGAGACGGGTCACGACCGCCTCAACGCCGTCCATGGCCGGCGCCGACCATGTGAATATCGATTGAAAGAACAAAAACATGATGAAGAAAAATGCCACGCCGCCCAGCCCAGTACTTAAAAAGAAGCGGTCCAGCCTGAGCTGGGAGTTAACCAACACATCTCCCTTGGGACTGAACCGCTTAGCCAATTGCTGCG
>CALKDK010000068.1 GCA_938084055.1 uncultured Luminiphilus sp.
TCAGCAGCTCGTTCATCCCGATGATGCCGTGCAGGGGCGTACGAATCTCATGGCTCATGACCGCAAGAAACTCCGATTTCGCCACGTTGGCAGCCTCTGCGGCTAATTTTGCTTCCTCGAGATCCATCGTGCGCTGGCTTAGCCTAAGAGCAAACTCCCGCTCTCTTTCTTGAGATCTTCGGAGTGTTCTTTGCATCCAAAAACCAACTGCCAAAATAAGAAGTGACGCTAGAAGCACATAAGAAGCATATGCGTAGTTCGATTTCCAGAATGGTGGTCTAACCAGCAGCGGTAACCTAAAGGCATCATAGTTCCAGTCACCCATCACGCCTTTAGCCGCGAGCTGTATGGAATATAGTCCGGGCGGTGGGGCGGTTAGACTTAAAGTTCGATCGTTCCCTAAATTGATCCACTCCTCCTCTAACCCGTTAATCCGATACTTGTAATTGATTTCATCAGGAGCGATATATTCAGCACCAAACATCTCAATAGTCACGATTTTGTCTGAACTTTGCAGGTCTAGAATGAAATTCGTGAGGTCGGCTGGATAGTCAATGGGCTCTCCCAGAGCTGTGATAGAGGAGATTCCTACTCGAATAGGTTTCACTACTTCTTCAGCAGAATAGGCATCCACAATAGACAACCCTCTGAAACCACCGAAATAAATTGTTCCAGAAGGAGAGCCGTATGAGGAGCCTGTGATGAACTCGCCTATATTCGCACCAAAGGTATCCTTGTAGTGACGTGATTCGAGAGTGTCTGGGTCGAATCGTGTTAGGCCTTCATTGTGTGACAGCCAAAAACTCCCCGAGCTATCTTGATGTATACCCATCACGGATATGCTGGGCAGGTTTAGATTTTTTGTTACGTTACTCACCCCCACCACATTTAATTGTTTATTCCTCTTTGACTTGATCAAACCATATTGGAAAGTTCCAACCCAAAGGTCGTTATCATTTCCATGTTGGATCTCGACAGGATTGATATTTCGAGTCTTCGTCCCAGCGTCGACCAAAAAAGATGAGAATTCTGTATTTTTAATTGTGATTAGGTCATTCGAGAGCGTTGCTATCCCTAACTCGTTACCTAGCAGAATGCTTCCATCGTGATCTCTGAGCAGCGTGTACACGATATCGCTGATTCCACTGCCGGCTAATGCTCTGATGGTGCGGATTACCACGCCTTCCCTACTGACAACACTCACTCCTCCTCCGTAAGTGCCAACGATCAGCTCTCCAGTGGGTAGCGCAAGTAATGAGGTGATTGCCTTGCTATGAATTGCATTGTCAGCATCCGGGTCGTAAGGTATTTCTGTCATCGAGTCGGTTGCAAGATCGAGACGATATAGCCCGTTATCGAAGGTTCCTATCCAAGTGACCCCCGGGGTGGCTTCTACAGCGGTGACTATCCCAATGGGTAGCGATTGATGGGTGTAATGGTTCAAGTTCGTGAAATTTGTTTCTCCGGGTGCTAGGTAAGAGACACCTCCGTCAGTCGCAAGCCACAGCTCTCCAGTGTTCGAAACACTTATGCCGTTTACGCTGTCGCTCTGTATATTACTGTTTGAACTGTTGATAATCGTTGCCGTGCTTCTGCGTCCATGAGCGAGCCCATTTATTAATCCAATCCAATAGGTGTCATCAGAAGTTTTGTATATCGACCTTACTTCGGTCTCCGCTAATCCAGAATTAAAGTCTGTGTAGGACTGGAATGTTCGGCCAGAGTCAGCTGTTACTGCTAGCCCTTTTCCCGTGCCAACCCAAGTAAGGTCGCCATCCTGAAATACCTCGTAAATGGTATTTGAGGGGAGGTCTTCAGCCTCGGATCCTGCAGATATTTGTCGTATCTCAAAACTACTTTTATCAATTATGAAGATGCCAGCGTCCAGCGTACCGATCCATATCTCCTTGTCATTCTGAGAGATTTTGAATAAATCACTGCGCCGAATACTTGATGAGCCCGAAAGGTCTACGAATTTAAGACGGTCATTATCCCAAACAACCTGAAAGACACCGGCGCCATTTATAAGAGCAAATATCTTATCCTCAGAGATCGTAAAATCTACGATGCTAGCGCCATCTGAGAACTGATTACGAGGTAGTGTGAAGTGAAATATTTGATCTACCTCAGGACGATAAACAGCGATGTTGTTTACGAGGCCGAGCCAGATTGAGCCTGATGAATCTATGTCAAACCCTAAAATATCATTTTGTAAGCTGCTTAACTTGTCAGGTGTCCTTAACTCTCCATTTGGCCCATCTAAGGTTTGGAGTGCAGTCCTGGTTGCGATCCATATTTTTTTATCTGGGGTCTCTCTTACCCCCAGTATTCTTCCGGGTGCTAAAGAACCTTCTTCAAATAGTTGAGGAAGATACTGTTCCACTCGGACTCCGTCGTAACGATTGAGACCCTCTTGTGTGGATAGCCAAACCATTCCAGTTGAGTCTTCAAAGACATCGGAGACAGCGAAGGAAGTGAGTTTTGTAGAAGCAGGAGAACTCCAGAACAGAAAGCTAGATCCTGTAACTGCTTGTGCGCCAATATTGGCACACAGCAAACTGACCGCAACGACTAGTGCCAACGATTTACAACAGGGCATTTTTCAGGGTGACCCACTTAGTTTTCACCAAGTATACCGTCAGCTAGTATGCAAAAAAAAACCCCAAGCTTATGACTTGGGGCTTTCTTTGGATTCTTGGGGGGTTCTCAGCCTATCGGATGACCCATCGCGATGCCGCTTGGTTCACATCGCTGCGAATAACCCACCGTGAAGCTGCCTGGCCTGCGTCATTGCGGATGACCCAGCGCGACGCTGCTTGATTCACATCGCTGCGAATAACCCATCGTGAAGCCGCTTGGCCTGCGTCATTGCGGATGACCCATCGCGATGCCGCTTGGTTCGCATCGCTGCGAATAACCCACCGTGAAGCTGCCTGGCCTGCGTCATTGCGGATGACCCATCGCGATGCCGCTTGGTTCGGATCGCTGCGAATAACCCACCGTGAAGCTGCCTGGCCTGCGTCATTGCGGATGACCCATCGCGACGCTGCTTGATTCGCATCGCTGCGAATAACCCACCGTGAAGCTGCTTGACCTGCATCATTGCGGATGACCCATCGCGACGCTGCTTGATTTGTATCGCTGCGAATAACCCACCGTGAAGCTGCCTGGCCTGCGTCATTGCGAATGACCCATCGCGATGCTGTTTGACTTGGATCGAAGCCCTTCTCTGCGGCCAGAGCACCCTTGGTGTCACTAGAGGCAGGATGGTTGGCCCAGCGAAACCCGGAGCGATCGGCTTGCTGAGGCACATTTACCGTAGGCCCGGAAGTATCTGCGCGATCCACCCAACGAAAACCGTTGTGTGGGGTCGCAGCCACGACACTGCTAGCTACGTTGCTTACAGCCGTAACAGCTCCTCGCATCTCGTTGTCGGCAAACGCGTTACCTGCCGTCAAAGCTATGGCAGTAACACAACCCGTCAATACCTTTATCAGTTTCATGGTCAGCAACCTCCTTCGTAGGTTTAGCGATGGGTTCAACTTCACTGAACCGCATCTGACCTTGGTAAGTCATGGCCACATAGTACGAAGCACCCGGGAAGGTAAACAGCGATGGAGCTACCCAAATGGGGTAGGTGTCCAAAGCGGCTTTTTCATTGGGTCTGGAGGGATTTATCGTTGGATTTTGCTGATTCGAGGGCCCTGAGTTTTTGCTGCTCTGCCCGGTAGACCGCCCCCCAATCAAACAGCACGCCATCAGCCTGCGGTTGCTCGGCCTGTGCATCAAGGCGCTGTAAATGTGCAGCGACTCCCCAGCGGCGATCGTCACTAAACCCCGCAGCGGCGGGATTTTCCTGCACCATGCTGGCAAACCCCGGAAGCGTCGGGCTGCCATCCTTCGCCATTTGTGCCGGCCCTAAAAGCGTCTCTGTCCCCGCCACTGCGGCATTTATATCAAGTGACTTCTGGTCGCATTCGGTAGTACCAACCGTCAGAGCCCTTGAGCCGTTAACCCGGCCATTACCTTGAATAAAGGGACTGTAGGCCAGTCGTCCATCGCGGCTTAGCGCGGGTTCGGCGCTGGTGGTCAGTAAGCATTTAACATCATCATTTGTAAGATCGGGTGTGACCTCCAATAACAGTGCAATGATCCCCGACACAACGGCCGCCGCCTGCGAGCTGCCGGTAGAAACAAACTCCCCGGTAGGCAGGAAATAGTTTGGATTGTCGCGAGCGAGATTGGAATTCGGGGGGACCAATCCCGTGATATGCCCACCTGGGGCAACTAAATCGGGTTTGATAAAGCCTTCGCGCGTGGGTCCCCGAGATGAAAACTCCGGGATGTAGTCGTCCCGTTGGTCCAGGGGGGTCCAGGAATCGGTAAATGCTCCCACGGTAATGACATAGGGATTGTTGCCGGGCGAACCGATGGTTCCCCAGTCGCCACCATCGTTTCCTGCAGCCACAACCACGGCAATGCCCGCTTCCCAGGCCTTCATCACCGCCTGATTCATAGGGTCGTGCCAGTACTCGATTCGAGGTGTGGCCGTGAGCGACAGATTCAGAACGCGTATGTTCAGTGCGTCTTTGTTGGCTACAACCCACTGGATGCCGCGGATAATGTCCATAAAATCGCCGTCCCCCCGCGGGGAGATGGCAGTTACGGGAATCAGGGCGGCATTGGGTGCAATGCCGAGATAGCCCGTGCTGCCTGAACCTGAGACCTTGCCGCTGTTGGCCACAATGCTCGCCATATGTGAACCGTGGCCGCCCGGATCCTCAAGGCTTGAGACCACACGATCCCGAATTGCATCATAGTGGGCTGGCACACGGTGGTTCCCGGTGGTGTCGTGGGTTAGCGCCGGCGTGTCCCACAAGCCAGAGTCGATAATTGCCACTCCCACCCCCCGACCTGTCACCCCTGCCCTGGTCAGAAGGTTCGCACCCGCTTCAGACGGAAAGTAAAAATCCCGACCATTATCGGGATAGGCCGCGACCAGTGACGTCTCGCACGACTCGAGACCCAGTGTGATATTGAAGTCATTCTGGTTAAGTCCGTCTGTAGACTGGGAAAATGCCAGCGTCAGTAGCGAGGGACCCGGAGGCATTGCATGCGTAACGATGGTTTTCTTTCCGGATTGCAGGGGCTCCCCGGCATGCTGCGAACGTTCAGCTTCAGCAGGATCGACGCTTAGCTGGGCATCCAGGAGGCTGTCCGGCCAGCTGGCCTCTACCCACTGCAGACTCTGGTTTTTCTCGCTGAAATTGTGAATGCGCCAAACTAGGGTATGGGCGTCTAATGCCAGGGCAACATCCCCGGCAACGATGCAATCACGGTCATCTGGCAGCTGGGGCGGGTTAAAGTCTTCGGTTACTCGCGTGACGCCGGGAGTATTTTTCGCGGCGGCTAACCGGTCGGGTTCGAGGATGCCACCGATACCGTTAACAATAGGTAGGTCATGGGTAATACGACCACCCAGCCCAACCAGCGTGGCGCGCAACAGGTCGGAACTTTCACCCTGCAGCAGGACCTGAACGGTCTTCGGAAAATGCTCACGGTCAACGGGGGCGGTCTGAGTCGTTTCGCCCGGGACGATTTGCGACGCTAGCAAGAGGCTGGTCAGCCCCAGGGCCCTACCGGCCAGGCCTCGGTAATTCATAATAATGCTCAGTCAGTTGTCGCTGTTAACATCGAACTGAAATCATGATTGAGCAGGTCAATCACGCCATCCAAAGGCATGGGCCTGGCAAGCAAAAAGCCCTGCAGCACATTGCACCGGTGTTGGGTCAGGAAGGCAGCCTGTTCGCGGGTTTCAACGCCCTCAGCGACGACATTTAGGTGCAATGCCGTTGCCAGAGCCAAAATAGCGCGAACAATGCTGTTGCCACTCTCGTTGCCAAGGGCGGCCACAAAAGCCTGGTCTATTTTCAGGGTGTTGACGGGGAAATCCTTGAGGTAGCTCAGGGACGAGTAGCCGGTGCCAAAATCGTCGATCGCAAGTCGAAAACCAGCTTCTCGTAACTCCATAAGCTTGGTCATGCTGTGTTCGGCATCTGACATGATCACGCCCTCGGTTAATTCGAGTTCGATTTCGTTGTTCGATTGTAATTGCCGTAGCCGTGACTTGAGGGTCTCAAGAAAATTGGATTGCGAAAATTGCAGCGGCGACAGATTGATACTGATGATTATATTTGACGGTAGCGCCCCATCCAGGGCGAGGATATCGCCATCGACACGGGCAAATATCCAGTCACCCAGCATATTGATCAGTCCGCTGCCCTCGGCCAGTGGCGCAAATACGGCAGGTGAAATGGCGCCGAGCTCCGGGTGCGTCCATCGCACCAGCGCTTCCACGCCAGTGATGCGGCCAGTCTCCGAGTCGATCTGCGGCTGGTAGGCCATGTACAGCTGATCAGGGCTCTCAAGAGCGCCCCTCAGATCGGCTTCGAGACGTAGTTTTCGATCCGCGTCATCGGCGAGGCTGTCATCGTACAGTCGAAACCGATTTCTCCCTGTGGTTTTGGCGGCCCCAAGGGCTATATTCGCCCGTCGCAGCACAGCCTCATCGGTGAGCCCATGCTCTGGCGCCGTGGCGATCCCCACACTTGCTGACAGTACAAGATGATTATCGCGAAAGACCAGAGGCGCGCTCAGGGTTTCCAGAACAAGCTCTGCAATCGTGGACAGCACGCCCTGATCCGGTGCGTTTCTAACAATAATGTTGAATTCATCCCCGCCAGGGCGCATCAGATCGATTGTCAGCTCGTCTAATGAAGCTCGATCAATATCCTTGTGTGGATCTGGGCCTGCAGGGGCGAATCCAGCGAGCCGCTCCTGCAGTCGTGTGGCAACCACTTTGAGCAGGCTGTCACTGAGTGCCTCTCCCAGCGGATCGTGAATCCTCTTGAAGTGATCGAGGTCGACCATCAGCAGGCCGAGCCTGCGGTTGTGGTGCTCCGCTTCGGCCAAGCTGCTCTGGAGTTGATCGGTGAAGCTCTTGCGATTGGGAAGCGCGGTTAAGGGGTCGAAATAGGCGAGGGTGCGAAGCTGCGCCTGCTGCGACTGGAGCGATGAAAATGCGGAGGCTGCGCGCAACATGTACTTCACGTCGCGTGACAGCAGGGGCCAGTTGATTGGCTTGGTTTTGTATTGGGTCGCCCCGACCTCGAAGCCCCGGTCTATGGAGGCGCTGTCGTTGGCGCCCGTGGCGATCAGGATCGGGATGTCCTGACCGCCCGCGGTGAGGCGGATCGCCGCACACACCTCGAAGCCCGTCATTTTAGGCATATCTACATCAAGGAAAACAAAGTCGGGTTGTTCAGTGTGGAAAATGCGCAACGCCTGTTCGCCGTCCTCTGCTTCAACAACCTCAAGGTCTGCCGCCTCAAGACATTCCCGCGCGAGGAGTCTGACCGTCGGGTCGTCGTCGCAGACGAGTATTTTTGGGGTCTGTCTCGCCAATGATGTTGCAGCATTTTCTGCGGTCACGGGGTTCTCGTCTGCTCACGTTGCAGTGGGGAAATAGTAGCATCCCCAGCACCGCTGGCCACTGTATTCGCTGCAAGTTGTGCTAATCTTCCTCCGTCCCGTTTTCCCAACGACACCAGCAATGACCATCGCCGAAGCAAAGCTCATAAAAATTCGTGAGCAGGTTCAGGAGCATCTCAGCCTGTCTGCTCGATCCACGATGACCCCACATCGCAGGATGGAATTGGAGCGGTTAATCCGCACGCAATTGATCCGTGAGAACGCGGTCATTGTTGCCCACTACTACACGGCACCCGAGGTTCAGGCATTGGCAGAGGCCACCGGTGGCTGTGTTTCGGACTCCCTGGAGATGGCGCGCTTTGGCCGCGATCACCCCGCCGACACACTGATTGTTGCAGGCGTCAAATTTATGGGGGAGACAGCCAAAATACTCACACCCGACAAGCGGGTGCTGATGCCGGACCTCGAGGCGACCTGTTCCCTGGATCTGGGCTGCCCCGCCGATGAGTTTGCTGCGTTTTGCGACGCTCATCCCGACCGGGAGGTGGTCGTTTATGCGAACACGTCTGCCGCGGTCAAGGCCCGAGCCGATTGGGTTGTAACGTCCAGTATTGCCCTGGACGTTGCGGAACACCTGGCAGCGCAGGATCGCAAGATAATATGGGCGCCTGACCGGCATCTGGGTGATTATGTCCGCCGCTCGACCGGCGCTGATATCCTGATGTGGGATGGCGCCTGTATTGTCCATGAGGAATTCAAGGCGCGCGGTGTGGCCGATCTCAAGCAGGTACACCCAGAGGCTGCAGTTCTCGTGCATCCCGAGTCACCCGCCTCTGTCATAGCATTGGCAGATCGCGTGGGATCGACGACACAGATCATCAACGCGGCTCGAGAGATGCCCAATGACACGTTTATCGTGGCAACGGACCAGGGGATTTTCTTCAAGCTTCAGCAGGCGGCTCCGAACAAGCAGTTCCTGATTGCGCCCACCGCGGGTGAGGGGGCCACCTGTCGAAGCTGTGCAAACTGTCCCTGGATGGCAATGAATGACCTCGAAGGATTGGCCCGGGTCTTCGACGAGCGCGACAACGAGATCCGAATTGACCCAGGGCTGGGGCAGGCTGCCATGCGACCTTTGGAGCGTATGCTCGTCTTCGCTCAGGAGTTAAATACTGGCGTGCTGGGGCGTGCGTAGTGGGCCTAGCCTTTATCTAACGCGCTGCGCATATCCATGATCTGGCCGATGCGTTCGTTAATCTGTGCCGAGGTCGTAAAGTCATTGCCGACCAGCTGCAGGGCGTAGGAGAGCTGACGCTGGGCGGCGTCGAGATTACCCACCAAAATGAAGTACTCCGCTCGGGACTGATGCAGGCCAATGATATTGCCACTCAAGCCCTGAACCTCGGCCAATAGGTACCAAAGTCCAGGATCGGTCGACTTGACCCGCGACTGGTCAATTAAAACTTCCTCAGCGCGGTGGGCCTGTCCACCCTGCTGCAGGGCATGGGCATAGGCCATGGTCAGTGGGTGGTTACCCGGAGAGATGCGCAGGCGCGCCTCAAGCTTTTCCGCTGCCAGATCGGCGCGCCCCCGCATCAGGGCGATATCGGCATCGGCCATGATGTATTCGATCCGCTGTTCCTGTTCTGACCATATGTTGTCCAGCGCCAGCGCGGCCTCATCCGGGCGACCGGCACGCGTCAAAGCGACGGTCAGGCCATACAGGGCTGCTTCTCGCGACCGAGGGTTACCCTCTAACTGTCCCTTGAACTGGGCCACGGCCTCCTCGGGTGTATCTGCCAGTGAAACCGCCACCCGTGCCCGCATGAGCTGGTAATCGAGGCTCACCGGTCGAATACGCTTGGGGTACTGCCGCGCTCGATTGCGCGTATCTGCAATGCGCTTTTCGGACAGTGGATGGGTTCGTAAAAACTCGGGAATTCGGTTCGAACTGCTGTAGCGTGTTGCGGCGAGCATGCGTTCAAACATAGCGGGTGCGGCGTAGGGATCCATGCCGGCGTCATAAAGGATACGCAAGCCCACCCTGTCCGCCTCGGCCTCGTTGGCTCTGCTGTAACGCAACTGCTCATCTTGCAGGGCAGCCTGTGTCGCCGTCATCGCCGCGAGTCCCGCGTCTGTACCGGCCGTCGCAGCCAATAAAATACCCGCCAGTAGACCCGCGATATTGATGGGCGATTGGCTCTGTGCCAGTTCCACCCCGCGGGAGAAATGACGCTGGCTCAAGTGAGCAATCTCATGGGCCATAACCGTGGCGAATTCATCTTCGGTCTGGGCGTAACTGAATAGCCCGGTATGCACACCAATAATGCCCCCGGGCACAGCGAAGGCGTTGATAGTGGGATTATCCACAACTACGAACTCCAGTCGCCGGTCCTGAAGGTCGCTGTAAGTCACCAGGTCGAAAACGAGTGACTCAAGGTAGTTGTAAACCAGTGGATCATTCAGCGTGGGCGCCTGGCGCCTGAAGGATTTTAACCACCATTGCCCAAGGTTATATTCATAATCCGCGGAGAACAGGCTCGTGCTCGATTCCCCGAGATTCGGAATTTTCAGGCCATCCGTAACCGCCCTGCTGGAGACAGGCGTCAGCAATAGGAGAACAATCAGACAGCCAGGTAGCAGGCGGCGGCCTTTCTTGTATCGACATTTTGGCTTTGGCGCGTAACGCATCGGCGCACTCTATCGCAAGTCCATAGCATTTGGTCGTCTTGTCCAGCAAGAGTTCACTGGAAGATCTGCCAGAGGGGTTATACTGCGGCTGTTAAAAGGGTTCTGGGCAGGCCACTATGTCGGACAAGCAGATTGACGCTCGGGGTCAAAAGTGCCCCATGCCGCTGCTGATGGCCAAACGGGGGCTCCGTGATATGCACCCGGGTGGCGTGCTGGAACTTTTGGCAACAGATCCTGGTTCGACCGCGGATTTTCAGTCGCTGCAGCGGCTGGCAGGGCATCACGTGGAGTCGATGACGCTGCCAGACGGCAGCTTTCGCCACCTTATTACCAAGGCTATCTCGTGATCGATATTTTCAAGAAATGGTATGACCGCTACCTCAGCGAAGAGGAATCTGTCCTGTTACTGGTGCTGCTCCTGACCGGGTTGCTGTTGCTGGTAACCGTGGGAGACATCCTGACCCCCATCTTTGTCGCCATTATTCTCGCCTATCTGATGCAGGGCGTTGCCAACCAGCTTTACGAGTGGGGAGTGTCGAGGGTGGTCGGTGTTTGGCTAGCGACGCTCATGTTTACCGGCGCTTTTTTCGCTTTTGTACTGGGATTATTGCCGTTGGTCTGGCGCCAATTGGTCAGCCTTGCCAGGGAAGCGCCCGCCATGGTTGATCGTGGGCGGTCAGAATTAATGGTCTTGCCTGAGCGGTATCCCGCGCTTATCAGCCAGGAGCAGATAGACATGGCAGTCAATAGTGTCCAGGGCGATATGGCCCAATGGGGGCAACTGCTGGTGGCCAAGGGCTTCAGCAGCATACCGGGCCTCCTCGCCATTTTGGTGTATATGGTGCTTACGCCCCTCATGGTTTTTTTCTTTCTGAAGGATCGTGACCAGCTCCTTGACTGGGCGACTTCGTTTCTCCCCGAGAAGCGGCCTTTGTTAAGTCGTATCTGGGCGGAAATGAACCAACAGTTTGCAAACTATGTGCGCGGCAAGGTTATTGAAATCAGCATCATCGGCGGTGCAAGCTACGTGGCGTTTGCTTTTCTGGGCCTTAATTACGCTGCACTGCTGGCGCTGTTGGTAGGCCTGTCAGTGATCATTCCCTACATCGGCGCCACGTTGGTCACTATCCCTGTAGTGGCGGTGGCATTCTTTCAATGGGGGGTAGGACCAAGCTTTTATTGGGTAGTGGGCGCTTACACGCTTATTCAGGTCCTGGACGGTAACGTGCTCGTACCCCTGCTGTTCAGTGAGGCGGTCAACCTCCATCCCGTCGCTATTATCGTTGCGGTGCTCTTCTTTGGCGGGATATGGGGGGTCTGGGGCGTGTTTTTTGCCATTCCGCTCGCGACCTTGGTGAGCGCGATCGTGAGTGCCTGGCCCACTGAACCGCACCGTCAGGCAGCCTAGCTGCCGCCCCCGGGGATGTCGCAACACTGAGCCCGGGCTGAGGGTCGCGTCAATGGCGTCCGGTCGATATGAGTAGTCCATGGCAAACCGGTCGGGAACTCTGGTGCTGCGGTATGTTGGTTCCTTTCAGTGGCTGCCAATGGCTGGGCTTCCCCCGGTCTGCCCCAAGCCCCCGGGCCGCTGCGCAAATTCATTCCCCTTTTCCGCGAATTTGACCAATGAGACCCATATAATAAAGTTCTAATATAGAACCATATTACAAAACATACTTATTTTCGGTATCTTCTCGCACCAGAAAGCGCCAATTTATAGTTCTATATTAGAACTAATCACAAGTTAAAGGGAAATTGATGCCTGCATTGTTCGCGACGCTGTGTAGGCCGGTTGGAGGAATTTGCCGTGAAAATAGAATCGATGCTGGACGCTGAGGAGCGGCAGGAGTGGCTGGACGCCCTGGATTCCGTGGTCCGGGCTGGAGGCATCGCCGCTGGAGAAGAGCTTATCACCGCGCTGTCACAGCACGCTGAGAACTCGGGTGTGCCTTTGCCAAGCGCGATTACAACGCCGTTTCGCAACACCATAGCACCCCACCAGGAACGGCCCATGCCCGGCGATTTATTTATGGAGCGGCGAATTCGCTCGCTGGTGCGCTGGAACGCGTTGGCCATGGTGATGCGAGCCAATGACAATGCTGAGGGGTTGGGCGGCCATATCTCGAGCTTTTCCTCCAGTGCTACGCTTTATGACGTGGGCATGAACTATTTTTTTCGGGGTACGGCCAACGGGCATCCCGGCGACCTGGTTTTTTACCAGGGGCACAGCGCACCCGGGATGTACGCCCGGTCTTTTCTGGAGGGACATCTTTCCGAGCAACAGCTTGAAAATTTTCGCCGCGAGGTCGGAGGAAATGGCCTGAGCTCCTATCCCCATCCCTGGCTCATGCCCGACTATTGGCAATTCCCTACCGTGTCGATGGGTCTGGGCCCTATTCAGGCGATCTATCAGGCTCATGTCATGAAGTACCAGCAAAACCGAGGCCTGTTCGATCATAGAGACAGGAAAATCTGGTGCTTTATGGGTGATGGTGAATGTGATGAGCCCGAATCCCTGGGTGCTATTGCCCTGGCGGGGAGGGAGCGGTTTGGCAACCTGCATTTTGTAGTCAATTGTAACCTGCAGCGGCTCGATGGCCCGGTGCGGGGCAACGGAAAGATTATTCAGGAGTTGGAGGGCGTTTTTCGAGGCGCGGGCTGGAATGTTATCAAGGTCATCTGGGGGAGAAAGTGGGACCCCCTTCTCGAGCGCGATACCACTGGTTTGTTGCAGCGACGCATGGATGAGGTCTGCGACGGTGAACTCCAGAACTTCAAATACAACGGAGGCGCCTACACCCGGGAGCACTTTTTTGGCAAATACCCCGAGACCCTGAAGTTGGTGGAAGGCTTCAGCGACAAGGAGATCATGTACCTCAACCGTGGTGGCCATGATCCGTACAAAGTCTACGCAGCCTACGCGGCGGCTTGCGAAGAAACCGAGCGACCCACCGTTATTCTGGCGATGACGGTCAAGGGTTACGGTATGAGTGAGGCAGGTGAGGCCAGCAATGAAACCCACTCGCTGAAAAAGCTGGATACGTCCAGCCTGAAGACATTCCGCGATCGTTTCGGTATCCCCATCAGCGACCGGGAGTTAAAGAACGTACCCTTTTATCGTCCCCCCGAGGATAGCCCCGAAATGCGCTATATGCGCGAGCGCAGGGCCGAGCTGGGCGGGCATATTCCCTCTCGACGTGCGCAGTGCGAGTCGTTGCCGGCGCCCGCCCGAACCGCCTTTGCCAGCCAGTTGAAGTCGAGTGGCAAACGGGAAATCTCTACCACCATGGCGTTTGTGCGCATTCTCTCGGCATTGGTCAAGGACAAAGCTCTCGGTGAACGTGTTGTACCTATCGTTCCTGACGAAGCACGGACTTTTGGTATGGAAGGTATGTTCCGGCAGCTGGGAATTTACTCGTCGGTCGGTCAACAGTACACACCCCACGACGCCGGCGGGATTCTCTATTACAAGGAGGATGTCTCGGGGCAAATTCTGGAGGAGGGCATCAACGAGGCGGGCGCTTTTTCTGCCTGGTTGGCAGCCGCGACGTCCTACAGCGTCTCCGATTATCCCATGATTCCTTTTTATATTTTTTACTCGATGTTTGGATTCCAGCGGATCGGCGACCTGGCGTGGGCCGCGGGTGACAGTCAGGCCAGGGGATTCCTTATAGGCGGCACCTCAGGCCGCACTACGTTGAACGGCGAGGGGCTACAGCACCAGGATGGCCATAGCCACCTGATGGCGGCGACGGTGCCCAACTGCATCAGCTACGACCCCACTTACGGCTACGAGCTGGCAATCATCATCCAGGACGGCATGCGACGGATGTATGAGTTAGGTGAAAACGTTTTTTATTACATCACCACAATGAATGAAAACTACCATCACCCCGATATGCCCGAGGGTGCAGAGGAGGGCATAGTTCGCGGTGCCTACAACTTACAGATTAGCCCCATAGCGGGTGAAAGCAGGGTCCAGCTAATGGGCGCGGGCTCCATTCTGCGTGAGGTGGAGGCAGCGGCGAAAATCCTCGAACAGGATTATGCGGTCGGAGCCGACGTATGGAGCCTGACCAGCATTAACCAGCTTGCCCGTGACGGCGCCGATGCGACGCGGTGGAATCGGCTCCATCCAACGGAGCAACCCCGAACCCCCTATATCAGCGAGCTCCTGTCGGACCGGGTAGGACCGGTCGTGATAGCAACCGACTATATAAAAGCCTATGCGGAGCAGCTGCGGGAATTTATCCCCGGGGGATTGACCGTGTTAGGTACCGATGGATTTGGTCGCAGTGATACTCGCGAAAATCTGCGACAGCACTTTGAGGTCAGTCGGGAGTTTATTGTCGCGGCTGCGCTGAAAGCGCTGGCTGATGAGGGTGTCATTCCCATCGCAACGGTGGCGAAGGCCATATCGGCATTGGGTATCGATGCTGATAAATCGAATCCACGATACGCCTGAGCACGGAGGAATCTGATGATGTCTGTCACTGTAACTGTTCCCGATATTGGCGGCGCCGAGGGCGCAGAAGTCGTGGAGATATTGGTCGCCGTTGGCGACCACGTAGAGCTTGAACAGAGTTTGATTGTGCTTGAGTCCGACAAAGCGTCCATGGAGATCCCCGCCACCGCTGCGGGTAAGGTCCTTGAACTGCGGGTCGCGCTGGGAGACGCCCTGTCTGAGGGTGATGTGGTGCTGCTGGTTGAGGGTGCCGAAGGTAACGGGGTTTCTGAAGCCGACAGTCCGGCCCCTGTGGCATCCCAGCAGTCGGTGGTACCGCCAACTCCTCAAGAACCGGATAGTGACGCCGGCATCAACACCATTGGCGATCCGGCAGAATCACAGGGCGATGCGCCAGGTCAAGCTGTAACAGCGCCAGTGCCAGGTCCAACGACGCCGGGAGATGCTTCTGAGAGCATCGGTGATCGGTCAGGCATAGAGGACGACAGCGAAGTTTATGCCGGTCCGGCAGTGCGCAAGCTGGCCCGGGAGTTTGGTATTAATCTCAGTCTTGTCACAGGGACAGGGCGACGCGGTCGCATCCTGAAGGAAGATTTGCACAAATTCAGCCGCCAGCGTTTACACGGTGCCCCGTCCGTGGGGGTTACAGGCGCTATCCCCGGTGTTCCGGATATTGATTTCAGTCAGTTCGGACCCGTTGAGATAGAGACGCGTTCGCGACTTGACCAGCTGACAGCAAAGAATATGACGCGTTCCTGGCTGAACGTACCCCACGTCACCCAGTTTGATGGTGCCGACATAACGGATCTCGAGGCATTTCGTTCGACGATGAAGCTGGAGGCTGAGAAACGTGGCAGCAAGCTGACACCTATGCCCTTTATCCTCAAGGCCTGTGCAGTGGCCCTGACTGCGCACCCCAAGCTCAAAAGCTCCCTGAGCGGCGAGGGGTCAGAGTTGGTCTACAAGGGCTACTGCCACATAGGAATGGCTGTTGATACACCGGCAGGATTGGTTGTCCCGGTAATACGTGATGTCGATAGAAAAGGTGTGTGGGACATTGCCGAGGAGATGCAGGACCTGGCTGCCAGCGCTCGGGATAAGAAGCTGACCCCAGCCCAAATGCAGGGCGGCGTATTCACAATCAGCAGTCTCGGTGGGATTGGCGGTGAGGGATTCACGCCCATTGTGAACACACCCGAGGTTGCGATTCTTGGCGTGTCCCGCGCTGGGGTTAGACCCGTCTGGGACGGTGAAGCGTTCCAGCCACGAAAAATACTGCCCCTGTCGCTATCCTATGACCATCGTGTGATTAATGGTGGGGATGCGGGAAGATTCCTGACCGACCTTACCGCACTGCTTGCGGATGTCAGACGGATTATCCTGTAGTCGGGCCTCCGGTGAACGGCGCGGCGCGTGTTAGACTGCCCGCCGCCGAAGCGCGAGCAGCGCCTGAGAAACTGACCATCCGTTGGAGTACCTATGATTATCCAGCCCCGTGTCCGCGGCTTCCTCTGCACCACGACACACCCTGAGGGATGCCGGGAAAATGTTCGCCGGCAGTTACAGCATGTGCAAGCGGGAGGCGCCATTACCAATGGGCCCAAACGGGTCTTGGTACTGGGTGCATCGACCGGCTATGGGCTGGCGTCACGGATTACAGCGGCTTTTGGTGCGGGCGCCGCGACGATTGGTGTCTTTTTCGAGAAGCCGGGTACCGAGAAGAAGCCTGGCACCGCGGGTTGGTACAATTCGGCTGCGTTTCACGGGTTCGCTGAGGAGGCGGGTCTGTACGCCAAGAGTATCAACGGTGACGCCTTTTCCGATGATATCAAGGCGAAGGTAATTGGCTTGATAAAGGCAGATCTGGGGCAGATCGATCTGGTTGTATACAGCCTCGCCGCGCCCCGTCGGACCCACCCAAAGACGGGGGTCGTTCATGCGTCCACGTTAAAACCGATTGGCTCGGATACTACCCAGAAGGGCGTCAACACCGATAAAGGCACCATCCAGGACTATCATCTTGAGGCTGCAAGCCAGGAAGAAATCGACAACACGGTTGCCGTAATGGGAGGTGAGGACTGGCAAATGTGGATAGAGGCACTTGATGATGCCGGTGTCCTCGCCGACGGTGCTAAGACCACCGCCTATACCTATATCGGGGAGAAAATTACCTGGGACATCTACTGGCACGGTACGATTGGAGCGGCAAAAAAAGATTTGGACACCCGGGTGGTCGATATCCGCTCGCGACTGGACGCCCATGGCGGTGATGCCCGGGTCTCTGTGCTCAAGGCCGTGGTGACCCAGGCTTCGGCTGCCATCCCGGCGATGCCTATTTACCTCGCCATACTGTTCAAGGTGATGAAGGCGCGTGGCGAGCACGAGGGGTGCATTGAGCAGGTGAACCGCCTGTTCCGGGATTCCCTCTATGGCCATACCTCAGGCCCCGACGCCGAGGGGCGCCTGCGGGCTGATGATCTCGAGCTCAACCCTGACGTGCAGGCCGAGGTGGAGGCCATTTGGGCTCAGATTGATACCGACAACCTCACGGTGCTCTCGGACTTTGAGGGTTATCGCCGCGAGTTCCTGCAGTTGTTCGGCTTTGAGGTGGATGGCGTCGATTATGGTGCCGACGTGAATCCCGAGGTGGCTATCGCGCAGATGGTGGAATGAGATGCTGACTCCCGGGGTTGTCCACCCACTCTCAGATCGTGTTCGCCGACTGGTAGCGCCCAACCCCGGTCCGATGACCGGTGCCGGCACCAATACCTACCTTGTGGGCTCGGCAGACGATATTGCGGTATTGGATCCGGGCCCCCCCATCGATGCACATATTGAAGCGATCCTCGGCGCCGCAGGGGATGCGATTTCACGGATTGTGTGTACCCATACCCACCCTGACCACTCACCGGGTGCAGCCCTCTTGGCGCAGCGGCTTGGTGTACCCATGGTCGGTGCACTCAGCGCTGATAACCAACATCAGGACCTGACCTTTCGTCCCGATATTCACCTGTCAGACGACGATTTGATCGAGGGCGCAGACTGGACCCTGCGAGCCCTGGCGACCCCCGGCCATGTCGACAATCATTTCTGTTTCCTGCTGGAAGAGGAGGGACTGGTATTCGCCGGCGACCACATCATGAATGGGTCAACGGTTGTCATTGTTCCGCCCGGTGGGAATATGCAGGCCTATATCAATTCCCTGCGGAAACTGCTGGACTACCCGGTCACCGCCATTGCGCCTGGACACGGGGAGATTATTCCCGACTGCCGGGGTGAGGTTGCGAAGCTGGTCAGGCATCGTCTGATGCGAGAGCAAAAGGTGCTTTCCGGCCTCCGAAGGACTGGCCGTGCCAATCTCGATACCCTGGTTGTTGCTGTTTACGATGATGTTGACCCGACCCTGCATGAGTGGGCGAAGCTGTCACTGCTGGCCCATCTCATCAAGCTCAATCAGGAGGGCAAGGTGACTGGGCAGAGCGACCTGTGGCAGCTGCAGGAAACCAGCGAGCGTGACGCTTCTGGGTGAAGCCCGACTTTCGCGGTAGCCCTCGTATTGTGTTCAGGCTACTTTTGGGTAGCATGGCAACCGCATTTTCCCGAATGCCATTCCAACCTCTTTTGCGGAGGGTCCAGGATGGCCGCCTGGGAATGGGTAGGATGTGACCCCGGGGTCGCTGCCGTGTTGCGCAGAGAGTGCGCCATGGTCGGTTGGTAATTATACGAATAACGCAGCAATAAGGAGAGATTCCATGCAGGGCTTGATGATGGACGTTCCACTGACAATCACTTCCATTATCCGGCACGCCGAGCGCGTCCACGGTCAAAAGGAAATCGTTTCTGTGACCCGTGATAACCCCAGGCATCGGTATACCTATCGGGATGCCTTCCAGCGCAGCAGGCAGCTGGCCAGCGCCATTGCTGGCTGGAACCTTGGGCGGGGGGACCGCATAGCCACCCTGGCCTGGAACGATTACCGTCACCTGGAGGCCTACTATGCGGCGGCTTGCTCTGGATACGTTTGCCATACGATCAACCCGCGCCTGTTTCCAGAGCAAATTGTTTACATCATCAATCATGCCGATGATCAATTCGTGTTCGTCGATCCTGATTTTTGGCCATTAATCGAGAAAGTGGCGGCGGAGTGTCACAGCGTGAAGGGCTGGGTGGTGATGGCCACTCCCGAAAATATGCCGGAAACGGCACTGCCCAATGTGCACTGTTATGAAGCCCTGCTTGAGGGGCAGTCGACCGAATTTGAGTGGCCGGAACTCGATGAACGCGATGCCTGTGCGCTCTGCTATACCTCGGGAACCACGGGTAATCCGAAGGGCGTGCTGTACAGCCACCGCTCCACCGTACTGCATACCTACGCCACGCTGATGCCCGATGCGCTGGGCATGTCAGGCGGCGATGTGGTCATGCCCATCGTGCCGATGTTTCACGTTAACGCCTGGGGTAATCCCTATGCTTGCCCTGTGGCGGGCTGTAAGTTGGTCATGCCCGGCAATAAGATGGGTGATGGCCCCACCCTTGCTGCGCTCATCAATGAAGAGGGCGTTACCCTGTCTGCGGGCGTACCCACCGTCTGGCTCAACCTGCTGAACCACCTGCGCAGCTCGGGCGAGCGTGTTGACACATTGAAACAGGTGGTTGTGGGCGGATCGGCCTGCCCACTCTCGGTGATGGAGGAGTTTGATACCTATGGTGTCGATACCCGTCACGCCTGGGGCATGACAGAAATGAGCCCTCTGGGTACCGGCAACGCCGCGGGGGCGCACAGGGCGCATTACAGTGAGGAGGCATTCACCCGACTCCGCACCACCGTCGGTACGCCCATCTGGGGCGTTGAGGTGAAAATCACCAATGATGACAACGAGACACTGCCCTGGGATGGGGAAGCCTTTGGAGCCCTCAAGGTTCGGGGCCCCTGGATTTGCTCCAGTTATTACAAGCTCGAGGATTCCGACGCCCATGCCGAGCCCGGCTGGTTCGAAACCGGCGATGTGGCGACCATCAGTCCCGAGGGGTATGTCTCCATTACGGATCGTACCAAGGACGTGATTAAATCTGGGGGCGAGTGGATCTCTTCGATTGAAGTGGAGAACTGTGCCACGGGTCACCCCAAGGTAGCGGAGGCCGCAGTCATAGGGCGTATGCATCCGAAATGGGGGGAGCGGCCCCTGCTTATCGTGGTGCGTAACGCCGATGGCGCGGACCTCAAACCTGCAGATTTGAAGGGGTTTCTCGATGGCAAAATAGCAAAATGGTGGATCCCCGACGACGTGCAGTTTATTGAGGACATGCCCCACACCGCGACGGGGAAGATCCAGAAGACGGCGCTGCG
>CALKDK010000069.1 GCA_938084055.1 uncultured Luminiphilus sp.
AGATAACTGCCCAAAGCAAAGGTGACCTGGTATCCGAGATAGACGAAGAGGGCGAGTGGTCGCTCTATGGGATAAATCAGCACCCCCAGCACCCCTAGCAAGATGATGATTTCTACGCCAAGTGACAGTCGGAAAAACCAAAAAGGATTGAATATCCGGTGGTACTGGGTCGCTATCATGAGCGTTGCGAGTGCAAGACCGACACCGCCCGCTGAGAAAGTGGCGGGGGAAAGGGGCTCGTACAGGGTGAATACGGCCCCTATCGAAAGACCAAGAAACAATGAGTTGAAGAATTTATAGGCAAGAAACCATCTGAAGTGCAGGACGCCATCATTGGAGGTTGGTTTATCCACTCAGTAATCAACGCCTTTTCGAGCCTGAATACCTGCCCTGTAAGCATGTTCGATGTCCTTCACCTCTGACACCGTATCCATAATGCCGCGCAGTTCACTGCCGCCTCCGCGCCCCGTTACAACAACGCTCTGCTGGGGAGGGCGGTTTTTGATCGCCTCAAGAATCGTTGCTGCAGGGAGGTACTTGAAGGCCAGCATATAGGTTAGTTCATCCAGTACGACGAGGTCGAAGTCGGGATTCTCGAGCATACCAACTGCATGTGCCCAGGTTCGTTCAGCGGCCTCAATATCGGTGGTCCTGTCCTGGGTATCCCAGGTAAATCCGGTGCCCATCTGATAGAAGTCGACATCCGGGCAATGGTCCCGAAGATAGTGTTCCTCTCCAGATAACTGAACGCCTTTTATGAACTGAACGACGCCCACTTTCTGGCCGTAGCCGAGTGCTCGCATGACCATGCCGAAGGCGGAGGAAGTTTTTCCCTTGCCGTCTCCTGTCAGGAGGACGGCAATACCGCGTTCCGTGGAAGCCGCAGCAATGCTCGCATCTACGGCTGCCTTCTGTTTCTCCATAGCGCGTTTGTGCTTGGCATTCTGGCCGTCATTCTGCACAGGACTTTCCTCTAGATTTTATAGCGAAGCCCAAGATACATAGCTCGGGGCATCACATTGTAACCCTGGATCTGGGCATCACGGCTGTTACTGATATTTTCGACTCTGGCGGTCAGCTGCAGATTCTTTGACAGAGTAGCCCGCAGACTGCCGTCGAGTCGCTCCGTGTCAGGCATGGCTTGGCCCAGTGTATCCACCGAAGCTTGGGTGAAGCGCGCCGTCACGGCCGCGCTCAACCAACTACCCTGCCAAACCAGACTGGCGGCGCCTGTCCATTCCGGGCGGTAGGGCCGCTGGTCGCCGCTTGCTGAGCGTGTTTCATTCCAGGTCAGGTTGGCCGACAGCTGAAACCCCGCAGCAAGGGCCGCTTCACCCAACAATTCCACGCCGCGAGAGCGGCTTGTCCCAACGTTCTGCAGGTAGCCGGACAAGAATGTTCCTGGGTCGTAATAAAAGTAAATCTGGTTTTCCACTTCCTGGTCAAACCATGTCGCCTCTACGAACGTCTCGGGTGTTCCCCAGGCAAGGCCGATTTCCCAACCCTCGCTTTGTTCTTCCCTGAGGGGTTCTGAGTCGGAAGCAGGGAAGCTATACGGCGTCTTGTTGTAAGCGATCTCGTAGGGACTCGGTGCCCTGAATCCGGTACCCATTGCTCCCTTCAGAACCAGCGGTCGCTCGGCATCAATCACCTGTTGCTGCACACTGATGCGCCAGGAGGTGTGTTGGCCAAAGTCATCATTGTCGTCAAAGCGGGCTCCCAGAGTCATGGACCCAAGCAACAGATCCAGGCCATATTCACCCCACAGCCCAAGGTTGTCCCTGCTCTGATCTTCTTCACCATCAAAAACTGTCACCTCCGAGGCGTCCGCGCCAACCGTCAACCGTTGGCCGGCTCGGGTTGTTAGTGACCCAATCCAGGAAATTTCCTCACGGTCCCCCTCGCTCGAGAAAGCTGGTAAACCGGCACTGTAGAAATCCCGTTCTGTCTTGGAGCGCTCATAACTCAGGGTGGAGCCAATCCGGTCTTTCTGATAACGGGCGCCGACCCGCCAGGCGGCCTGTTGATAGTCATCGGAGCAATCATTGATCAGAGCAAACGTTACCGTGTCGAAACAGCCGTCGTACTCGTTTTCACCGTCGATCGCGTGCAGGCTACCCTCGACCAGCCAATGTTCAGCCGGGGACAGGCGACCTGAGGCATGAACGGTCGTGTTGTCATAGCCGTCGCGATCGGCATCTACCGAATCAAACGTTCTGGCATTGAATCCGTCTGTGCCCAGCTCCGTTACTGAGAGTGCACCGCTGACTCGCTCGCTCCCTCCCGCAACGAAGGCCCCCAGCCGAGAAAAACCATATTCGCCACCCTCGACAGCCAGGTTTGCTTCCAGTCCAGAAGTAGGCTGTCGTGTCGTCATGGCGATTACACCCCCGGCATCTGCGCCGAAGGCCAGCCCCTGAGGGCCCCGGAGTATTTCGATCCGCTCCAGCCCTTCGCTCAGCAGGTGCTCGATACGGGGGCTGACCTGCGGTGACGAGGGGTCGGCTATATCAATTCCGTCGAGGACGACGCGGGTTCGAAATCCTTCTTCACCACGGATCCTTACCGCGGCAGCCTTACCCGGCCCACCATCCCGAGTCACAGATACACCCGGTGTCAGGTCCAAAAAGTCCCCTACGTCGCTGTAGCCCAAGAGTTCGAGGGTCTGCCGATTGGTAACCGTGACCGATACACCCAGCCTGTTGAGGGGGGTTGGTACCCGCGAGGCAACGATGACGGTTTCTTCAAGTTCCCGTGCGGCATTGGCGTCGCCGTCTGCCCACGCTGTGGGTGCGGTGATAGCCGTCAGGGCGATAGCCAGGTTACGGGCGGTACTTCGGTTCGGCATGGCGCTCTCCAGGGTGAGGCGGAGGCGCTGCCTAGACAGCACAGGAGTGAGGCTCCCACAGGGGGATTCGCACCCTGCAGAGCCCACCGCTCTGTGGTTTACGTTGTGCCAGGCAGGTATCGGGCTCGGAAAAAATTCCCTACCGTTGCGGGGGCAGCGCTGGCTTCACGAGCTTATCTCGAACACCAGCTTCCCTTTTAACCTGCGCAGATCAAACTGACCCGCAGGCACCTGACGCGCGCAGGGTACGCCCGCGCCCGGCTGCCGTCAAACATTTGCTTACCCCGGTGCTACCATAGCCGCCCCACGCAAGAGAATGACGGTCGAACCATGGTCGATGCCCCGACAATCGCAGCCTGGCGTCCTTACATTGCTGAACGCCTCGGACGCTACCCTAGAGGCTTGCGCGATATTGTTGCCTGGGATTCGGCTGGCAGGCCCTCGGTCATTCAGGTGGCCGCTGTGGTCGAGGGAAAGCCTTTCCCCACGCTTTTTTGGTTGATCGACCCCGAGCTGAACCTGACGATAGATCGTCTCGAGGCACAGGGTGTGATTGCAGCCCTGCAAATGCAGGTTGACGATTCGCCGGTGCTCCGGGAGGGAATGCTCAGGGACCATGAGAAACACAGCGTTCTACGTGCCCTTGCCATGACTCAGGAGGAGCGCGAGTTTCTGGAAGTCTCTGGTATGATCACAGCGTTCACCCAGCGGGGTATCGGTGGTATCAAGGACCCGGATCGCGTCCGTTGCCTGCACACTTGGTATGCTGCGCACTGCGTGGAGCCCAATGTAATCGGCACACTGGTTGACGACATACTGGCAGACAACGCCTGCCTGGACACACGCCATTTTGAGACGAGTTGAAACCCAAGATGTCTTCCATTACTGATGACACCCGCATTCAGTCCCTGAAGCAATTGGCTGCACCAAGCAGTCTGCTATCGGAAATACCTGTAGACGACGCAGTTGCCGCCCATGTAACCGCAGCGCGACAGGGTATTCATCGTATTTTATCGGGGGATGATGACCGTCTGGTTGTGGTGGTCGGCCCCTGCAGCATTCACGACGTGGACGCGGCCGTGGAATACGGTGAACGGCTCAGGGTCCTGGCCGCAGAGCTGGCCGATCAGCTGCTGTTGGTGATGCGAGTTTATTTTGAAAAACCCCGAACCACCGTTGGCTGGAAGGGATTGATCAACGATCCTGACCTTGATGATTCTTTTCAGATTAACAAAGGCCTCAGGCTGGCCCGGCAATTGTTGCTCGACCTGAACCGACTGGGGCTGCCCACCGGAACCGAGTACCTTGACCTTATATCGCCGCAGTATCTGGCCGATCTCGTCAGTTGGGGAGCCATTGGTGCGAGGACAACCGAGAGTCAGACCCATCGTGAATTAGCTTCAGGTCTATCCTGTCCGGTGGGCTTTAAAAACGCGACCGATGGCGATGTGCAGGTGGCGGTTGATGCCATTGGCGCTGCCCGAGGGGCCCACCATTTTCTTTCAGTCACCAAAGAGGGACACTCCGCGATTTTTGAAACCCGGGGTAATGCCGACTGCCACATCATCCTGCGTGGGGGTAAGCAGCCCAATTACGATATGTTCGCCGTTGATGATGCCCGGGGTTTGCTGCGTAGTGCCGGCCTGCCGGACAGGCTGATGATTGATGCCAGCCACGCAAACAGCCGCAAGCAACCCGCGCGTCAGGTGGAGGTGTTATCCAATATCGGCCAACAGATTGCGCGGGGCAACGAGGGCATTGTCGGGGTCATGATAGAGAGCTTTCTGGAGGCAGGACGACAAAATGTACAGCCCGGGCGGCCGCTAAATTATGGCCAGAGTATTACCGATCCCTGCATAGATTGGGGAGCAACTGATGCCATCCTCAGGGAATTGGCCGGGAGTGTCTCCCAGCGCAGGGCCGGGCGGGTGGGGCAATGAAGTTTTCAGGTGTCCGACTATTCTCGTTGTTGGCAGTATGTTTGTTGGTTCCCGCTGTGCTGCTGGCGCAGCCGAGGGCCGCACAGGAGGGGGAGGGGCCGGATACGAGCCAAAACCCTACAGTGCCGGAGCAACTCGATGCCCTTGAGTTTCGTTTCTACCAAATCAGGCAGGCAGAAGAGGACTTGGCTGACATGGCCGGAAGTCGACTCGATGCCTTGCTTTACAACCTGGATGAGGAATCCCTTGACGCCCTGAAGCGGTTTGTTGCTGTTGCCAAAGCTATTCTGGAACTCGCCGAGAGCTCGCCTGAGCGGGGAGAACTGGCGGCGCGGCTTGCACTTCGGAATGAGCAACTGGACAAGGGTTTTGGTCATAGGTTCAGAAAGCTGGAGCGTCGGATTTCCGAGAAGTATGAGGTTTTGGATACGTTGGGCGGTGCTGACAGAGCTTTTCTGTCAGCAGAAATTGATGGTCTCAATGAACAGAGGCTGCGCTACCTCGAGCGTATGATCGATGTTGTTCGAGTGCGCGGTGTTCTGGGTTTTCCCAGCGGCGAACTCGAAGACTTGGCAAATCAGAGTCTATTGGGCTACGCGAGCGAGCGACTGGGAGCATTGCAGTTGCTAAAGGCACAGCGCAGTGCGCTGCAGGCGCAGCTCAAACTGACGCCTGCCGACACGGATGCACAGCAAGCCAAAGCCCGTGTTGATCAGCTTCTATCGGCGACAGTCTCGCGGTTAAAGCGAACGGTGGCGCAAATGGAACGCATCGGGCTGGATGCGACAAAACTCAAACGTATTCTCATCGAAGAGCAGTCGGCAGTCTCCCTTGATATGGTGGATTCCGACGTGTTTGCCGTTATTTTCGAAGATGTAGTTCTTGCTGTGGGCGAGTGGCTCAATGAGCGGGGCCCCACTGCGCTTCTGCGCCTTTTTGTTTTCATCGGCGTCATTCTGATCGCCCGATTTTTTGGGCGGGTAGCCCGTCGCCTCGCGCAGCGTGCGCTGGATAGCCGACCCGGGGGCATGTCGCAGCTGCTACGCGATGTTATTGTTTCGATGGTCGGTGGCACTGTCGTGGCGGTTGGCGTTCTCGTGGCACTCTCGCAGGTGGGCATCTCACTCGCACCAATGCTGGCGGGCCTGGGTGTGGCAGGCTTCATCCTGGGGTTTGCACTCCAGGAGACACTGGGCAACTTTGCGGCAGGGGGGATGATCCTTGCCTACAGACCTTTTGACGTTGATGACTACATCGCGGTGGCAGGTGTTGAGGGTTTGGTAAAACGCATGAATCTGGTATCAACGACGATTACCACTACGGATAACCAGAGCCTCATAATTCCCAACAGCAAGATTTGGGGTGATGTGATCCGCAACTACACAGCTCAGCGCGTTCGGCGAGTGGACGCCGAGTTTTGCATCAGTTACAGCGACAGTATTGAGCTCGCGGAACGGGTTCTGGCTGAGGTCCTGTCTTGCATCCCTGCGGTTTTGCCATCACCCGAGCCCGTGATAAGAGTCTTTCGGCACGGAGAGAGTTCAATCGACTTCATTGTAAGACCTTGGGTGAAGACCGAGGACTACTGGCCCACCTACTGGACTCTGCACCGGGAGGTCAAACTTGCGTTTGATAAGGCTGGGTTGACCATTCCCTTCCCGCAGCGAGACGTGCATCATTTTCATCATACGGAGGCAACGGGGCTGCCGGAAAGTTAGGGTCGCCAGTCCACGCCCAGCAAAATGTTGTAATCAAGGCGGCGTGTCGTGGTCGGAGCAAGCCCCTCTTCGTTCCTGTCCCCCGAGTCAAAGTCTGAGTACCAACTGAGTTTGACGAACAGGTCGCTCACGACTTCCCAGCTGAGTGATGCCTCAAGGTGTGCACGGACCCGGTCATCTTCAGTCAGGGAGGGGTAGAGGCTGCCCAACACGTTCAGATCGAGGTCCATATCCGTCAGGCTATACATGATGAGGTTCGCTGAGGCGAATGCCTCTGCCGAATAGAGCGTGTCCTTTGAAATGGAGTCGTCGCCACAGTCGGCACCGGAGGGGTCGTTCAGGCAGAAAGGTAGAAAAGGCCCAATGGGTGCACCTATTTTTGTCTTCTCGGCTACTCCCTGTAGTCCTACTGTTGTAGCAAAGCGTACCCCCGCGCTGTCAAGCCAGTAGCGGCCGATGCCAGCACCCAGGGACACGCGGCCAAAGTTATTTAACTGGTCGTTGTAGTCGTACTGAGCAGACAACGAACGAAATCGCTGGCCTTTGAGGTCGGTCCAGACTTCATTTTCCAAGCTAACCAGCGCGGCTACCGTAGGATCACCATCGACGAAACTGTCTGTCTCTTGATCGTAGCTTCGAGTGGTTGATTCGAGATAGTTGGCACGCGCCGAGTACTGCCCTTTCCTATTGGCATAGGTCACGGTGCCTTCCAGTTTGTAGGTGAGTAGATCGGGTTCAAAGGTAAAATTGGCACCGAGGGTGTAATTGAGTCGATCCCCAAACGATTCCTCTACGGGTCTTATTTCGGTGATGCCGAGGAGCGGTACCACCTTGGCGTCTTCAATGCTGGTGAACAGGAGTTCTCCATTTTTTTCAGTGCTCGAGATGTTGCCGTATAAGCGTTCGTTCTCTGCCGTGAGAATCTCGTAATTGTAATCGGACTCGACATTGGCGATGTGCTGTAAATCAAGGGTAATAGTCGGTGAATAGCGTGGGTTGATTTTCAGGTTGCCATTGATCAATCCCAGTATTTCGCCTGTAATACGGTCACCATTGTACATGGTCACCACATCACTCTTGTCGTGGGCCAGACCCTGCAGGGGTATGATAAGTAGTATTAGCAGCAACGTTCGCATAGCTGTATTCCTGGTGGTCCCATTCTTGTTTCTGGAGTCTGCTCGGGGTGCTACTGCATCGGCAGGGTCATTCCAGAGCAGTCAGCCAAACTGGAAGAAGCAGATTTTATTGCCATCCAGATCTCGCACATAAGCACCGTAGAACATATCCGGTATGCGTTGTCCGGGCTCTCCCTCACAGGTCGCGCCGAGTTGAATGGCCCTGTGATACAGCGCATCGCAGGCCTCCTTGCTACCTGGGTTGAGTGCCACCATGTTGCCATTTCCCGGGTTTTGGGCCTGTTCATCGTAGGGGATACAAACTGCGAGCATTGGCCTGGACATGTCCTCCCCAAAAAAGGCAATGCGATCCATATCAACCAGCAGGCTGGCACCCAAATCTGCAAGGAGGTCCGAGTAAAAGTTTTTTGCCCTAGCCATATCAGTGACGCCAAGGGTGACATATCCAATCATTGTTTGAGTCTCCGTAAAGTGGAAGCAGATTCAATAAATATCGTTGCGTAACGCACTGGGCTGGCCCTGTCGCCGCCTGGCGTGTGGGCCAAATGTAACAGCCAATCGATCATTCTATCGACACTCTGTCGGTAATTGACGTAAATGCGTATCCTATGTAGCTCTGGGAGTTTGGCGTCGGAAATCTTGCTGGATATTAGTCTTATTGCACTGGTGGTCACCTGGTTGTTGACCGCCCTGCTGGTGACCCGCTGGTCGGCTCCCTGGGTCTTCAGCAGCGCCATGCTGGCCTGCTATTTAATGGGGCTGGTGGATACGCAAACCCTGCTGGCCAAGGCCACCAATGAGGGATTGGTTACCCTGGTGCTCCTCATTCTGGTTTCCGTGGGGTTTGAGCGCCTACCCTGGTTGGCAATGGTCTCGCGGAAAATGGTGGTGCCATCACTGGCCGGGACCTTGTTACGTCTCAGCGTGGTCACGGCCTCGTTTTCAGCCTTTGTAAATAATACAGCGGTGGTGGCGGCACTTGCCGGGACATTGCGCAAATCCAGACTGCATGCGGCAAGCCAACTGCTTTTACCCCTTTCCTATGCGGCAATTCTGGGCGGCACGCTTACCTTGATTGGCACTTCTACCAACCTGATTGTGAGCAGCTTTTTACAGGAGGCATCAGGGAAGGGCCTGAGCTTCTTTGCTTTTCTCCCCGTGGCATTGCCTGCCGCGAGTGCTGGGATTGTCGTTATGATCCTGTTACGACACCGATTGCCGCACTATGAGAACGTGGCGTTACAGGTTCGCGAGCACCTTATCGAGGCTGAGGTGTTACCAACATCAAAGCTGATTGGCCGGAGTATTGCTGAGAATGGGCTGCGTGACCTGGGCGATTTGTTCCTGGTGGAAATTGTCAGGGGAGATGAGGTGCTGTCTCCCGTGGCGCCCAATCAAAGGGTGGAATCAGGGGACCATCTCATATTTTCCGGTGATGTGAGTCGGGTGGGTCTTCTCGAGGGTTTTCATGGCTTGCAGCTTTATGCTGCGGAGGAGGGATTGCTCAGTGACAACATGACCGAAGTCATCCTGTTACCCAACGCGGCTATCGCAGGCCAGACCATAAAAGAATCTAGTTTTAGGGCGCGATTCGATGCGGCGGTCGTCGGTCTGCGTCGGGATGGCTCACAGCTGTCGGGAAAACTGGGCGGTATCACACTCCAACCCGGAGACTCGCTTGCGCTGGCGGTTGGCCCTGACTTCGCCCAGCGTATGAATCTCGGCAGGAACTTCCTCGTGGTGGATTCTCAGGTAGATTCAGGCAGGCTTCCTTTGTCCGTCAGCCTGTTTTTGACTGTTGCCCTTGCCGGGGTCGTCATACTGGCAGCAACAGGAATTTTGGCGCTGATCAAAGGTCTGGCCTTCATGCTGGTTGCGATGCTGGTGCTTGGGGTCATCAATGGCGCCGATCTTCGGCGGCGGTTTCCTTTTGAGATCTGGATCATCATAGCGTCGGCCCTCACTGTGGCGCAGGTGTTACAGGACACGGGGGCAGTGGCGGCCGCTGCAACGTGGGCAGCGCCTGTGCTCGCAGGCGTCGACCCCCTCTGGACTTTGGTCGCGCTTTACCTGCTCACCCTGCTACTGACCGAGTTGATGACCAATAACGCGGCGGCCGCACTCATGTTTCCTCTGGGCTTGACTCTGTCGATCTCCAGCGGCGCGGATGCAATGCCCTTCGTGATGGCAATTGCGTTTGGAGCCAGCGCGTCTTTTTTGACGCCGTTTGGCTATAGCACCAATCTGATGGTTCAGAATATTGGCAGTTACCAGCGTATGGATTACTTCCGTGTGGGTCTGCCGGTAACCCTCGCCTACAGCAGTGTTGTCCTTGTGCTCCTGCCGCGTGTTTTTCCGCTGTAGGTGTTACAGGTCCGAGAGGCGATCAAAATAGGGCAGGTAAGTATGCTTTATGTCTGCATTGTCACCGGAGCCACCTGCTTTCCCATCGGCACCGAGGGATTGAAGCTGGTATACAACCTTTATGCCGGCGAACGGTGGGCACACATAGTCGTAACGGTTGCCCCAGGGATCATCAGGTACTGACTTTATATAGCCCCCCTCGGGAAAGTTGATGGATGGGTTGCCAAAGGGTGATGGCTCAACCAGTGCCTGCAGACCTTGTTCAGTCCAGGGATAGTGCCGATTGTCATCTTCATAGCGGGACAGGGGCTCAGCCAGCATACGGAAGTCCTGGATAACGGCCTGTATCTGTACTCTTTGACTCTCGAAATCTATGTTCAGGGCGGCGTTCAAGGCGCCAATGGGGTCCTCGCTGCAGTAAATTGCGAGATCCAGTGGGGTGGGCCGCAGATTTGCTTCAGTGTCGACCACAACAAAGTCTTTGTAGACCGGAAAACCCTCAAAATCCCGGTCCATATATTTGCCACAGGTTACGTTGCCCGGGTAAGTCGCCATGTCCTTGTAAGTGGTGGAAGTAGAGTCCAGGGATTCGTCCATGACCTGCGAGACTTGTTCCTCTGTAGAGGCACAACCGTGCAAAAATGCCAGGAGGGTGAAAGATGATATTGCGGCGGTGAAGCGCGGCATCGTAGCGTCCTAATGTAAAAATGAAAGTAGAGGTTGGATATGGAGCTAAAGTTCTGAAAAATCAAGTGTCTGGAATTCTGAATCCTTGTCAGATTAACTGTCTACAAGCTCCCTTCGGACCAGCAGTGTGCCACAGGGCGGCTCTCGTCTATACCGAGTTATTATGTAGACAATAAATGGGAATGGATCGTTCAAAAACCAACTAAACCTCTCGGGCAGCCCCATCCGGCTTTCGCTCGCTGAAAACCAGCACTCCGGACCGCCCCCGACCCCGTTGCCTGTGGTTAGCAGATGTGCTGGACAAACGATCGCAGGTGGCTTAATTTTTTTTGGGTTTTGTCGGTCAGCAGGGGTCGGCCCGTGTTTCTGTCTACTTCAATACCATGAATCTTGCCGATATTCAGGATAAGCGGGCGTGTGTGTCCAGACCGGCTGATTTTCTTTCCCAGGAAGAGCGCATTGCGCTGCACCGGCGCAGCAATTGGCTGGGCGGCTGGCTTGTTGCCCGCACCTGGTTACAAATACTCCTGTTGCTGGGGTTGGCGGGCACCTACCCGGGTGTTTTAACGGTAGTCCTGGTTCTTGTGCTCCTGCCGGGGCGACAGTTGGGCCTCGCGGTGCTAATGCACGAGGCGGGACACGGCTCTCTTTTTGCCAGTGCCGGATTGAACAAAATGGTAGGTCAATGGCTGTGTGCTTTCCCCACCTTGGGTGATTTACCGAGTTACGCGGCCGGACACCGTGAGCATCATCGTAGGGCGGGAACGCCTGAGGACCCAGATCTGCCCAACTACGTGCACTATCCCATCTCACCAGAGAGCTTCGGACGCAAGGTATGGCGCGATCTGTCGGGGCAGACCGGGTTCAAGTTGCTGGCCAGCCTTGCCCGGGGAGGGGCAGGCAATATGAATCGCGGCAGGGCGTCGAGCGACAACCTGCTCGCCTGCCAGATTCTGGTGCAAATTACCCTGTTTGCGATGCTTGCGTCGCTGGGCTTGGGCTGGACCTGGTTGCTCTGGTTTGCCACCTTCATGACGAGTTACATGCTGGTCATCAGGCTTCGGCAAATAGCAGAACACGCTGTGGTGCCCGATTTATACGACCAGGATCCCCGAAAAAACACCAGGACCGTGGATGCACCCCGCTGGCAACGCTTCCTGCTGGCGCCTAATTTCGTCAATTTCCACATGGAGCATCACTTTATGGCCGGTGTTCCCTGTTATCGGCTCCCGGATCTGAGACGCCTGTTACGCGCCCGGGGTTACCTCGACGGAACACCTGTTTTCAGCAGCTACACCCAAGTACTGGGCAGGGCCCTGGGTCGAGATTCATCAAAACCTGTTTAAAATCTTTTCCTTCGAGCAGTGCCCTATCTTGGTTCAATGTGGGCTGCCATGGGTTTCTCTGAAAATTTAAATTGACTGAGTCGCTTCCCAAGGGACGACCAAGATGTGGATCAATAAGGATCCTCCGATTCAGATAAGGAGAACGCCATGAAAGAACAGATGACCGGTATATTGTTGGCTAGTCTGCTCGCTGTCCCGCCGGGCGCGAACGCAGATATGGGGCCCACTGATTTCAGTGCGCCCCAACCATCCCCCAATATTTTTGACCTGCCAATCAATGATCTAGATCCTCTTGCCATGGAAAGTACCCGGGGTGGCATTGCACCCCTGGCGATTGCCCTTGGCGTAGCCGGCGTGGATCTTGCCCTGATGGGCTTTTTCTGGGGCGTCTACCTGCCCTACTATGCGCCTTCGGGCCCCAGCTATTACACCGAGGCGCCGTGATCCTTCGCGATCTATTGCTGGGGTCGGGGGTGAGCGGGTGGCTGCCCGTTCTCTTGAGTCGGGCCTGAGGCAGCCGTGGTTGCGCATGCCCGCCCTGGGGGGGGCAGGGCTTTTCCTGCTCCTGTCGCTGGGCGCTTTGTCTCGGGACGCCGATGAGACCGTTCAGGCGCCCGTAAATGCCCTTGAGACGGCTCCTCTCCCGGGCCGTGACAGGAATGATTGCGCACTTCGAGCTGCGGCTTTTGTATTGTCAGTGTTGGGCGCGGAAACCAGTGGTCTCGACCTGGCGTCGCTTCTGGCCGATCGTTACGTTGCCACCGGCGGTAGGCCTGCGGGTGAGGGCTACTCACTCGCCGAACTGAAGCGTCTCATGGCCCATTTCGGACTGGTGTCTCGCGCTGGCAGAGCTGATTTGTCTGTTCTCAGGGGTTGGCACGGCCCTTCCATACTTCGCCTGCCCGGCAGGGACGGTGGGCATTTCGTCGTCCTTCATCCCAACGCCGAGCCAGACAGGGCGGGCCTCTATGACCCCAGTTGGGGGCAGTTGGAAGTTTACTGGGGGACCCTGATGGAACGCTGGGCAGCCCCGGATGGCAAGGGTATCGCACTGTTTATTCAGCCTCCCGAGGCGGCCCCATAGCGCCTGGGGATGCGCGATTATGGCAACTCGCAATGCTCGAGACCAAGGTCTGCGATGACTGC
>CALKDK010000070.1 GCA_938084055.1 uncultured Luminiphilus sp.
ACGTGCGAGGTCGGCCAGTATGGGGGTTCTTCCCTCCAGTTTATCCCGCAGCGGTTGAGGCACCCTGTCGAAGAGTTCATCACCCAAAAATTGATATGAAAAGTCGTGCACGGCACACCACGCCTGCACCGAGTCGAGACAGGTGTCCAACCATGGCGTACGTATGGCATTTGATGATTGGACAACTTTGACGTCCATCATGCCGGTGGAAGATTGATATCGACTCATCTGCTGTTTTTAAAATAAGTCGGTAAATTTGGGGTTACCCTCTGAGGCCGTGGTGTATCCTGCCGCACCTGCAGGGAAATTAATCCAACCATCGGTGTCCTCTTCACAACCACCTGAGACTCCAGTTATGACATATGAGAAACGCATGGCCCAACTCTACGTTGCAGCCTGGGCACTGCTTCTTATCATCGCAACCCCGTACATCCAGAAAAACAATGGCGGCGAGGGTCTTGCCCTACCTTTCAACACCACAACCTGGATCGCAGTTGCGTTGATTGTCACTTTAGGCGCCCTGCAGGCTTCAGCCCAGTTGAAGCTCTACTTTACGAGATTTAATGTCCTTGTCTACTTCACTATTTGCGCCCTGGCTGCACCACTTTTATGGTCAGACGACCCATGGAGGGCCTATGCATTGGATCGCTACCTAGCAATTTTTGCCATGTCTTTTCTCATTCTAAGTCGAGCACAATTTTCTCTATCTGCGCGGCATTTAAATTTACTAATGGTAGTTCTCGTCATTGCAGGTTTGGTCCAGTCCTTCACGTGCATCGCTCAACTTTTCTATGGAGATCATTTAAGTTGGTATACAGGGAAAAGGTTGGTGGGCACGCTGCAGCAACCAAATTTGGTGGGCAGTTTTATAGGAACGACTCTGGTCGTTGCGATGTACCAATACGCTAAATTAGCCAAAAATTTGCCGCAAAAAGTCTTGATGCTCATTGCCCTAACTATAGGAACCTGGGCCCTGATTCTCGTTATGTCGCGTACCGGCGCAGTGGGCACTGCCACTGGAATTATTGGAATCACCCTGTTGACCGGCTGGCGGTCCTGCCTACCAGCGTGGGCTGCAATTGCCTGTGGTGCTCTCTTGGCCCTTACGGTTTTAAGTACGGGTAATGCTGAAACCCGGGCTAACCTGTCTGATCCGGGTTATAGGATCACTGCTTACTCACTGTCTACTGAATTATTAATGGAGAAACCACTTACCGGGTATGGCATAGGACGCTTCCAATCCGTTTTTATGAAAAAACAGGCGGCTGAAGATGCCGGCTACGCGGGACGGGTAGTCGCGCTGAGCCATCCCCATAACGAATTGTTGTTCTGGGGTGTGGAGGGGGGGTTGTTACCGGTTATGGCTCTTGTATCTCTGGGTTGTTGGATGTCGTGGCAGGTTTGGAGGCATGGACAGGTTCACCAGAAATCGATGTGGATTGCCGCACTCCCTATCTTGCTACACACCCAGACAGAGCTTCCCTTGTATTTATCAACTCCGCACCTGGCCCTGCTGTCGCTCTTGATTTCGGAAGCCGACTCAGGAAAGAAAAATTTCGTCACAATCAGGAACGGTTCTCTGCTCAAGCGACTGGCTATTCTGCTCATGTGTATGGTATCGATATTCATGCTGACAAATTTGCAGGCCATTAACATGCTAAATCAAGCTGTTCATTCACCCGCAGCTCTGGCCAAGATCATCAACCCATTAGCCCAGGAAAAAAGAATTAACGAGATTCTGGGTGAAGTGCTTGCTCAACAGAAAGATGCGGCGGCTCTTAAGGAGGCAGAGGCTATCGCCAGGCAAGAGATACTGCTTCGGCCTACTGCTCTCTCCTATCAAATACTTGTTGATGCTTTGCTGGCCCAAGAGAGGTACGGGGAGGCAGCGGTATCCCTCGCAGAAGGCCAAAGGTTTTTCCCGGGGTTTGCACGGCTCCGGGAACAGGCTAAATCATTGGACGAGCTAAACAAAAACCCGTTCGAGTGAAAACAGGACAAAGGCTTGAGCCGCGAACTTCAGCGAGTCGACCAGAATAAATCATCACATTAGGTATCAAAACCAAGGTTGCTCTCTAGGCCTGCCACCTCAGGCTGGTTTATCTTCACATGGCCTATTGTCCGTTGATCGCGCAGCCACCGGCTGACCAGGTCCCATATGGGCTCTCCTTCAACTTTCTGAACAGACGCCCAACCCGCAACTTTATAAGCCTTGGCCGCCTCTATGGGCTCGCCACGGAGGCGCATATCACTGATTCGATGCCCAGTGCGCTCCCGGGGCGCAATGCGGTAGCTCAGTCCACCAACCCTCACCATGTCGCCTCCTTGCTGGTAATACGGATCGGGGTTGAAGAGGTTATCGGCGACATCCTCAAGAGTTTGCTTGAGCATATCGCCCCGGATCTCCCTCAAGGTCACCGAGGGGTAAGTAATGGCCACCTGGGACATCAGGTCTTCCATGGTGATATCCGATCCTGGCAACAGTGTGGTACCCCAGCGAAACCCTGGAGAAAACGCTATCTCGGCATCCAGTTCTTGCTGAAGCGCGTTGCAGATCAACTGGTCAAAACTTCCCGAAAAGTTACCCCGACGGTAGAGCAGGTCATCGGTGGTAGCGAGGACTTCCGAGAGTTGTTCTGTGTAGGGGCTGCGGAGACGACTGATCAACGCCTCCATCTCGGGATCCGCCGGCAACAGATCTGCAAAAACAGGTAACAGATGGTAAGACCACTTTTTTATGCCCCCTTCTCGGACATCGAAGTCCAAAACCCCCATGAACTTGCCATTCGAGCCGGCATTGGTGACCAGCGTCATACCGTGCCGGTTGGGGACTTCCAGCGCGCGGGGTATGGCATCGTGGGTGTGCCCCCCCAGAATGGCGTCGATACCCGACACCCTTGAGGCCAGCTTGATATCGGTATCTGCACCGTTGTGGGAAAGCAGGACGACGACCTGAGCCCCTTGGGCACGCAGGTCATCAACTCGAGCTTGCAGATCGCGCTCGCGGATTCCAAAGGTCCAACCCTCGATAAGATGAGCGGGATTTGCTATGGGCGTGTAGGGAAATGCCTGTCCGATGATCGCAACAGAGACTCCATTCATTTCCCGAATGACGTGACCCGCAAACACCGGGTCACCGAAATCAAGATCCCTGACATTGTGGGCCAAAAATTCAAGGTGACCCGCAAGATCACCCTCAAGGATCTCCAGCACACGCTCACTACCCAGTGTGAACTCCCAGTGTCCGGTCATGACATCGATACCCAGCAACTTGGAGACCTCTACCATGTCCTGAGCGCGGGTCCAGAGCGCCGTGGCCGAGCCCTGCCACAGATCGCCGCCATCCAGGAGTAACGCCCCCGGCCGGTTGGCTTTCAATCGTTTGACCAGTGTCGCCAATTGGGCAAAGCCACCCACCCGGCCAAATTCAGCTGCGCTCGCCTCATAGTCCAGATAGGTAAAGGCATGCGCCCGGTGGCTGTTGGGTGCAATGCCGAAACTGTCCAGCAGCGCCTGCCCAACGAGGTGGGGGGCGCGGTTACGGGCCGTATGAACACCAATATTCGCGGACGGCTCACGAAAATGGATGGGCAACAACTGGGCGTGGGCGTCGGTCATGTGCAATAGGTGCACATTACCAACTGGGGCCAGATCGTAGTTCAGGCCGGTCTGGGCACTCCTGGCCACACCCGGCAGCGCAAGGCCGGCGGCGGCACCCAGGGCCAGCATCTTGCTGAATTCACGGCGCTGCAACGTGGGCTTCCGAATCGTTTGGAAACGCGGAGGTCAGGGCACCAACCCCCGGTTCACAGGAGACTCCGGGTCAAGCAGAAAAGCCATCACATCCTTGAGCTGCTGCTGGGTCAGGATGCCGGCGGCGCCAAAACGCGGCATGTGCGAACACGTGTTGTAGGCATGGGTATTCCATAGCTTGGTCCATGTGTACTGCAGCATGGGGAGACCCCGCCCCCGAGCGCCATAACCGGACAACGAGGGCCCCAGCGTGCCATAGGCCATCTCCTCTGGATCTAGTTGATGGCAGGCATAGCAGTTACCCCCATTGGCCTGAGCGGGATCGTCCGTGTACTGCAAACCGCGGCCATTGCTGGCAACCTCCAGGCCTTTGCGCCAATCACCCAAAAAATCATCATCGCCCGGCAGCGTCACTGCTGAGAGGGCCGCCTCGCGAAGGGCTGCCGCCTCATCCGGATCGCCGACCACGGAGCGGGGCTTACTGCAGAACACCTGGATAGCATCACGCTCCACACGCTCCAGGGTGACTGCGTTTTTCTCTACCATCGATGATTTCAGGGTTTCGGCTGCAGCATCGGCGCGAGCGCCCTGTGCGCTGAGCACAAGCATAAGTAGGCAAACTTGTTTGAGTATCTTCATCATCACCTACCGCTTCAGTCCCGGGGCCGCCATCTTCGCACCCGCCGCGTTGACCGCGAGGTAGGTCTGCAGGGCTACCGATGCCTCTGAGCCCATCACCAGCTCCGGCATGCGCTGTTGTCTGAAGCAATCGCGCATCCGCCACCCCATCGTGCGCACAATGCCCTGGGATATTCGGTAGGCGGGCCACGTGGCGTAAGCAGCCGCTGCTCCGCTATGGTCAGTGAGGTCGGGTAATGATTGCAGTCGAATTCGCTTCCCTTCCTGCCCGTGACAGGTCGCACATGAAAAGTCGTGGGGCCCCGCGCGAAAAAAGAACAGACTTTCACCAAGCACATAAGCCGACCGCTCCTCGGGGTGCGACTGACCCGGTGCTATCGGGAGGCCTCGCGACTGCTCCGCCACCCAGGCGACCAAGGCCTCCATCTCGGTGCCGAGGTCACCTCGAAGTGAATAGGGTCGGGCATGAATTGTCTCGGAGCTTCTTCCCTGCTGGGTGACCATGCAGTGCTCAAGCCGCGCCTCAAGGTCCTGCACAAGGTTGACGTCCTCAAAGTATCTTGGCAGCTGAGCATAGGCACCCTGAACAATCCCCGGCCCCAGACCCAGATCGCATTGCTCCAGAGTCGCTGACTTGGGTCCCGCTCGGGTGAACCACAATTCCTCGCCCTCATCGATGACGAATACAGCGGGGTTGTCGTCGCCAAACATGGCACGGTATTCATCGAAAACCCCATCGGTCTCGGCGGCGGTCCACCCGGCCAACCACACCAAAACCAGGCTTGTTATACCGCCGGCCCATCGCACCTTCATATGCATTGCCTCACCCCTGGCGAATTCTGGTCTCACCTTCGCCGGTCTCGCCCTGATTGTCTCGCCAGCTCACTTTGACAATATCGTCAACTGATCCTCCTTCGAACTGCATCCCCAAAAAGGGGTTGGCCGATACCGCCGCACCCCAATGGGCCTCTAAAACAATATTCTCATTATGGGTCACGGTGACTGTCTCAATAAAGCGCGCGGGAATGGTTTCACCAAGCTGATCCTTGCGCAGACCCGTCTCCATCGGATGGCGCATCAACGCCTTGACCTCACATTCCCCGCCCTTCAATTGGGCTCGTATTCTAATTCTGCTCGCCATCTGCTCTTCCCCTACCCTCCGCAGCCACCAAGGGTGACCTTGGTTTCCTTACTCGTCATGAAAAACTGACCCCCCGCCTCGGCCACAGCATACAGCTCGCAGGTCTGTGCCACCTTCACCCGGGTTTCAATATAGGGTCGCGTCGTCTTGGGCACCCCAAACACAGCGGCCAGGGGATTGGGGTTTTTCTCAACCAAAACGTACAGCTTGCTGACATCAGGCAGAATCGAAGCGTCAATTTCGATTTTTACCGGCACGACCGCGCCGTTCTCGGCGATATCAGGAACCGAAAAAATAATACCTTCACTGCGCGTTGGCGTTGCACCCAGCTGGGAAAAAACCGCCTCAACCCCAGTCGCCTCAAAAACCGACGTTGGTCGGGTGGCCATAGCCCGAACCTGCGCGGGTAGTGCTGTGGCGAGGGCAAAAAGCGAACTCATGCGCAAAAATGTCCGCCGTGCCATACCGTTGAACTGTTTATTTTTCATGCCTACCACCTCCAACTTGTTTCCCTACTGCCCGGACAACCAATTAGCGAGCGCCATGACCGCCTTTGCATCCAACTGACGCATTGGGGGCATAACCGCGTTTCCCCATACACCCTGCCCCCCTTCCCTGATTTTTTCAGCAAGGTAAGCCGAGGCCTTCCGGCCCGCGTAACGCTCCCGAATGTCGTCGAAAGCCGGGCCCACCAGTGACTTCCCAACCTGGTGGCAGCCGATGCAGCCACTCTGAGAAAGCAGCAGCAGAGGCGCATCTCCCTCCTCACCAGACCCGCCTCGCGGGGCAGCCGAAGCTTTGTCGGGCTCAGTTTGAATGCCAGGGAAGGGACCGTAATCGCGCATCTGCTCCTGTAAATTCCCGTGGGCGTCCATCGCATAATCTGGCAGATAGGAGGTAATCGACGTGCCCACCGCACAGTCAGTGACACAGGCCGACCCGATTACATCGGGTCGACCTGAAGCCGTCCAAAGACCGTGCTCCCGGGTCATGCCGTTACGATTGGGCATGCGTTGCTGCACCTCACTGATGTTGTCATTGGACAGCACAAAATCGTAGTCGACAATGTAGGCCAGATTAAGCAGGTAGGCGAGGACCGCATAGACCTCATCGGTAGTCAGTGACTTGGGTGCATTCCAGGGCATGGCTCGATTGATGTAGTCCCAAAGGGTCGACAGAGTTGCCACCTTCATGAATGTCGTGCGAACCACGGCTGGATCCCGCAACGCCGCCACACGACCCGATTCGATGTCCTCCTCGGTCACATTGCCCAGCGCGATGGGTGTAAAAAATGCGTTGGAATCGCCAAAATCGCCGTGACAATTGGCACAACGCTCCAGCCAGAGCGTCTCGCCGCCTGCGACTGACCCTGATCCGGGCGGCAGGCCCTGAAAGTCTGGACGCACATCAATGTCCCATGCCCGAATCTCTTCCGATGTTGCAGGCCTCCCCAGCGCGTCTAATGCCGCTGGATAGTTTGCGCCGCGGACATCAAGGGATGCACAGGCGAGGAAGACCAGACTAACGCTAACCAACCTGGACATTGTCAACCTCGCCTGTCTCACCGACCCGCCACGTCTGGATGGCGTTGTTGTGGTATATCGATCGGGTACCTCGAGCCGCCACCAACTGGGCCCGCTGGGGCTGGATGTAACCGGTGCTGTCGTGCACGCGGCTCTGGAGCAATGCCGACTCACCCTGCCAGACCCAATCGAAATTAAACCGGGTCAACATCTTGCTTTGGGGCGAGCCCTCCAGCCTCGCTTCCCGCCAGTTTCGGCCGCCGTCGACCGAAATTTCAACTTTTCGAACGGCACCGCGGCCCGACCACGCCAGCCCGGTGATGCAGTAATAACCGTGTTTCAGCAGTTTTTGTCCCCCTGACGGCGCGGTGATTACGGACTTGGCCTCCTGAATCGCCGCATACTGACGAAGCTGGCCATTCGGCATCAGGTCAACATAGTGACTGGCCTCGTCTTTGGTGGCATAGGGCTTATCGCCCACCTCCAGTCGGCGCAGCCACTTAACCCAGGATACGCCCTGCAGACCAGGCACCACGAGCCGCAGGGGATATCCCTGTTCGGGTCGCAGCATTTCTCCATTCTGGCCATAGGCAACGAGGGCATCCTCCAGGGCACTCTCCATACTGATGGTACGGGTCATACTGGAGCCATCAGCGCCCTCGGCGAGAAGGTAGGCGGCGGTCCGATCGTACCCCGCCCTCTCCAGGAGGAGCGACAGCGGTACCCCGGTCCACTCAGAGCCGGAGAGCATCCCATGGCTGTACTGGACGGTAGGCACTGCGGAATTGCCCCACTCCTGAGCGGTGTTGGCGCCGCACTCGAGGAAGTGCATACGTGACACACTCGGCATCCGGAGCAGATCTTCCAGGGTAAAGACAAGGGGCTGAGCGACGAGACCATTGATCATGAGGCGATGGCGCCGGGGATCAATATCTACCCAGCCCTGGTGATGTCGCTCGAAATGCAAGCCACTTGGCGTAATAGACCCAAACAGGTTCTGCAGTGGCGTGAATGCAACACTGGCCTGGTCGGTTTGGGTTAAACCCGGACTCTGCCTCCTGACAATATTAGCTTCGTAAATCGATGGCTGCCCGTAGGGGTTAGAGGCCACCGGTTTACCGAGGCTTCGGCTCCATTCGGGAAGCCTTACGATATCGGGATCGCCACCGTCACCGGCTATCGCCCTGGCACTCGTGGCGACAAGAGCCGCCGCCAGCGCACCGCGCAACAGCCCACGACGTTCACTATTTACCCCATCACTGGATATTGCCGTCACCAGTTCATGCGACAGAAACGACTCGGGCGCCTGTCGGAGACGACCTTGGCCACCCAAGGCATCTGAAGGTAATTCCACCGTTCCCCCAAGCGACGCTTACTGGCGCAGGCGCAGGAACACCAACATCCATCACGTCCGTTTTCATATTCCTATATATTATAGCCATATAACCAAAAAGATAGGCCAATCGTACCGATACCGGCGTCCATAAGCATACCCGAAGATTTTAACCCTCGATTAACATGCTGAGGTCCGCTGTATATCGCCATGTCGGTGGGGCGTGGCTTGATCCGAGCTCCTCCGGGGACGCAACCGACATCTACCCCGGAAGAAACTGGGCCACGGGAACCAGGCCCGGAGGCTCTGTAGACGAAACAACCCCTATCCCATTTGTGATGTGTCGCGCCACTGCGCTAGGCTGGCAATTGCGGCCCGCCCAAAATGGGAGCCCACTAGCACAGCTTGAATCCGCCCTGAGCCACTTACCATCGGAGATCAATTGTGATCAGAGTAGATCGCATAACAGTCGTTGAGCAGGCTCGGTCACCTCCAGCTTGCGCTATCCAATCGCAATTCCTGAGCGCGGTGGTGCTGATAGTTGCCCTTACCTTGCCGAGCACCGGCTATGGGGATCAATTGCTGTACATTGAAGCTACCGACTGCGCGGCCTGCCAACAGTTTAACGTCGAAGTCGCACCCCACTACGGGCAATCGGGTTTCGGCACGGGCCTGCCCATGATCAGAATAGACCTTGTGGAATGGCATGCCGGGACCCATCCAGCAGGGACATGTGTTTCGTCGCCCGTCCATGGAACCCCCACCTTCATCTATTTAAAGGCTTGCGAGGAGCTGGACCGCATTTCGGGCTATTCCAGTGCGGAGCTATTCTGGATGGCCTTGGAACGGATGCGTAACGCTGCCATTGATCACGAGGCTTCGTAGGGACCCAGTCCCTCCAACATGTATGAACATGGCGATAAGCCCTGCTCTGGCCGGTTGAACCAAACCGTCAGCCCGCCTTTTTCCAGCTCCAGTTGGAGTGGTGGTATGTCAGGCAACGCGGTCACAATCGACGTGATGCCAAGGCCACACCTGGCGGGTTGCTGGGTTCGCTGCCAAAACATAGTGACCACCTGGAACACCGGAAAAGCTCGGTTATCGAATGGCTTGATCGACCCCGTTAGCCATATTGTTGTCGCATGGCGTTGATGAACAGATCAACGGCCTCGTGGGGTAACTGATTGATTCCCGCCGCCCCAGAGCGGCCGCCGCCGGTGGCAAATTGTCGACACACC
>CALKDK010000071.1 GCA_938084055.1 uncultured Luminiphilus sp.
GCTGACTTTGTCCGGGCATGATGAAAGTTCTACCGATATAGCGATTTTTCATGAATCCTTCGCGAAATTTCACGCCCAACTCATGGGCCAGGGACTGGCCGGCCACGCGGCTCGTGTCGGGTATAGGAACCACCACATCGATATCGTGATCGGGGCGTAGCCGCACGACCTTCCGAGCTAGGCGCTCCCCCTGTCGCATGCGGGTTTTGTAGACTGATACACCGTCAATCATGGAGTCAGGCCGGGCAAAATAAACATGCTCGAAAATGCAGGGCATGAGTTTGGTATTATCCGCGCACTGGCGCCGGATCAAGGCACCTGATGCGGAAATAAATATACATTCCCCGGGTGCCACATCACCCAGCAATTCGAAGCCCAGAACATCCAGGGCAACGCTTTCAGAGGCGACCATATACTCCGCTTCACTGTTGTCACGCTGTCTTACACCCACCACTAATGGACGAATACCAAAGGGATCTCGAAACGCCACCACCCCCAAATTGGCAATCATTGCCACCGCAGCGTAGCCGCCCTCGCAACGGCGGTGCATGGCCGCTATGGCGGTAAAGATATCATCGGCCTCGGGTACCAGCTTACCCAGGCGCTGCAGTTCGTGGGCGAACACATTGAGCAGCACCTCAGAATCTGAATCGGTGTTTAAATGCCGCAGGTCACTCCTGAAAATCTCAGCGCTCAATTGGGCAGCATTGGTCAGGTTGCCATTATGGGCAAGGGCTATCCCGTAGGGCGAGTTGACGTAAAAAGGCTGGGCAAGGGCCGTGCCGGAACTGCCCTGGGTTGGGTAACGAACGTGGCCGAGACCAAATGAACCCAGAAGATGGGACATATGGTGGCCACGAAACACATCTCTGACCAGTCCTTCACCCTTGCGCTGCAAAAACTTACCTTCCTGGCAGGTCATGATGCCCGCGGCATCCTGTCCCCGATGCTGCAGCATGGTCAATGCATCATAGATGTCTGCTGCCACATCGCTGTTTCCGACTATACCCACCAATCCACACATCGGTCAGTCTCCGAATCAGATCATTTCCGCAGATTCGAGGGTTTCCTCGACCTGTTCCACGGGCTCAGCTTCAAGAATTTCAGCAGTATGTGCACCCAGCCACGCGGCCACTTCGTCAATACTGGGCATCAGTTCGGACCGATCAAGAAGGTCCTGCTCGGAGGTTGGCACCACGGCCCGGACGAGAAACGTCACTACAATAACAACAACGATACCCCTGAGCACTCCAAACAAACCCCCCAGTACCCGATTGCCCAGGTTGAACCCGGGCTGCCGCATCTGTCGTGCCATCAAACGTCCCAGAACGCTGAAGATTGCCAACACGCCCACAAAAACCAGTGCCCAGCCCGCTATGTACCTTAATGTCCCGCTGTCGCTCAGGGCGACCAGAGAATCGGCGAGGGGCTGGGCAAGCACATTGGCACCGACAAAGGCAACAACCCACCCCAGCAGGGAGAATATTTCCCGCCCAAACCCTCGGTACAAGCCAACCAGAAGGGATATCGCCAGCACCGTGAGGATAAACCAGTCGAAGCCATTAAAGCCGGAGGTCGCACCGCTGATCTGCTGTTCGATATCATTCACGACGGTTGCTCATACCTTATGATCATTGAGTTCACTTCCAGAACCCGATCGACCTCGGTCTTCATCGCGTTGAAGCCTTCTTTTTCCAACTTTGGCCCAATCTGCACCCGCCACCAACGCGTATTCTCTCGCTCAAATGGAATGAAGAAAGCGGGATAGCCCTTGTCGACCAGTTCCACAACAAGTTGTTCAGCCCGCGCTTTGGAGCTCACAGTAGCGATCTGGAGAACCCAACCCCGGGCAAAACCAGCAGCATCAAGAGCGGGTTGCGCGGGTGCGTCGGTGCGCGCCGACACCGTCTCAACGGCATCAGCATTTGCGAGGCTATCCAATCCTTGCTGCGCGCCGTCCCCGGACAGCAGCGTAACGTCGTCGGCCCGCAGCTGCTCAGCCAGGTCAAACTCAGGAACCGGCACGCGAGCACGAATCATTTCTTCAGGAGATTCGGGTCGGGGAATGGGTGTCGTATCAATAACGGGGCGCTCGGGAACAGGCGCAAGTTCAATGGGTCGATTCTCCAGTGGCTCGACGAAAATAATCGGCCAGAATACGACGCCGAGTGCAACCAGCACCAGCGTACCAACGAGTCGTTGCCGAAACACAGAATCCATTCAGTTCAAGGTCTCCCGACCTAATTGCGCTCGTCCGAGGCATTCCAACTGCGCACCAACCGTTATAAAGGAACCAAAAACAAGAATACGATCGCCCGGTTCAGAGAGTGCCTGCACAGCATCAAAAGCGGCACCCGGGGATCCATGACAATGAACGTTAGCCTGACCGGATGCCGCGATGATCAGCGATTTCAAATCCCTCGAAGTGGCCGCCCTGGTAACGCCCTGATGTTCAGGAAGATGCCACGAGGCAATTCCCGGTACCATCAGGTCAATCATAGCACGCAGGGGCTTGTCGGCCATGGCTCCAAAAATCGCATGGGTGTGCGTCCCAGCTGAAGATGTCGCCAATGCCTCGGCCAGCTTGGCCACCGCTTCCTGGTTGTGAGCAACATCAAACCACCAGGACCGATCGGCAAAGCGCAGCACCTGTCGGCGTCCTGGAACCATCAGTCCTGCCAGGCCATTCGAGATCTCTTCCTGCTCCAGTCCCAAGCCCAAGATTGACAGCACGGTCACTGCGGCACCCAGATTACTCGGCTGCAAGGCCGGGACACTGGGCAGCTCGCGACGGGAGCTATCGGGCAACCTCAGCCATGAATCCGTGAATGTCCACTGCTCGCCAAGCCAGTACCCGATGGCGCCCAAGCCTTCTAAATGAGAACGCAAGGTTGACGGCGGATCTTCCTCCGCCACCACGACAGGCCGGCCATGCCGGGCGACACCTGCCTTCTCGACAGCAATCAACTCGCGGGTATCACCCAGCCATTCAGTGTGATCAATACCAATACTGGTAATGACGCAGGCGTCCGCATCGACGATGTTTACAGCATCCAGCCGTCCGCCCAAACCCACTTCCAGAATCTGAAAATCCACCATTTTTTGCTTGAACAGATACAACGCGGCAAGGGTGGCAAATTCAAAATAGCTGAGTGAAGTTTCTTTTCGCTGGTTCTCTATGGTGGCAAAGGCCGCCATAATATCTGCATCAGTGGCCGGCTGCTGGTTGACGGTAATGCGCTCGTTGAAAGCCAGCAAATGGGGTGATGTATAGCAGCCAACCGAGTACCCCCGCGTGCTCAGCAGCGCCGCCAGGGCAGCCACACAAGTTCCTTTGCCATTGGTCCCGGCCACTGTGATGGTTGGCACTGTGGCGGGCAAAAGTTCGAGTCGCTCTGCGACCGTTCGGACGCGTAGTAGCTCGAGGTCGATCTTCTGGGGGTGTAGCGTCTCTAAATGCCCCAGCCAGGCATTGAGGGTAGTTGGGACGGCGCCTTGCTCCACCGCTCTTATTCGACAGACTCGGGTTCAGGCCCCAGGACCTCTTCGGCACCTGTGCTCTGGGCCGTCAACTTTTTCAGGACCCGCGCCAGGGTGTCTCGCATTTCAGCACGGGACACGATCATGTCGATAGCACCGTGCTCAAGCAGGAACTCACTGCGCTGGAAGCCTTTAGGTAGTTTCTGCCGAATGGTTTGCTCGATAATATTTGGACCTGCAAACCCAGCCCGGGCATCCGGCTCCGCAACGTTGACGTCACCCAGCAGCGCCAGTGAGGCGGAAACACCCCCGTAGATGGGGTCAGTCATGACCGATATAAAAGGCAAACCTGCCTGCCTCAGGCGCTCCAAGACAGCAGATGTCTTGGCCATTTGCATTAGCGAGATGAGGGCTTCCTGCATCCGGGCACCACCGGAGGCGGCAAAACACACCAAAGGCAAGCGGTTTTCGAGGGCATGAGTCGCCGACCGAGTGAACTTCTCCCCCACAGCATAGCCCATTGAGCCACCGTGAAAGTTGAATTCAAAGGCCACCGTCACCAGATCGAGCCCCTCCAGGGTGCCGCGCATGGCGACCAGGGCATCTTTCTCTCCTGTACTCTTCTGGGCCGCGGTCAATCTGTCGCGATATTTGCGTTTGTCCTTAAATTTCAGCCGATCCACAGGCTCGAGATCAGCAAAAAGCTCTTGCCGTCCCTCACTGTCCAGGAAGATATCCAGTCGGCGGCGAGCGCCAACCCGCATGTGGTGGTCACATTTGGGACATACCTCAAAATTACGTTCGAGGTCAGGCCAGTAGAGCATGGCATCGCACTTGATGCATTTCTTCCACAGCCCTTCGGGGACATTGACTCGCCTTTCTGCGGTCTCATCCTTTCTTACACCGGAGGGGAGTATCTTATCGATCCAACTCATGTCGGACTCCGTTCAGCCAAGCGCCTGATTATACCTATATGCGTATGGTCAGGCAGTAGACCCAAAAATGGCATTAACCCCAGAACGAATAGTTCCCAGCAGGCTAACCGCTGCAGAGATACCCTCTTCCACCGTTCCACCGGCCTCAATTGTACCGGCCAGGGTGTCAATGAGGGCGCTACCCACCACCACACCATCCGCAAAGACACCGACCGCCGCTGCCGAATCAGCATCTTTGATCCCAAAGCCGACGCAGATGGGCAGTTCCGTTTCAGCCCTGATCATGTGGAGATGCTCACCGACCTCCGTCGTATCCAAATGGCCCGAACCCGTAACACCTTTCACCGCGACATAATAAATAAACCCGGAGGCATTCGCAGTAATGGTTGCGATACGCTCAGCTGGCGTGGTCGGCGAGATCAAGAAAATATTATCGATATCAACTTTCTTGAGCTCGGTATTCAAAGGACCCACTTCTTCCGGCGGCAGGTCAACGGTTATCAGCCCATCAATACCCGCCTGGGCACAGGCAGCTGCGAAAACAGGATAGCCCATACGCTCCACGGGGTTGGCATATCCCATAATGACAACCGGGGTATCCCCATCGTCTTTGCGGAACTCAGTGACCATAGCCAACACATCAGTGAGAGCAACATTGTTATCCAGTGCCCGCTCATGGCCGCGTTGAATGACCGGGCCCTCGGACATGGGATCAGAGAAGGGCACGCCCAATTCCAGGATGTCGGCGCCCGCTGAGACCAGCTTGTGCATGATGGGCACCGTGACGTCCACTGCGGGGTCGCCTGCCACCACGTAGGGTATGACGGCTTTGCGTCCCGCGCTGCGAAGGGCTTCAAAACAGCCGGTTAATCTACTCATAGTTGTTACCAGGTAAAGCGTGTCAGAGTTCGATACCGTCGATAGCGGCAACCGTAAGGATATCCTTGTCACCCCTCCCCGAGAGATTGACGATGATGTGCTGCTCCGGCGTCATCTCGGCAGCCAACTTCTCCGCGTAGGCAAGTGCGTGGGCGGTTTCAAGGGCGGGCATTATGCCTTCGGTGCGGGTCCAGCGGTGAAATGCCGCCAGCGCCTCATCATCATTGGCTGTCACGTAGTTTACCCTGCCGATATCCTTGAGCCAGCTATGCTCCGGACCCACACCAGGGTAATCGAGGCCTGCCGATAGCGAATGCGTCTCAATAATCTGGCCATTTTTATCCTGCATCAAATAGGTGCGGTTACCGTGTAGCACGCCAGGCTGTCCGGCAGACAAGGGGGCCGCATGCTGGCCAGTCTCCACTCCGAGACCACCGGCCTCTACACCAAACATGGCAACTGAATCATCCGCAAGGAAAGGGTGGAATAAGCCGATGGCATTAGAGCCCCCACCCACACAGGCGACCAGGGCATCCGGCAGCTTTCCGGTCATAGCCAATGACTGCCTTCTCGCCTCCCGACCAATGACACTCTGGAAATCCCTGACCAGCATAGGATAGGGATGTGGACCCGCAACCGTGCCAATAATATAAAACGTGTTGTCTACGTATGTGACCCAGTCCCGCAGTGCCTCGTTCATGGCGTCCTTCAACGTCTTTGATCCAGAGGTTACAGGGATGACTTCAGCGCCCAATAACTTCATCCGATAGACATTCAGTGACTGGCGCTGTACATCTTCGGCACCCATGAACACATGACAGTCCAGCCCCAGGCGTGCCGCAACCGTGGCACTGGCCACACCATGCTGACCCGCTCCAGTCTCTGCAATAACGCGCTTTTTACCCATGTGCTTCGCCAGCAACGCCTGTCCAATGGTGTTGTTAATCTTGTGGGCACCCGTATGGTTCAGATCTTCCCGCTTCAGGAAAATTCGACCACCACCAATTGCATC
>CALKDK010000072.1 GCA_938084055.1 uncultured Luminiphilus sp.
CGCCTTCAGTGCGCTGGTCCCGGTCTCCCTGTCTCTTTTGATCGTTATACGCCATGCTTAAAACTCCAGTCCGCCTTCGCGCGCAGCATCCGCCAGCGCCTTGACCCTACCGTGATACTTGAATCCCGAACGATCAAAGGAAACCGCCGACACACCAGCCGCCTTGGCACGCTCAGCAATTAACGCACCCACCTTGGCGGCTGCGTCGACATTGCCCGTCGAGCCATCGCGAAGACCCTTATCCAGAGTTGATGCACTGGCGAGAATCGTGTTGCCCTCCGCACCGATAATCTGCGCATAAATGTGGCGCGGGGTGCGATGCACCGACAGGCGCACAGCACCCGCCGTTCGCATTCGGGTGCGGCTTCGACGCGCGCGACGTAAACGTGATTCAGTTTTCTCGTTCATTGCCCTACCTGCTTATTTCTTCTTGGCTTCTTTACGACGGACGTACTCATCCGCGTAACGAATACCTTTACCCTTGTACGGCTCGGGCGGCCGGAACGCGCGGATTTCCGCCGCTGCCTGGCCCACAGCCTGCTTATCCATGCCCCGAATGACAATTTCGGTCTGGGATGGCGTTTCCGCCGATATGCCTTCGGGCAACTCATAGTCCACGTTGTGCGACAGGCCAATCGTCAGGTTTACCGTCTTGCCTGATGCCTTGGCCCGATAGCCCACACCGTTCAGAACCAGTTTCCGCTCCCAACCATCGGTCACACCGATAACAAGGTTATTCAGCAGAGCCCGGGTCGTACCCGCCATAGCCCTGTTGGTATCGAAGTCATAGACCACCTTGGCCTGGCTCCCTTCTACCTCAAGCTCCAGACCCGCAGCCAAATTCATCTCAAGGGTGCCTTTGCCTCCCTTGACGGCCACCTTCCTGGCGTCGACCTTGATCTCAACACCTGTCGGCAGCTTTACCGGATTGTTAGCAACACGTGACATTATTCAGTCTGCTCCCTAGATTGGACGAATCAGAAAACGGTGCAAAGGACTTCACCACCGACACCTGCGGCTCGGGCCGCACGGTCAGTCATGACGCCACGTGACGTGGAAACAATGGCCACGCCGAGACCACCACGCACCGGCTTCATATCGTCTTTACCTGCATATCGCCGCAGCGATGGACGGCTTACACGCTGTATCTCGGCGATAACCGGCTTGCCTTGGAAGTAACGCAGCTCGATAGACAGTCGTGGCTTGCCACTGCTGCTGTCGAGGTTGTAGGCCGCAATGTATCCCTCGTCCTCAAGCACCTTGGCCAGTGCCGCTTTGAGCTTGGAGCCGGGCATGTCCACGGACTTCTTACCTGCCATCTGCGCGTTGCGCACGCGGGTCAGCATGTCGCTGATTGGGTCTTGCATACTCATAAACTGTTTACTCCCTCACCAGCTGGACTTGACCAAACCCGGCACATCGCCGCGCATGGCCGCTTCCCGCAGCTTGTTTCGGCACAAACCAAACTTCCGATAGACACCATGGGGCCGTCCGGTCACCTGGCAGCGACGCTGCTGACGAACAGGGCTGGCATTGCGAGGCAGCTTTTGAAGCTGAATCTGTGCTTCCCACCGCTCCTCGTCAGAGGCGTTGTAGTTGTTGATGGTCTCTTTCAACTGGGCGCGCTTCGCTGCGTACTTAGCAACCGTACGAGCTCGCTTCTCTTCGCGCGCAATCATCGACTTCTTAGCCATGCACTTATCCCTCAGTTCCTGAACGGGAAATTAAAGGCCCGCAACAGGGCGCGGCCTTGATCATCATTGGTAGCCGTGGTGGTGATTGTGATATCCATCCCACGCAGCGTGTCCACTTCGTCGTAGTTGATTTCAGGGAAAATGATCTGCTCAGTCACGCCCATGGCAAAGTTGCCCCGACCATCGAACTGCTTACCACTGATCCCCCTGAAGTCACGTATCCGCGGGATCGCAATACTGACCAGACGCTCCACAAACTCGTACATACGCTCGTCTCGAAGCGTCACCTTGCAGCCAATTGGCCAGCCATCACGAATCTTGAAGCCGGCAATAGACCTGCGGGACTTGGTAACCACTGGCTTCTGTCCAGCAATCTTCTGCATGTCCGCCAGGGCATTCTCAAGTACCTTCTTGTCGCCCACGGCCTCACCAACACCCATATTGAGAGTGACTTTGGTGATACGGGGCACTTCCATCGTATTGGACAGCCCAAGCTCTTCTTTGAGCTTGGGTACCATCTCATCACGAAACTTTTGCTTCAGGCTTGCCATTTTCTGCTACCTCAATTCCGCCAGACCTAACTCAGGCGTCAATCTGTTCGCCATTAGACTTGTAAACTCGTACTTTCTTGCCATCTTCAAGCGTCTGGTACCCGACCCGATCGCCTTTACTTGTCGCCGGGTTAAAAATCGCCACATTCGACACCTGGATGGGCGCTTCTTTTTCAATGATCCCGCCAGCCACACCCATTTGGGGGTTGGGCTTGGTGTGCTTCTTGATCATGTTGACACCGGACACGATGATGCGGCTGCTATCTATGATGGTACGCACGGTGCCACGCTTACCTTTGTCTTTGCCGGCCAGCACGACCACTTCATCGTCTCGCTTGATCTTTGCCATTGTTCTCTCCTCCCTGCCTTCCGCTCAGATCACTTCGGGCGCAAGGGAAATAATTTTCATGAACTTTTCGCCCCGCAGCTCCCGAGTTACCGGGCCGAAAATGCGGGTACCGATGGGCGCATCCTGATTGTTGAGAAGCACCGCTGCATTCTCATCAAATTTGATCAGCGAGCCATCTGGGCGACGAACGCCCTTCTTGGTCCGGACCACGACCGCCGTCATGACCTGGCCTTTTTTTACCTTGCCCCGGGGGATGGCCTCCTTGACGGTCACCTTGATCAGGTCCCCCACGCGGGCGTAACGTCGCTTGGAGCCTCCCAGCACTTTGATGCACATCACGCGCCGGGCCCCACTGTTGTCCGCCACTTCCAAATACGACTGGGTCTGAATCATTTCTCTACTCCCACTGGCGCCTCCAAATCCTCAGATTTGGGTGGCGGCCTCCACTACCTCGACAAGCGTCCAAGTCTTCGTCTTGGACAGGGGTCGCGACTCGGCAACCGAGACAAGGTCACCCATGCCCGCGGTATTGTTCTCGTCGTGCGCATGTACCTTGGAAGAACGTGTAATAAACTTGCCCACCACTGGGTGCTTTACACGACGCTCCACCAGTACCGTGATGGTCTTGTCCATCTTGTCGCTGACAACACGGCCCTGAAGTAATCGAGTTCGCTTCTCTGCGGATCCCATCAGCCTTCACCCTTCTCGTTCAGCACGGTCTTCACCCGCGCAATGTCTCGCTTTGTTTGTTTCAGCAGGTGAGCCTGGCCCAGCTGGCCGGTGCTCTTCGCCATACGCAGCTTGAACTGCTCCTCACGAAGCTTGAGCAGCTCGGCGTTGAGCTCCTCACCTGACTTGTCTCGTAGTTCGCTCGCATTCATCACATCACCGACCGTTTCACGAAAATGGTTTGCACAGGAAGCTTCGAAGCCGCCAGTTGAAATGCCTCACGGGCCAATGCCTCGGATACACCCTCTACTTCGTACAGAACCCGTCCGGGTTGAATCTGGGCCACCCAGTATTCGACGTTACCCTTACCCTTGCCCTGACGGACTTCCAGCGGCTTGCCCGTGATGGGCTTATCAGGAAAAACGCGTATCCAAATTTTTCCCCCGCGCTTGATATGGCGGGTCATGGCACGACGAGCGGCCTCTATCTGGCGGGCCGTTATACGACCCCGACCCGTGGCCTTCAGAGCGTACTCGCCGAAGCTCACCTTGCTGCCACGCTCAGCGAGACCGCGATTGCGGCCCTTCTGCATTTTCCTGAATTTTGTACGTTTCGGTTGGAGCATGATTCAGTTCCCTAACAGCCTCAGCTAGACGCTGAGCGACGTGGCTCTTGGCCCTCGTCCTCAGTACCTATAACCTCGCCCTTGAATATCCACACCTTGACACCAATCACACCGTAGGTGGTGTGGGCCTCATAGGTGGCGTAATCAATGTCGGCACGCAGCGTGTGGAGTGGCACACGCCCCTCGCGATACCACTCGGTACGCGCGATCTCCGCGCCACCGAGACGGCCTCCCACCTGCACCTTGATCCCCTCTGCGCCCTGACGCATGGCGTTCTGCACAACACGCTTCATGGCCCTACGGAACATGACCCGTCGCTCAAGCTGCTGGGCAACATTCTGGGCGACAAGGCGCGCATCCAGATCGGGCTTGCGGATCTCTTGAATATTGATGTGGACCGGCACACCCATCTTGGCGCTGAGTTCCTGACGCAGCTTTTCCACGTCCTCACCCTTCTTGCCAATTACAATGCCAGGACGGGCCGTATGAATGGTCAGGCGAGCCGTCTGGGCGGGCCGCTCTATGACAACTCGGCTTACTGACGCAGCATCCAGCTTTTTGAGGACGTAATCACGCACCTCCAGATCACTGATCAGGTTCTTGGCGTAGACCTTGCTGTCCGCATACCAAACCGAGTTATGCTCCTTGACGATGCCAAGGCGAATACCGGTTGGATGTACTTTCTGACCCATACGTCAGTCCCCTTAGCTCTCGTTGTCCGCGACCTTGACCGTGATATGGCAAGTGCGCTTAAGAATGCGGTCGCCCCGACCCTTGGCGCGTGCTCGCATGCGCTTCATGGTCAGGCCCTCATCTACAAAAATAGTGGAGATGCGGAGTTCATCGACGTCCGCCCCCTCGTTGTTTTCGGCGTTGGCAATTGCCGAGTTAAGTAACTTCCGCACGAGGTGCGCTGCCTTTTTCTTGCTGAACTCAAGCAGGTTCAATGCTTCACCCACCGGCTTGCCACGAACCTCGTCGGCCACCAGCCGCGCTTTCTGCGCTGACATGCGTGCTCCCCGAAGTTTTGCTGATACTTCCATGATGTCTCTCCAGCAACCCTTAACGCTTGGCTTTCTTGTCGACAATGTGGCCCCTGAATGTGCGGGTCACAGCAAATTCACCCAGCTTGTGTCCCACCATATCCTCATTAATCAGGACTGGAACATGCTGGCGGCCGTTGTGTACGGCAATGGTGAGGCCAACCATATCCGGGGAAACCATTGAGCGGCGTGACCAGGTTTTAATAGGTCGTCGGTCATTGCTTTCAACAGCGGCCTCGACCTTCCTGAGAAGGTGCAGGTCGATAAACGGGCCTTTCTTGACTGAACGTGGCACAGGTATGTCCTCTTTACTTCAGTACTTATTTCTTGTTGCGGCGACGAACAATAAAACCGTCGGTACGCTTGTTCTTTCGGGTCTTGTACCCTTTGGTCGGAACACCCCAGGGTGTAACGGGATGTCGACCGCCTGACGTGCGACCCTCACCACCACCATGGGGGTGATCCACCGGGTTCATGGCAACGCCGCGAACCGTGGGGCGCACACCACGCCAGCGCGCCGCGCCGGCCTTACCCAATTTCCGCAGGCTATGCTCGGAGTTGGACACCTCACCCAGGGTAGCCCGGCAATCGACCGGAACCTTGCGCATTTCACCCGAGCGAAGCCGAATGGTTGCGTACTGGCCTTCACGAGCTACCAACTGCACTGAAGCTCCTGCCGATCGGGCCAGCTGCGCGCCTTTCCCGGGCTTCAATTCAATAGCGTGAATAACAGCACCGACCGGGATATTACGAACCGGGAGGCAGTTACCCGCCTTAATCGGTGCCGCCGACCCGGAATAGAGTACGTCACCCGCAGCGATGCCCTTGGGTGCCAGAATGTAGCGGCGCTCACCGTCGGCATAGAGCACCAGCGCAATATGCGCGGTACGATTGGGGTCATACTCAATGCGCTCCACCTTGGCAGGAATGCCGTCCTTGGTGCGCTTGAAATCAATCACGCGGTAGTGCTGCTTGTGTCCACCACCAATATGTCGGGTGGTGATGCGGCCTGCGTTATTTCGGCCCCCCGTCTTCGACTTTTTCTCGAGGAGCGGCGCATAGGGCTTGCCCTTGTACAGGTCTTTGCTGGTGACCTTTACCTGGTGGCGGCGACCAGCTGATGTCGGTTTACTCTTTACGACTGGCATGACGTGATCGTCCCCTTAACTAATGGTAGCGAGGTCAATTTCCTGACCCTGCTCCAGACGAACGTAGGCTTTTTTCCAGGTCGACTTGGTATTCAAGCCGAACCGGTTCCGCTTACTCTTGCCCTTGACGCGCAACGTACGCACGTCATCTACCCGAACCTTGAATAACTGCTCCACCGACGCCTTGATCTCGGTTTTGGTCGCATCGAGGGCAACGCGAAACACGTACTGGTTGCCGTTCTCTGCTGCCATCGCAGCTTTCTCGGACATGTGGGGCCCAAGAAGAATCTGGAATACGCGTTCCTGGTTCACGCCAGCGCCTCCTCAAATTTTTTCACCGCCTCAACGGTCACCATCACCTTGTCAAAGGCAATGAGGCTCACAGGGTCCACCGCGTCGACATCGCGCACATCAACTTTGTGCAGGTTCCGCGCGGCCAGATAAAGGTTCTTATCCACCGCGTCGGCTACGATCAACACGTTCTCCACGCCAAGGTCCTTTAACTGAGACACCAGCAGCTTGGTCTTGGGCTGCTCAACACCAAAACTCTCAATGACAACCAGCCGGTCCGTCCGGGCGAGCTCTGAAAGGATCGAACGCATTGCCGCCCGATACATTTTCTTGTTCACCTTCTGGCTGTGATCCTGAGGCCGGGCCGCGAAGGTCGCACCACCAGAACGCCAAATCGGCGACCTTATGGTTCCTGCACGGGCACGGCCGGTACCCTTCTGACGCCAGGGCTTCTTGCCGCCACCGGCCACTTCAGAGCGCGTCTTCTGTGCTTTGGTCCCCTGCCGGCCCCCAGCCAAAAAGGCCGTGACCACCTGGTGCACCAGCGCCTCGTTGTATTCCCGGGCAAAGGTGGCCTCTGAGACAGAGACCGTACCCGCCGCTGCATTACCGGGCTTTACTACACTCAATTCCATAGTATCGCCCCTCAAGCCTTGACCGTGGGACAGACGATGACATGCCCGCCCGGCGCACCTGGTACAGCACCTTTGATCAGCAGGAGATTCCGCTCGGAATCCACGCGAACCACCTCCAAACCCTGGGTAGTAACACGCTCAGAACCCATGTGTCCCGCCATCTTCTTGCCTTTAAAAACACGACCTGGCGTCTGGCACTGACCGATTGACCCCGGCGCCCGGTGCGACAGCGAGTTACCGTGGGTAGCGTCCTGGGTACGGAAATTCCAGCGCTTTACCACACCCTGGAAACCCTTGCCCTTGGAACGTCCTGCCACGTCGACCTTCTGGCCTTGCTCAAATCGCTCGACAGTCAGCTCCGCGCCTAGTTCAAAGGTCTCTTCAGACCCATCAAGCCGGAATTCCCACAGGCCATCGCCCGCCGTTGTGCCCGCCTTGGCAAAGTGCCCTGCGGCTGGCTTGCTGACTTTTGAGGCCTTACGGTCGCCCGTTGTGACCTGAATTGCCCGATACCCATCGGTTTCGAGCTCTTTGATTTGAGTAACGCGGTTTGGAAGTACTTCCACTACGGTCACTGGTACTGATACGCCTTCGTCGGTAAAGACACGTGTCATTCCCGACTTCCGGCCGACTATGCCAATAGTCATGGTTAAACCTCACAGTGTACGGGGCTATACCCTCTATGGCCGCCTGCCAGGGCTGCCCCTATCAGACGTTACACGCCCGGCTATGCCGGACAGGTCCTACTAAATTGTCTTCAACCCAGACTGATCTGAACTTCTACACCAGCTGCTAGATCGAGTTTCATCAGAGCGTCCACCGTCTTTTCGGTGGGCTCGACGATATCCAGGAGACGCTTGTGCGTGCGGATCTCGTACTGGTCTCTGGCATCCTTGTTGACGTGGGGAGAAGTCAGGATTGTGAACTTCTCCTTCTTGGTCGGCAGTGGGATGGGACCCCGGACCTGAGCACCCGTGCGACGGGCGGTCTCAACTATCTCCTGGGTCGAGGCATCGATCAACTTGTGATCAAAGGCCTTGAGACGAATACGGATACGCTGGTTTTGCACAATACAACTCCACAAAAAACCGCCACCCCGCTGGGGGGTGCCGAAAAAAAGAGGGCGAACTATAGGGCTGGGAGGATGACCTGTCAACTACCATTTACTCCCCCAGGTCCCCTGAAGGGGGCTTAGGCATTAAGTCACAAATCGCGCTACCCGCACCCGAAACTGCAGTCCGGGCTGGCCGCTGGCACAGGCAACCGCAGAGTCCTTCAACCGGACAGGATGCCGGGGGATTGCACCGGAATGGTGCGCCGGGACCTGACGAACCGGTTTTTCGCCGCCTCCGAGTTACTTCCCCGCCTGGCCAAGTAACTCCAAGGACCCCTCGGGGGGAATCAAAAGCGGCCAAAAAGTACTCAAACACCTGTTTTAGGGTACATTCGATCTCTCAGGGGCGTCTTGGCGACGCGACACGTCGCGCCTCGACCCCTAGCGCGCCGCCCGGCTTTCATGGAGGAGAGTGACATGAGAAATTCGGATTCATCGGATCACAGCCCAATTCTCGCCTACGTATTCTGGGTTTTTGGTTTTATCGGGCTACACCGATTCTACCTGGGCAGACCGCTGACCGGGACGCTTTGGGCGCTGACACTGGGCCTGTTCCTGATTGGCTGGATTATTGATCTTTTTCTCATCCCCGGGATGGCAGAAGATGCTGCGGACCGCTTCCCCGGCGGAGATGAGGACTACAATCTGGTATGGATCCTATTGGTCCTGCTGGGTGTGTTTGGTGTGCATCGGTTTTACCAGGGGAAAGTGATCAGCGGCCTTGTCTACCTCTTCACCCTTGGGATTTTTGGCCTTGGGATACTCTACGACCTGTTCACCCTGAATGATCAGATTGCAGCTGATAACCGGGCGCGGTATTGAGTAACCCAATGGGCCTGCCGACGTTTAGGGTGCCGGTGGCAGGCACCATCAAAGGCCTGCCTTCCCATAAAAAAGCCCGGCGTAGCCGGGCCCCAGGGTCTACCCGACCCAGCCTTACTCGATGATTTTGGCGACGACACCAGCACCCACGGTTCGGCCACCCTCACGGATCGCAAAACGCAGGCCCTCTTCCATCGCAATCGGAGCAATCAACGTCGCCACAATATTGATGTTATCGCCCGGCATTACCATCTCA
>CALKDK010000073.1 GCA_938084055.1 uncultured Luminiphilus sp.
CCGAGCTCCTTACCGTCACTGTTTTTCATAACCCACCTCGAAGCGTACCCTTGTAATTGTTGAGGTTCCGCATATCCCCTATACTGCCACTCAACCTGCGGGGTGGCTAGCGCCTGAGACACCGAAATGTGGTGGACCCGTTGAACCTGAACCGGATAATGCCGGCGGAGGGACAGGATGCGCGCAGCACCGGGACTGTACATCTGTCAACCGCCGTCCAAGCGAGCTGAGCATGCCGTCATTCAAAGAGCCTAGTCGACAGCGCAACCTGTATGGTGCGTGTTTACTCACCGCCAGCATCGCATCAGGCGCCGCTGGTACCGAAAACGTTCTGGAAGAGGTGACCGTGTCAGCCACATTGCGTCCGGCACACGCCGCGCAACGCTCGATCACCCTATTTGCCCCCGTAGACATAGACAGTCGCTCTGCACAACATCTGGAGGACCTGCTTTCGATGGCACCCAATGTGAATACTGCGAGCGGAGCGTCGCGCGGGCGCTATCTGCAGATCCGGGGTATTGGCGAACGCAGCCAGTTTGTAGAGCCTGTGAACGCGTCGGTGGCACTGCTGCTTGATGGTATTGACATCACGGGTCTGGGCGGTGCGGCGACCACCTGGGACATTGAGCAAATTGAGATTCTTCGTGGCCCACAGGGCACCCTGCTGGGCGCCAACGCGCTGGCGGGGCTCATTGGGATGTCATCCAGCTCGCCCAACAAGGCCGATCTGCGCCTGTCCGCCGGCATCGAGAATTATGCAGGTCGCCGCCTGGGTGCGGCTTGGGGTGGCCCCCTGGGCCGTAGGCTATCGGCTCGCGTTGCTGCCGAGCACTATGCAACCGATGGTGCGATCACAAATACCCAACTGGGTCGCGATGATACCAATGGGCGTGATGAACTGACCCTTCGGGCTGGCGCACTATGGCAGCTCGCAGAGCATCGCCTGGAACTCAACTGGCATCGTATCGATATTGCCAATGGCTATGACGCCTTTTCCCTGGACAACACCCGACAGACGCTGTCAGACCAGCCGGGACAGGACAAGCTCGACACCGATCTCGCGCGCATCAAGTGGTCCTGGAGTGGCGATGTCAACCTCTCTGTGCAAGTCTCGGGCGCAAGCACAGATACCGAATACAGCTATGATGAAGATTGGGCGTATGTCGGTATAGCACCTGCCCTTGAGTACAGGTCCTTCGACCGCTACCTGCGTGGACGGGATATGGCCAGCGTTGAGCTTCGGGCTGATCGCGAGGAATCTGGCTGGCGCTGGGCCGTCGGCACCTATTCAAAGCGGGAGCGGGAAAGCCTGACGAGACAATACACCTACCTGCCCTCAGATTTTCAAAGTCAGCTCGACATCGATACGCTGGCGCTCTTTGGTCAGGTGGATGTCGAACTGACACCCGAGCTGCTGTTTTACCTGGGCGGTCGCATAGAAGATAGGGCCACTGACTACAGAGACAGCGCCGCCGTTGCGAGTGCACTGGATGACCAACTCTGGAGCGGACGGCTGGGGCTGGACTGGACGCCGACAAGAAACCACTCGTTCTATATTGGCGTAAGCCGTGGTGTCCGGGCTGGGGGACCCAACAGCAGTCTGCTGGCCTCCCTGCCAAGCGTGCAGCTCAATGTTGCGGGTACACTGGCCGCCCTGGGACTCTTCGAGGACGAGTCGCTGCTGAACACCGAACTGGGCTGGCGCTGGCAAAGCGCTGAGGGCTCGGCACGCAGTGCCCTGACACTGTTTTCAATGGAACGTAAAGACCAGCAGGTCAGGCAGTCTGTAACCCTACCCCGGGACGACGGCAGCACCCTTTTCATCGATTTCACCGACAATGCCGCACGAGGCCACAACCGTGGTCTCGAGTGGCAGGGTTCATGGATGCCGCGATCCGATGTACAGGTCAATGCCACGCTGGGCTACCTAAGGGCACGATTCGATGATTACACAACGGCAGCAGGGACAGATCTGTCAGGACGGGCGCAGCCACAGGCGCCCGAATGGATGGGGAGCCTTGGCCTGACCTGGCAGGTGACAAGCCAATGGTTTGCCCGCGCTGATTGGACGGCCATGGACAGCTATTTCTTCTCCGATAGGCACAGCACCCTATCGCCATCGAGACAGCTCCTCAATGGTCGAATCGAATGGCGCCTCGGGACGTGGCAAATTGCCTTGTGGGGAAGGAACCTACTCAATAAAACATATTTCACACGGGGCTTTGGTAGCTTTGGTAACGACCCCCGCAAAGGCTACGCTGTCGAGCCCTACTACCAATATGGGGAACCGAGGACCTATGGAGTTACACTGGAGTACCGCCGCTAGCTCCGAGTGAGGACTGCCAATCGATGCAACTATCCGCTGAACTGAGTTTGTACCCATTGGAGGGCAACGTGGATGCCGTGGTCCTCGCTTTCATTGAGGATCTCGTCCAATCGGGAACCGTCTCCGCCGTCACCAACACCATGAGCACACAAATTTCGGGCGACTGGGATGCCGTGATGACAGCCGTCAGTGGTGCCCTCAGGCTCAGCAGTGACCGCTCGGGTCGCCAGGTTCTGGTTGCCAAATTCCTGCCGCAACACCGGACGGAGGTGGGCCCTGAGGGCTAGACCATGAGCTGGGAAGAACCCCTCGCGGTAAGCCTTGCACTGGGTTATGTCGTCCTCATCATCCGTGAAAAAAGGCTCGCATGGGTGCTTGCAGCTTTAAGTGCCGGCCTGTACCTGAAAATATTTTTCGCCGTTGGCCTGATTATGGAAGCGGCTCTACAAATCTTTTACATTGTGATGGCTGCGTATGGATTCTGGGTTTGGGGCAAGGATCGAAGCGACGCTCAGCTCCCGATACGACGCTGGTCAACCAAGGCACACATCCTTCTCCTTGGGGCCGTCGTGATCTTTGGTACGGGTGTTGGCTTGGTGCTGGCACGATTTACAGACGCCGCGCTGCCCATTCCCGACAGCATTACAACCGTAGCCGCTCTCACCGCCACGTGGATGGTGGCGCGGAAAGTACTGGAAAATTGGCTATGGTGGATTGGTATTGACCTGGTATCCATTGCCCTTTACCTGAATCGAGGTCTGGATATGACCGCCCTTTTATTTGCCGGATACGTGCTGTTGGCAGTAGCCGGCTGGGTCAGCTGGCGCCGTCGCCTGCAAGCACAGCTCTAGTGCGAGAATCCTTTCCAAACCCCACAGAGCGAACCGCGCTCGACCGGTATGCTGCGTGGCAGTGCACTCGCCCGCTGCTCACCAAACCGATACTGGCCAGCAGCCTCGACGGGGGTTCAACGCACCTAAGCTGTAAACTCACCGCCCGGACGGCAACCGGTGACGCGCACTTCGTACTCCGCTATCGCAATCCCAAGCAGGACCGACTGGGCATCTCCTTTGCCGCCGAACTCACCTGTCTGCAGCGGGCCGCCGATGCAGGACTGGCACCCCGGGTTGTCTGGCACAACATAAAAGATGAGCTCATCGTGATGGATTACGCTGCCCCTGAGGAAGTCGACCGTCCTGACCTTTTGGCAGAGCTCGTCATGGCTATTCACAAACTCCCGCCCGATATCCCAGCACTGGATCTCAAACTACAAATGGCCCGCTATACCAGAGCAGCTACAGACCGTGGGATAGATAAAACTCTGCTCATTCCAACCATGGAGCCTCGTTTGTCCTCGGCGATCGAAGTGTTACACAGCGGGCCACAGGTGATGTGCCATAACGACCTGACGCTCGACAACATCCGATATCTGCAGGATCGGCTGATCGCCATTGACTGGGAATACGCGGCAGTGGGCAGTCCCTACTTTGACATCGCGGCGTTGTGTGCTGGCCGGTCAATGTTCGATGCCACCGCCTTTGCCCGCACGGTGTTCGACAGCGCTTTTTTACCTCCCCTTTGGCAAGCGGCTAACCGTGTCTATAACGCGATGAGCTGGAACTGGCATTGGGCGGCGGGCCTCGTTCCAGGGGGTGTATTCAACCAGGACGCATTGACGGCTCAGCGTGATCACCTCCTGCACAGTTTGGGCTCCCCAGTTTGAAACCCCACTGCCACATCCTTGGAGCTGGAGCGATTGGCGGTCTTTTTGCAGCCAGGCTAACCGCCTTGGGGTTTAGGACTACCCTTATTGAGCGAGACCCCCCGGGTAAGCAGCGCACCCTCAAACTGGTTACCGGCGGACACGAGGAGCGGGTAAGCATCGAAACGGAGTCACCCAATGCGCGGGGGCCCGTTACCCTGCTTTGGGTTGCAACAAAATCCCACGCTGTGCTGGCGGCGGTATCGAGCGTGGCGCATCGGCTGACGGCTGAATCCGTCATCGTTAGCCTCAGTAATGGCATGGGCTACCACGAAGCTCTGGAGCAAAAATTTCCAAACAGGCTCATTGCAGGGTTTACGACCGCCGGTGTGGCCCGGGTGCCTCCTGATAAACGATTGATCGCAGGTCAGGGACAAACCCGGCTTGGATGGTGGCATGGCCAGACACTACCCCCTGACTGGTGCGAGGCGCTGGTGACCTCGGGCTGGCACTGCAGCTGGGCCCCCGACATACAGACGGGCCTGCTGGAAAAACTGGCGCTCAACGGGGTGATAAATCCCGCCACAGCGTTGTTGGACATACCCAACGGAGCGCTCTTGGAACCGCATCACAGGGCAGTGCTCGATACAGCAACCGCGGAGCTGTGCGCGCAGCTGGTATGGGCTGGTCACTCGGCAATCGCCGCTTCACTTGGCGAACGAGTGCAGCGCGTACTTCAGGATACCGCCTCAAATAGCTCGTCGATGCGCACTGATCGGCAGCAGGGCAGACCCACGGAGCACGAAGAAATCCTGGGCTACCTACTGGAACGGCTTGGTCCCACAGATCGAAGGCACTGCCCTGCAGCTCCGTTACTCCAGCACTGGCTTAGTGAGCTGCGACAGCCCGCGCCAGATCACTGATTGCCTCCTTCCAGACCGCGGGATCGCGGGATGCCAGAAAAAGGCGTTCATACCTGTCGCCCGCAGGCCCAGAGGGATCCTGTGCAGCAAGGGTGCAAACCTGATGGTCACACTGAAGCGTCAAGAGCAGTGCTCGTCTTGCCATACCGTTGTCTGCAAGCTCATCAGTGAGGGACGCCTGGAGGTGTCGTGACACCCAACCCATACTGAAACTGGGGGGCAATGGCGTATTCGCGGCAACCTGCGCGGGCCCTGTCATCAGCTTCACCATCGGTGGCTGCCAAAACAGCCAGCCGATAAAACAGGCCAGAGCAAAACTCCCGCATAACGGTAACAAGAGGCTGGCACGGTCCGAGCACCTTGACTGCAGGAGGGCAGCCGTCCTGCCTGTGGTGGTCAGATGACCGGGGCGAGCCTGGGATGACATTGACGAATGAGCTGGATAACAGGTTTGCAGCTCATCCGCCTGAATGGGTGTCGCTGCTGTTTTCCCAATGGATGCCCGGTAGTCAGCCAACGCATCCCGAGCGCCGGAAGGCAACAACCTCGACTCCCTGCGCATGACCGCAAGATGTTGCTGGACCGGTACGTTACTGCCCGCTTTGTCAGGGGTTAGATGCCTAGCGGTATCCCATAACAGGGCTGTCAATCCGGTAACGGTCGTGGGTCGCGATGGCCTGATCATCAAGCCATGGCCGTCCACGTCCTGTACCCACTGGGGTAATGGCACTCCGAGCAACCAATACAGCAGACAGCCGACTGCATAGGCATCATTTCGTGGATCCGCAGCCTCGCTGCCAGAGGCCGCTACACGACGAAAACCCGCGACGCCCCCACCCGGGCAATGACCACCCACCGTCGATGCGCAGCTGAAGTCGATCAACCGCGCTCTCCCCACTGTGTCAATCACTACATTCGCTGGATTAATGTCGCCGTGAACAAGCCCTGCCGTCCCCAGGGCGGCGAGTGCATGCAGGAGGTCCATCACAACCAGAAGCAGTTGGGCGTCACCCATGGAATCCCGTGCATGAGATCGCAAATCCTCGAGGGTTGGTCCCTCGATATATTCCAGAATGAGCCAGTAAACGCCAGCATCTGACTCTACACCAAAGACCTGGGGGATAGTGGGTGTCAGCGCAGCCGCTCTGGCTTGTGCAGCGAGGGCAAGGCGCCAACCATCCGTGACTGCTGTCTGGTGTTTGAGTCGCTTGCATACAACCTTTCTGTCCAATGCGGGATCCCGTGCCACCCAAACGTCACCCTCCCCCCCCGAACCCAAAAACAGCAGGCACTCAAGATGTTGAGGTAACAGAGCCGGATCCCCAGACTGTTCCGATGCCATGAATCCCCGCATATCAGAGGATTCCCAGTCGCCGCAGCCGGGGACGCAGCGCATGCTGAGAAACGCGCAGATGCAGTGCTGCCGCCTTTATGGAGCCCGCCACCTGCACGGCTGCCATGACCTGCGCATCGGTCAAATCCTCGGCGAGGACGCAGCGCGGATGGGCTTGCAGCCGGCGATACAGTGCGGGACGGGACAGCCCCAGCACCGCCGCGGTCGCACTGACTTCATAATTTTGTGCCTGATGAACGCGCTCAAGGTGCTCATCAGAAATACCGGATGATATTTTTTCTGCCTGAAGGGTTTCTCCGCCTGAGGTGATGGGCGCCGGCGCGTTATGTCCAAAAGCCACCAGAGCGACTGCGTGGCGCAGTTCGCGGCTGTTACCCGACCACTCTCTCGACAGGGCATCGAAGAAAAATCTCGCCCAATGGGCCGCCACCGCTGGCTGCTCCCCTGAGCGCTGTGGATCAACCCGCTCATTCAGTGCAACCTGTCCAGCGAGCATCGCCATGACCTGGGGTGCAATGTCCTCGGGACGATTGCGCAGTGGTGGAACGGACAAGCTGAAGCCCGCCACGCGGTGACGTAATGCGGCTCGAAAACCCTGTTCCTCATCAGTAGGCTGATCCGTCGCGGCAATAATCCGGACATCCACTCGAGTGGCTTCGCCCCCCAACACCTGAACCTCACCCTGTTCGAGAGCGCGCAGCAGTTGGACCTGCACGGTTAATGGCGCGTCGGCAATCTCATCAAGGAAAAGGGTACCCCCATGTGCCCGGCGAAAGGCACCAGGACGGTCAAGGGCACCAGTGAAGGCACCCCGAACACTGCCAAACAATTCTGCGGCGGCCAATTCTTCTGGAACAGCGGCTAGATTCAGGGCAACCATGGGCCGTTGTGCCCGCTCACTGCAGGCGTGGATTGCCTGCGCGACCCACTCCTTCCCGACGCCGGATTCACCCAAAATCAGGACGGGCAATAGGGTGGGCGCAACGAGTGCGATATCCCGCCACAGCTGGGCTATCTCGGGGGATGCCCCGGGGAGCAGGGCTGCAAATTGATCGCGCAAAGCTCCATCCAGCGGGGGGCTGTCAGGTATCCATCGCAGGACCAGAACTACCGAGTGGGCAAGTCGCAAGGGAATACCACTTTTCAGGCCATCATGGTCAGCGATGAACATTGCATGGCGGTTTGATCCGATACGGACGTCGGCATGCTCATGGGCTTCCATACGGAGGCTCGCGCGGGCCCCTGGCTGCCGCGGCAGTCCGGGCCGGGCGATCAGGGCCAGTCGGCTGATATGGCTGTTCTCAAGCGCTCTGCCATCACTGAACAGGGGCGTATTCCGACCCAGTGAAACTTCCGCCGGTAGCGAATCTGGACGCTCTGGGTCCCACGGACATAGATCTACCCACTGACCAATGCGATCCAGGTCGGGGTGAAAGACAATGGTAAGACGCAGTGTTGGAGTGCTGTAATGCGCCGCACCTGGAGACGTTCGAAGTGCCGGTTGAGTGCGAAGCTCTTTGACCATGACAGCGACCGAAACGTCCGACGGCCGCCTAGCCTAGCGTGCCGAAACCCCTGGACTGGGCAACTGCGTCCTTAAACCGTGATTTAAATCACATTTTCAAGAGACGATCACAAGAAGTGAGGCAACGAGGACCCAGACTACGGTGGCACGCTGCAATCCTTGGCGAACCTGCTCCAGCCGGGCAGTAGGTTCTGCAGTGTGCACAGGCAGGGCAAACTCCAGCCCCTCCAACAACAGCTCATCAGTCGCAATATCAGCGTCGAAACTTCGATCAAGCAGCAGAGGCCGAATCGCTTCGAAGTTGCCCACGACGCCCAGAGTCAACAGCAGTAACCGCGAGGGCAGCCAGTCCAAAAAATGCTGCAGGGACTTGAGCGCTACATGTTGGTCACCACGACCGAGTACGAGCAACCGATAGCCCACGGCGGCAACCGGGCCGAGCAACAGAAAATACAGCACCGGTGGAAACCAGCGTTGGAAGCCCTCGTAGAGCAGCACCCGAACCGCTTCCCGACCAGCAGCATCCGCATCGTCAGCCTTGAGCGGCCCACGTCCCGCGGCTTCGAGGGTCAACAGCACGCCCTCAAGATCTCCCCCTGCTGCCCGGGCTTTACAGCGATTCAACAGGGCTGGCCAGTCCAGTCGCCCAAAACTGAAAAACAGCGCGGCGCTCCCCAGCAACAGCACAGTGGCTGCACCAAACATCTCCTGCAACAGGGCGTAAACCAACGTAAATGCGGCGCAGGGCACGACGACCAGCAGCACAAAACCCAGCCAGAAATCGGGTTCAAGGGCATCAACGCGGCCCTGTAACGCCCGGAACCAGCGATCAGAGTGCAGCACCCCCCCCGGACCCACCGAGAAATAAAAGAAGGTGGCAATCAGGAACGCGATGTACGTCATAGGGCACTCCTTCGCTGATTCGGCCTGGAGATTACCCGTATTAGCTGCAGGACAGGGAAATTTCGTTTCCCGGAAGATGTGTCTTTAGCCATAGTTGTTACCCAGTAACTCTGAAAGGTAGTTCCAGTCGAAGCTCTCCCCCGGGTCAGTTTTGCGCCCCGGGGCAATCTCGCTATGACCAACAATATCACCCCGCCCCAGACTGGTATATTTTGCGCGCAGGGCACCAATCAGCCTGTGCAGCTGTTGGTACTGAACATCTGTGTAAGGAGAGCTATCAGTCCCCTCGAGCTCAATACCTATCGAAAAGTCGTTACAATTTTCTCGATCACACCACACAGACTCTCCGGCATGCCAGGCTCGATCGTCGGTGGCAACGAACTGTAAAATCTCACCGTCCCGACGTAATAGAAAGTGGGCTGAAACTTCCAGATGGGCGATACTGGCAAAGTACGGGTGCAGGCTTGGATCAAGGCGATTGGTAAACAGGGCTTCTATGTGGCCACCGCCAAACTCGCCTGGAGGCAGGGATATGTTGTGCAGCACGATGAGATCGGGAACCATACCAGCAGGGCGCCGATTGCAGTTGGGCGTAGGGACTTCGCGGGCGCCCTTTAGCCAGCCATCGACAAATTCCCAGTCATCAGGATCCGTATTCACCACCTTATCTTAGCCTATAGCGATTAATCGAATCATCTGATGAAAAATAGACCGGGGGTCATTATGCCAAGCTCTGAGTACGTCAAAGGGCTCGTCTCCCTAGCACTCAGTGAAGATATAGGCAGCGGCGACATCACTGCGGGCCTTGTAGAACCCGACCGTAAAGCCCGGGCACGGGTTATTTCCCGGGAGTCGGGCATCCTGTGTGGTACGCAATTTGTCGATACGGTTTTTAGCATCATTGACCCCGAACTCGAGGTGACCTGGCACAAACAGGACGGTGATAGCCTCATTGAGAACGACCTGCTCTTTACCGTTGATGGCCATGCCCGCCCTATCCTCACCGGTGAACGTACTGCCCTCAATTTTTTGCAACTGCTCTCGGGCACGGCCACACTGGCCAGCCGCTATGCCGAAGCGGTCAAGGGGACCGACGTGCGCCTGCTCGATACGCGGAAAACCATACCGGGCCTCCGGGTCGCCCAGAAATACGCAGTCAGCTGCGGCGGTTGCCATAATCACCGTATTGGCTTGTTTGATGCCTTTCTGATCAAGGAAAACCATATCGAGGCCTGCGGTGGGATCGGGGCCGCTATCGCCCGGGCCCGTGAAATCGCCCCCGGCAAACCCGTTGAAGTTGAGGTGGAGAATCTCCGGGAGATGTCCCAGGCAATCGACGCTGCGGCTGATCGCATCATGCTGGACAACTTCGATGAAGACCTGTTGCGCGAAGCGGTGGCGATTAATAAAGGCCGATCTGAGCTGGAAGCCTCGGGCAATGTAGGACTTCATAACCTGCGGGCGATTGCCGAGACAGGGGTGGATTTTATTTCGATTGGGGCGCTTACGAAGACGGTCCAACCCCTCGATCTGTCCCTCCGCCTGGAGGATTAGTGGGTCTCCGGCCCTCCAGACAAGGAACCTGCGGGTCAGTCGTGCAGCGGCTCCTCAGCAATCAGAACACCGTTTCGATCAGCGTAGACCCAGTCGCCGGGAGCCACTGTTACCCCGTTGAGGTCTAGGCTGTGACCCCGGTCTCCCAGGCCCTGCTTATTTGTCTTCACGGGCACGACGCCCAGAGCCATGACCCCGATCGCCAGGGTGTCGATGATTTCCACATCGCGTATCGCACCGATCACAATGATTCCCGACCACCCGTTTGCGATCGCCGTCCTGGCCAGGTTGTCACCGAGCAGCGACCGATGCAGGGATCCCTGCCCATCAACCACCAATACCCGTCCAGCGCCAGACTCAGCGACCGCCTCCGCTACACGTGAGTTGTCCTCATGACAGGCAATGGTCTCTGCCGGGCCGGCAAAGCGCTCGACACCGCCATACCGAAAAAATTGGTATGGCAGCGCAGCCGCTTCGGGGTGGGCGTCAGACAGGTCGGGGGTAGCAAAGTCCGTCACGGCAGCCTTACAGCCAATCCAGTTCAAAGTCTGACAATGTGGTTGCACCGTCGAGAATAGCCCGCCAGTGACCCTTACACCTGGGCAGAATGCGCGCTCCGTAGTACGCAGCGGTGGCTATTTTTCGTCGGCAAAACGTCGGGTTACCACCGTCCGTCAATTGCCGAGCGGCAACGAGTGCTGACCTTCCCAGTTGCCACCCCCCGAACAGGTAGCCCGTCTGCATCATGTAATCAAAGGCACCTCCCATGGCGTTGAAACGGTCCGTGCCCATCTGACTGAGAAGAAATTGGGTCGTCGCGGTATGGTCTGCCAATGCTTCGGCCATGGCACGGCCAAGACCCTGCAGCCCCGCCTCACCGGACCCATCGAGTTGCCCGACCAGTGCGGCTATCTCCTGGTGCATGGCTTCCATCCCCGCCCCCCCATCCCGCGCCAGTTTGCGGTTGAGAAGATCCGCTGCCTGAATGCCATTGGTCCCCTCATAAATCGGGGTAATCCGCACATCACGCAGATACTGGGCGGCACCGGTCTCCTCGACGAAACCCATCCCGCCGTGCACCTGCACCCCCAGGGAGGTGAGTTCAACGCCTATTTCGGTACACCAGCCCTTGATCACGGGGATCATCAGGTCGATGCGCTTACGGTGCTCATTGCGAACCTCGCCCTGTGCATAATGGGCCAAGTCCATGGTCACCGCTTCCGTGTATGCCAGGGCGCGCATCGCCTCAATAAGTGCCCGCATTGTAGTCAGCATGCGCTTTACATCGGCGTGTTCAATAATCGCAAGCCCACCCTGAACTCGCTCCCGGGCGTAGGCCACCGCCTGCTGGTAGGCACCCTCGGAGGCACCGATGCCCTGCAGACCCACTTTGAGACGCGCCTCGTTCATCATGGTGAACATGCACGCAAGACCATTATTCTCCTCGCCCACCAAATACCCAATGGCACCTTCGTTGTCCCCGTAGGCCATAACGCAGGTCGGACTGCCGTGGATACCCAGCTTGTGTTCGGTTGACACCGGGAAGGCATCATTCCGGTCGCCCAGGCTGCCGTCTGCATTCACCAGAAATTTGGGAACAATGAACAGTGAAATTCCCTTGCTGCCTGCCGGGGCGTCGGGCAGTCGGGCAAGCACCAGGTGGACGATATTCTCGGTCGCATCGTGATCGCCCCAGGTAATGTAGATTTTCTGTCCAAAAATTCGATAGTGGTCACCGGCGCGTTCCGCCCTGGTTTTTACAGGCCCAAGGTCCGAACCCGCTCCGGACTCGGTCAGGTTCATGGTCCCCGACCATTGCCCACTGTTGATTTTTGCCAGGTAAATGGCCTTCAGTTCCTCACTCGCGTGAGCCTTGATCGCGAGTGCTGCCCCGGAGCTCAGAAAGGGCTCGAGGGCGAAGGCCATATCGGCCCCATTCCAGATTTCCGCCGCTGCGGTGCCGTAGATTTCCGGTAGGCCCTGCCCCCCAGCATCAGCGTCCGCCGATATTCCCACCCAACCACCTGCCCCCAGCTCACGAATCGCCGCGCCATACCCGGGTGGGATCGTGACCTTGCCATCCTCACAGCGGGCCGGATGGGCGTCACCCACCCGGCGCAGAGGTGCGACAACATCAGCGCCCAGCTTGCCCGCTTCATCGAGGAGGGCTGTCGTCAAGTCAGGTCCGACGCCGACATCGGCGAAACGGTCCAACGAGCCCAGCGTGCCGGCTACATCGATGACATCGTCGATCAGAAACTGCATGTCGGCGAGGGGAGCGGTATACATATAACCTCCGTCCAATTGGAACACTGTGGGTTGGGAACAATAACCAAAGGCGCCCCGGGAGACGACCGGCTATAATTCATTGCATGGATATTATGCTAGGAAACCATTCGTGCGAAAAATAAACGATGAAAGATCTTAATCGAATTGACCTGAATTTACTGGTCTATCTGGACGTTTTACTGCGGGAACGTAACGTCACACAAGCCGCTAACCAGCTGGGCCTGTCGCAACCCGCCATGAGCAACGGGCTGCGCAGGCTGCGCGACCTGTTTCAGGATCCCCTGTTGGTGAGGACCTCGGATGGGATGTCCCCAACCGCACGGGCAACGGAGTTGGAGCCACTGATCAGGAATGTCCTGGCGGGGGTGGAACGGGCCATTCAACCCACATCGGAGTTTGAACCCGGTAGCGCCAATCAGGTCATTCGGGTGATGGCATCCGACTATGCCGAATCTACCCTGTTCCCGAAGGTTATCCAGACCCTTAGGGATCAGGCGCCAGGACTGACCCTCGACGTCATGACGCCGTCGGATGTCAGCTTTCTCGATGTCGAGCGCGGTAAGATTGACCTGGTAATCAACCGCTTCGACCAGATGCCCCAATCGTTCCATCAGGTTACCCTGTGGTCGGATCCCTTTACCTGCCTCATGAGCCGCGACAACCCCATACTGGACTGCTTTGATTTGGCCGCCTATCTGGCAGCGGACCATATCTGGGTGAGTAAAACCGGTATGGGAGTGGGGGTCGGTGTGGATCCCGACGATGTCCAGCGCCTGGGCTGGGTGGATACCGCCCTTGCCGGGCTGGGAGAACAGCGCAGAATCCGGGTGTTCACCCGTCATTACCAGGCCGCCATGACACTCGCGGAAGAGAACGACCTCATTGTTACCCTGCCCGCTCGGGCGACCTGGCTGCAGCGGGATAATCCCCGGGTGGTTGTACGTGATGTTCCTTTTGACATCCCGGCACTGGAACTCAAAATGGCCTGGAGCCCACTGCTTCAGCACAACCCGGCCCATCGCTGGGTGCGTCAGATGATTACGGGAATTGCCCGAGAACTGGCCGGCTGACCCGTACCGGGCTGCCGCCCGTCCGGGAACCGTAGTATCAGTCTTATCAATAGCCTTTATAAAACACATTTCTGGTATTTATGACCAACTATCGCCCAAAATACGGGGGTTATGGGCCTTGGTCGTCGGTGATGCGGCGGAGTACAACCCCGCGCCCGGCCGGTCGGCCCCAAAAATACTGTGAGGAGATTACCCATGGCTGAACGCATCCAATGTGCCGGACTGGCGGTCGACAGCGCACTCCACGCCCTGTTGGTGGAGGAGATCCTGCCGGGCACCGGGGTTGAGCCCGATACCTTCTGGCGGGATTTTGCCGCCCTGCTCGCCGACTTGATGCCGCGTAACGCCCACCTGTTAGAGGTTCGAGAGGCGCTGCAATCCCAGCTTGATGCCTGGCATCGTGAGCACCCCCAGGACCGGTTCGATGCCCTCGCTTACAAAACCTTTCTCGAAGACATCGGGTACCTACTGCCCCAGCCTGATGGGGTCCAAGTGGTCACAGCCAACGTCGATGATGAAATCGCCCGTGTCGCCGGCCCGCAGCTGGTGGTACCGGTCATGAATGCGCGCTTTGCGCTCAACGCCGCCAATGCCCGGTGGGGCAGCCTGTACGATGCGCTGTATGGCACCGATGCGATACCCGAAGACGACGGTGCCGAGCGGGCCGGCGCTTACAATCCGGTTCGCGGCAAACGCGTCATTGCCTGGGCGCGGACTTTCCTCGACACGCACTTTGCTCTGGTAGGCGGCTGTCACGCCGACGCGACCGCCTACATCATTGCGGAAGGCGAGCTACAGGTTCGCCAACCCAGTGGTGATGTCGCATTGCTGGCGGATGCAGCGCAATGGGCAGGCTTCACGGGCGAGAGCCACGCGCCGAGCTCGATTTTACTGAAGCACAACGGCCTGCACGCCGAAATTCAGATTGATCCGGATCACCCGGTGGGAAAAACTGACCCCGCCGGCGTCAAGGATGTCTGCCTCGAATCCGCACTCACCACCATTCAGGACTGCGAGGATTCGGTTGCCGCCGTCGATGCCGAAGACAAGGTGGTGGTGTACCGCAACTGGCTGGGCCTTATGAAAGGCGACCTCTCGGAGACCTTCCAGAAAGCTGGGGGTAGCCAGACCCGAACCCTAAACCCCGACCGCCACTTCACGGCTCCCAATGGCGAGGGCTTCATGCTACCCGGCCGCAGCCTGCTCTTTGTCCGCAATGTGGGCCACCTGATGACCAACGACGCGGTACTCACCGCCGATGGCAACGAGGTTCCCGAAGGAATGCTCGACGCCCTGTTTACCGCAGCCTGCGCACTCCATGACCTTCGGGGGGCCGGTCCTATCCGAAATTCGCGTCAGGGCAGCGTGTACATTGTGAAACCGAAGATGCACGGACCCGATGAGGTCAGCTTCGCCGTCGACCTGTTCGCCCGCGTGGAAAACGTTCTCGGTTTACCTCCCAATACCCTGAAGATCGGCATCATGGATGAGGAGCGCCGCACAACACTCAACCTGGCGGAGTGTATTCACCGCGCCCGCGAGCGCGTGGTGTTTATCAATACCGGGTTCCTTGACCGCACCGGCGATGAGATCCATACGAGCATGGAAGCCGGCGCCTTCACTCCCAAGAGCGCCATGAAAGGTGAGACCTGGATTAACGCCTACGAAGATTGGAATGTGGACGTCGGCCTGCGTTGCGGGCTTCAGGGCCACGCCCAGATCGGCAAGGGCATGTGGGCCATGCCCGATCGCATGGCGGATATGCTGACTACCAAAGTGGGCCACCCCAGCAGCGGCGCCAATTGCGCCTGGGTGCCCTCCCCCACGGCGGCCACGCTGCACGCCACGCATTATCATCAGGTCGATGTCATGGCATTACAGGCTGGCCTTCAAGGGACGGCGAGACGAACCCTTGACGAGATTCTGGAAATTCCCCTGAAAGGCGCTGCGGGCATGGACAACCCAGCCATACAGCGCGAGCTCGATAACAATGCCCAGGGAATTCTCGGATACGTTGTGCGCTGGATAGACCACGGCGTGGGCTGCTCCAAGGTCCCCGATATCGATAACGTGGGCCTGATGGAAGATCGAGCTACCCTGCGTATCTCCAGCCAGCATCTTGCCAACTGGATACGTCACGGCGTAGTGAGCGCGACGCAGGTCCGGTCAACCCTGGAGCGAATGGCACATGTGGTCGACGCGCAGAATGCCGGTGACCCGACCTACCGGCCGATGGCGGATAACCTGGACGATAATATTGCTTTCCAGGCCGCCTGCGATCTGGTTTTCAAGGGCGTCGATCAGCCCAGTGGCTATACCGAACCGCTACTGCATGCGCGACGACGCCAGTTCAAGGCCGCCCATCCATAGCGACCGACGATCGACCCGGGGCCCACCACGGCCCCGCTACTTCGGACCATCCTCAGGCGCTGCGTTGCAGAGGATTTAACGCCACTTCAGCGGGGAGGTGGTCCGCTCCCAGCGCGGCGGCAACCGCCTCGTGGGTAATGTTGCCGGCGTGCACGTTGAGCCCGTTACGCAGGTGCTCATCCTTGCTGAGAGCCGCCAACCCCTCGTCCGCAAGCTGCAGGGCAAAGGGTAAAGTTGCGTTGGTAAGTGCCATGGTGGAGGTGCGCGCCACGCCACCGGGCATGTTGGCAACGCAGTAATGAATCACATCATCGATGCTGTAGGTGGGATCCTCGTGGGTTGTCGCTCGGGACGTCTCAAAACAGCCGCCCTGGTCGATAGCCACATCGACCAGCACAGCGCCCCCCTTCATGGCGGCGACGTGCTCACGGGTGACCAGCTTCGGAGCCGATGCGCCGGGTATCAGGACCGCTCCCACAACCAGGTCAGCAGCCAGGACATGCTGCTCAACCGCATCCTGGGTTGAGTAGACCCCTACCACACGGCCCTGGAACAGATCATCGAGCTGCTGCAGGCGTGGTATCGACCGATCAAGAATCGTCACCTGGGCACCGAGACCCGCGGCCATTTTTGCGGCCTGGGTACCAACCACGCCGCCACCGAGAATGACCACCCGGGCAGGTTCTACGCCCGGTACGCCGCCGAGCAGCATGCCGTTACCACCCTGCGCCTTCTCGAGGTGATGGGCACCCGCCTGAATGGACATGCGTCCGGCGACTTCGCTCATGGGGGCCAGCAGCGGTAGACCGCCCCGGCTGCCGGTGACCGTTTCATAAGCAATGGCAGACGCGCCTGATACCGTCAACAGCCCGGCCTGCCGGGGATCCGGGGCGAGGTGCAGGTAGGTAAAAAGAATCTGGCCCGGCCGGAGCATCCTGCACTCATTGGGCTGTGGCTCCTTGACCTTGATAATCAGGTCTGCGCTGGCAAAAATCTCCTCCGGGCTGGCAACAATGTGCGCACCGGCGGCCTCATAACTGTCGTTGTCAAAGCCGATGGCCGCGCCGCCATTGTTTTCCACCCAGACCTGGTGCCCACGGCTCACCAGTTCACGGACGCCCCCGGGCGTCATGCCAATACGGTACTCGTGATTTTTAATTTCCTTCGGAATGCCTACGATCATGATGACGACCCCTCTAGTGGCGAGCGCGGCCCAAGACCCGCCCGCAAGCTGTTGTTTAATGGCGACCAAAATAAAGCGTCTGAATATACTTTTTGACTATATTTTTGATATAAATGCAGTCGATATAGCTTTTTAAATGTATTAAACTAGCGTAATCAGCCTTTAATAAAGCCATTAAGCATCACGCATTGAAATTAATATAACGGGTAGATCTAACGTTGACGGACAACACGCTGAGTCGTATCGACCGCAATATCCTGCGGCATTTGCAGCAGGATGCCCGTATCAGTTTCGCGGAGCTGGCGCGGCAGGTGGGCTTGACCACCACCCCCTGCAAGGAACGGGTCAAGCGCCTCGAGCGTGATGGCTTCATCCGCGGTTATCATGCCCATCTCGACCCGGGCAAGCTGGGCCGCGGGCTGGTGGTCTTTGTGCAGATCACCCTGCAGCGAACCTCCGGCGATGCCTTCAGCGAATTCAATGCGGCGGTTCGCGACATCCCGGAGGTTGAGGAATGCCATCTCGTGGCGGGCGACTTCGATTACCTCATCAAGGCGCGGGTCAGGGACATGGCCGAGTACCGTGAATTCCT
>CALKDK010000074.1 GCA_938084055.1 uncultured Luminiphilus sp.
GCGGCTTACCTGGTGTCCAAAGCCATCATTGCAGCGCGGGTAGTGGCCTTTGAAGACCTGGGTATGGAGGCCATCTACGCCTTTACGGTCAAGGATATGCCGGTGAGTGTTGCCGTTGATGCCAGAGGGGAGTCTGTGCACATTACCGGGCCCAAGATTTGGCGACAGCGTATTGAAGAGCAAGCTATTGAGCTCATCTGAAAGTTTTTACTGGCACGACTACGAGACCTCTGGCGCCCGCGTTGCCGAGGACCGGCCACTCCAGTTTGCCGGCGTGCGCACCGACAGTGACTTTAACGTGGTCGGCGAGCCACTGGTTATTTATTGCCGCCCCAGTCCGGATTGTCTGCCCCACCCGGCCGCGATTCGCGTTACGGGCATCAGTCCCTATGTCGCGCTTGAGAAGGGCCTTCCAGAACGAGAATTTATCGCCCTGGTAATTCAGGAGATGCAACGCCCTGGTACCTGCTCCCTGGGCTACAACTCCCTGCGTTTCGACGACGAGATAACGCGCTTTGCGTCCTACAGAAATTTTTTTCCTCCTTACGCCCGGGAGTATGGTGAGGGTCGCAGCCGCTGGGACCTGATCGACGCGACGCGTGCCGTTCATGCACTGCGGCCGTCGGGTATCGAGTGGCCAACCCGAGACGATGGTCTACCGAGTTTCCGCCTTGAGGATCTGACCGCTGCCAATGGTATTGATCATGGCAACGCACACGATGCCCTCGCCGATGTGTTGGCCACCATAGCCCTCGGACGTTTGTTGAGGGACAGCCAGCCCGCGCTGTTCGATACCCTGTATGCGCAGCGCAGCAAGCGCGCCCTGGCCCCGATGCTGGATCTCGCCAATCCGAAGCCATTGGTCCATGTGTCTGGCCAGTTTGGAGCCCGACGCAGCAATTTGGCGGTGGTGCTGCCCCTTGCCCAGCACCCGATCAACAAGAATGAAATTATCTGCGCGGATCTGTCCCGGGAACCGGAGTTTCTGGATCTGACGGTGGAGGAGGTCAGGGGGGTGCTGTTCGCATCAACGGAGGCACTACCGCCCGGCGCTGTCAGACCACCACTCAAAACCGTAAAGCTCAATCGCGCGCCGGTGTTGCTTCCCATGACGTGGGTTCAGGGGGAGCCCGCTGAGCGCCTGGGCCTGGATGGTGATGCCACCCGGGCTGCGTTGGCGGCTTATCGTGGCGTGATGCAGGCTGACCCGAGCGGCTTTCGCCAATTCATTCAGCAGATTTACGCGGAGCGCAGGTTCGCCCCCAGGACCAATCCGGACACCCAGCTTTACGACCGATTTTTGGGGCGTCGCGATGAAGCCCTTTTGGAAAGTGTACGTTGCGCATCATCCGACTCGCTGGCGTCTGATAGCTGGGTTTTTGAAGATGCCCGCTTGCCGGAACTTTTGTTTCGCTACCGTGCCCGGAATTTTCCTGACAGTCTGACCCTTGATGAACAGGAGCGGTGGCGTAGTCATTGTTCCGATGCCCTACTGGAACAGGCGGGTCCGGACTGGCAGGATTTCCGCAAGGCACTTAAGCAGGAGCAGTGCCGACCGGATTTAGCTGACCAGCAGGTGGCTGCTCTCGACGCACTGGTACGATATGCTGAGACCCTGCGTACAACCTATACGGCCCCCTAATTCGTGACTGCCCATCACGCTCAGTTAGCGTGCGCCCAGTGGCCAGGGTGCCCGTTTAAGGGAACTCTGGGGGGAAGTGGAGTCGGCTTGCCATTGCGGGAGGTATTGGCCAATGGGACTGTTTGAGCGGTACCTCAGTTTGTGGGTTGCCCTGAGCATTGCTGGGGGTGTGGGCCTTGGCTACAGCTTTCCGAGCCTGTTCCAGACCTTTGCCGCGATGGAGATCGCACGGGTGAACATTCCCATTGCCCTGTTTATCTGGGTGATGATCTTTCCCATGATGGTCCAGATCGACTTCGCTTCGGTGCGGGATGTGGGCTCACGTCCCAAGGGGCTGATCCTGACGCTGATCGTAAACTGGCTCATCAAGCCTTTTACCATGGCGTTACTGGGATGGTTATTTTTCCGGGTGCTATTCGCCGATTGGGTCGACCCGGAAACGGCGAATGAGTACATCGCCGGAATGATTTTACTGGGTGTGGCCCCTTGCACTGCCATGGTCTTTGTCTGGAGTCAGTTGACCCGTGGCGATCCCAACTACACCCTTGTACAGGTATCAGTGAATGATCTGATTATGATCTTTGCTTTTGCGCCACTAGCGGCGCTCCTGCTGGGCGTTGCGCAGATTTCGATACCCTGGAACACGCTGCTGTTGTCCGTGGGTCTCTATGTGGTGCTTCCCCTGATCGCCGGTGTAGTGGTTCGCAGGGCACTGCAGAACAGCAGTAAGGGCGATCGATTGGCGTTCCTGCTTGCCGCGACAAAACCTTGGTCCATGGCGGGACTCCTGGCTACGGTAGTCCTTTTGTTTGGCTTTCAGGCCACAACGATTCTGGACAACCCATTGGCCATAGGGCTTATCGCCATACCGTTGCTGGTGCAGACCTACAGTATTTTTGCCCTGGCCTATGGCGTCGCCTGGCTGTGGCGGCTGCCCCATGCGATAGCCGCCCCCTGTGCCCTCATTGGCACCTCAAATTTCTTTGAGTTGGCGGTGGCTGTTGCCATTAGCCTGTTTGGGCTGAATTCGGGCGCTGCGTTGGCAACGGTCGTGGGCGTGCTGGTTGAAGTGCCCGTTATGCTGTCACTGGTAGCCCTGGCCAATCGGACCCGTGGGTATTTTACCTGACGAGGCACTGCCCAATTATCCCCGTTTTTTTACCGCCGGGTTGGGACCCGGATTGGGGTATCATCGTCGGAATACGGCAGCAGGACAGCCCCATTGCTCTTCCCCGGTAGTCATCTCCTGAGTATCAGCCAGTTTGATCGTGGCGCCGTTGATCGCCTGTTTGAGGTCGCGGATAGAATGCGACCCTATGCCCATCGTGAGCGGGTGACCCGGGTCCTTGATGGAGCCATTCTGGGGTCCATGTTTTTTGAGCCCTCAACCCGAACCCGAATCAGTTTTGGCAGTGCCTTTAACCTGCTCGGTGGAGAGGTGCGCGAGACCACGGGCTTTGAAAGCACGGCCATTGCCAAGGGAGAGTCGCTCTTCGACACCGCCCGGGTGTTGAGTGGCTACTCGGATGTGATTGCCATGCGTCACCCGGCAGAGGGTTCGGTGGCAGAATTCGCACAGGGTAGCCGCGTGCCGGTTATTAACGGGGGTGACGGCGCCAACGAACATCCCACGCAGGCCCTGTTGGATCTTTATACCATTCGCAGTGAGCTCGCTGATCGGGGCCGTACGCTTGATACCCTGCGGGTCGCCATGGTCGGTGATCTTCGCTACGGACGGACCGTCCATTCGCTGTCCAGGCTGCTGCAGTTGTTCAAGGGCGTGAAGGTCAATCTGGTTTCTCCTCCCGAGTTAAAAATGCCCCGTGAAATCGTCGAGGAACTGGCCTCGGGGGGGCATCAGGTTCTCGAGACCGATAGCCTCGAGGTGGGCATTGCTGATGTGGATATTGTCTACTCGACGCGCATACAGGAGGAGCGTTTTGCCAGTCGGGCCGAAGCCGACCTCTATCGGGGTCGATTTCGCTTGAACCAGGTCATTTACACTGCCCACTGTGAACCCAATACGGTGATTATGCATCCCCTGCCCCGGGACTCCCGGGAGGGTGCGCAGGAACTGGATGTCGATCTCAATGACAACCCGAACCTGGCCATTTTTCGCCAGAGTGACAATGGGGTGCTGGTGCGCATGGCGCTCTTCGCCCTCATACTGGACGTCGCGGAGCAGATTGATGATCACAGTCGCAGGGTAAACTGGTATACGGAGCGCCGGTTTTGAGTGGCTTTTCCCTGCGTTTTGCCAAGGACGATGCCCGTATCCTTGGCCGTGAGGTGGGCTACCAGGGGTTTTTCAGATTAGACCGGCTGCAGGTACAGCACCGTCTTTTCGGTGGTGGCTGGAGTAAACCCTTTAACCGCGAATTGTTTGAAAGGGGCGATGCCGTCGCTGTGCTGCCCTGGGAGCCCATCACTGATGTATTGATTTTGGTGGAACAGTTTCGTCCCGGAGCGTTGCGTGGCGACGAAAGCCCATGGATGCTGGAACTCGTGGCAGGCATGGTCGCAGAGGGTGAAAGCGATGAGGCCGTAGCGCATCGGGAGGCTCAGGAGGAGGCCGGATGCCAGCTGGACCGGCTGGAACCCATTGCCACCTTTTATCCCAGTGCGGGCGCCTGCTCAGAACAAATTAGAGCGTTTATTGGGCGAACAGTCTCTGCCGGAGTAGGGGAGGTGCACGGCCTGGATGATGAGCAGGAGGATCTGCTCGTGCATGCGATTCCCCGTGGACACGCCATCGAAATGCTGGATGCCAACGAGATCAATAACGGGCACACGCTCATTGCACTGCAATGGCTTGCGCGACACGGTGAGGCCCTGCGCAGACGATGGCTGAGGGACTGACTCCCGGCACCCCTGATAGCCAGGGAGATACCCCCCGTGGGCTGCTTCATTCCAGTGCCATCGTGGGCGGCGCAACGCTGGTCTCGCGGGTTCTGGGGCTGGTCAGGGATGTGGTGCTCGCTAATCTTGTCGGGGCATCAAGCAACGCTGACGCTTTTTTTGTTGCTTTTAAAATTCCCAATTTTCTGCGGCGTCTCTTTGCAGAGGGTGCATTTGCACAGGCCTTTATTCCGGTTTTTACGGAGACCCGGGAGCAGGGTGGCAGGGCGGCGGTGCGGGCGCTGGTCGACCGGGTGGCCGGTGTTCTTGGTGGCACCCTGCTGGTACTCACGGCACTGACCATTGTGGCGGCACCTGCTGTGGCCCTGGTGTTTGCCCCGGGTTTCGCCAGTGACTCCGGCAAACTCGCCCTGACCGCTGACCTGATCAGGATTACCTTCCCCTACCTGTTCCTGATTTCAATGACGGGATTTGCTGGGGGTATTCTCAATGCCTATGGTCGTTTCGGAGTACCTGCATTCACGCCGGTTTTGCTTAATCTAAGCCTGATTGCGGCGGCCATATTCGTTGCGCCACAGCTTCAAGAACCCGTCTATGCCCTGGCACTGGGGGTGTTTATTGCGGGTTTGCTGCAATTGCTTTTCCAGTTCCCATCGCTTTACAGCCTCAACCTGTTACCCCGGCCGCGTTGGGATACGGCCTACCCAGGCGTCCGACGCATACTGACATTGATGGTGCCGGCGTTGTTCGGTGTCTCGGTCAGCCAGATCAATCTCCTCCTCGATACTGTGCTGGCTTCCTTTCTGCCCTCGGGCAGTGTGTCGTGGCTGTACTACTCGGATCGATTAACAGAGCTGCCACTGGGTGTTTTCGCTATTGCTATTGCGACGGTTGTCTTACCTACCTTGTCTACCCAACGCGCTCGGGGCGGGTCCGGGGCTGACGCCCCCGCATTCGCTGCAACGCTGTACTGGGCTATTGCTCTGGTGCTTCTGGTAGCGTTGCCGGCAACGGCTGCGTTATTGCTGCTTGCCGAGCCCATCCTGACCACATTGTTTCAGTACGGCGCTTTCGGTACGGATGATGTGGAAAAGTCGGCCTGGTCACTCAGGGCCTATACCCTGGGGCTCAGCGCCTTCATGTTGATCAAGGTGCTGGCGCCCGGCTACTACGCAAGGCAGGATATGAAGTCGCCTGTGCGGATAGGCATCATCGCCATGGTGGCGAATATGGTGATGAATCCCCTGTTTATTTTTCCGCTTATGTGGCTTCTTGACCTGGGTCATGTGGGGCTTGCCCTGGCAACGAGCCTGTCGGCCTGGTTGAATGCCTTTCTCCTGTACCGGGGTCTGCGCCGCGACGGAACCTTGAATGCTGCCCCCGTCAGTCTTGTTGCCAGCCTGCGTATCATGGCGGCGCTGGCGGCCATGGTTTGCGGCTTGTGGTTGACCTTACCCGAGCCTGCTTGGTGGTCCGCGGCTGATGCCCTTGATCGTGGCTTGCGTATGGCGGCGCTGGTGGCCGTTGGTGGCTTTGCCTACGCAGTGGTGCTTTGGGTGGGTGGCCTGCGCCTGCACCACCTGAAGAATCCGGCTGAGGCTCATTAAAGCAAAGATACAGAAGATCGGAGTGCGCCCAGAGCCCCGGGTTTTCTATATACTGAGGGCACCAGACCACAACCCGAAGCCAAGACATGGATTTAATCCGCGGCCTGCACAACCTGCGACCGGAACACCGCGGATGCGCCGTCACCGTGGGGGCCTTTGATGGAATCCATCTGGGTCACCAGGCGGTGCTGTCCCATTTGTCGTCCTGCGCCAAGGAACGTGGCCTGCTGTCGACGGTGATTGTCTTTGAACCACTGCCCAGGGAATATTTCCGGCCACTGGAGGCGCCACCGAGAATCACCAATTTCCGGGAGCGGTTGGCGCTGCTGGCGGGAACCGGCATTGATCGCGTTCTGGTGCTTAAATTCAACGCTGAGTTGCGCGGTATGAGTGCCGAAGATTTTGTCGAGAGAGTTTTTGCCCAAGGGCTGGGTGCGCGCTATATCGCCTTGGGGGATGATTTTAGATTTGGTAACAGCCGCGAGGGAGACTATGACTACGTACAAACCCTGGCTGAGAAATATGGTTATGAGGTGCAGCCCACCAACACCCAGGAAGTCGGTGGGTCCCGAGTCAGTAGTACGCGAATAAGAGCGGCTCTTGCGTCGGGAGAATTTGAAGAGGCCGAGCAGTTGCTGGGCCGTCCGTTTACCATGACCGGGCGGGTAGAGCACGGCCGGAAACTGGGTCGTGAACTGGGCGCGCCGACCGCGAACATTCGCATCGGCAGGATTCGAAGTCCGCTCTCCGGCGTCTTCACGGTGCGGGTTGATGGTGCCGGGCTGGCGGATGCCCCCGGGGTGGCTAACGTGGGAACCCGGCCAACCGTGGATGAAAGCTTACAAGCTACTCTCGAGGTGCATCTGCTGGATCGACAGTGTGACCTGTATGGTCAGCGCCTGGAGGTCCGCTTCCTGCAAAAGTTGCGGGAAGAGAAAAAATACGAATCCCTCGATGCGCTCAAGGAAGGTATCGCCAGGGATATTGATAATGCCCGCCGCAGGCTGGCTTAAACCGGTAGCCCCCAATAGCCACAATTTATGAGTGATTACAAAAGTACCCTTAATCTGCCCCAGACGGACTTTCCGATGAAGGCGAATCTGTCCCAGCGGGAGCCCCAGCGGCTGCAGCAATGGCAGGATATGGACCTGTATGGGTTGATGCGTGCTGCCGGAGTCGGCAAACCTAAATTTATTCTTCATGACGGCCCGCCCTATGCCAACGGTGAGCTCCATATCGGTCATGCAGTTAACAAGATACTGAAAGACTTCATCGTCAAGTCGCGGACGCTGGCGGGGTTTGACGCGCCGTATGTGCCCGGCTGGGACTGCCATGGCCTACCCATTGAGCTCAACGTGGAAAAGAAAGTTGGCAAGCCCGGACACAAGGTGTCTGCCGGGGAGTTCCGCCAGCGCTGCAGGGACTACGCCGCCGGGCAGGTCAGCCAACAGGGCGACGACTTCCGGCGTATGGGTGTGGTTGGGGACTGGGAGAACCCTTACCTCACCATGAATTTTGACTTTGAGGCTGACATTGTCAGGACGCTGGGCAGGATTATTGACAATGGGCACCTGCACAAAGGCTTTAAACCGGTGCACTGGTGCCTTGATTGCGGTTCCGCCCTGGCAGAGGCTGAGGTTGAATACAAAGACAAGGTGTCCTCTGCTGTGGATGTCGCCTTTCCTGCTGTGGATAGCGCTGCCTTTCGCAGCGCGTTTGGCTGGGATGGTGATCTGGACGTCGATGTAGCGATCTGGACGACAACTCCGTGGACGTTGGCGGCCAATCGCGGGGTCAGTATCAGTGCCGACCTGGACTATGTCCTCTTCAGGGTGGGTGACCGCGCGGTGGTGGTTGCCGAAGCGCTGCTGGGCGCTTGTGCCAGTCGCTATGGCATTGATGAGCCCGCTGCACTTGCGGTGACCAGGGGCCACAACCTCGATCGCCTGGGGGTCCGCCCGCCCTTTGGGGGACTGGAGGTGCCCTTGATGTTGGGTAGCCACGTGACGACCGATGCGGGCACCGGCTGTGTCCACACGGCACCCGCTCATGGTCTGGAAGATTTTGAAATTGGCCGAGAGTACGGTATTGACGTCTACAATCCGGTGGGACCAAACGGCGTATACCTGCCCGGAACACCGGTTCTGGCGGGTAAACATATTTTCAAGGCCAATGACGAAATTGTGGGTGAGCTTGATGCCCTGGGTCGATTACTCGCCCACCTGCCCTACGAGCACAGCTATCCCCACTGCTGGCGCCATAAAACCCCGATCATCTTTCGCGCCACACCCCAGTGGTTTATCAGCATGACCCAGGCCGGCTTACTGGAGGCCTCCCAGCAGGCAGTCGATGGGGTTAACTGGGTGCCGGATTGGGGGCGCGCGCGCATTGATGCCATGCTGGCTGACCGGCCCGATTGGTGTATTTCCCGACAAAGAACCTGGGGCGTACCGATCACGTTATTTGTGCACCGCGATACTGGAGAACTGCATCCCCGAACCCACGAGCTCATTGAAACGGTGGCCGAACAGATTGCCGGCCAGGGGATTGACGCCTGGTTTGACCTTGACCCCGCGCTTTTGCTGGGCGAGGAGGCCGAGCATTATGAAAAGGTAACCGACACACTCGATGTTTGGTTTGACTCAGGCGTCACCCATGCCTGCGTTCTGCGACAGCGGGATGTCCTGCAAGCGCCTGCAGACCTGTACCTGGAGGGTTCTGACCAACACCGGGGCTGGTTCCAGTCTTCTTTGCTGACGGGTATTGGTGCCTTTGGCAGCGCACCTTACCGAGCTGTCCTAACCCACGGCTTTACCGTGGACGGCGAGGGCCGAAAAATGTCCAAGTCCCTCGGTAATATTATTCCCGCGCGCAAGGCGATGAATGATATGGGTGCCGATATACTCAGACTGTGGGTGGCATCCTCGGATTACCGCAACGAGATTGCCGCCTCGGATGAAATTTTCAAGCGCACGGGTGACGCCTACCGACGTATCCGAAATACGGCGCGCTTTTTGCTGGCAAACCTTGCGGGCTTTGATCCTGCGCACCATAAACTCGACGACGATCAACTGCTCCCGCTGGACCGATGGATCTGTAGTCGTGCAGAGCAACTTCAGGGCGAGCTGTCGGTCGCCTACGAGACGTACCAGTTCCATCAGGTGTTCCACAGGGTGCACAATTTTTGTGGTGGCGAGCTGGGTGGCTTTTACCTCGATATCATCAAGGATCGGCAGTACACCACCCCCGCCGATTCTCTCCCGAGGCGCTCGGCCCAAACCGCGCTGTGGCATCTCGCAGAGGCGCTCTGTCGCTGGGTGGCCCCCATCCTCAGCTTCACGGCCGAGGAGATTTGGGAAAACCTTCCCGGGAACCGCGAGGCCTCGGTGTTCCTTAGCGAGTGGTATGGCGACCTGCCTGCTGAAAAGGCGGGCGATGACTGGGGCGACGTGTTCTGGAGCGAGCTTGTGGTGGTCCGTCAGGCGGTTAACCGCGCGCTGGAAACAAAAAGGGCGGCAGGAGAGCTCAAGGGGAGCCTTGATGCTGCCGTAACCCTGTTTGCTGAGCCCGGCCTGCTGTCAAGGCTGGCGTCCCTCGCTGATGAACTTCGTTTTGTACTGATCACATCCGAGGCCCATCTTGCACCCTATGAAGAGGCCGAAGCCGCTGTGGAGACCGACGTGCCCGGACTGGCGATTTCGGTAGCTGTTGCCGGGAGTGAAAAATGCGAGCGTTGTTGGCACCGTCGTGCCGACGTCGGCACACACGCGCAGCATCCGTCACTGTGTGGCCGGTGTATCGGTAATATAGAGGGTCCGGGTGAAGAGCGACGTTATGCCTGATATCCCCGGTGCAGGGGCGGGCTGGTTTTCCGTCAGGGCGCGGTGGGGGTATGCCATAGCGATTACGGTGTTGGCGCTCGACCAGGTGTCCAAATACTGGGCGTCCAGTTCGCTGCACTACCTCGACCCGGTAGTTGTCACCCCCTGGTTTAACTTCATGCTGGCTCACAATACCGGAGCTGCCTTCAGTTTTCTTGCAGATGCAGGTGGATGGCAACGCTGGTTTTTTACCGTAGTTAGCTTTGTTGTCAGCGGCGTCATTTTAGTGTGGCTGGCGCGACTGCCGTCTTCCCGATTCTGGCTGGGAGTCGCCCTGGGTTTAATCCTCGGGGGCGGAATCGGTAATCTCTGGGATCGGATTGCGCTGGGTTACGTTGTTGATTTCATATCGCTACATTACGGTGATTGGTATTGGCCAGCATTCAACGTGGCAGACTCGGCAATCTCAGTCGGCGCGTTGCTCATTGTATTGGATAGTTTCTTTCCGGCCAGACAGTGAGCGGCAGAATATTCTGGAGGTGCAGATGGATGATCTAATTATCAGCGAAGGGACGCGGGTTACGCTTAACTTTGCTCTGGTCCTTGAGGATGGGTCGGAGGTGGATACCAATTTTGACCAGGCTCCTGCGTCTTTTTCAGTGGGTGACGGATCTCTCTTGCCCGGTTTCGAACGCGCACTGTTTGGCCTGAGATCGGGCGACGAGGCGCTACTGGAGATTCCTCCAGAGGATGGATTTGGACAGCCCAACGAGATGAATATCCAAAGCATCGCCCGGGACCAGTTTGACGGAGATACCCAGCTTGAGAAGGGTATGGTTTTCTCCTTTGCAGATGCCGCAGGAGGAGAGTTACCTGGAGTTGTTAAGGACTTTGATGACCGGGAGGTCATTGTGGACTTTAACCATCCCCTCGCTGGGCGTACCCTGTCATTCAGGGTTGCCATTCACAACGTAGAAGTTGCAGAGTTGCACTAACCCATGACACCGGATAGAGGGAGGCCCAGATAATGGAGGCCCTGCTTGCCAACCCACGCGGTTTCTGCGCTGGTGTGGATCGTGCCATCGATATCGTCAACAGAGCGCTCGAGGTGTTCGGCAAGCCCGTCTACGTTCGGCATGAGGTGGTGCACAACCGCTTTGTGGTCGACGACCTGCGCCAGCGCGGCGCGGTATTTGTTGAAGAACTGGATGAGATTCCCGATGACGCTATTGTTATTTTTAGCGCCCATGGCGTGTCGCGTTCCGTGCAGGAGGAAGCCCGATCCCGGGGCCTCAGGGTCTTTGACGCGACCTGCCCACTGGTCACCAAAGTTCATGTGGAGGTCGCGGCGTTTAGTGCCGCGGGCAGGGAATGCGTCTTGATTGGCCATGAGGGACACCCTGAGGTCGAGGGTACGATGGGTCAGTATGACGAGCGTGCAGGCGGGCGTATTTATCTGGTTGAAGACGAACAGCAGGCCGCGACCCTGGCGGTGCGTGATCCCAACAACCTCGCTTATGTTACCCAGACCACCCTGTCGGTTGACGATACTGCCAGGGTTATCGACGCGTTACGTGAACGCTTTCCTGCCATTCAGGGCCCGCGTAAAGACGATATCTGTTACGCCACGCAAAATAGGCAGGATGCGGTCAAGACCCTTGCCGAGCAGGCCGATGTGGTGCTCGTCGTAGGATCAACAAACAGTTCCAACTCGAACCGTCTGCGGGAACTCGCCGAACGCTGTGGCGCGCGGGCCTATCTGGTGGATGACGCGACACAAATTGATCCCGCATGGCTCGTGGAGGCCAGTGGCGTGGGCGTGACGGCTGGCGCTTCAGCTCCGGAAATTCTTGTAAAAGCGGTGGTTGGTAGGCTGGAGGAATTGGGTGTCGAAGGTGTGACGAGTTTGGAAGGTCGCCAAGAGAACATCACCTTTTCCCTCCCCAAGGCGCTTCGAATTCCCGCGACCAATCTCGAGTAACTGGACTTTGCAGCAGGGTTTTGGCTGGCACTGAGCTGTTCCCGGTCTTGGAGCCAGGTTAGCCTGCTCCCATGGTACGCGCTCTCCCCGTGATCTTCGGTGTCACCCTCATTGAATTGCTGGTGGTCCTTGCCCTGATCGCTATCCTCGCGGCCGTTGCCGTCCCGGTGTTCAGTGCACAGCGGCTGGAGTGGCGGCTTCGGGCCCAGGCAGGCCAATTGATCTCCGCTATCTGGGTTGCCCGAAGTACGGCGTTGAAAACCCGGCATCCGGTGATGCTGTGTCCAGCCCATGGCAAATCCTGTACCGGCACCTACACGGCGGGCTTTGCGGTTTATGGCAGTGCCGGTGAACTGGTCCGCCTCTTTCCTCCCCGCCCGGGTGTCCACGTGTACGGCCGTTCAGGGGGCTCAGAGGTGTCGCTACCCCTAAGCTGGGGAGCAGATGGACTGGCGAACCGAAACCTGACCTTTTTATTTTGCACCGAGGGCACCGATGCCAATTGGTCAGTCGTCCTGAATCGTGTTGGCAGACCCCGGCTGGTACGAAACTGGGGAATTTGCCCCGGCTAGTCTTCGAGGCCAAGTTTTTTGAGCCGGTAACGCAAGCTCCGAAAGCTGATACCCAGCGCCTTGGCGGTGGCGGTGCGATTCCAGCGGTGTGCGACCAGCGCGTCGTTCAGAATCTCACGTTCCCTGGCGGCCATATAGCCCTCCAAGTCGCCAGCTACAGCGGTCAGGAGGTCCACAGGCGCCGCGCTGGGAGAGTCCTGGCCTTGGGGCGTAGAGTCATCGAGTTGTCTGGTGATGTTGTCAAAGAAATCACCGGGAACCAGATCCCCGGCGTCGATGACGCTGCTTTCCGTCATCGCGCTGGCTCGAGCCAACATGTTTTCCAGTTCGCGGATATTGCCAGGGAACTCGTGGGTCATAAGCCATGATTGAGCCGCGGCAGTCAGTGTTTTGGGGGCGATGCCCTGCTCATCAGCCATTTTTGCCAACAGGTGGGATACCAGCAGCGGTATGTCCTGCAATCGCTCCCGCAGGGCAGGTACATGTAGCCCAATAACATTGACGCGATAATAAAGATCATCCCGAAAGTTGTTTTTTTGAATTTCCAGGGCAAGGTTTTTGTGCGTTGCACTCAGCAGTCGCACATCAATGGGAACCTCAATTTCCGAACCTACCGGTCGAACCGACTTCTCCTGTATGACCCTCAGTAACTTTACCTGAACAGGCAGCGGCAGATCGGCAATCTCGTCGAGTAACAACGTTCCGCCACTGGCGGCCAGGAACAACCCGGATTTATCGGAGGTCGCACCCGTAAACGCACCCTTTTTGTGCCCGAACAGTTCGCTCTCCACCAGTTCAGGTGGAATAGCGCCGCAGTTAACGGCAACAAAGGGTTGGTCATGTCGGGGACTGAGCCGATGAATCAGCCTGGCCACTACCTCCTTGCCAGTGCCCGATTCCCCATGAATATGAACTGGAGCCTGCGAGCGAGCGACCTTTCTGATCTGGATACGCAGGTCTTCGATCGCAGCGGCACTGCCGACCAATGTGGCTTCGGCCTCATCGGCGAGGGGGTGGTGGGTTTTGAGGGCATGGGCCACGAGTTCCCGCAGTTTTTCCAGCGCCAGGGGTTTGGTCACAAAGTCGAAGGCGCCCAATTTGAGCGCCTCAATCGCGCTCTCAACACTGCCGTGAGCCGTGATCATGGCAATCGGTACTTCTGGATGGTTATTTTGCATATGCTCAATGAGTGTCAAACCATTCCCGTCCGGAAGTCTCATGTCGGTCAGGCAGAGGTCGGGAACCTGCTGCTTCAGGGCGGACTTGGCCTCCGCCAGACTACTGACTGATCGCGTGCTGAGTTCCATGCGGCCCAGGGTGATTTCAAGCAACTTCAGAATGTCTGGTTCGTCATCGACGAGAAGTACGCTGGGTTGTGTCATTTGATAGATTGCTCCCGATCGAAAGTGACCCTGAAGGCGCTCTCATTAAGATGGGTTCGTCTATAAACGAGCCGCGCGCCGTTAATTTCGCACAGTTCCTTGCAAAGATAGAGTCCCAGTCCGCTGCCTTGCTTCGAGGTGGAAAAAAAAGGCTCAAAAAGTCGAGGTATGTTGTACTCAGGCACTCCAAGACCGAAGTCCACGACATCCAGGAAAACCATGTCACCCCGGGTATCGAGTGACACATCGAGCCTGAGTCGATTGCAGTTCCCCTCCTCATTGGAGTGGCGCAGCCCGTTGTCGAAGAGATTGGACAAAATTCGTTTGAAATGCTCCGGATCCACCGCGATCACCGGGTTAGGGCCAGAGGGCAGCTTCAGGGCAATGTCGCAGTCCTGCTGATGCAATGACCTGTACTCGTCTAAGCAGCCGGGCAGCCAGTCATTGAGTTCGATGGTTTTGGATTTGGGTGCTTGCCGCCTGGAAACCTCCGATACGTTGTCGATGATATCGCTGACCCGCCTGCTATTGCTGACAAGAATGTCGCATAACACGCGATCGGCGTCGTCGATCAGCCCGCTTTCAGACAGCAGCTGCGCGGCATGGCTTATGGCGCCCAAGGGGTTGCGGATTTCATGCGCGATGCTTGCGGTCAGCTTGCTTAGTGAATTGAGTTTGAGTGACTGGGCGAACTGGGTGACCGGGGTATAGTCTTCGATGAAGATCAGGTTTTCCCCATCCAGGCCGTTATCCAGAGACACAAAGGATGCGACCATGGTGGGGCCATCGTCAGCGAGGCGAAAGGGCTGGGGTTGGTGGCTGCCCGTCTCACGCCATTCCTGGTATTGGTTCGCGAGTTCCGGACTGATTTCAACTAGGTGCGTTACCCCGTCTTCGCGCAATCCCAACAAGCGCCGCGCTGAATCGTTGATCCCGGCTGCGCCACCGGCACCGTCCGCCAGCAGAATGCCCGTTTCCATGTGGCTGATTATTTGTTCGTTGAGCAGTTGCAGGGTCTGCACTGCGGCCTGCGCTTCGGTGGCTTCTGCCTCCGCGGTTGCAAGTCGATAAGCCAGGATCTGTACCAGCAGTGACAGGGCAAAGAGCAAGCTACCCAAAAGCCCTGCTGATACCATCATACCCAGGGTGGCTTCGCCCCGACTGACCATCCAGGCGGCATCCACCAGTACCGCGAGGACAGACAGGGCAGCAATGAAAGTGGCCAGCACCCGCTCATTGAGCAACGTGGCAGCCGCCGCCACGGTGATCAGATAGAGAACGGAAAAGCCACTCAAAATCCCGCCAGTGGCCCCTACAATCAGGGCGATGAGGGTGATGTCCAGCAGGAGCAGGCCAAATATCCGGGTCTGGGAGGAGCGCACGGCAAGGCCTGGAGGACTCGCTAACAGCAGCGCGGTGACGAGCAACGCAGCCGCGCCGGTACCGAACAGCGGCTGGTCAAAGCCGGCTGTCAGCTGATTTGCGGCAGGAATAAAGAGGACCGACAAAAGGCCAATCCCAACCAACAGTCGATATCTGTTGTAAATAACAAACAGGCGATTGATATCCCGCACGGCCGATGATGGCTCATAGCCGGAGGGCGGTTGCCCCCGAGTGGAATTGGGGACTGAATCCTGTAGGGAGGCGTCGGTCATAAGCACTACTATAGCAGCGGTGTCTTCCGAGGCTGTAGCCGCGTTACCTCGGGTTGCAGCCACAGTTAGGATCGCTACACTGCGTCGCGCAGCTACTGGGTCGAGGTTTGCCAATGAAAATTTGCATGGGACAAATGAATACCTTCGTCGGTGACTTGACCGGCAATTGTGACCGGGTAATCGCGACCTGTGAGAAGGCCCACGCCGAGGCTGCAGATTGTGTGGTGGTTTTCCCTGAACTGACTCTGACAGGTTACCCGCCGGAGGATCTTTTGTTGAGGCCCAGTTTGGCCGATCAGGTTGCTCGGCTGTTACAGCGACTTTGCCATGAGCTACCACCGTCACTTTGGGTCATTGTGGGCTATCCCCGTCATTCTGAGCAGGGTTTGTACAACAGTGCGGGTGTTATCCATAACGGCCGTATTGTTGCTGAGTATCACAAGCAGTCCCTCCCCAATTATCAGGTATTTGATGAGGTACGTTACTTCGTGCCGGGCGATGAGCCCTGTGTGGTTACTATTGATGGTTGTCAGGTGGGTATCACGATCTGTGAGGATATATGGGCTCCTGAACCCGCGGCCCGAGCCCGTGCTGCCGGCGCACAGATTCTCGTTAACCTCAATGCATCGCCCTTTCATCGGGGCAAACGCCAGGAACGCGAGCGATTGTTGGCCCGGCGCGCCCGGGATCATGATTTGCCTGTGGTCTACGTCAACCAGGTGGGGGGACAGGATGAACTGGTTTTTGATGGCGGCTCTTTCGCTGTAAACCCTGACGGCAAGGTCGCAGTATCGGCGCCCGAGTTTGAGGAGGCGTTATGTTGGCTCGATTGCAGGGGCGACTCTGAACTGACAATAGCGCCGGGCGAGTACACCAAACCGCAACCGGACGTAGCTGCCGTGTGGCAGGCCCTCGTTATGGGCGTTAGGGACTACGTCAACAAGAATGGATTCCCGGGCGTGGTGCTGGGTCTCTCGGGCGGTATTGATTCTGCGGTAACCCTCGCGGTTGCGGTGGATGCGCTGGGTCCGGAGCGTGTGAATGCCGTAATGATGCCTTTCCGGTATACCGCCTCCATGTCGATTGAAGATGCCGAGGCGGAGGCTGAAACGCTGGGTGTCGACTACCGCTCTATTTCGATTGAGCCGATATACCAGTCCTTTATGGCAGCCCTCGCTGGGGAATTTGCAGGTTTGCCACCCAATATCACTGAGGAAAACCTGCAGGCACGCTGCCGCGGTGTGTTGCTGATGTCCATTTCCAACAAGAAAAACCTTCTGGTGCTGACGACGGGCAACAAGAGTGAGCTGGCGGTGGGTTACTCTACGTTATATGGCGACATGGCGGGCGGCTTTGATGCACTGAAAGACTGCCCCAAAATGCTGGTTTACGCGCTGGCCAATTATCGAAATTCCATTGAACGCTGTATTCCAGAGCGGGTTATTACGCGGCCCCCCTCGGCCGAGCTTGCGCCGGATCAAAAAGACGAGGACAGCCTACCCCCTTACGATGTACTCGACGCCATTATTGAGCACTACGTGGAGCAGGATCTCAGCGCCGCCGATATCGTCGCTCTGGGCTTCTCAGCCGACGATGTGGCGCGGGTAGTAAGGCTGGTGGATCTCAATGAGTACAAGCGCCGCCAGGCTCCCGTTGGTGTGCGGATTACCCAACGGGCCTTTGGACGCGATCGGCGCTACCCCATCACCTGGGCCTGGCGCAGTCCCTGACTCCGACTGGCCCTACCTTGTGGATCGAGCGTTTGCCCATGCGGTGCGCGCGGCCCCGGTACGGCTGTCTGCGGTCAGGAGGGCAATGGGAGTTCTGTCGGCTCGATGGTCTGGGAATGGACTCAAGGCGCGCCTGAATGTTGGTGTTGCGGGCCTCGGCGTCGTGGTCGCTCTATACAGGGGAGCGTTTGCTGTCAGAGAGTGCCCAACGACTCAACTGCGGGGACGGTAGTCAAACTGGGGTGGCTCTGGCGGGTCAAAGAGCCCGAAGGACAACTGGTTGATCCAAGACCGATGCAAACCGTCGAGATCATAAATACTCTCAAATTGACCGGCCTCATTCAGGCTGGGGTGATCGGGGAAGTTTTCCCGCAATACCGCAATGGAGTCTTCCGCAAGGTCATTGAGCGACAGTAGGATATAGGCCTGAGCCATAATGGCGAGGCCGTCGGCCACGGAGGGCGTTTGCTGCATATGCTCGACCACGTAGCGCCCCCGGTTCAGGGCCGCCATGTAGGCGCCGCGTCGGAAGTAATAGTTCGCGACGTGAATCTCATGTCGCGCGAGCATGTTGCGCATGTGCACCATGCGCGCCCTGGCATCGGGCGCATAGGCGCTGTCGGGGAATCGGGCCAGTAACTGGGCAAACTCCGCGAAGGCCTCCTTGATGTGGGAGACGTCGCGTTTGGTGTCGTCGGTCGGCACAAAAGAGGCGAGAAATCCGCCCTCAATGTCGAAGGCCGCCAGGCCCTTCATGTAATAGGCATAATCGACGCTGGGGTGCTGCGGATGCAGGCGAATAAAGCGATCCGCGGCTTCGATTGCCGCCTCGTATTCGTAGGCGCCATAGTGGGCGTAGACCAATTCCAACTGGGCCTGCTCCGCGTAGCGTCCAAACGGATAGCGACTCTCCAGCAATTGGAGTGTTCTGATAGCGAGGTCAAAGCTGCCATTGTCGAGGTAGCGTTGGGCATCGAGATAGATCTGCTGCTCGCCGGTATCCGCAATTTCAATGTCATCGCCGCCAAACCACGAGCAACCCGAGAGGAAGAGGGCGAGGGAAAAAATAAAAGCCATTGGCGCAAGGGAAAGTGCGGGTAGGCGTGCATTAGCAGACAAAGGCTTGTAATCCTCAGAGCAACGGGTTCTCATCCGCTATTGTAACGCTAACAGGGCTTGCGTCGCCAAGATAATGACTGTGTGTAATTGTCCCGGTAAAGCGGTGTGGTAGTGAATTTCCAGTGAATCAGGCCACGCTCGACACGATTGAACGAAAGGCGGTTATACCGCCTGAGATCCATGGCTGGCGTTTCGATCAGGCCGCCGCCAGCCTGTTCCCGGAATTTTCCCGTTCACGCCTGCAGGACTGGATCGGTTCTGGTGACCTGACGCTCGATGGTAAAAGCGCTCGACCCAAGGATAAGGTCGCTGTTGATCAGGTTTTGCTCCTATCGGCTGTTCCCAAGCCCGTTGTCAGCTGGTCGGGGGAGGCTGGCAAGCTACAGATTCTCTATGAAGACGAGGATGTCATTGTCGTCAACAAGGCGGCAGGTGTCGTGGTTCACCCCGGAGCGGGGCACGCAGACGGAACATTGGTCAATGCGCTGATTGGTCATGCTCCCGAGCTGGAGCGCCTGCCCCGGGGTGGTATTGTCCACCGTCTCGACAAGGATACAACCGGGGTAATGGTTGTAGCGCGTTCGGGAGTTGCCCATCAGTCGTTGATAAAGCAGCTGGCGGAGCGAACCGTGCAGCGGGTCTATACGGCGGTTTGCCAGGGCGCGTTGTCGGGTGGAGGCACTGTGGATGCACCCATTGGACGTCATCCCACGGTGCGGACCCGGATGGCGGTAACGACGGGGGGCAAGCCTGCGATCACCCATTACCTGATCGGGGAACGTTTCGCTGCGCACACTGCGCTCTCGGTCAGTCTGGAGACCGGGCGCACGCATCAAATCAGGGTGCATATGGCATTCCGAAATCACCCGCTGTTGGGTGACCCTGTCTATGGCGGCAGGCCCAGACCTCCGCGCGGGGCCAGTGTCGAACTGCAGCACTTGTTGCGCGAGTTTCCCCGCCAGGCGCTCCATGCCCGGACGTTGGCGTTTCTGCATCCTGCGTCCGGCGACCCCTGCGCATTCGAGACGCCCCTGCCCGAGGACCTGACGCGTTTGTTGGGCGTGCTGCGTACCCATGATCCTTGCCCTGTCTGATGGACCGGTTATCCGTCAGGGTACTCGAGGCTGATCTGGGCATTCCGGGCATCCGCGCATTTTCTACGCTGCGTTCGGGAGGGCCCGGTTACTCGCCCTACGATGGGTTGAACCTTGCTGATCATGTCGGTGATCGGGCTGATCGGGTCGCGGCTAACCGGCGATTACTGGAAGAAGTGCTGCTGGCGGGCCAACAACCCCTTTGGTTGCGCCAGGTTCATGGCACAGGGGTGGTGGCAGGCCACGTTGTCTCGGGCAGTGAAATTCCGGAAGCCGATGCGGTCTGGACACATCAGCCGGGGCTGGCCTGTGCGGTGCTAACCGCAGACTGTCTCCCAATTTTGTTTTCGACCGTTGATGGGTCCGCAGTCGCGGCTGTACATGCCGGTTGGCGTGGCCTTGCTGCGGGCGTTGTCGAAGCGGCACTGGCGGCCATGCCCTGTAGCGCCGGCGGAGTGCATGCCTGGATGGGACCGGCCATCGGCGCGTGTTGTTATGAAGTGGGCGCTGACGTTTGCGACGTATTTGTGAAAAATATGGGCCCCGCTGCTTTGGATTGCTTCGTCCCCAGTTCAGCCTCCGGAAAATACCAGGCCGATCTGTATGGACTCGCCGCGTTGCGCCTAAAACGGGCAGGTGTCAATTGGTTGGCGGGTGGTCATCAATGCACGGCCTGTAATCCCACGGAGTATTTTTCCCATCGCAGGGACGGGCAGACGGGCCGCATGGCCTCAGTCATTACGATTCTTCCCACGTAACTATCCCCACTTGAAATAAGGGCTTTGTGGCGCCATTTCATTATGGAAGGGCAAGAAGCCCGCTTGAAACCGTGAGAGGACAGTCACATGCGAATGGACAAACTGACTAATCCATTGCAAAACGCGCTGGCCGACGCCCAGTCATTGGCCGTTGGACGCGACCAGCAATTTATTGAGCCGATACATATTCTAAAGGCCCTACTCGATCAGCCGGGTGGTTCAGCGCGTCCGCTGCTGCAGAAAGCCGGAGCGAATAGCGGTTCGTTGCTCTCACAGGTAGATGCAACCCTCGACCAGCTTCCCAGGGTGAGTGGCGGGGCCGGGGATGTTCACCTTTCCCAGGAAGCCGGTCGCTTGTTGAACAGGGCCGACAAGGCGGCACAGCAGCGCAGCGATGCGTATCTTTCCAGCGAGCTGGTTCTTCTGGCGATGACCGATGCGGGCTCCCCCGTAGAGAAGCTCTTGGCTGGGGCGGGGATTGTTCGCTCCAACCTGGAGCAGGCTATTGAAGAAGTACGCGGTGGGCAGGGTGTCAACTCGCCGGAAGCTGAGGAGTCCCGGCAGGCGCTCGAGAAGTACACGGTTGATCTCACCGAGCGCGCTGAGGCCGGTAAGCTAGACCCAGTGATTGGACGCGATGATGAGATTCGCAGGACGATTCAGGTACTGCAGCGTCGCACCAAAAATAATCCGGTTCTCATAGGTGAGCCCGGTGTGGGCAAGACGGCCATTATCGAGGGACTTGCCCAGCGCGTCGTGAACGGAGAAGTCCCCGAGGGACTGAAGGACAAGCGCATTCTCTCTCTGGATCTGGGTGCTCTGCTGGCCGGCGCCAAATTTCGCGGTGACTTCGAGGAGCGCCTGAAAGCCGTATTGAATGAGCTTTCCAAGGAGGAGGGCCGTGTCATCCTGTTTATTGATGAATTACACACCATGGTGGGTGCGGGTAAGGCCGAAGGATCCATGGATGCCGGGAATATGCTCAAGCCGGCATTGGCTCGGGGAGAGCTGCATTGTGTGGGGGCAACGACCCTGAATGAATACCGGCAGTACGTCGAAAAGGATGCTGCTCTGGAGCGGCGTTTCCAGAAAGTCCTGGTAGATGAGCCCAACGAGGAGGATACGATCGCGATTCTTCGGGGTTTGAAAGAGCGCTATGAGGTGCATCACGGTGTGGCGATCACGGACAGTGCCATCATCGCGGCGGCAAAACTCAGCCAACGGTATATCACCGATCGTCAGTTGCCCGACAAGGCGATCGACCTTGTCGACGAGGCCGCGAGCCGCATTCGCATGGAAATTGACTCGAAACCCGAGAGTATGGATCGTCTAGAGCGACGCCTTATCCAGCTAAAGATCGAACGGGAGGCGGTCAGCAAAGACCAGACAGATGCGGCGCGCAAGCAGGTCGAGCTTCTCGAGGAGCAGATAACCGAACTCGACAAGGAACTGTCTGATCTCGATGAAATCCTCACGGCGGAAAAAGCTGCCGTTCAGGGCGCGGCGAAGATTAAAGCAGGGATTGAGCAGGCCAAACTTGATCTGGAGGTTGCCCAACGTGGGGGCGATCTGGCGCGAATGTCAGAGATCCAGTACGGGCAGTTACCGGAGCTGCAAAAGCGGCTGGATGCAGCGGAACATGTAGAGCAGGGTCCCACCCAGTTGCTGCGCAATCGGGTTACTGAAGAAGAGGTTGCAGAGGTCGTATCCCGTTGGACGGGTATTCCTGTCGCTAAAATGCTCGAAGGTGACCGGGAAAAGTTGTTGCGGATGGAATCCATGCTTCACGAGCGCGTGGTGGGACAGGATGAGGCGGTGGTGGCCGTAGCCAATGCGGT
>CALKDK010000075.1 GCA_938084055.1 uncultured Luminiphilus sp.
GGATCAACTCTGGTTATTGGAACACCCCCCGGTATTTACTCAGGGAGTGGCTGGCAAGGCGGAACACGTGCTTGCCCCGGGCAATATCCCGGTGGTTGGCATTGACCGGGGTGGTCAGGTGACCTACCACGGGCCGGGGCAACTGGTGGTTTATGTGTTGCTGGATATCCGCCGCGCTGGACTCACGGTTCGGGGATTGGTATCGGCGATAGAGCGTGCCGTTATCACGTTGCTGGCCCGGTACGGGATAGACGCGACAGCCGATGCAAAGGCGCCCGGTGTCTATGTTTCGGGACGCAAGATCGCCTCGCTGGGCCTGAAGGTATCCCGGGGTTGCAGCTACCATGGGATGGCACTCAATGTGGATGTGGACCTGGAGCCATTCAGCCGCATCAACCCCTGTGGCTTCCCGGACCTCGAAGTCACCTCCATGGCCATCCTGCTCGGCGGTAAGGGTATGGACAAGAGCGGTATTGGCAGCGAGTTACTCGATTGTCTCGAGTTTGAATTTACAAAAGGTTCGGGGGTGGGGGAGAAGTGCGCAGTGTGAGTCCTATGCACTTTTTCGCCTTTTGCCATAAATAAGCATCCATACATGGCCGCCTTCTGGTGGTGCTGGCATAATCGCGCCGCGCAGGAGGAACCAGAATGTCTGACACCGCGGCTGATTTAAGGCGAGATATTGAAACCAGGCGAACTTTCGCCATTATTTCCCACCCTGACGCGGGCAAGACCACGATTACCGAAAAACTGCTGCTGCTGGGAAATGCCATTCAGGTGGCAGGATCAGTGAAGGGCAAGCGCGGCCCCCACGCGACCTCAGACTGGATGGCTCTCGAACAGGAGCGTGGCATTTCAGTTACATCATCTGTGATGCAGTTTCCCTATCGCGACCGGATGGTTAATTTACTGGACACGCCCGGGCACGAAGATTTTTCTGAAGATACCTACCGCACGTTAACCGCCGTCGACTCGGCACTGATGGTTATCGACGGCGCCAAGGGTGTGGAAGAACGAACAATCAAGCTAATGAATGTCTGTCGACTGAGAGATACGCCCATCGTCTCTTTCGTCAATAAGCTAGATCGGGATATTCGTGATCCGATCGAATTGCTGGATGAAATTGAGGAGGTGCTCGGTATTGCGGCGGCCCCAATAAACTGGCCGATTGGTATGGGCCGGCATTTCAAGGGCGTGTACAACCTGCAAAACGACGTCATACACATATTTGAGGCGGGTCATAACGCGCTGCTCCCCCCAGAAAACACATTGCAGGGACTGAATTCTTCCCAGGCCCGCGAGCTTCTGCTGGATGAATACGACAGTATCTGTGATGAGATCGAGTTGGTTCGCGGTGCCAGCCATGAATTTGACCACGACGCCTTCCTGCAGGGTCAGGTCACCCCGGTGTTTTTTGGAACCGCCCTTGGAAATTTTGGTGTTAGGGAAATGCTGGATAACTTCGTGGAGTGGGCACCGCAACCCCTTGCCCGAGCCACGATGTCGCGGCTTGTAGACCCGCGGGAGGGTGACTTTTCAGGGTTTGTTTTTAAGATCCAGGCCAATATGGATCCCAAACACCGAGATCGGATAGCGTTTGTGCGTATTTGCTCAGGTCGCTATGCCAAAGGCATGAAGATGCGCCACGTTCGAGCTGCCAAAGATATAAAGATAGCGGACGCCGTAACGTTCAAGGCCGGTGAGCGGGTGCTGGTAGATGAGGCGGTATCTGGGGACATCATCGGTCTGCATAATCACGGCACCATTCAAATTGGCGATACCTTTACCCTGGGCGAGGACTTGCGCTACACGGGTATTCCCCATTTTGCCCCTGAGCTGTTTAGGCGTATCCGTTTGCGGGACCCCATGAAGTTGAAGGCGCTGAAAAAGGGCCTGCAGCAGCTTTCGGAGGAGGGTTCAACACAGGTTTTCTCTCCCCTCACTTCAGCCGACCTTGTGGTGGGTGCCGTCGGGCAGTTGCAGTTCGATGTCGTGGCTTATCGCTTACAGGATGAGTATAAAGTGGAGGCGATTTACGAGCCGGTGAATGTTTACACGGCCCGTTGGATCGAGGCAGATGATCCGCGAAAACTCGAGGAGTTTCGCAAAAAAGCGGCGGAAAACCTGTCGGAGGACGGTGGTGGCTACCTGACTTACCTCGCCCCCACCCGGGTCAATTTATCCGTGATGGAAGAGCGCTGGCCCGACATCCAATTTCGTGAAACCCGGGAGCATTGAGGCCGCTCCACTGTGCGCTGCGGCGAGGACCGAAGCGCTTGCCGTCACTGGTTGCGGCGGTGATCGAGATCGGGATCCAGCTCAAATCCAGCGTCTAGTTGTACACCAAAGCTGTTAAGCATCATGGCTACCTGGGTGTACTGACCCACTGTCATCACCAGATCCATACGTTGTTTTTCCGTGAACAGCGACAGCGCCTGCCAGGTGGCATCGGAGATAAAGGCATCTCTGGTCAGTTCATCTGCGGCTTTCAGCAGCAAACTGTCTCGGTGGTTCCACTGGGGTGCAGCAGGGCCCTGTTTGACGAGATCTATCTCATCAGCGGACAAGCCGCAGGCCTCTCCAATGCGCGCATGCTGTGCCCACTCATAGCCTGATCGCCAGTTGAATGCGGTGCGCAGGATAATCAGTTCTCGGTCACGGGGGTCAAGGTCGTTATGCCGAGACAGAATATAGCCGCCCCAGGGCATAAACCGCCGGTAGGCTTCGGGCAGCTTGCCGAGCGTCCGGAAAACATTGTGCACGACGCCCTGGAACTGCCTGCCCAGCAGTTTGCGAATGTCATCGGTTATGTCGCTGTCTGCCAGCGGTTTGATTCTGGTTTTTGCCAGCCGCATCTCAACTCCCGAATTTATGGGTGGGCGGGTACGATCTTTACTCAACCCTGAGTTTGGCCCGGGATGTCAGAGCAAGCTTTCAATGTCGCAGGCAATGGCCGTCGGCTTGGTCTGGGAACCATAGCGTTTGACTACTTCGCCCTTGGCGTTGATCAGGAACTTGGTGAAATTCCACTTGATACGCTCGGTGCCCAGTACGCCCTTGGCTTCTGCTTTGAGCCAGCTGTAAAGCGGGTGTGCATTGGCGCCGTTAACATCAATCTTGGAAAAAATGGGGAACGTTGCGCTGAAGCGGGTGGTACAAAACGTCACGATTTCTTCCTCGCTACCGGGCTCCTGCCCGCCAAACTGATTGCACGGGAAGGCCAGCACATCGAAGCCCCTGTCCTTGAACTGGGCTTGCAGTTCTTCGAGGCCTTCATACTGCGGTGTGAAGCCACATTTTGAGGCAGTGTTAACGATCAGGAGAACCCGCCCGGTGTAGTCGGAAAGATCGATGTTCTCGCCACTGGCTGACGTGGCAGTGAAGTCATAAGCAGTCGTCATTGTTCTGTCTCCAAGGTCGTGAAAAGGCGTGCATGATACGCCAAACTCCGGCCTCGAGCAGTATGCAGCTCAGCCCCTGAGGTAGCTGTTTATCTCAAAATCGGTCACCCGTCTCTGGAATTCGTTTAATTCCTGTTCCTTTGTCTTGCCATAGAGGAGTTGGAATTCTTCAGTCAGGTGTTTGGCGATCAGGCTGGAGTTCAAGAATTTGTCCACCGCCACATTCATCTGGATGGGTAGGTTAGGCGCGTCGTGCGTCATATCCCAGGCATTGCCTTCCACGGCCGCGGGTGGCTCGATTTTATTTTCCAGTCCGTGCAGGATACCGGCCAGCATGACAGCCATAACCAGGTAGGGATTGGCGTCTGCACCGGCGACACGGTGCTCAATACGCATTGCAGCTTGGGGTCCCGATGGTATGCGCAGAGCTGTGGTGCGATTGTCGTAACCCCAGGTGGGAACCGTTGGGGCATGGTTGCCCGCCTGGAAACGTCGGTAGGCATTGAAGCTGGGCGCAAAAATGAGCATTGAATCTGACATCATATCCAGGCAGCCACCCAGAGCCTGACGCAGCAACGGGCTGCCTTCATCGCTGCCATCATTGAAGACGTTAAGCCCGCGCTCCTCCAACAGGCTGCAGTGGATGTGCATGCCATTACCCGCTTCATCATCAAGGGGTTTGGGCATGAAGCTGGCAATCAGATTGCACTGACTGGCCACGCGACGAATATTGCGCTGCATGCGAACGATTTGATCAGCCATCTGCAGCACGTTGTCGCTGTGCGCCATATTGATTTCGAACTGGGCGGGTGCCGATTCCTTGATGATGCCCTCGTAAGGCAGATCCTGGACCTCAAAGTTTTCCCGCAGCAGTTCAAGCATATCGCTGTGGTGGTCAAGCTCATTGAGCGCGTATAGGTTGCCGCCCAGCGAATCGAGGCTGGTGAGCGCTTCGCGAAGGGGTCTCTCGCGGCCCGGGTCAGGAAGCAGGTAAAACTCGAGTTCTGCCGCCATACAGGGAGTGAGATTACGCTCTGAAAATTCTGCCAGCACCTTGGCGAGGATTTGTCGGGGGTCGCCCATGTAGGGGTCGCCGTTCTCGTCCACCATGGTCATGATTAACTGGCCCTGATCGGTGCCTCGGGCAGTCAGCATGGGCTTCAGTGAATCCTCCACGGCAAGGCAGTAACCGTCTATGTCACCGTTGGCGTGCGCCAACTCAGGAATATCTCGTCCCCAGATATCCAAACCCAGCGCCGATTTGGGCAGCTTGAGTCCGTCATCGAGCACGGATTGTATTTTCCCTCGGGGTATCCATTTGCCCCGCGCCACACCATTACAATCGGTGATCAACGCCTCAATCATCTCAATTGACGGGTAGGCTTTAAGGAATAATTCGACTTCGCGTCGCACGGTGTCACCGCTGATTTAGTACAGGTCGCAAGTGTGGGGATCTATGGGAGATGCGGCAATGCCCCAAAATGGTCAGTAATACGGGGTTTTTTGTGCGCTACATCATGTAAATCGATAATGGATCGCCACCCTGGGCACTGCTGATATAGGGCATACAGTTAATGAAGAGCGCAAATAAGTCGGCTTGGCAGGAAACGTCGAGCTTCTTGTAAATAGACTTGCGGTGGCGGCGCACCGTTTCCAGTGAGATATCGAGGCGTTCTGCGGAGGTGTCCGCCCCGTATCCCCTCAGCATCAGTTCGAGGACCTCGCGCTCGCGTGTACTGACGTGATCACCGCCAAAGGTCCTGAAAGCCAGATCTATTTGTGCATCCAGTCCGGGTTGCAGCAAATTGGTTGCCGCGAAGTCATCTCGGTGGCAGTGGGACTGGATCAGAGACGCCACGGTTTCTGCAAGGCTGTACAGCAGGTTGTACTCGTCCTCGCCAAAGGGATTCTCTTCCTGTAACCGCATGATGCAGAAATTCACAACGCTACCGTCATCGAGACGGGTCAGGAAAATAACTTCGTCGCAGGTGCCTGTGTCGCCATAGTAGTTCAGGTAATAGCCGCTGTCCTCAAAGGTTTTGCCTGTTAGACGCCCCAGTTTGTAGATGCTGCTGCGCGGGCTGCTCATGGAGATCTGGTAGAACGGATCTTCCCGGTAGGGGCCTTCAAGATAGCGATCGACCTGTAGCTCCACCGCGTGCGCCGGTATTTCGTGATAGAGCATCCGGGGTGGTAAATCCCGGTGGTACAGCCAGATCTGCGGATAAACGTGGGCTACCTGTTCGCCCAGCGCGGCGAAAAGTTCGGGAAAGAATGATTCGCTCCCGATGGCGCTGATGGTCTTGGCAAGACCGGCATTCCACCGGGTAAACGACTTCAGATCGATCAAGGGATGGGCCTCCCAAGTTATCTTCACTATGAATAGCCGTAACCTACCAGTCCAATGGCTCGACACGCCAGCGACTTTGCCAGGCGCGGTACACCTTGTCGCTGTAAGTGGTGCGGCCCAGAGATCCGTTATAAGCCGCGAGGGCACGCCGCCAGTCGCCAGATTCCCGCTGCCAGTAGAACTGTAGAATGCGGCAGCCATAGCGGAGGTTGGTCTCGGCGTCGGTCAGGTTATCCTCGGGTCGTCCAATTTCGTCTTTCCAGAACGGCATCACCTGCATGTAACCCTGCGCTCCGACCCTCGATATCGCGAAACGATCGAAATGACTCTCGACCTCAATCAAAGCGAGAACAATGTCCGGGGGTAACTCAGCAGCCAGGGTTTCACGATACAGCAGCGTCAGGAATGTCAGCCGTTGTTCAGGATTCTCCATGAAGGGTTGCAGTCGGGTCTGCATATCCAGCAGCCAGACTTCAGCATCAAACCTATCGGCAAAGCCCGATGACCCAGAGATTGACTGTTCTAAAAATGCACGCAGTGCCACGCGCTCGTCCGCAGCTGTCTGGCCTTTTCCCTGCGGTATGACGCAACACAGGCACAGCAACAGGGTCAGGCCAATACGGTCAATCACCGCGAACCATTTTCAGGATGGTTGCCGCGGCCATCTCAACAGGTACCCGCTGGGCCTGGCTATCGATTCGCTTTTGAACCTCGATTTCGCCCTCTGCAAGTGAACGGTCCCCGAGGGTTACCCGGACTGGGATACCTATTAACTCCATCTCAGCAAACTTGACGCCGGGACGTTCACGCCGATCATCCATAAAGACGTCGAGTCCCAGCGCCATGAGCTGTTCGTAAAGCTGCTCGGTTGTTGTTGCGACCACCTCAGATTTGTCCATATTCAACGGCACTAAAGCTACCTCAAAAGGGGTCATCGCCTCGGGCCAGATGATGCCCCGATCATCGTGATTCTGTTCAATTGCGGCGGCTACTATCCGGGTGACGCCAATGCCATAGCAGCCCATGGCCATCGGTATGGTCTTGCCGCCCTCATCCAAAATCAGGGCATTCATTGCCTCGCTGTATTTGGTGCCGAGCTGAAAAATATGGCCCACCTCAATACCGCGACGAATTTCAAGTTCGCCCGCGCCACAGGGACTCGGATCTCCCGTCGTGACTTCCCGGATATCGGCTGTCTCAAAATCGGTAATATCCCGCTGCCAGTTGACGCCCCGGAAATGAAAGCCTTCTTCATTGGCCCCACAGATGAAGTTGGTTAGTCCGGCCGCGCTGTGGTCGACAATAATCCGTGCTTTCAGGTTAACCGGACCCAATGAGCCGAAGCCTGCGCCCGCAAGTTTGGCCACAATAGTGGCATCTGCCATCTGCAGTGGTGCAGCAACGCCCGGCAGTTTCTCTGCCTTGATGCTATTCAGGCGATGATCACCACGAAGGACGAGGGCTATGACGGCATCCTCCTCTCCCGCGACAAACAGGGTCTTCACCGTTTTTTCAACGGCGATTTCCGCTGCCGTGACCAGGTCATCGATGGTTTTCACATTGGGTGTGGCAAAACGCTCCTTCGATTCAAGGTCCTCAGCGGCCTCCACGATGGGTAGCGCCTCAGCGAGCTCTACATTCGAGGCGTAGTCGCTGGCGCTTGAAAAGGCAATGGCATCTTCCCCGGAGTCGGCCAGCACATGGAATTCGTGGGAATGGTTTCCCCCAATCGATCCGGTATCGGCTTCGACAGCCCTGAAATCCAGTCCGAGGCGGGTAAAAATGGCAGTATATGCCTCGTGCATACGCCAGTAGGTTTGTTCAAGTGACGCCTGGTCCACGTCGAAGGAGTAGGCATCTTTCATAATAAATTCGCGGGAGCGCATGATGCCAAAGCGGGGACGAATCTCGTCTCTGAACTTGGTTTGAATCTGGTAAAAATTGAGCGGTAGCTGCTTGTAACTTTTTATTTCACTGCGGCCCAGGGAGGTGATGATTTCCTCGTGGGTCGGCCCCAGGCAAAAGTCCCGGCCGTGTCGATCCTGGAGGCGAGCCAGCTCCGGGCCGTACTGCTCCCATCGCCCTGATTCAAGCCACAGCTCTGATGGCTGGACAACCGGCATGGCGATCTCCAGGGCGCCCGCGCGATTCATCTCTTCACGAACCACCTGTTCCACCCTTCTGAGCACCCGAAGCCCTATTGGCATCCAGTTATAGATGCCGGCAGCGACACGCCTTATCAGTCCGGCGCGCAACATGAGCTGGTGGCTTATGACCTCCGCGTCAGCCGGCGTCTCTTTCAGTGTTGTCAGTAAAAATTGGCTGGCGCGCATGGTGTACTGGTCCAAGTCCAAACCCTGCATTGTACGGAGAGTGGGGGATCTTCGAAAGCGGAGCCTCAGTAAATTAGGAAGAAGCCAAAAATACTAAAAAAATAGTGTTTTTTGTCCCCTTTCACACAAAAATCACTTGTTTTATAGCGTGGTCTTTAGTTGAATCCGTGGAACTGCACTTCCAACCCCTGAAACGCTTGGGTAGGTCGTCGGTTACCCAGTCTCCATACCACTACAAAAAGGTGATAAAGACCCATGGCAACCAAAAAAGCAGCAGCTAAGAAAGCACCCGCAAAGAAAAAAGCAGCGAAGAAAGCTCCGGCTAAAAAGCCAGAAGCCAAAGCGCCGGCTAAAGTCAAAGCCATCACCACCAAGATGACCAAGACGCAAATCGTTGGCAGCATTGCTGACAACACGGGCCTTACCAAGAAGCAGGTATCCGATGTGATGCAGCAGCTTGAAGGCTTGATTGAGGGCAGCATCAAAAAACGGGGTGCTGGCGAGTTCACTATTCCCGGGTTAATGAAAGTGACCACCGTTCGCAAGCCTGCTGTCAAGGCGCGCAAGGGCATCAACCCCTTTACTGGCGAAGAGACCATGTTCAAGGCGAAGCCTGCCAGCACTGCGGTGAAAATTAGACCTTTGAAGAAAATGAAGGAGTTTGCCAACTCCTGAGTTTTGCTCATCCCCGGGGGTGAACACCCCCGGGGCTTCCCTCGGCCTCCAGGGAGGATCGGTCCCGATCTGCTCTGCCCGGTTTACCCAGCACGGCAACGGCAGGCAGGGTAGCCCAAGAAAACGCTCTTCGGTCAACTTCATGCTGTTTAACCCGACGCTCTTTTCGGGTAACCTGCGCCTCCTGTTTTTTCCCTTAACCTTTAGACCAGGCTCGGAGCCGCGGAACGGTTCCCGCTGGGGGAGACCAACGTGCCGCTTTACGATTATCGGTGCAGTGACTGTTCGCACCAGCTTGAAGTTTTACAGAAATTAGCAGATTCGCCTCTCACTACCTGCCCGGCCTGCGGTCACGAGGCGCTGAGAAAGCAGGTCAGTGCCCCCGCTTTTCGTCTGGCAGGCAGCGGCTGGTATGAAACTGATTTCAAAACCGGAAACCAGAAAAACCTTGCTGGCGATGGTAGGGCTGAGAAGAGCCAGGAAGGCAAGGGAGAGTCTGGAAAGAGCGGCGCCAAGACTGATAGCCCCTCGGGTTCGACTTCCGGTTCTTCCGGAGAGGCCAAAAAATCACCGGACAAGCCAGGTGGTACATCAGCCGCCTAATAGGTGGTGGGAATTCCCAAACGACAAGTTGGAACAGGGTATGCGCACACACTACTGTGGCTCGGTCAGTGAGTCAGACATTGACGGCACCGTAACACTCTGCGGTTGGGTAGACCGGCGACGCGATCATGGCGGTGTGATTTTCCTGGACATGCGTGATCGCGAGGGCATTGTGCAGGTCGTGTTTGATCCCGACACCGAGGCCGCTTTCGCCCTTGCAGACCGCGTGCGCAGTGAGTATGTACTGAAAATAACGGGTAGGGTCCGTGCTCGGGGTGAGGGCACAGTCAACCCGGCAATGGCGACGGGTACCATTGAGGTCCTCGGCAAGGAGCTGGAACTGCTGAGCGAGTCAGCCACCCCACCTTTTCCCCTCGATGCCCACCACTCTGTGGGCGAGGACGTGCGCCTCAAGTTTCGCTATATGGACCTGCGTCGTCCTGAAATGCAGAGCAACCTTATTTTTCGCGCTCGCCTGACTTCTTCCATTCGAACTTATCTGGATGACAACGGGTTCCTGGACATTGAAACACCGATCCTGACCCGGGCAACCCCCGAGGGTGCGAGGGATTACCTCGTCCCAAGCAGGACCCACGAAGGGGAATTTTTTGCCCTTCCCCAGTCTCCCCAGTTATTCAAGCAATTGTTGATGGTGTCGGGTTTCGATCGCTACTACCAGATTGCGCGATGTTTTCGTGACGAGGATTTGCGAGCCGACCGGCAGCCCGAATTTACCCAGATCGATCTGGAGACATCGTTCCTCGAAGAGGCCGATATCATGGGCCTGACCGAGGGGCTCGTTCGTTCGGTATTCCTCGAGCATCTTGATACAGACCTGGGCGAATTCCCCCATATGACATGGCATGAAGCCATGGACCGTTATGGTTCCGACAAGCCCGATCTCCGCGTGGATCTGGAGCTTGTTTCAATAGACGATCTAATGGTTGACGTGGAGTTCAAGGTGTTCAGTGGCCCGGCACGGGATCCCGGGGGCCGGGTTGTCGCACTCAAGGTGCCCGGTGGCGGGGTGCTGTCCCGCAAGGAAATTGACGATTACACCCGTTACGTTGGGATTTATGGAGCCCGTGGTCTGGCCTGGATCAAAGTCAATGAGCTGGCAAAGGGGCTGGAAGGACTTCAGTCCCCCATCCTGAAGTTCATGCCCGAGAATGTGGTGCAAAGTTTGATGGCACGGCTGGAGGCTACGGATGGTGACATCATTTTCTTCGGGGCCGATCGTCGCGGCGTGGTTAATGAATCACTGGGGGCCCTGCGTTTAAAAGTCGCAGAAGATCTCGGGCTCGTCCGGGAGGGCTGGGCACCTCTGTGGGTCGTGGACTTCCCGATGTTTGAGGACGACGGGAAGGGTGGACTGACGCCCCTTCACCATCCCTTTACTGCACCCGCCTGCAGTGAAACTGCACTGCGGGAAAACCCTTCCGAGGCGCTGTCACGAGCCTACGACATGGTGCTCAATGGTACTGAACTGGGTGGCGGCTCTATTCGTATCCATCGTCCGGAAATGCAGCGTGCCGTATTTGACGTGCTTGGAATTGATAAAACGGAGGCCAGCGAAAAGTTTGGCTTTTTGCTGACGGCACTGGAATACGGTGCTCCACCCCATGGAGGGCTGGCTTTCGGGCTGGATCGTATGGTCACGCTGATGGTGGCCGGCCAGTCGATCAGGGATGTGATCGCTTTTCCCAAAACCCAGACCGCCGCGTGTGTGATGACAGAAGCGCCGGGTGCGGTCAGTGACCAGCAGCTCACAGACCTGCATATCCGTTTGCGGCGAGCCAAGACTGCGCCGACTGAGTAACGGGAATTCGCCGTTTTCTGTGACGCGGGCGCCGGTTTCGGTCAGAATAGACCGAAGACGAAGGAGCAGGCATGACCACGATCCTGGGTATTGATCCCGGCTCGAGGAAAACCGGGTTTGGTGTCATCGAGGCGAAGCGCAACAGTGCCGTCTACGTTACCAGCGGTATTATTCGCCTCCCGGTGAATGAGCCGCTCGGACCCAGACTCGGGGTACTTTTCGCCGAGCTGAACTGCATTATTGATGAGTTTCAGCCAGATGAGCTTGCGATCGAGCAGGTTTTTCTGGCTCGAAGTCCCGATGCAGCGTTAAAACTCGGTCACGCACGGGGTGCAGCGATGACAGCCTGCGTCCATCGAGGTATGGCGGTGCATGAGTACGCAGCTCGCCAGATCAAGCAGGCCGTGGTGGGCACGGGTGCAGCGAGCAAGGAGCAGGTGCAGCATATGGTGAAAACATTGTTGAAATTACCCGCTGCACCCAAGGAAGATGCCGCTGATGCGCTTGCCACAGCGCTCTGTCACCTGCACACGCGTAACGCCCTGCAGCACATCCCTGCCACGGTGCGTAGCCGTGGAAGATCGCGGTAGGGTCGCGGCATGATTGGATTGCTGCGCGGGCGTCTGTTGGCAAAGCATCCCCCTGATATTTTGCTGGATGTCGGTGGTGTGGGCTATGAGTTACAGGTGCCTATGACTACCCTTTTTGAGCTTCCTGCCGTGGGAGAGGAGGTGACACTCCTCACCCACTTCGTGGTCCGCGAAGACGCCCAACTCCTGTATGGGTTCAGGGAGGAGGCCGACAGGCGACTGTTCAGGGAGTTGATAAGGGTCAGTGGGGTGGGCCCCAAATTGGCTTTGGCCCTGCTGTCTGGCCTCGATGCGCGGGCCTTTGCCCAATGTCTACAACGTGATGATGTCGCCACGCTCGTCGCGCTGCCGGGGGTGGGACGCAAGACCGCCGAGCGGTTGCTGGTCGAGATGCGCGATAAGGCGGGTAAATGGCTCGAGGAGCTCACGCCCGTTGCCATCTCAGGCGTGGTGCCCAAGACCCCGCCCAAGGTTGATCATCGAGAAGAGGCAGAGCAGGCTTTGGTGGCGCTGGGCTACAAGTTGGCTGAGGCAGCCCGTCTGGTGCTTGCGGTAGACGATGGGACACTGGACTCCAGCGAAGAGTTAATTCGACGGGCTTTACGGGCTGCGGCACCGAAGGATAAACGATGACAATTGAGACTGACCGGCTGATAGCACCCGAGCCCAGTGAGCAGGGCGACGAACAGGTAGACCGGGCTATCCGGCCCCGATCACTTGCAGAATACCTCGGTCAGCACGTGGTCCGTGAGCAAATGGAAATTTTTCTCGCCGCCGCTCGACAGCGCGGGGAACCCCTCGACCACACCTTGATTTTTGGTCCACCCGGACTGGGCAAAACCACCCTTGCCAGTATCATCGCCCACGAGATGGGGGTGGCGCTAAAGACCACCAGTGGTCCTGTGCTTGAGAAGGCCGGTGACATCGCGGCACTGATGACGAACCTGGAAGCGGGGGACGTCTTATTCATTGACGAGATCCACAGGCTCAGTCCCTTTGTAGAAGAAATACTGTACCCGGCAATGGAGGACTACCAGCTCGATATCATGATCGGTGAGGGGCCGGCGGCCCGCTCCATCAAACTGGATCTGCCACCGTTTACCTTGGTGGGCGCCACTACCCGAGCGGGTCTGCTGACATCGCCTCTCAGGGATCGTTTTGGCATCGTCCAACGGCTAGAATTTTATGAAGTGGGCGACCTCGCGCGCATAGTGGCGCGCTCAGCCAGCCTGCTCACTATTCCACTTGACGAGCCCGGTGCACTTGAGATCGCCCGTCGATCCAGGGGCACGCCAAGAATCGCCAATCGCCTGTTACGGCGCGTGCGCGATTACGCCGAGGTCAAGGCCGACGGTCGCGTGACTGAATCAGTAGCCCAGTTGGCACTGGATATGCTCAATGTCGATCAGTTGGGGCTGGATCACCTCGACCGAAGATTGTTATTGATGTTAATCGAAAAGTTTGACGGGGGTCCTGTCGGCATAGACAGCCTCGCCGCGGCGTTATCGGAGGAGCGGGGCACCCTTGAAGACGTCCTGGAGCCCTACCTTATCCAGCAGGGATATCTGGTGCGCACCCCGCGGGGGCGTATGGTGACCCAAGGGGCTTACGCGCACTTTGGTCTTAAGGCGCCGCAGACCGGCAACAACCACACCACCAGCACTGAGAGCCTGACGCTCGACCTGGAACCTGACGACAGATGAGCGCTGGGTCAGCGGAATTTTCTCTACCTATTCGGGTCTACATAGAGGACACGGATGCCGGGGGGATTGTTTACTATGTCAATTACCTCAAATACTTTGAGCGGGCGCGCACTGAATTTATGCGCTCCCTGGGCTACGATAAAGCTGCCTTGCCGGAAGAGGACCTGATGTTTGTGGTCAGTAAAGCCAGCCTGCAATATCGGGACCCGGCAAGGTTGGACGAATTACTTGAAGTCACAGCGCAGGTTATCTCCGTGGGCGGAGCGACCCTGACCTTCGTCCAGTCTGTAAATCGAGCCGGCGAGTGCCTGGTGGATGGTGAGGTGGTCATTGCATTGGTGAGCACACTGACGGGTCGTCCCCGTCGTCTACCCACTGCGCTCCGTGACAGGATTGGAGTTTGAGTTGAACAGGACAGAGGGAAGTGCGTGGTGAACGAGGAACTCGGAATTCTGGAGTTGGTTATCGGTGCCAGTATAACGGTCCAGTTTGTCATGTTGATTCTCCTGTTGGCGTCAGTCTCGTCCTGGTATCTGATCGTCCAGCGACTCATGCTGTACCGAAGAATGAGTGACGAGCTAAGCGGCTTTGAAGAGCATTTTTGGTCGGGGGTGGATCTGGCACAAATCTACCGGGAGGGCAACCAGGCGCAGGCTGATGGAGCAACGCCCATTGGTGTGGAAAGCATATTTCGCGCTGGCTTTAAAGAGTTTTCAAGGCTTTCACAGCAGTCAGATATAGAGGCAGATGCCGTTCTGGAGGGCGCCCGGCGTGCGATGCGGGTTGCCACGCTGCGAGAGAGCGATCGACTTGAGGCCCACCTGCCGTTTCTGGCATCGGTGGGGTCAACCAGTCCGTACATTGGTTTGTTTGGCACCGTATGGGGAATCATGCACTCGTTTCGAGGGTTGGCAAATGCCACCCAGGCCACTCTGGCAACCGTCGCTCCAGGCATCTCAGAAGCGCTGATTGCGACAGCCATGGGTCTCTTTGCCGCGATCCCTGCCGTGCTTGCCTACAATCGCTTCGCCGCGCGTTCAGATAATCTCATCAACCGGTATGACACGTTTGTCGATGAATTTTCTGGGATTTTGCAGCGTCAAACCTACGCCCAGCGCGCTCGGCGTAACGCGGGATAGGGCGTATGCGCAAACGCCGTGCGGTTGCAGAAATCAATGTGGTTCCCTACATCGATGTGATGCTGGTGCTGCTCATCATTTTTATGGTGACCGCGCCGATGCTGATGCAAGGGGTACAGGTTGATCTTCCCGATGCGCCGGCGGAACCCGTCGAAAATCAGGACAGTGAGCCGCTGATCGTATCCGTGGACAGGGCAGGGCGTCTGTTTATCAATCTGGGTAGAAATGATCAGCAGGCGCTTGAGCTGGCTACGATTGAGCAACGGGTATCCGCCGTTTTGCGCCGGGACCCAGATAAACCGGTTTTGGTTTGGGGGGATGCGGCGGTGCCCTACGGTCGCGTGGTTGAGGTGATGACGGCACTGCAGGCGTCGGGCGCGTCGTCCGTCGGGCTGGTGACAGAGGAGCCACCCGCCCGGTGAGCAGTTTCTCGGACCGCTTGACCTGGTTCGGTACGCCGGTCGCGGTGACGGTGGGGCTTCATCTGCTGGTATTGACACTTTTGCTGGTGCGCTGGGCCAACCCTGCAACCATTGAGGCCCGCACCACCCTACCCGTCGCCATCAAGGCCACCCTCGTGGATGCAGCGTCTCTGCAGCCCAAAAAGAAACCCCGGCCCACTCCCAAGCCGAAACCCAGACCCAAGCCTAAGCCGAAACCCGTTGCGCAGCAGACGCCTGTCAAAGCCGAGCCCGAGCCGGAGGTTATCCGGCCAATACCAGAGCCCGTTCGGGAAACACCACCCGAAAAGTTGGCAGCAGAGGCGCTCAATGACATTGAATCGGCCCTGGCTTCTGAACAGTTTGCCCAGTCAGGAAAAGTGGGCTCTGTGAGCGATACGGTGGCCGCAGTTATCAAGCAGGCAGTCGTTGGACGCTGGACCCGGCCCCCTTCGGCGCGCAACGGTATGATCGCAATCCTGGAGATTGCGCTGGTGCCAACCGGCGATGTGGTTGGGGTGACAGTGCTGGAGTCCAGCGGTAATGTGGCATTCGATCGAAGTGCGATGAACGCGGTTGAAAAAGTGGCCCGTTTCCCCGAGGTAAAATCACTGGATCGCGCTATATTTGAGCGTGATTTTCGCCGTTTTCAATTGCTGTTCCGTCCAGAGGACCTGAGGTACTGATGCGCTATCTGCTGCCGTTTATCTTCCTGACCGTTGCGGGCCTTACCAGCCCCTGTACTTATGCCCAGCTCCAGATCGAAATTACCCGAGGCGTGGATAACCCAACGCCAATAGCGGTAGTCCCCTTTGGTTGGTCAGGAGCTGGACCGTCCCCGGAGGACATTGCGCGGATTGTGGACTCAGATCTGGCGCGCAGCGGGCAATTTTCTCCGGTGAGTCGGCGGGATATGCTGAGCTACCCGACCAGAGGCTCTGACCTGTATTTTCGGGACTGGCGTGCCATAAACAGTGACTATGTCCTGATTGGCCGCTTCGAACCCTCCTCGCCAGGTCGCCTGCGGGTGGATTGGCAGTTGTTTGATACGACCCGTGAACAGCAAATTGAAGCGGGCACAGTGACCGGGGCCTCATCTGAGGCTCGGATGCTGGCCCACAAAATCGCGGACTCAGTATACGAAAAACTAACTGGGATTCCCGGAGCGTTTGCTACCCGGCTGCTCTACGTATCGGTGACGCGGAACCTGAACGACAAGGATTTTTACCGCCTGACCCTGGCCGACTCGGACGGTGCCCGACCGATTGTTTTGCTGGAGAGTCGTGAACCGATATTGGCGCCTTCATGGTCCCCGGATGGACAGGAGGTGGCCTATGTGTCGTTCGAGACCACCCGCCCGGCCATTTATCGGCAGAACCTTCGGACCGGCGCGCGGGAGCAACTGACCAACTTCCGGGGGCTTAACAATTCACCGGTCTTTTCTCCGGACGGCAATTCCATGGCTATGGTGCTTTCGAAGGATGGCAGTCCAGATATCTATTTGATGAACCTTGCGTCAAAAAGACTGACCCGGCTGACCCAGCACTATGCAATTGATACAGAGCCAACCTGGATGCCTGATGGCCAGTCAATCCTGTTTACATCGGACCGGGGTGGGCGACCTCAGATATACCGTTACGACCTGAAGACGGGCAAGACCATCCGGGTTACCTTTGAAGGTCGCTACAATGCCCGGGCGCGGGTCGCCCAGGATGGTCGGAACGTTGCCCTTGTCCACCAGCAGGGAGGGTCTTATCACATAGCCGTCCATGACCTGGTTACCGAGCGGCTCACGGTATTGACCCAAACTCAGCTCGATGAAAGTCCCACCATCGCCCCCAACGGGTCCATTGTTCTCTATGCGACAAAAAGGGAGGGCAAGAGCATTCTCGGTGCTGTTGCCGTGGACGGCGGTGTAAGTTTCAATTTACCGGCGCGGGATGGTGAGGTTCAGGAACCAGCCTGGTCGCCGTACCTGCCATGAGAACGGCGCACCTCACGACAGGGGGCGGGCACAGCGCCCCGGGGAAAGGGCGCGATGAAATTGATAAGAAAATTTGTGATACAGACAGCAATTTTCCGATGGATGCGATACATTAAGCTCCGAAGTTTCTCTTTTTAATGCCCAGACAGGACAGATTCATGAAAGCATTTCCCCTAGCCGGTAAAGTTGCCACTCTCATTTTTGCATCACTGGTGCTGGTGGCTTGTTCAAGTAACGAAACCAACAACAATGCAGCGGAAGAGTCCGCGGCCGCAGAGGCAGCTGCCGCAGAGGCAGCCGCTGCAGAGGCAGCTCGAGAGGCCGAAGCGCAGGCCGCCGCCGCCGCGGCAGCTGAGCAGCAGCGCCTTCAGGACGCAGCGATGTCCGTCGGCAGGGTTTTTTACTTTGACTTCGACAGCTCAGCCCTGACCGATGCTGCCCGCGCCGCTGTTGATGCCCACATTGCGGTTTTACTGGGTGATGACAGCAGTGTGCGTTTGGAAGGACACACTGACGAGCGAGGCACGCGGGAGTACAACCTTGCCCTGGGTGAGCGTCGAGCCAATGCTGTCAGGGATTACATGGTTGCAAACGGTGTACCCAGCTATCGGATCGAAAGCATTAGCTACGGGGAAGAAAACCCAGTGGCATTCGGGTCGGGTGAAGCAAACTGGTCACAGAACCGCCGTGTCGAGCTCAAATAAGGCGGTTTACAGTTGAAGCAATGTTTGATTGAGCCGGTTGCCACAGCCGGCTTTTTAATTTCTGCGGTGCTGGCCCTGGTTGCAGCTGGGGTCTCCGCTCAGGAGTATATCGACCTTGAGGCCGAACGTGAGGCAGCCCGGCGTGAGAGCACCGGGCCGCAAGCGAGCGTTGCCGCCGGTGCAGGCGTGCCAGGGCAGGCCGCGGCCGCTGGGGAGGGCATAAGGCCTTACTCGGGGCAGACCACCACGGTCACTCCGCTGGAGAGCGGGGAACTGGCAGAGACGGCCCTTCCCAACAATACCGGCGGACTTGTGATTCAGGTGCAGCAACTCCAGGAGGAAGTGCGCCGACTGACCGGGCTCATCGAAGAACAGTCTTCCGAAATACAGCAACTGAAGGAGCAGAGCCTGGAGCGATACATTGACCTTGACAGGCGGATGGCGGATTTGGCTGCCCGAGGGGGCACTGGACCTCAACCAGCAGTGGGAGGTTTAGATACGCCTGCGGGATTTACCTTTGGGGGTACAACCGGTGCGGCTAATGCCGGCAGTAACAGGGTTGGTACAAAGCCGTCGGCAGAAGCTGAGGAGGAATCGGCCTATCTGGCGGCTTACAATTATGTGAAAGCGAGGAATTTTCCGGAAGCGGTTGAGGCATTCCAGAAATTCCTGGCTCTTTTTCCCCTGGGTTTCTACGCGCCCAATGCACATTATTGGCTGGGTGAACTCTATCTGGTGATAACCCCCCCTGACCCGGAAATGGCGCGACAGAGTTTTAAACTCCTCCTCGATCAGTATCCAGAAAATCCCAAGGTGCCGGATGCCCTGTACAAGCTTGGTAAGGTCCACTTTCTGAAAGGTAACAGGGAGCGTTCTCGCGCTTACCTGGACCGTGTTATCGCCGAGTACCCTGGACATCCCGCTGCCCAGCTGTCCCGGGATTTTCTCGATGAGAACTTCTAAATTCATTTATGGAACCTCGGGCCGGTCCAGAACTACGCGTCACTGAAATCTTTCACTCCCTGCAAGGTGAGGCTCGGACAGTAGGGGTACCTACCGTGTTCGTTCGGCTGACGGGCTGTCCCCTTCGCTGTGTCTGGTGTGATACTGAATACGCCTTTGCCGGTGGTGACATGTTGGCGGTGCAGCATATTGTTGATCAGGTTGTGGCCTACCAATGCCATCATGTCTGTGTGACGGGCGGCGAACCCCTGGCACAACCAGAATGTCTGTCACTGCTCAGCCAGCTGTGTGATTTGGGTTTGGCCGTATCGCTGGAGACAAGTGGTGCCCTGCCCATTGCTGAGGTCGACTCCCGTGTTAGCAAGGTCATGGACTTGAAGGCACCAGACTCCGGCGAATCCCATCGTAATCTTTGGGATAACTTGCCCGCGTTGACGCGCCATGACCAGATTAAGTTTGTGATCAGTAGCCGTCGGGACTACGACTGGGCCTGTTTCAAACTGGACGAATTCTCCCTTCCAGCACGGGTGGGTGACATTTTGTTTTCGCCCGCCCACGGCACACTGGCCCCACGTACCCTGGCTGACTGGCTTTTGGCGGATAAGATACCGGCCCGCTTCCAGATTCAATTGCACAAGCTTTTGTGGGACGATGAACCGGGTCACTGACAGCGACGAGCGGGCGAAGGCCATCATCCTGACGTCGGGTGGTTTGGACTCGGCAACGGTGCTCGCGATCGCCCATGAGTCTGGCCGGGAATGTTATGCCCTCAGTTTCGATTACGGACAGCGGCATCGCGGCGAGTTGAAAGCGGCTGCCCGCGTTGCTGATTGCTTTAATGGAACCGTACATAAAACAGTGACTCTTGATTTACGGGGCATAGGCGGTTCTGCGCTGACCGACGATGCGATTGATGTACCAACAGAGCCCACGGTCGGTATCCCGGTGACCTACGTGCCGGCGCGAAACACCGTATTCCTGTCCTTAGCTTTAGGGTGGGCTGAAGTTATCGGGGCATCGGAAATCCATATGGGGGTCAATGCTGTTGATTACTCCGGCTATCCTGATTGTCGCCCTGAGTTCATTGCGGCTTTTGATGCTCTTGCGGCTGTTGCAACCAAGGCTGGAGTGGAGGGTAACCCCGTCAAAATATGCACACCGATCATTGGCATGTCCAAAGCCGACATCATCACTGCGGGGGTCCGGCTGGGTGTGGACTACAGCATCACGGTCTCCTGTTACCAGGCCCGGGACGATGGTTTGGCCTGCGGTGTTTGCGATAGCTGTCGGCTTCGGGCACAGGGGTTTACTGATGCGGGCGTCGCTGACCCGACCCGGTATGCCTGACTTCGTTCTCGAACAATGGCTGGCGCAGCAGTCCTACCGCGACCTCAACGCGAGTGGCAACACTCGTGGTTAGGCGGCTGGAGAGAGCGCACCGCGCGAAGATATTCCAGTGGATTGTCGATGCCTGGAAAGCACCACAGCGCAGCCCTCCCGTCGGTTCAAACCGTGATTTGGCGCTTGCGCTGGCCCGATTCCTTATCTTTGTGGCACTGATTTCATCGCTTGTTATGGCGGCACTCGGGTTGGCGCTTGAATCTGGAACAGCACTCTCCGTGGGTGTCGCGGTCGTGGTATTTTTCTTTACATTGCATCTGTTCGTGTTCTGGGAGTCATTACCCCTGACATGGATACGGATATCCCTACTCGTTGCCCTTCTGGGTTTTATCCTGCGTTGGATAACGGCGCTCCATTTCCTCAATGAGCGAGAGATACCGGTGGCGCTTCTCAGTACGCTCACCTACATCCCCATGTTATTGATTGTTGTAGGCCTCATGGAGGGACAGAGACGCAGCATGGTGGTGGGCCTGTCTGTTGCGGTGGTGATGGGTTTAAGCCTTGGGCTCGCGGCTTCGAGGCCGGAGTTGTCCCTTGTTTACCTTGATGATCCCCGGTTGGGGGTGCTGGTGGCGGTATACCTCGCCGTATTTGTGTTCTTTCTCAATGCCTGGGGGGGACAACAGACCGATCTTGAAGAGGCTGAGATGCAGGCCCTGTTGCTCAAGGAGCGCATCAATACCGACCCGCTTACAGGACTCCTCAACCGTCGCGGTATCGACCTTGCGGTTACCAACTTGATGACCCGTCGTGAACCTTTCGGCGTCTTGCTGATCGATATCGACCATTTCAAGATTATCAACGACACCTTGGGACACGATGCCGGCGATCGTGCGATCAAGTCGCTGGCGTCCAAGCTTCGGGATGTGGCCCGTGATCGCGATGTGGTAGGGCGCTGGGGTGGTGAAGAGTTCCTCATTTTATCGCCCTCTGCCGAGCCAAGGTCCATCGAGGGTTTTGCGCAGCGGGTGCGACGTGAAACCGCGGCCATGGATGTGGAGGGTATACCCCCTATGACGATCAGTGTGGGTATCACTCGTTTTCCTCTCTATGAGCCATTTGAGGAGACTGTGAAGCGTGCTGACGGTGCGCTTTATACGGCCAAGGCGCAGGGCAGAAACTGCGTCCGGTCTGAGTGGGGTGGGGACTCGGCCAGGGACAGTTAAACTAGCTGTTAAAGGGGGCGAACAGGTAGTTGTCGTCGCAGAAGCTTTTAAACTCCAATGCGTAGCCGTTGGGGTCGCGGAAAAACAGGGATTTCTGCTCCCCGGGGGTGCCGGAAAAACGCACCGTGGGTTCTACAATCATGGTCACCCGTCCTGTGAGACGCGTCGCAAGCGAATCGAAATCCTCTGGGGTCAGAACAATACCAAAATGGGGTATGGGAATCGCTTCGTCATCCACTGGGTTGTAATGTTCCCCCAGCGTGGCGCCGCCGCAGGCGTGGAAGACCAACTGATGCCCGTAGAGGTTGAGGTCTATCCAGGAGGCGTCGGTTCGGCCCAGCTTGCAGCCGAGGATGTCGCAGTAAAACAATTGGGTGGCTGCCAGATCCCGGGTGGGAAGGGCGAGGTGAAAGGGCCGTAGTTGCCGTGCCATAGCGATGATCTTGCACTTTTTTTAAGAATGCGTACCATACGCTCCTCGCCACGCCAGCGCATTCTTTTCGGGTCGTTAGCTCAGTCGGTAGAGCAGTTGGCTTTTAACCAATTGGTCGCTGGTTCGAACCCAGCACGACCCACCAA
>CALKDK010000076.1 GCA_938084055.1 uncultured Luminiphilus sp.
GCCAGGGCGCGATTATTGAATAAAACAGAATCAACGGACGTCAGGGGGACGCCGTAATGCCCACCCAGAAGCAGCGCACTGAAGCCGCTGCAGTCTATAAAAAAATCACCGGGGACCTCGAGGCCCGAGCGGGTATGGAGGGTATCAACGTACCCCTGGGAGTCGCAGTCGATGCGCTCAACGTGGTCCTGGAGATGGCTGACACCCAAATTTTCCACCGCATGCTCCATGAGCATTTCGGCAAACGCCCCGGCGTCCAGGTGATAACCGTAGTTCAGGGCGTACGCATAGTCGGGAATGCCCAGCTGTTTGGCAGTACCCCCTTCGTCGCAGATTCGGCATTGCGGGGTCACGGCATGGGCAAAGGACTGCTTCGTTGACGCCGACTGCAGCCACACTTCGGCGAGATTGGTTTCACTGTAACCTGCGGGGAGTGAAAACGGGTGGTAGTAACTTTCACCTCGGGCATGCAGCCAGTTGCGAAAGAAGGTGCCCTGTTTCAGCGAGCCCTGGCAGCGCCGTAAAAACTCGGCTTCGTTGAGGCCAATTTTCTTCAGCGTGGAACGCATGGAGGGCCACGTTCCCTCACCGACCCCTATGCTGGGTGTGTCAGAGGATTCCAGCAGGGTGATGCTGAAATCGTCTGAGGTTTCAAATTCAGCCGCGAGCAAGCAGGCCGTCAACCAGCCTGCGGTGCCGCCACCGACAATGACCACCCTGCGTACGGGGCGGTGCTGTATTGAATCCTGAGTCACGTTGCTCTGCCCAACTGCCAGTGGCTTCCTGAGAGCCTGAAGTCTAGACCTTCAGCGCATGACGACAAACCCGTTGGGTTGCGATCATTTCGTTTGTCGGGGCGCGCCCGGGCAGCTAGTAGGTGTAGCGGAACCCCACGTTGTAGCGTGCACCCAGCTGCCCCACACTGTACAGCTGCAGGGGATCCCGGCCATGGGAGCGGAAGGTCTCGTTTGTAAGATTAATGCCTTCCACGAAGACAACGAAGCCATCGGTGACTTCATAGCTCGCACTGGCATCCCACTGCTCATATTCCTCGGTATAGGCTGGTTTTGTCACACCGCCAATGAAATAGCTGTCCCGCCAGTTGTAAGCCGCCCGAGCCTCAAAGCCGAAGCCCTCATAATAAAGGATGAGGTTGCGCGTATCAGACAGGCCCGGCAGCGCGAACTGTGGCGCATCGGAATTGTTATCAAAGGTGGCGCTGCCACTGGCGAGGGTCATGTTGGCAATGAAGCCAAAACCCGTATCCCAGAGGCTGTGCTGCCAGGCGATTTCCCAGCCGTCGATATTGGCTTCTTCTGCAGAGTTGATTCGCGTATCAACATCAAAATACGCGGGGTCGTCACGCCCCGGTACCCCCGTGATGATTTCGTTGGCCGCGTCTACGCCGGGCTCGTTGGGGTACTTGGTAAAGATGTAATCACGAATGGCACCATTGGACGCTGTAATCCCCAGTGCATCGATAGCGTCTGCGTAGAGCGGGCCCAGCGCTGGGTGGGCCAGATCAGGGTAGAGCACAACATCCTGCTGCTCTGCCGACGTGACGAAATTGACCACCGATTTATCAAAATAGCCAACTGAGACGTAGCTCGCATCACCGTAGTACCACTCCAGAGAGAAATCCCAGTTATCCGATTCGTGGGGTAAAAGTCCCGGATTACCGATACTGCCATCGGCAATGTGCTCGCCCTCTACCACCCTCAGCACAGTGCCAATCGACAGGTTGCCCCGCAAATCGGCGTAACTTGGGCGCGCAATGGTTTGGCTGTAAGAGGCCCTGAAGATCACGTCGTCGACAACTTCGATGTCAAAATCTATGTTGGGTAGCAGGACGTCGTAATCACCCGTCAGGGAGGTCGTAACCGTGCCGTCTGCCGGGACAGCGGCAAATTCATTGGTGGACGCCCACTCTATCGTGACGTAATCCTGGGATGCCGCGCTGGAGGTTACCTCGGTTTCTTCATAGCGCACGCCGGCCCGAAAATTGAACGGTCTATTCAGCAACTCCCCCGCATAGCCCACCTGGAGATAGGCAGAATAGCTTTCTTCGCGGAATTGATTGCCAAACCCGGGATCGCTGTCAGCACAGAAGCCGGTGCCACAATCGCCACCGGCTACCGCTGTGGCCAGGTACATGGGGTCGGTTTCCGGGAGCGATTGGAGTGCCTCGGCCCGAGCTGCAACTTCTTCCATGTTAAAGATGAAGAAGTTGTTGGTGACGCTGTCCCCGCCTGCGAGTTCGTCATACATGCCGGTAAGCGAAGCAGGGACGACAAGATCGGCGACTGTGCCGTACGCCGAGGCCTGATTCTGGCCCCAGGTGTTGCGCTGCACGATGCTGCCTGCCTCGAAGTTGTCGATGTCGGTGTAGGCCAGTCCAAAATCCAGCATCAATGTTTCCGTTAAATCGAAAACACCCGAGAATTGAGTCTGCTCAATATTCATCTCCGCCCAGCTGTTGGCAAAGACGCTCCCGGTTATCTGCATATCATCCGGAGACAGGGGGTCGGCGAGACCTATGCTTGTGACCGGAATCTCCCGGGAGTAGTCCACAGAGGCAGATTGCCGGCCAAACGCCGCCATTGACAGGTTCGCCGAACTGCCAAAGGGACTGTTGGGTTCCCGTTCGGCCGTGGAGTCATGGTAGTCCAATGCCAGGCTGAGACGATCGGTGACATCCCATTCAAGATTCAGGCCCAGCGATGCCCGGGTATTTTTCGAGGCATCAACGCCGGCCCCCATGGGTGAGTCCGGCTGGTTGTTGGTTTCCGAGTACACCATAGGCGAGACAATACCGTCTCCCATCCATGTTCCAGACTGGCCTGTGGGGCTGAACCAGACCGACATGTTGTTGTAGCGATGATCCAGTTCCAACTGAGCCATGGTGTAATCGAGGGTCGCCGTCAGGCTGTCAAAGGGCCGCCATTGCAGGGTGAGCTGGCCATTAATGCGAGTGCGTTCCCACTCGTCCAGCTGGTAAATCTGCTGCTGGGGCAGGGCGACCAAATCGCCGGCGCCGGGCAGGTTTTCATGCTGGCCGTTGTCAGGAATCCCACTGCCGTCGCGCTCCAACCATTCGGTATTGCTGGCAGAGGACTGGCCGTTGTGCCGCTCCTGGAAAGTGCCAGAAAGCGCGATGCCCACGGTGTCGTTGAGGAATGTCTGGGAGGCGAAAGCTGAAACTTCAGGTGTGAACTCATCCCCCGTCCGGGTTGACTGGTCGTACATGCCCGAGGCGCTGACCGTAGCATTAAGTCCGGGTCGATCAAGCGGCCGCGCGGTCTTGATGTTAATGGTTGCCCCGATTCCACCTGTGGGTATGTTGGCTCGGGAGGTCTTGTAAATCTCTACCCCAGAGACCGACTCTGCGGCAATGTCCTGAAAGTCAAAGGAACGGCCCAGTCCACTGTGTGTAGGCATCTGGCGGCCATTGAGCGTGACCAGGTTGAAGTCTGCCCCAAACCCGCGCACCGTCACGGTGGTACCCTCGCCCCGCTGTCGATCGATCGCGACGCCGGTGACCCTCTGCAGCGCCTCGGCGAGGTTGGTATCGGGAAAATCGCCGATGTCCTCGGCGGTAATTGCATCCACCACGCCAGCGGAGTAGCGCTTTAAATCCTGCGCTCGCTGCAGGCTTGAGCGGATGCCGGTAACGACAACCTCTTCAATGACGGGGTTTTCTGTGACGGTATCGGTTTGCGCGCTGACCGCACCGGAAATCAGTCCGCTCAGTGCCAGGGACACGGCGGTAGCCACCGGTTTGCCGTTAAAGGGTATAGAGGGCATGGAATCCACATTGAGGCCACTGTCGCTGTATTTTACTCGACCTTGGGCCCCTGGGGGGGGCCTCCCTTGGGAGGTTGAGATAAGTCGGGTCATGCTTGCGGCAAGCGGGATGGGCTGACTCGGGGGTGGCCTGAGGCTCCCGCTGGCCGAGACGTGTTTACGTCAACACTATGTCCTGGCTTCAACGGCTTATCGGTGTCTGCGAGGGGCATGATGACGAGAAGCAGCGGGAGGGCTAATCACCTTTTGACTGTAAATGACGCTATTTGATTTGCGTTTTGCTTTGCTATAGAAAATTTCTTATGCAAATATAGACGCTGATGTGAGAGAGTCTATCTACCGGCCATCGGGCCAGAGTAGAGATTAATCTTCTCGCCTCCATCCAGGTCGTTGTATTTGTTGTGCAAGCGTTAAGAGTGTTTTGCCGTCCCGGTAACAGGACGGCTTTTTTTTGCCTGCTGTCCAGGGCCAGTGCTCTCAGGGGCAGACGCAATCTGTATCAGCGACGCGGCTGCGCGTGTGCCACGGCTACTCAATTGGCCTGCGTGCGTCCATAATGGCCCGATTACCGCGGCGCGATGGGCTTCGCTGGCCCTGATTCAGGGGTGAGATTAACGGATCCATCCAGCGCCTAGGCCGCATCCCGAGCTACCTTGGCGACAGAGCTTGCACAGGCAAGGATTTCGCCGGCCTCGCTACGGAGCTCAGCCTCCAGAAAGGCCACGCTACGGGTTATTTTACGGATGCGCCCCTCGACGTGCAGAACTACGCCACCCCGTGTCACGCTTTCGTAACGCGTGCTGATCTCCAGACTGGAGAGGCGTGTTACGGTTGGGTCACAGCCGAAGACCGCATGTGCCATAGCCGCATCCAGCATGGCGGTCACAAAGCCACCCTGAACAATATCGCCACTGTGGCAGAATTCACCGGGCACGCAGAATTCAAAGGTGCAGCTTTGGTGCTGGGAACTTGCCGCAATGACCTTGCCACCCAGCAGCGCAATAAACGCTGGCCTGTGTTGGTTGAGTGTCGCTACGATATGATCCTCGGTGGGCCGGTCTTTCATGCTGTCAACGCTCTGCAATTTCCAGTAGATGCTGCTGGCTTTCCAGGCAGCCATTGCCGCTATCGGTGCGGCGACCGTCGAGCTGGGTGCCGCGGATGCCCGAGCCCCAGATCGTAGGGGCGCATCCTATCTTAATTTAAGGTCTGGCAGCGCAATATGGGGTGATCAACCCTTTTTGCGATCCTGTTGATATGCGTATGATGGAAGCCGTGGTCGTGTCAGGGATCAGTCCCGGCAGACAAACCCAACCTATGGACGGACATCACCCCATGCGACAAGCACTCGAAACCATGTTGTCGATGCAGCATTCAATGAACACCCGGGTACACAATGACTGGATCAATCAAAACTTCGAATGGTACCGAGCGATTTGGGTTGAGTGTGGCGAACTGATGGATCACATCGGCTACAAGTGGTGGAAGAAACAGGCCGCCGATGTTCAGCAGGCGCAGCTGGAGGTTATTGATATATGGCACTTTGGCATGAGTGCGCTCTTCTCCCAGGCAACACAGATCACTCAGCTGGCGGAACGCATAGAGCTCGACTTTTACCACGCCGAACCAGAGACCGATGACATCCGCATCGCGACGGAGGCCCTGGCCACGCACAGCCTTCAGTCACGGAGCTTTTCCGTGCCGCTGTTTGCACAGCTCATGTTGGCCAGTGGGTTGTCATTTGATGAGTTGTATCGCCATTACATCGGGAAAAACGTCCTGAATTTTTTTCGCCAGGACCACGGTTACAAGGACGGTAGTTACAGGAAGTTGTGGGATGGGCGCGAGGACAACGAGCACCTCTCCGAATTGCTGGCCGAGCTGGACAGTGACCTCGAGTCGTTCCCTGATGATGTCTATGGCGCCCTGCAGGCGCGGTATCCCGGTGAGTAGCCGGCAACGTCTATTAAGCGAGTTTGGGCCATGCGCAGTTCGTATTTCCGGAATCTGTTTTTTACCACCCCTGATGGTTTGACGCTGTACGCCCGGGATTATCCCGGGCCATCACCGGAGGCGCCCGTTGTGCTTTGTCTCCATGGCCTGTCCCGCAACAGCCGGGATTTTGAAGACCTGGCGCCGGCCTTACAAGCCAGCCATCGAGTGCTGGTACCCGACCAGCGCGGGCGCGGACGGTCAGATTACGATAGCCAGACAGAGCGCTACCTGCCCCAGACCTACGTCGTGGACATGCTGCAGCTGCTTGACTACACGGCGGTTGTGCAGTGTGCGGTGTTGGGCACTTCAATGGGTGGACTCATGGCCATGGGGCTCAATGCCCTCGCGCCAGAGCGTTTTACCCGGTTCGTTATTAATGACATCGGGCCCGATATTGCCGCCGGGGGACTTGAACGCATTAAGGCGGTCGTTGGCACGAAAATGGTGTTTGCGGATTGGCCAGAGGCGGCTGGGTATGTCAAAGCAGCCAACAGCGCGGCCTTTCCCGGTTACCGTCACGCCGATTGGCTGCGCTTCGCTGCCAGGGCGTGTACGGAGCGTGACAGTCAGGTTGCGCTCGACTACGACCCCGGTATCACCGCCCCCATGCGCGGGGGGAGTGCCGGAGCTGCACCCGCTGAGCTATGGCCCCTGTTCGATACCTTGGTAGACAGGCCACTGTTGTTGATCCGCGGGGAAATCAGCGATTTGTTGGACCGAGATTGTGTGGCTCAAATGCGCCGTCGCCACGCAAATCTGGCATTTCTGGAAGTGCCCGGTGTGGGCCATGCCCCGATGCTGGATGAGCCCGGTGTGGTGGATCAAGTCACCGAATTTTTGACTTCAGGCTGAACCCAGTAAGCGATTAATGGCCTCTGCCAGGCGTTGGTCCCGGTCTGTAATGCCATCCGCATCGTGGGTGACCAGCGCAATATCAACACGGTTGTAGACATTCGACCACTCAGGGTGGTGTTGCTGCTGCTCCGCCAGCATCGCCACGCGGCACATGAAGCCCCAGGCCATGCTGAAGTCTTCAAACTTAAGGCTCAGCATCAGCTTGCCGTTCTCATGACGCCATTGTTGTTGCGCCGCCACCCAGTCGGTGATCTCAGTTTCTGACAGTGCTCTCATGGGGAACTCCTGCTCAATAAGACGCCACACTCCAGGTGTGGGGTGTAAGGAAATTGATCAAAAAATGCCAGTCGTTTGATGGTGTGCGTTGTCCGCAGTTGGGTGAGGTTTCCCAAAAGGGTGTCAGGGCTACAGGAAATATAAATAATGGATGGAAAATGAGCGGCCAGGGCGAGGGTGGCCGAATCAAGGCCGGCCCTCGGCGGGTCGACCAGAAGGGTGTCCAGTCGGTAGTCGGACAAGGGTACGGGCAGCTTGGCGAGGCGCCGAAAGGGGCGTACACCGTTGAGAGCCTGAGTCATCTCCTCCGCTGACAGTCGCGCAAATGCGACGTTGCCGATTTGATTCTCCTGCAGGTTGACAAGTGCGGCACGGGTGGCCGCTTTTGAGACTTCCGTAGCCAGGATACGATCAAAGCAGGATGCCAGGGGCAGGGTGAAATTACCGATCCCACAGTAGAGCTCAAGCAGGTCGCCAGCGAGGCCGCTACTGGCTGTAACGGCCCAGGCCAGCATCTGTTGATTCACACAACCGTTGGGCTGTGTGAAAGCCTGCTCGGGCTGTCGGTAATGATAGCGGTGGTGGCCCACCTGCAAGTTTTCTTCTACCCAATCGCGACCGATGACCAATTTCTGTTTGCGGCTGCGTCCCACCAGATTGATGCCCAGCGCCTTGGCCAGTGAGTGGGCGTCGACAAGCCAGGCGTCATCCAGTGCCTTGTGGTATATCAAAGTCACCAGCATATCGCCCGACAGGGTGCTGAGGAATTCGACCTGGAATAGCTTGCGGCGCAGTCGCTCGTTGCCGGTAAGACTGGAGAGCAACAGCGGCATTAAGGCCTGTATGGCCTGTGAAGCAATGGGGAATCGTTCAACGGGTAGAGGGATTTTCGGTTCGCCAGGCCGAAACATGGCATAAAACATACGGTCGCCTTCATGCCAAATGCGAAATTCAACACGTAGTCTGAAGCCCTCCCGGGGAGACGCATATATTGTGCCATCCGGGGCCCCGAGGGCATCAAAGGCAGGGCGTAGTGCGGCTACCTTCTGCTGGAGCAGTTCGTTATAGCAGTTCGGTTGAATGGCACTCAGTGGCATAGGGGTCAGGCTTAGAGGCAGTTTTTGGGCTTGGGCAGCCCGGCAATGCGGCTACCGACCCGTGCAGGGCTCCCGGGAAACAGCCCCATCAGGTAGATGGAGTTACCTTTCTCGGGCCCAGCATGCCGCTTGACCCAGTTAACAAGTGCTCTGTTGGCGGGAGAGGATTCAAACTCTCGGTAATATTGCCTTAGCAGATGGAGAATATCCCAATGGGCGGCGGTCAGCGCGATACCTTCTTCCAGGGCGAACGCCTGGGCGATTTCCTCGGTCCATACCGACCAGTTCCTGAGAAAGCCCTGGTGGTCGCACTGGCTCTGGAGGTGTTCCCGGGTCACTTCCATTCGACAAACTGGCTATGCTGGCAGGTTAAATTTACCCAATCATCGAAGGTGATTCCAGTAATGCCAGGGTGCTCTGGGATGCAATCCTTCGAATCAAAATCTGTCGCAAGGACATAGACCGGACAGGGCAGGCGCGGTGCTGACCCGATCTCGGGTGACAAGCACGAGGCGAGGGCGCGATCTACCAGCAGCACGGCATCCGTTTCAGCAACGACACCCGCCAGTTGTTCGAGGCGTTCAGATTGATAGAGCATGTGCAGCGCCATCAGAAGCTCAAGACGTGGCGGCTGGTGGCGATCAGCTCCGCGACGTCGTGACGGTTGATGGCTATCACCTCAAGACCTTCGGGACCGTTGATTGAATCGCGCGCTGCACTGTCACTCGCCACATACACACAGCCGAGATCATACAGTGGAAAAGACGACACCAGCTTGTACAGGTTGCGATCGGCACCGGCGGGCAGTGGCTGTTCCTGCAGGAGTTCCCTGCCGGGACCGTCTAGCAGGACGGCGACGGATTGACCGAAGGCGCCGCAGGCCAGCGCGGCATCGACACCCAGGGTTGCGAGTTGGCCGTCATAAGGTGCACTCTGAATTCGTATAAGCCAGAGCCGCGCCTCAGTCAAAACTGATAATCCTGTCGCTGTCATAACCCGCTTCCATCAAAGCGCCAAGGCCCATTAACGTGAAGGGTTCGGGAGGGTGCAGTGCACCACAGCGTTCGGCTGAGGCACTGCATATCACCAGGTCGCTGCCCTGTATGTCAGCAATCGACGACCAGAATTGGATGTGGGGTTGCTCGCTGGGTAACGCGGTGCGGGCGCCGTCACCGTAGAAGAATACCCGCTTTAAGATCAGGTCCTGATCGAGGAGTGCCCGGGCAAAGCCCTGTGCGCGCTCTTGGCCCCTGCCATTGCCAGGGCCCCTCATCACCACCAGTGTAAACTTCATAACGGCAGCCTGTAGTCCAACCCGTTGGGCTGGGGCGCTTTTAACCCACCATAAAAAAACCCCGGTCGCGCCGGGGTTTCAATCGGTGAGTGCCTGTCAGTCATCGCCACCAAATGCGCCCAGCAGATGGAGGATGTTGATGAAGAGGTTGTAAATATTGAGATAAAGCGACACCGTGGCCCGAATGTAATTCGTTTCGCCGCCGTTGATGATCCGGCTGGTATCGAACAGGATAAGTCCGGACATGATCATGATGATTGCTGCGGATATGGTGAGCGACAATGCCGGAATACCCAGGAATATATTGGCAATACTGGCGACAATTGCCACGATAAGGCCCGTTAGCAGGAAGCCTCCCATGTAGGAAAAATCCTTGCGGCTGGTCAGCGCGTAGGCCGACAGGCTAAAGAACACCAATGCCGTGCCGCCGAGCGCCTGCATGATCAACCCCGGTCCACCGGGTAGTGCAACGTAATAGTTCAGCGTGGGACCCAGCGCGGCACCCATTACGCCGGTGAATGCGAAAATTGCGGGCAAGCCCTTGGCGCTGTCGGCCATGCGATTGACCACAAACAAGAGGCCAAAGCCCACCAGCATCAATACGAACCCTGTCATGGGAGACAGGCCAGCGGCCATAGCGACGCTCGCCGTGACTGCGCTGAAGGCGAGGGTCATGCCCAGCAGCATATAGGTGTTCTTCAATACCTTGTTGGTGCTGACGGCGCCGCCGGCACCGAGGACGTCGGCTGGCGCTGAGTAAACCTGCTTGTCGTTCATTTCAAACTCCCTGTGGGAATGAAGGATACGTGCCTTACTCAATAATAGGGATCAAAGCATCGGTTTCCAAGTGTCCTGGTGCCGTCTTTTTACCTTATTGAAGAATGGCAAATGCCACGTGGACTGTTGCCGTGATATCCATTTCACCGGGCTGGTAGGCCCCCGCCGATTCATCGGAGGACATTGCCCGCATCTCCATGCGCATGGGTTCCGGGCGGGGACGTCCGCCTTGCACGTTCATGTTCAGTACCGGTCCCAGATTGACGTTGGCTGCTGTGGTCAGCACCTCGGCGCGTTCCCGAGCCTGGATTACAGCCAACTCCAGCGCCTCGCGATATTTTTCTTCATGAACCGAACTCGACAGCTGCGGGGGATTGATGTTGTTGACACCGATACGCGTTGCCTCGCTCATGAGCACTCCGAGCAGGGACAGGTTGCGGAGAGTAACCTGCACCTCCCGGGAGACTTCAAAGCCATCCGCCACCGATTGCTGGGCAGATTTGTCGTAGCGGTATCGGGGTGAAATGCGAATATCCGCAGCTTTTAAATCCCGGTCTTCAATGCCAAGCGCTTGAAACCCAGACAGGATTTC
>CALKDK010000077.1 GCA_938084055.1 uncultured Luminiphilus sp.
GCCAGCAGAATCATATGGTCTGCATAATTTCCCAGAGTCGTCCAGATTTTTGAGCCATTGATCACATACTCGTCGCCGTCCCGCACCGCCTTGGTCTGCACCGCACCAAGATCGGAGCCGTGATCGGGTTCCGAGAATCCCTGACACCATATTTCATCACCGGAAAGTATGTGTTTCAGGTACTTCGCTTTTTCCGCTTCGGTCCCCATTTCCAGAAGCAGCGGACCCGTCCAACCCAGACCGATCGTGTTGAACATGATCGGCGCGTTGAAGCGACCAAGCTCGCGATCAACCACGCCCTGGTAGGCTGGATCCATACCCTGCCCACCGTACTCTGAAGGCCAGTGCATACCCAAAAAGCCCGCTGACCAAACCTTGTGCTGCCAGGCCCTCAGAAAATCGAGTTGCTGCTCGGTTCCCACCTCAAGAAAACTCAGGGGCAGGAGAAAGTCGGGATCGGCAGGGACGTTTTCTTCCATCCAGGCAGCCACCTCCGTCTGGAACTTCTTAAGTGCTTCTTTCGACTCGGCCATCGTGGCTCTCCTTGTTAAAGACCGTATTGGCGGGACGCAAGGTCGCGCATGATCTCCTCCGACCCACCACCAATTGCATTAACCCTGACTTCCCGGTAAATCCGCTCTGCCCGGGAACCGCGCATGAACCCCAGTCCACCCAGGATTTGCAGTGTTTCACGGGCACAGAACTCCATGACTTCGCTGGCCTGTACCTTGAGCAGGGCTATATCTGCAGGATTGGGCTCACCCCGCACCATCGACTCGTTGCAAACCCGAATATATGCCTGGGTTGCATTAATTTTCTGTTTCATCATGGCTATCTTGTGGCGAATCACCTGATGATCTGCCAGCCGCTTACCAAAGGTCTGCCGATCCCGTGCCCACGCTACGGCTTCCTCAAGACAAACCCTTGCTGAGGCCTCCATCAGGATGGCCATGCCCATGCGCTCACTGTTGAAGTTGGTCATGATGACCTTGAAACCCTGATTCTCCCCACCTATGAGGTGCGCTGCGGGCACCCGCACGTTATCAAAGTAGAGCGTCGCTGTATCGGACGCCCACCAACCCTGTTTACGATCGAGGCTGGTCCGGGCAAATCCGTTGCTGTCGGTGGGTATGAGCAACATGGAAATACCACCGGCGCCCTCGCCGCCCGTGCGCACCGCTGTGGTTATCCAGTTCGCCCGCATGCCACCGGTGATATAGGTTTTAGAGCCGTTTACGATGAAACTCTCTCCCTCACGTACGGCTGTGGTCTGCAAATTGGCGACATCCGATCCACCGCCCGGCTCCGTGATTCCCAGTGATATCCAGGCTTCGCCCCGGAGTATGGGCGGTGCCACTTCGGCTTTCATGGCCTCAGAGCCCCAGTTCATAATCGGGGGCAGCCCGATATTATGGACCATCAGACTGGCGTTGATTCCACCGGCACCTATGCGCCCCAACTCCTCCGCAGCAATTTCACCCAGCCAGGTGTCCCCCGGGGTACCGCCGTAGGCCTCGGGATAACCCAGCCCCAACAACCCGATCGCGGCGGCCTTCGGCCACAGGTCGATTGGAATTTCTCCCGCTTCATCCCAGTCATCGGCATAGGGCATGATTTCTGTATCGACAAATTTGCGCAGTTGCTCACGCCAGGCGTGGTGTAAATCAGTCATATGCGGATTGGGGAGACGGGCACTGTCAAAATCGAGGCTCATGGGCGTTGGCGGTCTCCTATCCAATGCGGTTTGCACGTTCCCACTGGCGGGCGGCATTTTTTGAATTTTGAGTAGGTTTTTATACCATGAGTTCGAGCCGGTGTAACCCGATGCCCCGACCAGCGTACAATACCCGCCCCACGGACATCCGGGGTCTGCTTAGACTCGTATTCGGGGGTAACAACTTTCGATCAGGACAGGGCATGAGTTACCGCGGTTCAGCTGACTACGACCACGGCACCCCCCCACTCACGGGGGTACTGCTTACCAACCTGGGCACCCCCGAGGCGCCTACGGCCAAGGCGCTGCGCCCGTATCTAAAGCAGTTCCTGAGCGACCCACGGGTTGTGGAGGTTCCGCGACTCATTTGGTGGCTTATCCTCAACGGCATTATCCTGAACACCCGACCACGACGGTCCGCTGAGGCCTATACTGAAGTGTGGACCGACCGGGGTTCACCGCTGTTGTACCACCTCCTGGATCAGGTCAGTGGCGTGGAGGAGCGGCTCCAGGCCAGCTTGGGATCCCACATTATCGTCCGGGGCGCCATGCGCTATGGCAATCCCTCGATACCCAGCGTGCTCGACGAGCTCTTTTCCGCGGGGGTGCAACGCCTGGTGGTGCTGCCTCTGTATCCGCAATATGCAGGACCGACAACCGGATCAACCTTTGACGAGGTTGCGGCGGACTTTACACGGCGACGCTGGTTACCTGACTTCAGGTTTATTGCCAACTACTGCGACGACCCCGGTTATATCAATGCAGTGGCCACGTCGATTCAGCAGCACTGGGATCAGCACGGCAGAGCCGATAAACTCGTCTTCAGCTACCACGGCAGTCCCCAGCGCTACCTCCTCAATGGCGATCCCTATCACTGCCAGTGCCACAAGACCACCCGACTCGTTGCCGAGTCGTTGGGGCTCGCCCCCGATGATTACCTCTCAACATTCCAGTCGCGGTTTGGTCGCGAAGAGTGGCTTAAACCCTATACCGACGAAACCCTCAAGGCATTACCCGAGACCGGCGTTAAATCGCTGCAGATTATCTGCCCGGGTTTCTCTGCAGATTGCCTCGAAACAATCGAGGAAATCGGCATGGAAAATCGTGACTATTTTCTTGAGGCCGGCGGCACGCGTTATGAATACATACCCTGTCTGAACGCCAGTTCGGTGCATCTCGACACGTTGGCCACCCGAATCAAACAGGAACTCATGGGCTGGGAGCAGCCGGCCTATGAGCCGGGAAAGTCCCAAAGTGAGGCCCTCCGGCTGGGCGCTGAACAATAACCCTGGAAACCGGGGGCCTTTTGGTTTTAGAGGCTGTGCGGGGGTTCCACAGCACCAATGGCCCAGGCGAGTGTAATCCCCAGTAAAAACAGCAAGGTCAGTTTGCCGCGGTCGTGGCTGTGAAACTGGATCTCCGGTAGCAAATCGCCCAGCGCTATGCAGATAAATGCGCCAGCCGAAAAAGACAGTGCAGCCGCCAGCAAGCGACCGTCGATTGGCGACAGCTCAACTGAATACCAGAAAACAACAGCAACAACCGGGCACAGGATTGAAAATCCAAGGTTAATCCAGTGACGCCGGCGACCCGAGTGCCCTGCCGCGGCGAGAACGGTCTCTATGGAAAGCGCATCGAGTGGCTTGTGCAGCAGGATAGCAAGGAAGACCCCAAACCCCAGCAGACCGGCGCTGGTACCCGGATCAGCGCGCATAATGGCGCCAAGGGCAATGCCGTCCACCACGGTATGGATACCAAGGCCCAGGAGCAAACCCAACCAGGTGAACGCTCCCCCAGGTGGGCTGGTATGACTGTGATCATGGGCATGGCTGTGGCTATGCTCGTCCGCGGGAGCATGACCGCAGCGCTCCTCTGAGCCGGCAAAATCATGCTGGTGAAAATGGAATAACCGCAGGAGCGAGAGCATGAAGACAAGGCCAGCCATGACCCAGGCCATGGCAAAGTCGACGCTCGCCGCCTCGGTCAGGGCAGCGTGTGGTATGAGATGAAAAAAGGCGACGCCCAGCATCAGCCCAGCAACAAGACTCATAATAAGCTGAGTGCGGGTGTGGGTCATATGGAACCGGCGCGGCAACCAGCCGCCCAGGAGACTGGCACCGAATATGGCGGGCACATAAATCACCAGCAGCACCGTGGCAGCGGTCACAGGTTCACCATATTGTCACGGTGGATAATTTCCTCATCGCCACCGTACCCCAACACATCGGGAATGAGATTGGACGCCAGACCCACCAGCCGGCGCGCTTCGCTGGCGTTGTAGTTCACCAGGCCACGAGCAATCTGACGGCCGGACCCATCGACGCAAGCCACCAGGTCACCCCGAACAAACTCGCCATGCACGGCAACAACACCAATGGGCAACAGGGACTTACCCGCTTTCGTCACCTTCGTCACAGCACCCTCATCAAGAACCAATTCACCGTGCTCATGGAGCAGGCTCGCCAACCATTGCTTGCGAGCACTCTGCGGTCGACGCTGGGTACTCAGGAGTGTGCCGAGATGCTCTCCTGCAGCGATCCGCGGCACCACATCGGGGGTGCGACCATTGGCAATTACCGTCAGGGCACCCGAGCGGGCGGCAAGCCGCGCGGCGCTTAATTTGGTGATCATCCCGCCGCGACCCAATTGACCACCCTCGCCCACCATATTATCCAGGCGGGGATCATCCACCTCCGCACTGACCACAATCGCGGCATCCCTGTCCCTATTGGGGTCGCCCTCAAACAAGCCGTCCTGGTCCGTCAGGACCAGTAAGACATCAGCATCCACCAAATTGGCTACCAAAGCAGCCAGAGTATCGTTGTCACCGAACCTGATTTCGTCGGTCACCACTGAATCGTTCTCGTTGACCACGGGAATGACACCGAGTTGTATCAGCCTGCCCAGCGTGCTGCGCGCGTTGAGATAGCGATCACGGGCGCGAATATCTGCATGACTCAGCAGTACCAGTGCCGGCGTGATGCCCTGGGGGGCAAGTGCTTCCTCATAACTCCTGATTAAAGCGGACTGCCCCACTGCCGCCGCCGCCTGAAGGGAATGCAGGTCCTCAGGGCGTTCGTGAAACCCGAGACGTACCATACCTGCAGCAACAGCGCCGCTGGAGACGAGGACAACCTCGCAGCCCCGCTCCCTCAGAGTAACCAGCTGCTGCACCAAACCATGAATCACGCCATGGTCAAGGCGTCGGCCGTCAGCGGTCAGCAGAGCACTGCCCACCTTGACCACCCAGCGTCGGGCATCCACGAGTTCGGTACGGTCATGCTGTGTCAATGGCGATACTCCACGGCGACGTCATCGCCCTCATCGTCCACGTTTTTGACCGTTGTTTTGCTGTTGCGTCGTGCCACTGCCTGCTGCTCGCGCAGGGCCTCAATACGCTCCCTCGCTTCCTGCTGCATAGACTCCTGAGCCAACCTTTCTGCAGCCACTGCGTCAGCATCATCCGCCATTTGTTCGTCGAGGGCTTCTATATGGGTCATCAGGTCACCGCTGAGCTCCCGGGTACCCCGGTGGCCCAGCGCGGAAATTTCATAGGTGGGACCGGCCCAATCCAGAGCGGCCAGAAGTTCCTTTTTTCTAGCGGCCAGTGTCTCCGCATCGATCAAATCGACCTTGTTTATCACCAACCAGCGCGGCCGGGCAGCAAGTGTCGGACTGAAGCGTTCCAACTCGCGAACGATCGCAACCGCCCCGTCAGAGGGGTCTGATCCGTCGCAGGGCGCAATATCCACAAGGTGCAGTAAAATCCGGTTTCGTGTCAGGTGCTTTAGAAAACGAATACCCAGCCCGGCGCCCTCGGAGGCGCCCTCGATCAGCCCGGGAATATCGGCGACAACGAAAGAGCGGTGGCTGTCGACCTTCACAACCCCAAGACTGGGAATCAGGGTCGTGAATGGGTAATCCGCCACCTTCGGCGTCGCCGCTGAGACAGATCGAATCAGGGTGGACTTGCCAGCATTGGGCAGGCCCAGCAATCCCACGTCGGCCAGCACCTTCAATTCCAGCTTCAAACGCCGGTTTTCTCCACTTGAGCCAGGGGTTGACTGCCGGGGGGAACGATTCACGCTGGACTTAAACCGGGTATTACCCAGACCGTGAAATCCTCCCTGGGCCACCAGCAGTTCCTGGCCCGCCCCGCGAATATCGCCCAGCACCTCGCCGGTATCCTCATCCAGGACGGTAGTGCCCACAGGTACCGGCAGCACCAAATTCTCCCCCGCTTTTCCGGTGCAATTGCGTCCCCGGCCCGAGGCGCCATTTTCGGCTCGGAACCGACGGGTATAGCGGTAGTCAATCATGGTATTGAGCGCGGAATCACCAACGAGGAAGACGCTGCCACCGTCACCGCCATCGCCACCATCCGGACCGCCGCGCGGGATATATTTTTCGCGACGAAAGCTCACGCAGCCACCCCCACCGTTGCCGGCAAATACTTCTATGGTCACTTCGTCGACGAATTTCATGACTCACCCCTTTGGGTTGATGACGAGTGTGCACGTTTCAGCGAACCAAAACAAAAAAGCCCCGTCGTGTGACGAGGCTTTTCTGACGCTGAATTCGCTGTCGTCAGGCGCTCACCACCCGAACCTGCTTACGATTTCGAGGGCCACCCACATAAAACTCCACTTTGCCGTCGGAAGTCGCGAACAGGGTGTGGTCCTTGCCCACGCGAACATTGTCGCCGGCGTGAAACCGGGTGCCCCGCTGTCGGACAATAATACTTCCCGCGCTGATCGCCTGACCACCAAACACCTTTACGCCCAGACGTTTACTCTCGGAATCGCGACCGTTACGGGTACTGCCGCCTGCTTTTTTGTGTGCCATGGGGGCCTCCTGTCAGCCTTCGATGCCGGTGATTTTGACCTCGGTGTACCACTGCCGATGGCCGGTCTCATTACGATAGTGCTTGCGCCGGTTGAACTTTACGATGCGAATCTTCTCATGGCGACCGTGGGCCACCACCTCAGCAGATACCTTACCGCCCTCAACCACTGGGGTGCCAATCTTGACTTCAGAACCTGCACCCACCATCAGCACACGGTCGAACTCTATGGTGTCACCCGTCGCCAGCTCGAGCTTTTCAAGCTTGAGCACCTCGCCCTCTTCAACGCGGTGCTGCTTACCACCGCTCTCGATCACTGCGTACATCAGAATAATCCTCTTAGTTAGCCGGCTCGCAGTTCAAAGACCACTCTCACGGGAGTGGGGCAGAGCATCGGCACAAGACACCGCCCAAACTGCTGATGGCAGCCAGACGAGGGCGCGAAGTTTAGGCGAGGAAGCGCTGGAGTTCAAGTGCTCTCTTGGCGGCCCCCTGAGCCGCTGACAACCGTAGCGCAGGACTTGGCAACTCCCTATAATCACGCCAACTTTGGAGACTCCCCGTGATTGCACCCATAAGAGCCTGCGTGGCAGATGAATTCCAGCAGGTCAACGCCCTTATTATTGAACAGCTCCAGTCCGACGTGGCAATGGTTGAAAATGTGGGCCATTACATTGTTGATGCGGGTGGTAAACGCCTGCGACCCCTGCTGGCCCTCTTGGCGGCCAGTGCGCAGGGCGGCATAACCCCTCAGGACATCAAGTTTGCCGCCGTGGTGGAATTCATTCACACCGCCACACTGCTCCATGATGACGTGGTCGATCTCTCGACCCTGCGTCGGGGGCGCGCTACGGCGAATGCTGAGTTTGGCAACGCACCCAGCGTGCTGGTGGGTGACTTCATCTACACCCGGGCATTTCAGCTCATGGTCAGCCTGGGTAGCCTGGCCCTGCTTGAAAGTATGGCCGACACCACAAACACCATCGCAGCGGGTGAGGTGCTACAGCTTATGCGAGCAGGCGACCCCTCGGTTACCGAGTCCCAGTATCTTGATGTGATTGACCGCAAGACCGCCGCCCTGTTCGCTGCTGCCTGCCGCGGCAGCGCCATTTTGCGACAGCATGACCCGGTCCAACAGGAGCAAATGGGCAGCTTTGGCAGGCATCTGGGTATCGCATTTCAAATGGTGGACGACGTTCTCGACTACACCGGCGACCCCGAGATAACAGGTAAGCAGGTTGGTGATGACCTGAACGAAGGCAAACCCACCCTGCCCCTGATCTACACCATGTCTTCGGGAAGTGCCGACGATGCGGCCATCGTAAGGGATGCCCTGGCACAGAAAGACAGCAGTAATCTTGGGGGTGTCATCGCAGCGGTGCGACGCTCCGGTGGCATTGAATACACGCGACAACAAGCCGTGAATCACCAGCAGTCAGCGCTCTCAGCGCTGGCCGACCTGCCCCAGAGTCCGGCCCTGGAAGCCCTCCAGTCACTGGCCGGAATGGCGATCGACCGCGAGCGCTAGGCTGCTCCGGTCTTACCGGTCCATGAACTTCAGCAGTTCTTCGGTGCGGGACTCCATCAAGGCTTGATCCGCGCGACTCTCAACATTGAGGCGCACAACCGGCTCCGTGTTGGACATGCGTAAATTGAATCGCCAATCATTCATCTCGATACTGAGGCCATCCAGATAGTCGATCCGTCGAGCCGTTGGCGCGTAGTGCGCCTCCACGGTCTCGATTAACGCCCTGGGGTCCTCAATCCGTCGGTTAATTTCACCTGAGCAGGGGAACGCCGCTTCCCGGGCCCGTACCAGCGCGGCCAGTGACTCGTTACGCTGGGACATCAGCCCGGCCACCAGCAGCCAGGGAATCATACCGCTGTCGCAATACGCGAAGTCCCGGAAGTAATGGTGGGCACTCATTTCACCCCCATAAATGGCATCAACCTCACGCATGCGCTCCTTGATGAAAGCGTGCCCGGTCTTGCTCGCAACGGCCTCTCCGCCAGCCAGGGAGACAATATCCTGGGTGTTCCAGGTCAGGCGAGGATCGTGAACGACTCGCTGTGGCCCCTGCTGGGCGAGAAAAGCCTCAGCCAGAAGCCCCACAATATAGTAACCCTCGACAAAGGATCCGTCGGCGGTAAAAAAGAAGCACCGGTCAAAGTCGCCGTCCCAGGCTACGCCGATATCGGCCTGTTGGGCACGAACCACACCCGCTGTGGCTTCCCGGTTCTCCTCCAATAGCGGGTTGGGCACACCATTGGGGAAATGGCCGTCAGGTTGGTGGTGAACTTTGGTAAAGGTAAAAGGCAGCCCCCCCTCCAGAGCGTCGATGATACGACCCGCGCCACCATTTCCGGCGTTGCAGACAATGCTCAATGGTTTCAGGGCTGGCACGTCGATGTAGCCCATCAAATGCTGGACATAGTCGGACAGGGTCGATACCGGCTCATACCGGCCTCGATGATTCGCCTGCCTGCCCTGCCCCTGCTCGGCCAGACGCCGAATGTCCTCGAGACCGGAATCACCAGAAATGGGTCGTGATCCCTCACGCACAAATTTCATGCCGTTATAGTCCTTGGGGTTATGGCTGGCGGTCACTGCGATGCCGCCGCCCACGCCGAGATGGGAGGTGGCAAAATAGATCTCTTCGGTGCCACACAGCCCAATGTCCAGAACGTCAACCCCAGACGCCTGAAGTCCATCGACCATTGCCGCTTTAAGCGCCTCACTGGTGAGCCGAATATCGTGCCCTACCACGACACGACCAGGGTCAATAACCTCAGCGTAGGCCTGGCCTATGCGATAGGCGACATCTTCGTTGAGCTGGTCGGGCACGCGCCCACGGACGTCATAGGCTTTAAAACAATCAAAGGATTCGGTCATGGCCGTTAGCGCCCGTACATGTGTTCATAAACGTGGTTGGTCGCCTCGACAAAGCCGGGCACACTGCCGCAGTCGAAACGCTGGCCGGCAAATTTATAAGCCATGACACAGCCGTCCCGGGCCTGGCGCTGCAGTGCGTCGGTAATCTGTATTTCCCCCGAGGCACCGGGCGCTGTATCGCGAATAATATCGAAGATATCTGGGGTCAGAATGTAGCGGCCAATAATGGCAAGGTTGGAGGGCGCCTCGTCTGCAGTGGGCTTTTCCACCATTCGCTCCACGCGGTACAGGCCCTCGCGCAAACTCTCACCGGCGATCACCCCGTATTTGTGGATTTCGGCGGCAGGCACTTCCTGGACCGCCACGATCGAGCAGCGAAACTGTCTGAACAGCTCGGCCATCTGGGCCAGCACGCCGGGACCGTCCGGGTTAACACACAAGTCATCGGAGAGCACCATACCGAAGGGCTCGGGCCCAATAAGAGGCTCGCCACTCAGTACCGCGTGACCCAAACCCAGCATTTCCCGCTGCCGAACCATGGTGAAGACGCCCTGGTCGATCACCTCCCGAATGCTCGACAGCAGCGATTCCTTGTTACTCCCGGCAATCTGGTGTTCCAACTCGTAGCTGATGTCGAAATGATCAGCGATGGCACGCTTGCCGCGGCCTGTGACAAAAGCGCAATTGTTCATACCGGCTTCGATCGCTTCCTCCACGCCGTACTGCACCAGCGGTTTGTTGACCACCGGCAGCATCTCCTTGGGCATGCTTTTGGTCGCGGGCAAAAAACGGGTACCGTAGCCCGCCACGGGGAAAAGGCATTTTCGAATCATAGCTACTCCTGGTTCCTGCCGCCTAGCGGCCGTAGGCGTCTTCTAACCGGACAATATCATCCTCACCGAGGTAAGACCCGGACTGGACTTCGATCAATTCCAGGGCAGTCTTTCCCGGGTTGGCCAGGCGGTGCACGGTGCCCAGAGGAATGTACGTCGATTGATCCTCGGTCAGGCTAAAGACTTCCTCCCCACGTGTCACCTCGGCTGTGCCCTTAACGACAATCCAGTGTTCAGCCCGGTGAAAGTGCTTCTGCAGTGACAGGGTTTGCCCCGGCTGAACGATAATTCTCTTGACCTGAAAACCCTCGGCGACAACCAGGGACTCGTAGGACCCCCAGGGCCGGAAAACCCGCTGGTGGACGGTTGCTTCGCTGCGATCAGCCGCCTTGAGCGCACTGACGATCGCCTTGATGCCCTGAACTGCCCCCCGCTCGGCGACCAGTACAGCGTCTGCGGTCTCGACCACCACCAGGTTCTCAATCCCCGCAGTGGTCACCAACCGGGAATCGCTGCGCACATAGCTATTTCGGGTATCGTGGAGCAGGACATCCCCCTCGGTCACATTGCCATCCCCATCCGCCTCACCCACATCACCCAGCGCAGACCAGGAGCCGATATCACTCCAGCCGCTTTCCAATGGCACCACAGCCCCCAGGTCAGTGTGCTCCATGACCGCATAATCAATGCTGTCCGATGGGGACGCCAGGAATGCTTCGGCATTCGGGCGCAGAAAATCGAGATCCAGTAGCGCGTCTGCCATGGCCTCCCGACACGCAGCATGGATAGCGGGCTGTTGCTGTGCCAGGGTTTCAAGGTAGGTGGCGGCGCGCAGCAGGAACATGCCGCTGTTCCAATAGAAGTTCCCGGCCTCGAGATACCTCTCTGCGGTAGCGGCATCCGGCTTCTCAACAAACTCGGCCAGCCGCAGCACGCCAGGGGCCACTTCCCCGCCTCCGCGAATATAGCCGTAGCCCGTTTCCGGTCCGGTGGGGACCACGCCGAAGGTCACCAGCAAACCAGCTTCCGCCGATGCCAGCCCCTGCTTCACCGCCTCGAGAAACCGCCCAGGTGCTCCAATGTGATGATCCGCGGGCAGCACGAGCAGCACCGCCTCGGGGTCGATGGACAAGGCTTGCAGTGCCGCCAGGGCGATGGCCGGAGCCGTATTGCGACCTGCGGGCTCGAGAATAATCGCCCCCGGATCGACCGCAATCTCACGAAGTTGCTCAGCCACCAAAAAGCGATGGGCCTCGTTGCACACCACAATGGGTGACGTCGTCGACAGGCCTGTCAGCCGGAGGTGGGTTTGCTGCAGCATGGAGTGGGCGCCCCCAAGGGGCAGAAACTGCTTGGGCCTGCCCTCTCGCGAGACGGGCCACAGTCGACTGCCGACGCCGCCGGACAAAACAACGGGGGTAATCATCTAAGGTTTCCAAAAAAAGCGGACTTTGTGGGTGGGCAGTTTAACCCAGACGCAACGTGCAGGGGAGACTTGGTGATTCACCCAGAAGCTCTGGATGACTGGACATGTACCGTATAGCCCGTAAAATACCTGCGCCGGGGCTGCTTTTTGCCTGCGCCCTCCACGCCCCGACATTGCCCCTGAATCGGACACCCTATGACTTCAACGCCCCATCACGTTGCACAACCCTCGTACTCCAAGGACGAATTGATCGCCTGTGGGCTGGGTGACTTA
>CALKDK010000078.1 GCA_938084055.1 uncultured Luminiphilus sp.
TTTGAGCTCAGCGCCGTCACCGTGGGCACCATCACGGTTGTCCGATTATGGATGCGACCCGTGGGCGGCTTGCTGGCCGGATTCATAGGCGACTACTTCCACGTCGTGAGATTTCTTGCTTTTCTGATGCTGGCGGGGGGCGCCACCCTTGCTGTTCTACCCCTGTTACCCACCACCACTGCGGTCATCGTACTCTTTCCCCTTGTGATGCTGATAGGGGTTTTCTCCTACGGTGTCCGGGGCATTTATTGGGCCACGCTCGACGACTGTGATGTCTCTGCTAGCACCCGCGGCCTGGCCGTCGGCGTTATTAGCCTGCTGGCCTACACGCCCGATATTTACGTACCTGCCGTGCAGTCCTGGTGCATGGAAACATGGCCGGGACAAACAGGCTACCAGGTCTACTACGCCATTTTTGGCGCTTCCAGCATCATTGGCTTCGTCGCCGCCTACCGCTTGTCAGCCCTTGCAAGGCGAGCCAGAGCAGAAGTCACATAGACCTCGTGACAGATGGCGACAACCCGCAGCTCGGTTCCCCGCGCCGTCCCTTGAACTGCTTTTCATAACAGCGGAACATGCCGCGGACAGGCCGGACAAGAAATACCGTAAAAGGTCTGAAGCGATAAACCATTACGAACTGGGGCTGTGAGCACCCCTGTTTAACGAGCCGCATGTGACTTTTATCTGTTAGGCACGACCGAGATTACGATGATTGACCCGCAATTCGAGCCCTATCTGAGGGAGAATCCTCGACTGACCTACGCCTCCAGCGACCAACCCTGGGTGACTCGCCAGGTCACGCGATCAGTAGAACGCGCCCTGGGACGACGCCGGCTCGAAAGTCATTACTTTGCGCTCAAGGCACGACGCCTCACATCCCAGGCCTTTTTTCGAGAAGCACTCGTACGCAGTGGTGTCACCCTGCGGGGTGATTTTTCAGCCCTGGCCGGTCTAGAAGCGGAAAAGCCGCTGCTGTTCCTTGCGAACCACCCCTTTGGAGTGCTTGACGGTCTTGTTATGTGCAATATGGCGCTGGAGGTCGCCGGAGATTTTCGGGTCGTCATCAACTCCCTTCTGTGCCAGGACCGGGAATTGGCCCAGCATTTCCTGCCCATAGACTTCAGTCGCACGCGAGCCGCTGAGAGGCGCAATGTTCGCGCCAAGCAGCTGGCCGGCCAGGCACTCGCCCAGGGCATTCCCCTTGTACTTTTTCCGTCGGGCACGGTATCCACCGCCAATCGCCTGGGATTTGGAGCGGTCCGCGAAGCCGCCTGGACAACTTTTGCCGCCAAGCTCATCCGACAACACAATCCCGTCGTCGTCCCGGTTTTTTTCCACGGACGCAACAGCCGCCCCTTCCATGTGGCATCCCATATTGCAGAACCCCTGCGTATGGCGATGTTGATGCGCGAGGCATTGCGGCGCTTCGATACCACGGTGGAGGTCGATATCGGCAGTCCGGTACATTCCAATGACTACGCCCACCTGACTAACCGCCAGGAGCTGACCAATTATTTTTACCAGCGCGTACAACAGGTGGGGCACAGCCAAACCCGGAATGAGCGATAGATGATCGGGCCTGTGCCGCGCTCGCGCGGCATGAATTCGGGGGCGCTCTGCTAACTAGAGCAGGGCGTCGCCGCCATTGGGACTGATGCACTGACCGCGAAAATGGCGCGCCGCATCACTGGCCAGAAACAGATAAGACCCGACAATATCACCGACCTCAGCGATTTTCCCCGCCGGTATGTTGGCTTTTATGGCGTCCAGCACAGCGTCCGGAACATCCGCAAGTATCGGCGTCATGGTGGCTCCCGGTGCCACGGCATTGACCGGAATATCCCGGTCTCCCACCTCCAGCGCGAGGCTCCGGGTAAAGGACAGAATGGCGCCCTTGGCGGCTGTATAATGGGAAAATGCCGGCGCACCGATGTAGGCGAGTTGTGATGCCGTATTGATGATGCAGCCGCGCTGCTGGGCATACATCATCCTGAGCGCTGCACGACTGCAGAGAAAGGTTCCCAGTACGTGCACGTTCATGACCCGCTGGAAATCAACCAACTCCAATGATTCCACCGGACTGGAGTGCGCTATCCCGGCGTTGTTCACCAATATATCCAGTCGTCCCACCTCACGGGCAATGGCTTCAAACATCTGCTCCACCTCTGCCTCGTTGCTGACGTCAGCCATCAGCGCCGCTGCCTGACCACCGTCTGCTTCAATCGCCGATACAACAGCCGCCGCGGCCGACGCCTGGGATGCGTCGGGATAGTTGACAAAGACCCGAGCGCCATTTTTAGCGTAGGCCCCCGCTACGGCAGCACCGATTCCCGAACTCGCACCTGTTACCAGGGCCGACCTACCGTCCAGTTCAACCTTCATTCCGCCTTGCATAAGCTACCTCTCCAAACACCCTGAATGCCTAAAGCCATCACAGCCAACCGTTGCGCACCGGTTGGCGTCCAATGGCGTTACTCAGCGCTTTCCACCGCCATACAGATCAACCTGTAAGCTGGAAATCGCGTGGACTAGCACAACAGGTGCAATCTTCTGCTTGCCCGTCCATCGTATGTTGGGAAACCGCTCAAATATCCGTTCATAGGCTATGTTCAACTGCATCTGGGCAATCCGGTTACCCAGGCATCTATGCACGCCGTGGCCGAAGGCCAGGTGCTTCTCTACATTGGGCCTGTGCATGTCAAAATTATCGGGATCGGGAAATACCTCAGGATCTCGATTTGCAGCCCCGTACCACATAATTATTTTTTCGTTTTCGGCAATAGGCTGTCCTGCGATTTCGGTGTCTTCGGTTGCTGTCCGACGCATCGTGATGACCGGCGAGACCAGGCGGAGCGCCTCATGCGACATTTTGGGAATGAGCGCTGGTTCATCAATGATCATCTGGCGCTGCTCGGGGAATTCCGTCATTAGGCGCATGGTGCCGGAAAGGGAGTTTCGCGTGGTGTCGTTGCCCGCAAAAATAATCAACAACCATGACCCGTCGAGGTACTCCTGTGACAGGGGCTCGCCGTCCAGATCAGCATGGGCAATTAACGTTAAGAGGTCCTCTCGGGGATTGCGGCGGCGATCGGCCATAACAGCTTTACCGTAATCGAACATTTCCTGCAAAACCCTGTTAAAGCGAAAAGGTAAACTGGGTTCGGCCAAAAACGCCTGGAATGGGTTGGTTAGATACTGAGCAGCGGACTCCAGATAGTGCATCCACTTAATCACCCGGGGACGATCAGATTCATCAATACCCAGCATCTCGCAGAGCGTGAACATGGGCAGTTCATGGGAAAAAACCTGTGCAAAGTCGACAACAGGACCCCTCCGTTCCATCTCATCAAGCAAGGCATCAACTTTCTGCGCCACCCTTGTCTTGAGGGATTCCACATAGGTGGGGAAGAAAAACGGCGCGTGCTGTGTGCGCAGGTTGATGTGGACGGCTGCATCCATATTGATAAGGCTGTTCAGGGAGGCATCCACCAGTTGCCTGGGTTTCCACTGACTGCGGTCGGGCAGCGCGAGGTGCATGGAGCCCCGCTGGGAAGAAAACACCTCCGGGGTTAGCTCGACCTGCTTGATATCGGCATAGCGGGTTATCGACCAGAAACCTGACAAACCGTTGCGCCGGGATCTACCGCGCCGGGAGCGCGACCACATAACCGGGGCCCTTTCCCGCATATCCCTGAACAGGTCAAACGGTTGACCGCGTGTCCACGCAGCAGGGTTATCCAGCTGAAAACCACCCAAGGTGGGGTATATCGCGGGAAAGGTGGGATCAAGTTGCCCGGAATCGACCACAATCTGGTCGCTGATATTCTGCATACAAAAACTTTAGGTAACTAGGTCCGACATGGATACTGGTTTTCCCCGCAACCCGCAAGCCCCCTAAGATCACAACAAGGGTCACACACAGACGATAAGCATGATTGATTTACCCGGATGCCCATGGAATGCAACCCCTCCAGCCGGAGAAGCACGCACTGATTTATTTTCTCCAGGGTAGCCAGCGGTAACGACCCACGAGCCGGTAGTTCAGCATCCCCAAAATAAACCAGATCAAAAGAAGGTAGCCCGTATCAGAGACCAGGTCGATGGCCCAGATACGCTGCATTCGCAATGGGTCGTCGGCAGGTAGGGTCCCCAGATCCAATCCAGGCCGGAAAGAATAGATCAGCGGGACGAATTTGAGCACGGCCGCAGACAGCAACAGGAAGTTAGACCAGGCCATAATGTTACTGAACCGCGAATTCACAATTGAAATGCAACCCCCAGTGGACCATCCGGGGGAAAACATACAGGGTCAGTGACGGCTTTGCACACAACTCCAAACCCTCAGACACGACGCCTGATGCCCCACCGCCGTCCATGGGCGAGGCAATACGGGCAGCGAGCAATCCCTTAATCCATCGCTCGGGCATGCTGAACCATCAATAACCACGCTTGGGGTCAGCCGCCCCCGGCAGCGGCTCTCCCAATAAGAAGTGATGCAGATTCTCAGCAAAAACATCGGGAATGGCCGTATCCGGAGTCGGCGCCGCCGTGTGTGAAGTAATGAATACACCAGGCGTTTGCCACAGTGAATGGCTGTCGCTCAAGGGTTCGTCATCGAATACATCGAGGACAGCATAGCGGAGCTGCCCCCCTTCCAGCGCGGCTGTGACGGCACTCTCAACAACGACATTGCCGCGTCCGACATTGATGAAGATAGCTCCCCGGGCCAGCTGCGACAGCAAATCCGCGTTCACAAACCCATCGGTGGATGGCGTGGCAGGCAAAATGCTGACGAGGTAATCAAGTCCCCGGGCAAATTCCATGCGGGACTGGGGGGCATAACAATTTGCGAAGCCTGGACGGTTCCGACCGCTGGCATTCAGGCCTGTTATTTCAAGGTCAAAAACAGCAGCGCGGGCGGCCACTTCAGACCCTATGCTGCCCGCACCCAAGATCCCCAGACGCTTTCCCGCAATTGGCTGCTCTATCTCGGGAAACCAGCGCTTCTGACCCGCGCGCTGGATAATATTTCGCTCCAAAGCCAGTATCCAACCCAGTATAAATTCACCCATGGACTGCCCGAAGACACCTTTCAAAGGGGTAATGGTCAGCCCCGGGCGCATGCAGTCCCGCAAGGCATCGATCCCCGCCCAGGTACTCTGGATCCACTGCAACTGCGGGCAGCCTGCGACTTTCGACCGCAGATCGGGCGGTGCGCCAATCATCAGCGCCACGCGGGTTGTGTCTACGGCCTGCTCTGGCGCCACGACGACGACCTCAAAATGCGCCCGGGCCAGCTTCGCTACGGGTTCCACCCAGGCTGTACCCGGGCTGGCTACTATCAGGATTTCAGCTGTCATGGTTGTCGGGGCAACCGCCGCTGTTCAGCCGCCCGATGCCTGTAGCACACCCAGTGCCAGGCGCAATGGGTCGGTCGCCGAGACAGCTGAGCATCGACAAACAGTCGCTGGAAACCACCTCGCCTGTGATCAAGGCCCGGACGGCCAATCCTGCCAGCTGTGGAGCCGGACCTTCCATCGTCCCTCGGCGTTTTTGGTAACAAAGTCGATGTAGTGCGCAGATGTCTCTGCAGCAACCAGAGCACCCGGTGCCAGTTCCGCGCCGGCATTGGGTATGACCTGGCGGAGAATAGTGTAGTCGTACTCGACGATGGCACTGTCTCCCAGCAAGGTAGCTCTTGGTGGATTGTCGATACGAATGGCATAGCGCGCGCTGTCGAAAACGGGCCCCAGAAACTCCCTATAGTTTTCCCGTCCGTCCAGACCTGGCGCTCCGGGGGGACGCAAACTGATGTCCGCGTGGAGTACACCAACATAACCGGCTATATCGGCGCTTGCCACCGCGGAACGCCAGGCCGCATACAGCGCTTCAATCTGATCTATGTCATCCTTGCGGTCCGCACTCGCAGTCGGACCATAGGCCAGCGTCATAATGCTGACGACTAACAACAAAACGGTGCGCATGCTCATTCCTCGCAGCAGTTTGGTCAACTATAAATCGAATCAGGGCCATCGTTCCCGTGTTAATCCCTGATGCTCCTACCCGGTCTTTCTCCTTCAGCCAGCCTTTTGGCCATCGCCAGTGTACCAGCGCACGCTGCTTCTCTGGATTTTACCCGCCGTCCTGAAACACCATCATTTGACGACCCGACTCTCGTCCCGGCACCATAGCCAGGAGTGATCCAGCCTCGGTCGTGTTACCTAGCCACGTACGTTTTCTGAAACGGGGAGTAAGGAACGAAAATGAAGAAATCAATCTTTGCTGCTCTTTTTGTCCTGTGTGCTACCGCCGCCTCGGATTCATCTTTTGCCCGGGAAATCACCCTCGGTGCCTGTGCAGAGGACGCCACCAGCTTCTGCGCGGACGTTGAACCCGGCAGCTCCCGCCGCTACTACTGCCTTCTGGCACACAGCGACGTGCTGACTGCGGCCTGCCGGACCGAGGTGCACTTGGCATCGGAGCAGCTCGCGGAGGAGACCATCGACCTGTTTGTGGTCGTCCCACACCTTGAAGACCGGGAAATTGGCGACGCCAATGTCGATGAACAGGGCAACAACCTGGTCTGGAATCACCCGCTGCCTTTCTTTGGCCAGGAGGTCATAGACCTGGGCTTCGAATTACCCCTCCCCTTCGGCGTCAGCGTCATACCGGCCAGCTTCGAACAGGATTTAACGCTCAGCGATCTGCGAATTGGTTCAGGCGGGGTGGCGACGCGACCCATTGAGTCTCTGACCTTCGACAATCCATCGGTAAAAAATACGGCCCTGCAGCTCAAATTCGATGCGTGGTTGTTCCCCTTCATGAATGTGTTCGCTACCGTCGGCCAGGTCGATGGCAGAGCCACCGTCCCCCTGTCCCTGCTGGGCCAGGATCTGTTGCCAGATCGCTGCGACAGACCCATCGCAACCCCCGCGTTCTGCGATCAGGTTTTTTCCGCCACCGCGAAGCCAGACTATGACGGCACCAACTGGTCCATCGGTACCACTTTGGCAATGGGCTGGGATCGCTTCTTTTTTGTACTCCCCATGGTTTATGCGGTCAGCGATATTGATATCCTCAATACAGATGTTGACGCTATTAATATCAGTCCCCGATTCGGGATAAACGCCGATTTGGGCCGTTACGGTGACATTGCAATTTTTGCAGGCGCCACCTACCTTAAAGCGGAGGTAGAGGTAGCAGGGGATGTCGTTTTCGATAATCCTGGAGATCCCGGTAAGGATTTAACCCTGAGCTACAGGCTGGTTGAAGAAAACAAAGATCCCTGGAATGCAGCCATCGGCACCAACTGGCAGCTCAACCAGCGATGGGGGTTGTTGCTGGAAGTGGGTCTGGGTGGCACCAGGGACGACGTCATTGCGGGCCTGACCTATCGTTTCTAGAGAGCTGTGACTTGTGGCGCCGGGGGTATTTGAGGTCTAAACGAAATGCATGAACACAATGATTTTCTGACGCAGGCGCAGCAACTTAGGCGCCCGAGGTACTCAGGGCTGGCCACGGGACGGTTGGCGAGGGCCGTCGGGCTGATAGCGCTGTCAATAGCAGTCGCGGGCTGTGGCTCATTACTGGAAGAACAGGCTCCCGATCAAGACCTCACCGCAGATACCTGGCGCGTACATTGTGAGACCGCCAGTTCCCACAGGCCCAGCGACCAACAGCTCAATAAAGGCGTCGATAAGCCGGTCTGGCTTGTTGCAATTGATGACAATGACGTTCCCTATGAGCTCAGGGGCATGCTCGAGGATGGATTCCTCCGCCTCGGTCCCGCGCAACCGGACGAGCAGGAGCTATTGAATGGCTGCATCAGGGCGCTGACAAACGCGCAGCGATCCAAAGCCAATGAGGTCGCCCGTGTGCGCGCGTTTCGACCTTCGGAACGCATTAATGTTGCCATCCAGTATCCCGGCGACGACGGGCCGGGAATATCCAGGCTGATTATTTTCGGTGATTCACTGTCTGACACGGGAAATATGAAGGCTCGGCTGCGCATTTTCCCCGCAGCGCCCTACTGGATAGGTCGTTTCTCAAATGGCCCTACCTGGCCAGACTATCTGGGTTCGCTGAGCTATGTCGCTATCCACAATCACGCCGTGGGTGGAGCCTCTGTCTCGGGAAAGGCGACCATTCCCAAAGTGACATTCAAGCAGCGTGTGATGGATGGGGGGCAGTTCTTTGTCAGTGGCACTACGGAACAACAGATCGATCTGTTCACCGAATCTTTCATGACCGGCGAGCGACTTGCCAAGCCCGAGAAAACCGCGGTCGTGATATGGGGTGGCGCCAACGACTATATTTCCAAGGAACCTTTCACGGGCGCTATAGAGACCTTGCTCGACAGGGTTGACACGCCCGAGGGTTATCCGGATGTCGTGATGACCGTGGTGGCCAACCTCGAGCAACAGATCCGCAGTATTGTCGCCCTGGGTACAAGGCACATTATGGTCGGCAACCTACCCGATCTTGGATTGACGCCTATTGTTCTGGAAAATAAAACCTACGGCGTTGATGCCGGGCTGGGTGAAACCCAACGGCGCTTGAGATTGAGTGAGCGACTCTCCCAACTGACCAACCACCACAATGAGCAACTGGCGCGCATGGTTGGCCGGCTGGACCAGGAATTTAACAACGTCGACATCCTGTTGTTTGATACCCACACCTTATTCGACAACATACTTGAGTATGAAATCTATCCGGACTTCGATCTGGTAGAGGAGGCAGAGTTCGACATAGCTGACAACGCGCAGGTCCTGATAGTGGCAGAGGATTCACCGAAAGCCTATCAGGCGCGCTGCTACAAGGGTGGTTACCTCGGGGAGTCTGACCCTTCCTTTGTCTGCGAAAATTCGGCGCGTGCCGTGTTCTGGGACGTGGTGCACCCCACCACATACGTGCACTGCTGGGTTGCTTTTGGCATGCACCGACGCATGAATGCCGCTGGCTGGACGCGACCGACACCGGAGATCAAGGACGTCGGCGACTGGTGCGCCGGGGTGGCTGACATCGTCACCGGCCATCAGGAACTGAGGGTGCTGCGCTATGTTCGTCGCGAGGACGCACTGTCTCCGGTTGAGGAGTAAGTGATATGACGGGGAATGCAGCAATCGTATTTGGTGTAGGTCCGCGCCAGGGTATTGGCGCCGAACTCTGCTATCGCGCAGCCCGGGAGGGTTTGCATGTGTTCGTTAATGGGCGAACTGAGAAAAACCTCGACGAGATTGTCTCGGGCATCGTTGCCGAGGGCGGCTCAGCCGAAGCACTGCCAGCGGATGTCACCAGCCAAGCCGAACTGACCTCCGCGATGACTCATGTTGCGACTTCAGGACGCCGTCTGGAACTCGCCGTCTACAACGCCGGGAATAACCGCCCTGAATCATTTCTCGATGTCAGCCCCACCGTTTTCGAAGCGATGTGGCGGGTCATTTGTTTCGGTGGCTTCCTCGTTGCCCAGGAGACTGTCCGACTGATGCTGGAACAGCAGACCGAGGGAGATCGACAAACATTGCTGTTCACAGGGGCCAGTGCCAGCCTGCGTGGTAAAGCGGGATTCTCCGCTTTTGCTGCCGGTAAAGGAGCGCTGAGGCTACTCGCCCAATCGATTGCCCGGGAATTCGGGCCCCGGGGAATCCACGTTGCCCATATTCTGATTGATGGGGTGGTTGAGGGCGACAAGGTCCGAACACGATTCCCGGAGTACATTGATAAGCTGGGTGATGACGGGGCGCTGTGCCCGGCGGCCATTGCCGAGGCCTATATGGCATTGCACGCTCAGCATCGATCTGCCTGGACACAGGAACTCGATTTGCGCCCCTTCAAGGAGCAGTACTGACAGACAGCTACGGAAAATTAATGACAAAAGCCCGCGACGCAGCGCACACGGCCACAGGAAATTTTTGATACAACGCAGCAGGGAGGCTTTATGACAAAGATGAACAACCTGTCTTGTGGCGCTTCTGTAAGCAAGATGGGGTGGGCATTGGTCTCTGCGGGGAGCCGGGAACAGCGGTTTTGGGCCTGCATCGTGGGTTTACTGATGGTAGCCACAGTGGCAACGGAGGCGACTGCAGAACGGTCCCTTGAGCGAGGTGCCTACCTCGTGAATGCCGTCATGGCCTGTGGTAACTGCCATACCCCCATGGGACCCGATGGCCCTATTGAAACCGAGGCACTCTCGGGCCGTCTTGTTGAAAAAAACCCTGGCTTCACCGCTTACGCATCGAATATCACGCCCGCTGGACCCTCCGGCTCCTGGTCTGATGCCGAACTGAAGACGGCAATCAGGGAGGGCTTGCGACCGGATGGCTCGATCATTGGCCCGCCGATGCCCTACGAGGCCTATCGCGGAATTTCCGACGCTGACCTCGATGCCATCGTGGCCTACCTCCGGTCGATTCCTGCAGTGGAAAATGATGTCCCCGCTTCGACTTATGCAATTCCTTTGCCGGCAGCTTATGGAGATCCCATGGTCTCGGTGGCCGCACCGGAGGGAACAGACGCCACCGCGACGGGTAAATACCTTGCCCACAATCTCGGGCACTGTATTGAATGTCACTCACCCCCCTCCCAAAGGGGACCCGATGTCTGGGAACGACCCGGAGAGGGGGGCTTTATTTTTACAGGCCCCTGGGGCACTTCAGTTTCCAGCAACATCACGCCAGAAGCACTGCGACGCTACAGCGACGGAGAATTGGCCAACATGATCAGAAATGGGGTTCGACCCGACGGAACAAAAATGCTGCCACCCATGCCCTATTACGCTTACCGCAATATGAAAGAAGAAGATCTCTCGGCGATCTTGCGCTGGCTTCGCGTGCAGGACTGATCATTGCCGCGCAGTGAGCGGCCCGGGATAGGTGTTGTAGCAAATTGCGCACACTCATCACGCTCTAGAGTCCAATCCAGAGCGTATTGAAGGCCACCATGGTGGGCAGTAACTTGCGCTCTGACACCCCACTCAGCAGCGCGGAAGTTGACAACGTATGATGTGCAGCCGCCAGATTTCCTTCTGCCATACCAGCCCGGGGAGGATGACCGCCGCCTTGGTCAATCAGGTAATGGCCTCAACGACGTTGTAGTTCACCCAGTACCCATACTCAACCCTCACACGGTAACTCTTGCTCATGTTGCCCCCACCAACGCGGTATTAAACCAGCGCGGTGATGCTGAGGAAAAGCAGTGCTGAGTTCAGTCGCTGCACAATTATAGTGCGGAAGCAAGATAGGTCAGAAAAAACCTTACGGCGCGGGGCTGCTTCCAGTTTTGCAGGTGACCCACCCAGACATTGATGCAACAGAAAAAACCATAAGTGCGCGATCTACTGAGGACCCACAGGCAGCATTGTGAGGGCCTCGTCAGCCACGCCTTCCAGCAGCTGTCGCCAGACTCCTCGGGGCTTGAACGGCATCCCCGCTGGCAGCCGCGGTATTTCTGTACTTCCCCAGGCCATCAACCTCGTTGATACTGTTTGACAGCCCCGCATACGCCCGTACCGTCGACCACAGTCGACTCCTGGAGGACCCACGTCATGTACCCTACACTGATTCCGCGCGGCACGACCCGAGCTTGCATCATTCTCGCGGCATGCAGTGCTACGACGCTATTCGCGGCGTCGACAGTCGCTCAGGATCTGGCGCTGTTCACCCCGGAGGACGTCTTCAACCTGGAAATGGCGACAGATCCCCAGGTATCACCGGATGGCACACAGGTGGCCTATGTTCGCGTTGCCATGAACATTATGTCCGACAGGGCTGAGCGCTCAGTTTGGCTGGTAAATAGCGACGGGAGTCATCATCATCCTCTTGTTACGGGGTCGGGCCAGTACACGTCGCCGCGCTGGTCTCCCACTGGGGACCGATTGGCTTACCTGGCTAAAGTCGACGGCCATACACAGTTGATGGTGCGCTGGCTGGGTGATACTGCCTACACGCAAATTACAGGCCTCCCCAATGCACCTTCAGGCCTGAACTGGTCCCCCGATGGAAAGCATATTGCTTTCACTCGCCTGGTCCCCGCACCCGCTCCTACTCTTGCCGAGATGCCCGAAAAGCCCGAAGGCGCGGAGTGGGCGGCGCCCCCAACCATCGTGGATCGTATGGTTTATCGGAGGGATGGGGCGGGGTTTTTGCCCACAGGCACCCGACATCTTTTTGTTGTCCCTGCTGATGGCGGATCGCCCCGCCAATTGACAGCGGGCGACTTCCCCATGAGCAATGCGACGACCTGGAGCGTCAACAGCAGCTCGATCGTGTTTAGCAGCAACCGACGACAGGACCACGCTTACCATCCCCGGGAAAGTGATCTCTATGAGGTGTCAGTAAAAGATGGCGCTGTGGTCCAACTAACCAACCACGCCGGGAGTGAAACATCACCCTCAATCTCTCCCGATGGCCGTTATCTGGCGTATCGACAGACTGCAGCTACCCGAAGGGGCTATAACCCCGCACAAGTCAGGGTCGTCGATCGACGCTCCGGTAAAGATTGGTCGGTGACTGAGAATTTTGATCGCTCTGTGGATGATGTTCAATGGGCGGTGGATAGCGAGGGTCTTTGGATACAATATGACGATCGGGGTTTGGCGCGTCTCGCCACGATTGACCTTACAGGCCAGCGACGTGAGGCGAAGATCGCTCTGGGAGGCACCAGTATTGGACGGCCCTACACGAGTGGTAGCTTTTCTGCCGGAGGGGGTGGTCGCGTTGTGGCCACATTGGGCCGGGATGATGCACCCTCGGATCTGGCACTGGTTCGGGACAATGCAGAGCCACTGCGCCTGACCCAGCTCAACAACGACGTGCTGGACCACAAAACACTCGCCCGTACTGAGCATCTGCGTTGGTCGTCGTCCTATGATGGTCAGACCATCGAGGGCTGGATCATGAAGCCCCCTGGCTTCGATGCTGAAAAAAAATACCCCATGGTGCTGGAAATACACGGAGGTCCCCACACCGCCTACGGCCCCAATTTCAGCGCAGAGGCCCAGCTGTATGCAGCGGCAGGCTATGTAGTGCTGTACACCAACCCACGCGGCAGCACCAGCTACGGCGAGGATTTTGCCAATGAGATTGACCTTGCCTATCCCGGTCATGACTACGATGACTTGATGTCCGGCGTAGACGCGCTGCTGGAACAGGGTTACGTAGACGCCGACCAGCTTTTTGTCACCGGGGGCTCAGGTGGCGGGGTTCTCACAGCATGGATTGTAGGAAAAACCGATCGTTTCGCAGCCGCCGCTGTGGCCAAACCGGTTATCAATTGGGCCAGCTTTGTCCTGACCGCAGACCTCAATTATTACTTTGCGACCACGTGGTTTGACGCCCCGCCATGGGAAGATATCCAGAGTTACTGGGAAAGGTCGCCCCTGTCTCTGGTGGGAAGTGTCAGCACACCGACCCTGCTACTCACCGGCGAGGTCGACTACCGAACCCCGATGAGCGAAACCGAGCAGTACTACCAGGCCCTGAAGCACCGGGATATCGATACCCTGATGGTGCGTATTCCAGGGGCCAGCCACAGCATCTACAAGCGGCCGTCCAATTTGATTGCCAAGGTCAACAGCATTCTCGCTTGGTTTGAACGCTACCGATCATAAGCAGCGAAGCCTTGGTGCGCCGTGTTCTGGGCGACCTGCCCCTGCGGCGGGTCTGCTGCTGACCACGGCTACTGGGTATCACCGTGGCCGCCTTTCCTCGCGACAGCCACCGGCTACCACTTGCATTGCTCCCATGGGGGGCGGTTAAACTAACGGTCCCAAACTCAAACCAATAAAGGGACGCATCCATGTTGAATAAAATGTTAACCGCCCTGCTTTTCTGCTGCTTACCCGCGTTGGCAGCCGCCGATGACCATGACTTCGATAATTTTATTGATGTGGAACTGACTGTCAGTCAAGTCAGCATGGGGGAGGCCGGCATGGTTATTACCTATGAGGGCGTCGCGGGAAAATACGGACTGGTTCACGCAACCCATAACATGGTCGCGACCAATAAGGAGAATACCAAGGGCTACTTTACAGGTACGGTGCAGGCTATAAACGACGAAGGTGATCTCGAGAAAAGCGCCACACTGGGATTGTGGTCGCGCACCGGCACAACGCTGAAGGTTTATGGCTTTGATGACGACGATGCGAGCCGCATACTGCATATTTCCAACGTCGACCTGGTGACCAAGTCTTTTCAGGCTCGGGTTTGGGAGCTTAGGTAACCAGCCCCCTCCGACACGGGGATAGCGCTATTCATGGCCGTCCCCAATGCCAGGATCAGCCATGGCGGCTCCTTACACACCGGCATTGCGACGGGCCCGCGGATTAAACCCGCTGCCAATCACCTCGGCTGAGTGATTCCGTCGAGCCCCACAGCTGGCTACGATCGACCGAGAGCGATCGCCTCGGTCTCGCCGGCACAAACCTCATTTGAATCCGGCAGCGCAGCGGCCTGAGCAACCTCCTTCCGGGCGGCCGCCACAGTAGCGAGATAGAGGGCGTTATTCTGCAAGCGGGCGAAGGCACCCGCTGCGACCGCCATGCCGGCTTCGGTATCACTTTGCCAGTGCACGTTACACACGCTGCGGCTGAAGACGTATTCCTTACCCCGCTTTAGGATGATTTCCGCCCGCTCGGGCAGCAACTGGGACAGCACCAATGCCCATCCCCAGCCGATGGCACTGTGGCCACTCGGGTACGAGCCATCGTTGGCCAGCGCGTCCCGATCGTCCGGCGTACAGATTGGCTGGCCATTCGCCAGAAAAGGGCGAGGTCGCTCGTAGGCGGTTTTTGCAGGATAGGTGGCAAGACCGAAGTCTGTCAGAGACCGCTGCAGCAAGCGGTAAAGTGCCGGCGTGCTGGCCTCTGTTATCTCAATCTGTGCCGCGCACTGGAAGGTAGCTGCAGCTTCAGGAAACCTGAGGTTTGCATCCCGGGACGCCAACTGCCAGCGCGCAGTATCGCGAAGCGTCTGTGCCGCCTCGTTCGCAGCAATATCAGCCTGCTCCTCGGGGCTATCTGGCGAAGGCGGTGCGGGAACAAACACAACGCTGTTCAGGGGTGGCTGGCCGTGGAGAAAACCCTCCATAAGCCCTGGCCGCACTTCGCCAACGGGCGCCAGTACATCAAGGGTTTCTGGAGCAGGGCTATTTTGTGGTGGCGGCGTGCAGGCTGCCAGGACAAGCCAAGCAATGGCCAAGAAAATTGTGTGAGCAAACGTTTGCATATCAACCCCCGGGGTTTCCCTTACCTCGATCCAAGACACTACAGCGTTACGCCACGCAAAATGATCCTGCCATGCTGTCAGCAACAATGCGGCTAATCGCTTGGCGGCTCCCATAGCATCACTGTCGCAATGCCTGACAACCAACCGCTGGAAGTTAACAGAACTTGCAGTGTTTCCCCATGCCTACCGCCACAAATTCCAGTCAGTCGGCCCGGGTAGTCGGCATCGGATAAGAGACCTTCTTTTACCCGCGTCCTGGGGAAGGTCACCGACGCACCTGATTACCCGGGTCTGCAAGTGCTTCAACAGTGACCCACCTGTTTCAAACGGAGTTTGTCGTGACCCGCATCATTGTTGGCGTGAACTGCCAAGCCCCCCTGAGGACTGAAGGCGAAAATCGGTCTTTATCCGACAATACTGGAGCGGGTCATGAAAAAGAGGCGTTTTATACACACGTGGAAACAACAGATCCCCGTACCGCAACACAGCAGGGAATTCT
>CALKDK010000079.1 GCA_938084055.1 uncultured Luminiphilus sp.
GCGTTCTGCGGTGGGGAATCGCCCTGGCGCTATATCAATGCCTTTGGATGTCAGCTGTTCCTCTCGGCCGAATCGGATGACGTTCGAAAAGCATTGGACAATCAGGTGGCGGCCGCGACCCTGGTCTCACGCCAGCGTTCAGCCAATGAAGATCAGCAATTACGCTTCGCCTTTGACGGCGATGCGGTTTTATTCTCCGACGAAGCAGAACAAATTTATAAACGGGATGGCCTGGAGGCCTTCACTGCCAGTGAGCGCGCGGCGCGCCATGAACCTCTTCAGGGCGGACCCTTCAAACACTTCCTGGCCGCCCTTCAGCGACTCCAGCAGGCGTTTCCGGAGGATCAGGCGCCCATTAGAACGGCGCTTGTGACGGCCCGATCAGCGCCGGCCCATGAGCGCGTCATCCGTACCCTGCGGGCATGGGATATCAGGATTGACGAGTCCATTTTTCTCGGGGGACTCGACAAGACAGAGTTTCTCAAGGCGTATCGCGCAGATGTCTTTTTTGATGATCAGCACGTCCATTGCGAACGCGCTGCAGACCATGTGACCACCGGGCATGTTCCCCACGGTGTCGCCAATCGAGAGTAAAGGGCAGTTCAGTAATAGAATAAAAACACTTTATTTTATTTCCAAAAAGCTGGTGCAGCGGCGCAACTGAGGGTACTTTCCCCCTTGTACCGTCGTGCTGGAGGTTCAGGAATGAAGCTACAACAGCTCAAATATATTTGGGAAGTTGCCCATCATGATCTTAACGTCTCGGCTACCGCCCAGAGCCTGTTTACCTCACAGCCCGGCATCAGCAAGCAGATCAGGCTGTTAGAGGACGAGTTGGGGGTGGAGGTCTTTGCCCGCAGCGGAAAACATCTCACGCACATTACGCCTGCGGGAGAGGTGATTCTTGATTTGGCAGGGGAAATGCTGCGCAAGGCAGATGCCATCAAGCGTGTGGCACAGGAGTTTTCAGATGAGACCAGCGGCACACTCTCCATTGCGACAACCCATACCCAGGCGCGTTATGTACTGCCACCGATAATCAAGGACTTCATGTCAGGGTACCCAAATGTCGCCCTGCAGATGCAGCAGGGGACGCCGCCGCAGATTGCCGAGATGGCCGCTGAAGGCACGGTCGATTTTGCGATCGCGACAGAGGCATTGCAGCAGTTCAGCTCCTTGGTGCTACTGCCCTGCTATCGATGGAACCGCTGTATTGTGGTGCCGAAGGGGCATCCACTTGCCGAGATGGAGCGCCTGAGCCTGGAGGCCGTTGCAGCGCATCCCATAGTCACCTATACCTTCGGTTTTACCGGTCGCTCGAAGCTTGACGATGCGTTCAAGAGCCGCGGACTGACGCCGCGGGTAGTGTTTACGGCAGTCGATTCGGATGTCATTAAAACCTATGTCCGTCTCGGGCTGGGTATTGGCATTATCGCCGGCCTGGCCCACGATGATGAGCTTGACGCCGACCTGGTTAAGCTCGAGGCAGACCATCTTTTTGCGAGCAGCGTAACCAGTCTGGCGTTTCGTAAAGGCTCGTTCCTGCGGGGCTTTATGTATGAATTTATTCTGGCGCTGGCACCGCACCTGACTCGGGATATTGTCGTGGAGGCGCTTACGTTGACCAACTCTGCCGATCGCGAGGCCCTTTACGGACATATTGAACTGCCGACCTACTGAGCTTCCAGTGCAGCCATAAAAGCGCGCACTTTGTGGAGTGTTTCGCGGTATTCCTCCTTGGGGTCGGAGTCCCAGGTTATACCGCCCCCGCCCCAACAATGAAGCTGTCCATTGACAGCCTCCAGTGTGCGTATGGCAATACTGGACTCCAACCAGCCATTACCCGTCATGGCAAAGATACTGCCGCAGTAGGCGCCCCGGGGTGCCGTTTCAAGTGATTTTATGATTTCCACGGCGCGTTTTTTGGGAGCGCCCGTAATTGAACCGCCCGGCGAAGCGGCCAGGAGGGCCTGTCCAGCCGTGATATTTTCCTGGAGTTCACCCTCGATCCGACTGACCAGATGGTGCACGTTGTCGTAGCTGTACAGCGCGCAGATTTCGCTGACAGAGACGCTGCCAGTCCTGCAAAAATGCCCGAGGTCATTGCGGAGCAGGTCCACGATCATAATGTTTTCAGCTCGATCCTTGGCTGAATCGAGGAGTTCCTGAGCGGAATCGGCATCTTTTTTGGGATCCTTGAAGCGTGGTCGGGTTCCTTTGATCGGCTGAGAATGTACCCGCCGACCTTCCACACTGAGAAAGCGCTCGGGGGACAGCGAGATGACCGCGTGCCCCTGCTCCGGCCTCAGAAAGGCAGAGTAGTCACCCGGAGCAACATCCCTGAGCGCTTCATACAGCCCAAAATCAGAGCCCGTAAAGCGACTGGTAAAACGCTGCGCAATGTTGGCTTGGTAGCAGTCACCGGCCGCAATCAGTTCCCGAACCTGATGGACTTTTTCAAGATAACCAGTTTCTGACGTTTCGCTCATAAACCCCTGTTCTAAAATGAAACTATGACTTTCTACTTTAAAGTCCGGAACCATTCTTTCCCGCACTTTGGCAGCGATTTCAGGGGCGATACCCGGATCCTGGACAAGCCAGGCCAACTGTAACGAATGATCCTGTAAGAGGTACCAAGAGTATATTGCGGCAACGGCAGGTTTCAGAGGTTCACAGGGAATGCCAAGCGTACTGTTGGCTGCAGTTTCAAAGTCGAGGAATCCAAGCGCGAGCCGCGATGTCGGGTGTTCAGGACTGTGAAGAGCGTCCTCTACCGCTGCCATCCAGGCTTGCGTGTTGCCTTCGAAGTCATCGACAGAAAAACAGCGGTCGGGCAGGGCAGTGATAATATCGTACCGGCCACTGCCGGCATCCCGTTTGCGACTGTTGAGAAGTGCAAAACCGTCCAGTTCGGCGAAACGGCGCCCCCAGTCCACTACGTCATTCAAATAGGGGATCGGGTTGCGGTGAGAACTATGGATTTTCAATGATTTTAATGATCAGATCGCAACAAATTGACACAATACTGCCCTTAACCGTAAGTTACGACCCCACGTTTGAGGGATGGCAGGCATCCCGACGTGGGGCCACTTTGCGAGTGCTGCCGCGTAGCGCCCCTTAACCAGAGGACTGACTACCTTCATGAGCGATCAAGTTGACCGGGATCCAACTGCCAGCGACGAGGGCAGCAGTGGTGTCCATGCCGCACTGACCAATCCGTTCCGCAGGCCGGACCCTAAGAATAGCAAAAACGTGGGCCGCTATGAGCAAACTCTCGCGCGGGCCGAGGCGCTGCAACGGCGGCCCTATGAGGCGGCCGGTGAGCGGAATATACAGCGCCAGCATTTGAAGGGTCGGATGACTGTATGGGAGCGGATACGGTATCTCGCTGACAGCCAGCCGCAGGTCCTGTACCAAAATTGGGGCCCCAACCTTGACGGCGCCTCCCTGGTCACTGCTGTCATCCAGATAGACGGCAGGGATGTCGCGATATACGGCCATGATTTCACAGTGCGCGCCGGGTCCATGGACGCAACCAATGGCAAGAAACTGGCGAAACTTTTTGCGCTGGCGGCGCGCCGGCGCATTCCCCTGGTGGGACTCAACGACTCCGCTGGCGCCTACATCCCGGCGGGTGTGGGCGGGCTTGACGGCTATGCAGATGCGTTCACAGCCCTGCGTAAGATCAGCGGCGTGGTTCCCAGCATTATGTGTATGTTTGGTTTCAACGCGGGTGGGGGTAGCTACCTGCCGCGCCAGGGCAGCTTCCTGATTCAGCCAAGAAACACCTTCTTCGGGTTGACGGGGCCAGGCGTAGTGAAATCGGTGCTGGGCGAAGACGTCACGCCCGATGAATTAGGTGGCCCCGGGGTACACAGCCAAACGGGTGTCACAGATTTTGTGGTCGACGACGAAGTCGCGGCTCTGCGCAAGGTGAGGGAAATTCTGAAATATATCCCCGACTCAAGCGATCGGGCACCTGAGTACAGGGACAGCACGGACCCTGGGGATCGCTCCACGGTCGATATCGACATCCTGTTGCGCAAGGCCTTTAACTCGCCAACAGGATTCAACACCCCTGTCGATATCACCATTCTGATACAGCAACTCTGCGACCACGGGGATTTTCTTGAAATCCAGGCGGAGCGGGCGAGAAACACGATTACGGCGTTTGGTCGCATGGCGGGCCATGTGGTGGGCTTTGTCGCAAACAATTCCGCGGTCGCCTCTGGTCAGATAGATATCGACGCGGCCTACAAAAATGCGCGGTTCATTCGTTTTTGCAACCTCTACAACATTCCGGTGATGTTTCTCGAAGATACAACGGGGTTCCTGCCAGGTCGCGAGCAGGAGCAAAGGGGTATTGTGCAGGCCGGCCGTGCCATGCTGGATGCGATAGTCGATCTTCGCACACCGCGTTTCCTCGTGCTGGTGCGCAATGCCTTTGGTGGTGCCTACGCCTCCTACAACAACTATCCCACGGGAGCTGATTTTGTGGTGGCCCTGCCCACCACCCGTGTCGCTGTTATGGGTCCCGCCGGTGTCGAGTATGTGTACAAGGACGAACTGCGGAACATCAGGTCAGGGTTGGACCAGCGCATTCAGGCTGAAACCTCGGCCCAGAAGGCCGAGGGTCTTGACGACGAACAGGCCGCTACCGCTGCAGCCCAATTGGTGGCAGCCTGGGTGAAGCAGGAAGAGGCGGATTTGGCGCTGCGCTATGAGCGGGAAATTATGAATCCAGAAGAGGCCCTCAGCCTTGGTTCCATCTCGCAAATCGTTATGCCGGGCGAGCTGCGGCAGGTGCTGACAGATCACCTCTCGTTCTGCCTCCGGCACTATGAGCCCTCCGCGCTGCGCGATGTGCAGCGTGAGTTCCACTGATATTGGTTACAGGAAGTCATCCCGTGTCGAATGAGCACTATCTAACCAACCCGCTGGTACATGAAGACAGGCGCCTCGGCGAACGCGAATCCAGCTGGGTGAAACAGTTCGATTGTCGCCACATTCGACCTTTGATCATTTGCCGGGGGCCTATTCGGAAAGAGGCGATAGATGTTTTCACTGAAATGGGCATAGATCATTTCGGCATACTGCTCTCGGAGAAAGATTCCATTGTTTACCCCAGGGCCCTGGCGCCTGAGCTGCGTATTCTTACCGACCCCGATCGCGTTCACAGGGTCCCTGACTACACCGGGGCGACCAAGGAAGAGCGACTGCAGCGCATTGAAGATATTGTGGGTATCGCGAAGCAGGGCGATTACAACGCTATTTTTGCCGGTTACGGTTTTATGGCGGAAGATGAAACGATGGTGGCCGCAATGGAGTCTGCGGGACTGAATTTCATTGGTCCCTGCTCCCGGACAGTGCATGATGCGGGCCTGAAAGACGAAGCCAAACGCACAGCCTTGAAGACGGGTGTATCCGTTACTCCCGGAATCGACAATGGCACTGCCCTGACCCTGCTTCGCAAACACCCCGACGCCGCCGCATTGCGAGACTTGTGTGCCGGCGAGGGGCTTGACGTTCCAGACAGCGCCTTTGAGACGGATGACCTTGAAGAGCTCGCCGATCGGGTGCTGGCTGCAGGTTACCGGCGGGGTATCGATCTCTACACCGTTGAGGAGCTCTCAGCGACCTTGACCGAGGCGGTGGGACGCATCAATGCCCAATATCCAGAAAACAGGGTGCGGCTCAAGGCCATTGGCGGCGGCGGGGGCAAGGGGCAGCGCATTGTGGGCCTGCGTGAGGCGGCGCGTACGCCAGAGTTAGTGCGCGAAATCCTTGCTGAGGTAAAAGCCACGGGTGTGGGGGACAATAAAAATGTGCTGGTGGAGCTGAACATTGAAACAACCCGCCACCAGGAAATTCAGGTCGTCGGTAACGGTGACTGGTGCATCACCCTGGGAGCTCGGGACTGCTCGCTACAAATGCATGAACAAAAGCTACTCGAGGTCTCTGTTACCCGAGAGTCACTGGTACAGGCTGCCGAGGCGGCTGAGCAGGCGCAGCAGCAGCAAGCAGGCACGGTGCTTCGGCAGGACATTGTTACCCTCGATGCCATGGAGGAAGAAGCAGCCCGTTTCGGTGCGGCAGTCGGCCTCGATTCTGTTTCGACCTTCGAATGCATTGTTGACCGCGATCGCCATTTTTTCATGGAAATGAATACGCGCATTCAGGTTGAGCATCGAGTCAGCGAGTTGTGCTACGCGATGCATTTCAGCGATCCCGACAATCCAGAGGATGGGTTTGTTGTCAATTCGCTGGTCGAGGCCATGGTGCTGCTCGCGGCACACGGCCCGGCCTTGCCAAAGCCCCGCCGCATTCCCCGCATGCCCGACAGTGTTGAGGCAAGACTGAATGCAACAAATGATGCGCTGCAACCCAGCGCAGGAGGGCAGATCCAATACTGGTCTGATGCGGTGGAGGGAGAGATTCGCGACGACCAGGGCATCAGCCTGCACAATCCCGATACCGATGTTTTCATGGATTACACTTTGGCCGGCGCCTATGACTCCAACATCGCGCTGTTGTTGACCGTGGGTAACAGCCGCACCGCATGTTATGAACACATGGCAGAAGTGTTGCGTATGACCACGATGCGGGGTCCCGAGCTCCATACAAATTTGCAGTTTCACTACGGACTGGTGAACTGGTTCCTTGGCAATAACATCAATGCTCGTCCGACGACTAAATTCATCGTTCCCTATCTGACATCAGTTGGGGAGCTGGCGCGGGAAGCTGAGCGAGTGGATGTGGCGGCTGCCTGGAATGTCCTCTGTCAGTACCGACTTTCCGATGTCCAACCTGAACACGCAGGGGCATTAAAAGATGTTCTCGATCGAAAGCAATCACTCTTGCTCAGGCCCATCAAAATTCTCATGGGGGCACCCCACCTCCTGTCGGGATGGCTCAGCGTCAACCGGGATGCGTTCCTGCGCGACGGGGATCACATCAGCTGGGCGGAAAATCCCGTAGAGCTATTGGCCGATACCTACCACTTCCTGAAAATGGACTGGTCCGAGAGCGCCGCACCCGCTCGAATTATCTGGGATCACGACCAACAGCTGTTGGCAGAAGGCGAGGATTTCTATCGGGATCTCCAACAGCGCATCGGTGTGCATGGCTGGTCAGATCTTAATGCAGTGCTGGAGGCTCCTTCAGCAGACGGCTTCAGCGATACCGAGTGGTTGGCTGTGCAGGCTGCCCACCGTGGCTTCCAGGCGGGTACCGAGATCCTGGAGTTACTGCCGGCTATGGCGCGATTTACCGGCTTTTTCGAACTCGCGGTGAATGCGGATTTGAGTATTGCCATTCCGGAGCGCCTGCTGGATGAAGACCACCAGACTGCGATGGCCAAAGCACTGGCGCCACCGCCCCTTGCCAAGGCCGATGAGATTGTGGCCGTGAGCGGTGGTATGTTTTACGGTCGTGAGGCGCCGGAAGCGGCACTGTATGTATCCGCCGGGGATCATTTCGAAGTAGGGGATCCGTTGTACATCGTCGAAGTGATGAAGATGTTCAACAAGGTTTACGCCCCGTTTTCCGGTGTTGTCGATCAGGTAATGGTAGAGGGTGATGGTGTGATCATCACCAAGGGTCAGCCCCTGTTCAAGGTGACCCCCGACGAGAAAGTGGAAATAGAGCCTGAGGATGTTATCGCAGCCCGCCGCAAAGCCCATACCAACGACCTGATGCATATGTTCCTGTGAATCCTGGAGACTGAATTTTGATTACCGCACTCGACCATATTGCTATTGCAGTCCCGGATTTCAACGCTGCCATTGAACGATTTATGACTGATTTTGGCTTGAGCTTTGACGGCACCGATGACGTGCTGGCGGCACAGACCAAGACCGCTTTTTTCAGCCTGCCCCCAACCCATATTGAACTGGTGCACCCGCTGAAGGGCTCGGGCCCCATCGCCAAATACCTGGAGAAGCGCGGTGGAGGGATCCATCACCTGTGTTTTCGCAGCGATAACATTGATGCCGATGTCGAGCGGCTACGTGCCAAAGGCTACGAGTTTCTCAGTGATGAACCGTCACCGGGCGCTCACGGTGCCAGGGTCATATTCATACACCCGAAAAGCTGCGATGGCGTGCTCATTGAGATCAGCCAGCCAGGAGACGATCAGGCATGAGCGATATTTACGATCCCGAGGATGCCAATCTCAGTAATTGGTCAGCCCTCGTTGCGAAACAGAGTAAGGGGCTTGGTCCGGAAGATTTTACCTGGCACACCCCCGAAGGCATCCCGTTAAAGACACTCTACACGGCGGCTGATCTGGAGGGGCTTGAGTACACCGACACCCTGCCGGGTATCTCACCGTATATCAGGGGCCCGATGGCGACTATGTACGCCGGCCGGCGCTGGACAATTCGGCAGTACGCCGGATTCTCAACTGCGGAGGAGTCCAACGCATTTTACCGCCGGGCCCTGGCGGGTGGCGGCCAGGGCATTTCAGTCGCCTTTGATCTGGCCACGCATCGGGGCTATGACTCGGACCACCCGCGGGTAACGGGCGACGTGGGCAAAGCGGGCGTCGCCGTTGATTCTGTTGAAGACATGAAAATCCTCTTCAACGGGATTCCCCTCGACCAGATCTCCGTGTCGATGACAATGAATGGCGCGGTGCTTCCCGTCCTGGCGGGCTATGTTGTTGCCGCGGAAGAGCAGGGCGTCGGCCAGGACCAGCTGTCAGGCACCATCCAAAATGACATTCTGAAAGAATTCATGGTGCGCAATACCTATATTTACCCGCCCGGTCCCAGCATGCGGATCATCGGCGATATCATTGCCCATTGCTCTCGAAACATGCCCCGCTTTAATACGATTTCAATATCCGGATATCACATGCAGGAGGCGGGCGCCAATGCAGCTCTGGAAATGGCCTATACGCTGGCTGATGGCAAAGAATACATTCGTACTGCCCTGTCGGCGGGCCTGAATATTGATGAATTTGCTCCGCGCCTGTCGTTTTTCTGGGGCGTCGGGATGGATTTCTATATGGAGATCGCCAAAATGCGTGCGGCCCGTCTGCTTTGGGCGGAAATCGTGGCCGAGTTCAGTCCCGCCAATCCAAAAAGCTCAATGTTGCGCACCCATAGCCAAACCTCGGGCTGGTCGCTGACGGAGCAGGACCCCTATAACAACATTGTGCGAACTACCGTTGAGGCAATGGCTGCTGTGTTTGGCGGCACCCAGTCGCTCCATACCAATGCCCTCGATGAAGCTATTGCGCTGCCCTCTGAATTTGCCGCAAGAATCGCAAGGAATACTCAACTGATCCTGCAGGAAGAAACGGGCATTGGTCAGGTTGTAGATCCCTGGGGCGGCTCGTACATGATGGAGGCGCTGACCGCAGAAATGGCGGAAAGGGGGCGGGAGTTGATTGCTGAAATCGACGAGTTGGGGGGTATGGCCAAAGCGATTGAAAGCGGTATTCCCAAGCTCAGGATTGAGGAAGCCGCCGCGCTCAAACAGGCTCGAATTGACCGGGGAGAAGATGTCATCGTCGGCGTCAACAAGTACCAGAATGATGCCCGCGACCAGGTGGATGTCCTGGAAATTGATAATGAACAGGTTCGGGAAGCCCAACTCGCGCGGCTCGAGGCTATTCGGGCGAGCCGTGATTCAGCCGCGGTGGCCGAAACGTTACAGGCGCTCACCGTGGCGGCTGAATCGGGGCAAGGCAATCTTCTGGCTTTGGCGATCGAGGCGACGCGTCAGCGCGCTACTGTAGGCGAGATTTCAGATGCTCTCGAAACAGTATATGGTCGGTTCGTAGCCCAGGCGCAAACAGTATCCGGTGTGTACGGGGCGGCGTATGAAAATGACGAAGACTGGAGGGGCATAGCGACGGATATCGAGGATTTCATTGAAAAATATGGGCGCAGGCCGAGGATGCTCGTGGCCAAAATGGGGCAGGACGGTCATGACCGTGGGGCCAAAGTGGTCGCGACGGCGTTTGCCGACGTGGGGTTTGATGTCGACTTGTCCCCCATGTTCGCCACGCCAGAAGAGGTCGCACGGCAGGCCGTAGAAAATGATGTGCACGTCGTCGGTGCCTCCAGTCTCGCGGCGGGTCACAAGACGCTCGTGCCGCAGCTTATCGAGGCACTTAAGCGTGAGGGTGCCGAGGAAATCATCGTGATTGCCGGTGGGGTCATCCCGCAGCAGGATTATGGGTTCCTGGAAGAGCAGGGCGTAACCCTTATTTTTGGCCCGGGCACACCGATTCCTGAAGCTGCTCGAGCGGTTCTAGATGCCGTCAATGCCCGACAGGGCTGAGGGCTGATTGATGGCCGGGAATATTGATGGCGCAGCGCTGCGGGCCGGCGATCGCCGGTCCCTCGCCAAGGCCATCACCCTGATCGAGAGCCAGCGGGAAGATGACCGGGAGACCAGTCAGGCGTTACTGAATGCGCTCCTGCCGCATACCGGTAAAAGTATTCGCATCGGTATCACCGGTGTTCCTGGCGTGGGGAAATCTACCTTTATTGAAGCCTTCGGCTTGCATCTGCTGCGCATGGGGCGCCGGGTGGCCGTGCTTGCGGTTGATCCAAGTTCGCCGCGTGCTGGCGGCTCCATACTCGGCGACAAAACCCGCATGGAGGCGTTGTCCCGGGAACAGAACGCTTTCATTCGACCATCGCCCGCAGGCAGCGCGTTGGGCGGTGTGGCGTTGAAAACCCGAGAATCCATGCTGTTATGTGAGGCTGCCGGGTTTGACGTCATCCTTGTTGAAACGGTGGGTGTCGGCCAGTCTGAGCATCAGGTTGCAGGGATGGTGGATTTCTTTTGCCTGCTGATGCTGCCCGGAGGCGGCGATGAATTGCAGGGTATTAAGAAGGGCATTCTTGAGCTCGCCGACACCATCGTGATCAACAAGGCCGATGGTGATGGCATGGGGCTGGCGCGGATGACTCGCCAACACTATGCCAGCGCCATGGCGCTGCTCAACCATGGCGACCTCTGGCAGCCCCGGGTAGTCACCTGTTCGGCCCTGCACAATGAAGGTGTGGCGGACATTTGGGCGATGGTGGAGGAATTCCGCGAGGAGGCAAGCAAGGCCAATGGTGCGATTTCCAGAAAGCGAGCAGAACAGAATCTGGCCTGGATGCGTCAACTCGTCGACGAACTCCTCAGGATGGGGCTAAACCGTCACCCCGGCCTGCGAGCAGCGCTACCTGACATAGAGGCGCGCGTGAGAAGGGCAGAAGTCACCCCTGTAGCGGCCGCTATGGAGATTATGCAGCTCAGTCGGATTTAAATAGCCACACAGGAGGCTCGGGAGTCCCGGCGGCTATGCCCTCCGGGTTTCGTTCAGCTTGAAATGTCGTGATCCGTTGAAGCCAGCGAGTCGGGGGCCTGGCGGGCAGACCGCAGTCGTGGGCTGCCATAGGGCTACCGTTGTTCCGCTGGGCCACGTAATCTTAGGGCATGCGCTTTCTCGCCCTGGAAAAACTGATCAACCTCCATGATGGCTATCGACAGACAATCAAGGTAGATAGTCTGGAAGTCGTACTGATTCAGGAAATGGGGGAACTTTTTATTATCCAAAGCCGCTGTCCCCACCAGGGCCAGAACCTGGAAACCGGGATTGTCAGCAACGGTAAGATCTACTGTCCATGGCACAACTTTGCTTTTGACCTGGCGACCGGCCAACATGCGGGCGGCGGGTGCGAACCCCTGTCTACCTACACGCCTATTTTTCACGACAAGTTGCTCGGTATCATGATCAATGACTGAACCGCTTCCGCTTTACAGTGGCGCCCAGGTGCGCCAAATGGATCGCTACGCCATAGCGTCCCTGGGTCTCCAAGGCTACGAGCTGATGGAACGCGCCGGATTGGCTGCTTTTGGGGTGTTGACCGATACCTGGCCCTCGGCTCGACGGCTGCAGGTTGTCTGTGGAACCGGTAATAACGGGGGCGACGGGTGGGTGGTTGCTCGGCTTGCCCTTGAGGCCGGTTGGACCGTGGCGGTCGAACTGCTCGGAGATGTTGAGCGAATCCAGAGTGACGCCGAAACGGCGCTGCGAGCCTTCGTTACTGCGGGTGGCACCTGCCACTCCCGGCAGCCAGCTGATCAGCCACCCGACTTCGACGCTGACGTGTTGGTTGATGCCCTGTGCGGTACCGGCGGCGTGGGTGACCTTCGACCTGAGCACATTGCCTGGGTCCAAGCCATCAATGACAGCGGCATACCGGTTGTCGCGATTGACGCGCCCACGGGCCTGAATGTTGATACCGGGAACCCCCGACCGGTGGCCGTTCGGGCCTTCGCTACCATAACTTTTATAGCGCCCAAGAAAGGCCTGTTTACGGGCAGTGCAGGGGATTTTGTGGGTGCGCTACGCATTGACAACCTGGGCCTTCCTGAGCAGGTTCTCGCATCGGCGCAGCCCGAGGCCTACCTCAGCGACTGGTCTCAGTTGCGGCGTCAGCTCCCAGCGCGCAATGTAGCCCACCATAAGGGCCTGTCGGGGCACGTGCTGGTTATCGGCGGCAACACAGGTTACTCGGGTGCGGCCATCCTGGCTGCGCGGGCGGCCCTCCGCTCCGGTGCGGGCCTCGTTTCCCTGGCCACCCAGCCCCAGACCGCCTGCGTCGCCGTCGCCTGTCAGGCTGAAATCATGGCCCACCCCATAGATAACGTGGCCGACCTCAAGGCACTGTTAAGCGCTGCCAGCTGCGTTGTAATTGGTCCTGGGCTTGGGCGGGATCGTTGGGCCCAGATGTGTATGAGCGCTGTGTTGGAACGATCGCCGGCCACGGTCTTTGATGCGGACGCCCTCAATTTGCTTGCCCTCGACGACCCGGCCTCCCTAAAAGGGGGAAACCACATTCTCACTCCCCACCCCGGTGAAGCGGCCCGGTTACTTGGCGTGGCGACGCAGCGCATAACGGAAGACCGGTTTATCGCGCTCCGCGAGCTCACAGACAGGTGGCGCGGCGCCTGTGTGCTCAAAGGTTCTGGCACCCTCACAGGGCAGCCGGGATTGCCTGCTCGCCTATGTGCCTACGGCAATCCAGGTATGGCCAGTGGCGGTATGGGGGATGTGCTGGCCGGTATCCTGGGGGGGCTGCTGGCACAGGGGCTGGATGTTTTCACCGCCGCCGAGTTGGGTGTTTCAGCCCACGCTGTGGCGGGTGACGTCGCGGCACGACAGGGAGCGCGCGGCCTGCTGCCCAGTGATGTGATCGACGCATTGCGAGGTGTCCTCGCGGGGCTCGACGGGCCTCAGTAGAACTGCCGTAGCTCCAGGCTCTCTGTGCCCGCCTGCCACAGGCGTTCAAAGGTATCCGCCCAGCGCCCCGCGAGGAGCCGGTTGTCCAGCGTTCTGACTTGTTTCTTGCTTGGGGTAATCAGCATGCCGTAGTTGCGGTCGCTGATAATGATGGTTTGTTGTTGCCACTCGGGATGATGATTGAGGACTCGCAGTGACATCGCCGTCGTAAGGCGCTGGGCGAGACCGACCAGGCGGTGGCTTTCAAAGGCTGCCGGCTCTTCACTGGCTATCAGTAAACGAATGCGGGCATGCGAGCCACGACGAGCGAGTGCGGCGATGCCCTCGGTCACCTGTTCATCGTCAAAGAGCAGGGGCTCGAGAGTCGGGCTCGCAATGTCGAGAAACCGTTGCGTGGCGTCCAACAGGCCCAAAAATTGTTGTCGGCTGTTTTGCAATGCGCTGTCCACTGGTCCGGTTGCCTCTAATGGTGATATTGACAGTCAAGCATAATGGGTAGCAAAAAGTATAGCGCGGGCCCAGCGACTGATCGGGCCGGTCTTCAGGGGAAATGCTGTTGCTCGCTTAGCAAGCTTATTTTGTAGCGACGGCCATCGCGTCAGCAGTCGCTTGACCTTGGCGCCGCGGCCCGGGTCGTAATGCGACGGCAGTGGGTGCCGCACGGCAGGGTCGTGACCCAGGCCTGCTTCCCGCCCGGTTCATACGCCACGCAATACGCCATTGCTGATCAGGAACGAACATAGTTCGGCATCAGCGGCACAGAGCGCTGGATAGTCAACAATCTCATTGCCGCACAACTGCTCCAGAAAAGGTTGCAGTGCGGTGCCGGTTAGGTGCTGTTCGCCATTGGCAAAGACACGACAGTCACTGCCGACGCTGTCCCAGGCGAGTCGGGCACCCTCCTGTAACCGGACGCGGCGGGCGAGGGGACTCAGTGGTTCGGCATGCTCTCCCGACTCTGTAACGACCTGTCCCAGCCAGGCGCCATCATCCAATGACAACAGCGTATTGAGGATGGCCTGACGGGCGTTTTCCAGATGGGCACCGGTAATTTCCCCGGCGCGGGCGGGGCCACACACCGATGCCTTGTCCTCGAGCAACAGGTCGGGATTGATGCGCTCGAGAACCGTATCCACCCAACGGGCCATCAGCTCTGTGATGCGTGGGGCCCGGAAACCCAGGGAGTAGGTGAGGCAGTCCGTTTGAGCGACTCCCCAGTGTGCCATGCCCGGTGGCACGTAGAGTACGTCTCCTGGGTTGAGCACGTGCTCCTCGGTGGTTTCAAATTGCTCCAGCAGGTTCAGGCCCCCGTGGTCGATGCGCGGGGTATCCTCGTCACACCAGTTGCCCAGTCGCCAGAGGCGGCTACCCGAACCCTGCAAAAGGAACACGTCATACCGGTCAAAGTGAGGCCCCACACCACCGCCTTCAACCGCATAGCTAACCATCACATCATCAAAACGCCAGTTGGGTAGAAAGCGCAGGCACTGCCTGAGTTCCGACACGGCGGGGACCCACTGGTCCACAGCATTAACCAATAATGTCCAGACATCAGGTCGATCAAACTCCGAGCCTGTAAACGGCCCCTCACTGAGCTGCCATGCACCATTGGCGAGGCCAATGAGACGGCTATCAGCATCCTCTTCGAGGGCAAGACCCGCCAGATCCTCCGGCGTCAGCGGGGACCGCCAGTCGGGCAGGGCATTGCGAATCAGTAACGGCGCTCGTTGCCAGTAATCTTTCAGGAAAACCTTTTCGTCAAACTGGAAAGTCAGCGGTTCTGGCAACATCAGGCGTGAACAGCCGGTCAGTCCCGGATCGCGCGGGCTTGGTCTGCTGCGTTACCGGTATATTTGCCAGGGGTCAGGGCAAGGAGGTGATCTTTAACGTCGTCGGGGAGGTCCAGTGAGTTTATGAATTCCGCGAGAATGCCGGGGGTTATCGCCTGGCCACGGGTCAGGGCTTTCAGTTTCTCATAGGGCTCGGGAATGCCGTGCCGTCTCATAACAGTTTGTATGGGCTCGGCGAGCACCTCCCAACTACTGTCAAGGTCTTCGGCCAGTCGTCGGGCGTTGACTTCAAGTTTGCCAATTCCCTTCATACAACTTTGGTACGCCAACATGCTGTAGGCGCAGCCAACACCCACATTCCGCAGCACGGTGCTGTCGGTCAGGTCACGCTGCCAGCGACTGATGGGGAGTTTCTGGGCGAGATGATTTAAAACGGTGTTCGCGAGACCCAGGTTCCCTTCCGAGTTCTCAAAGTCGATTGGATTGACCTTGTGTGGCATGGTGGAAGATCCAACCTCGCCCTCTACGGTACGCTGTTTGAAATAGCCCAGGGCGATATAACCCCAGATGTCGCGATTGAAGTCGATCAGTATCGTGTTGAAGCGTGCCATGGTGTCAAACACTTCTGCCAGATAGTCGTGCGGCTCTATCTGGGTCGTGTAGGGATTCCATGTTAAACCCAGCGCCTCAACAAAATCCTGGGCCAATTTGGGCCAGTCCGTTCCGGGATAGGTGACCAGGTGTGCGTTGTAATTGCCCACCGCCCCGTTGATTTTCCCAAGAATTTCAGAGGCTTCCAGATGCGCGATCTGCCTGCGAAGGCGCGCTACAACATTCGCCAGTTCTTTCCCCAGCGTCGTTGGGCTGGCAGTTTGTCCATGGGTTCGTGCCAACATTGACGTTTCTGCCTCCGTCTCCGCCATGGCCGAGAGGGCTGCCACGATCTTTTCCATCTCGGGAAGCAACACTGCCAATCCATCGCGAAGCATCAGACCGTGGGCCAAATTATTGATGTCTTCAGATGTGCAGGCAAAATGAATAAATTCGCTGGCAGCCAGCAGTTCAGGCTGGTCTGAAACGGCTTGTTTGAGGAAATACTCTATAGCTTTGACGTCATGGTTGGTGGTTGCCTCGATGGTTTTTATCGCAAGTGCCTGCTCCTGCTCGAAGTTTGCAACCAGCCTTTCCAGGAACGCATTGCCCCCCTCACTAAAGCTGGGAACTTCGGTGATATCCGGATGCGAAGCAAGGCACTGAAGCCAACGCACCTCCACCTGTACTCGACGCGCTATGAGTCCGAATTCGCTGAAAATAGAGCGCAGTGGCCGCAGTTTTTCGCCGTAGCGTCCATCGAGTGGGGATATGGCCGTGAGTGCATTCAGTTCCATGACGCGTGTACCTATAGTCCAGTCGTGATCCTAAGGGTCCTGAAATCCTACCGGAGCCCGAGTTCGCGGCATAGCTCCAATGCCACACCACGCACCCGGCCGCGCTGGAAGGTTAACTTCCAGCGCCTCCCACCCAATTGCCGCCACAGGAAAGCGGATCGCACTCCCGAGAGCAACAGGGCGCGAATAATCTCGGCATTGGTCTCGTTCTGCAAATGCTGGGCACTGCCGTTAACCTTGATACGGAATGAGAGGGTGCTCAGGGTGTCTGAGTAAACTGCCGCAACACTATGGCAAATATCATTGGCCTGTGCAGCGAAATGCTTGGCCTTGTAGCTCGAATGCTGCAGGCGGCTGTGGACGACTTCCTGAAGATCAGTGCGGGAGGCAAACTTTCCTTCAAGATGCAGAATGGCAAAAAAGTAGCGCATCATCGCCCCGGCTGTTTCATCGCCCCCCGGAGCCAAACCAGCGGCCAGATTCTGTAGCCCAAGCTTAACGCCCTGAATGTTACCGAATACCCCTTCGACATCGGAGGCGTCGAAACTGAACAGGGAGTGCAGGGAGGCTTCAAGATATTCAACGGGGTAGGTCCCGGTTCGTGACAGCTGATCGACGATTCGCGCTGCCTGTGCTACGCCGGCCAGCGCCAGCGTCTGATCCCTTAAATTATGACTGCCTATCATGTTGTTCCTTCGATGACACCACCGCCGAGGCAGACATCATCGTTATAAAATACCACTGACTGCCCTGGAGTAACCGCGCGCTGCGGCTCAGAAAAGTCAACTTCGTAGCCTTTGTCTCCAGCGCGCAGTATGCAGTCCTGATCAGCCTGGCGATAGCGAACCTTGGCTGTGCAGCTTAGTGGCAGCTCTGGCGTGCGGCCGGCTATCCAGAAAATAGTCCGTGTTGTCAGCATTGAGGTGAACAGGGCAGGGTGATCATTGCCCTGTGCCACTCTCAGCACGTTGCGTTCAAGGTCCTTTGCGACGACGTACCAGGGTGCCTCCTTACGCTGCGCAAGTCCGCCAATACCCAGGCCTTGCCGCTGCCCTATGGTGTGATACATAAGGCCCTTGTGCTCTCCGAGAACCTGGCCTTCGAGGTCCTCTATCATCCCCGGCTGCGCCGGCAAGTACTGCTGAAGAAAGTCTGAAAAGCGGCGCTCACCTATGAAGCAGATACCCGTAGAGTCTTTTTTTCGGGCGTTGCCCAGCCCGGCCTTTTCAGCGATCTGCCTGACCTGCGATTTCTGGAGAGTACCCAAGGGAAACAGGCTCCTCGCCAGTTCGCTGTGCCCCACCAAGTGGAGAAAATAACTCTGGTCCTTGCTGCCATCCAGCCCCTTGCGCAGGCCCACGCTCTCACCGTCCGGCTCCCTGCGGACGTAATGCCCCGTAGCAATGTAGTCGGCGCCCAGCTGAATCGCGTAATCGAGAAAGGCCCGAAATTTGATTTCCCGGTTGCATAGCACGTCCGGGTTGGGTGTTCGTCCACTTCGATATTCGGTGAGAAAATGCTCGAAAACACCATCCCAATACTCCGCGGCAAAGTTGGCACTGTGCAGTTTTATACCCAGTTTGTTGGCCACATCCTGGGCATCGGCGAGATCTGTTTGCGCAGTACAGTATTCTGTCCCATCGTCCTCCTCCCAGTTTTTCATAAACAGGCCCTCGACCTGATAGCCCTGCTCGAGCAGCAATAGAGCTGCGACCGAGGAGTCAACGCCACCGGACATGCCGACAATCACACGGGTAGTACTCGGATTGGTCATAGGATCAAGATTCTGTCACCAATGAAAGTGGGGCGCATAAGCCGGCCCGCTGCTGTCGAAGAAGCTCCAGCACCAGGTGGCTCCTGTGGACCTCTGAGCAAGACTTGATTTGCTCGTAGGTCATCCATGGGGCCGCAATAATAGCGTCATCAAGGTCCCGGTCGCCATGCTCACGAATGGGAAAACACAGAAAACTGTGTCGCAAATAGGTGGTCTTGTTTCCGGCGGTGAACAGAGCCACACCCAGATAACCCGTAACAGTGACCTCCCAGCGGGTTTCTTCGAGCACTTCCCGCTGCACCGCCGCGACGAGCCCCTCACCGGGCTCGAGGTGACCGGCAGGCTGGTTCAGCACCAGTCCACCGGTAACAGAATCCCGTTCTTCAACCATGAGGTAATGTTCGTCCTGCTTTACAACGGCCGCCACGGTTACGTTGGGTCGCCAGCGGTCGGTCACGGGGAGCCTGCCACCACTTCAGTGCGGTAACCCCCCGGCATGAGGTCATCCAGGCACCACTGACCCACGGACACCCGAACCAGCCTCAGGGTCGGTAGGCCGACAGCAGCGGTCATCCTTCTCACCTGCCGGTTACGGCCCTCCTGCAAAGACAGCTCAAGCCAGCTATCGGGTATTTTGGCCCGGTAGCGAACCGGTGGATCCCGATGCCACAGGTTGGGTGGCGTAATTCTTCGAACCCTGGCGGGGCGGGTAGGACCGTCCCTGAGCTCCAAGCCGCTCGACAGGGCCGACAATGCCTGATTGGTGGGATCGCCCTCGACCTGGGCCCAGTAGGTCTTCCAGAGTTTGAATTTCGGGTTGGCGATTCGCTGCTGCAGTGCACCATCCCGGGTGAGAACAACGAGACCCTCCGAATCGAAATCCAGCCTTCCTGCCACGCGATAACCCGGGGCATTGAGGAAGTCTGCCAGGGTCGAGCGCGGCGGCTCCCCCTCATGGTCAGTAAATTGACTCAGCACCCGGTAGGGCTTGTTGAGCAGAATGACGCTGGGCAAGCCCGATTCCTCCTCATTAATGATAGAATCCGCCGCGGGGGAGGCGGTCTGATACCGTCATCCAATGAAGTCTCATGGCGACCGCGCGGAACGATACGTGACTTTCGCGACTCTCGGCGCCAGCGCACGACCCACAGAGACTGAATCCATCGGAAAACCCGACATAAACCAGAAATAGGATTCTTGAACTATGGCATATAAGCACATCAAGGTACCGGAAACCGGCGATATCATAACGGTCAATGCAGACAATAGCCTGACGGTACCCGATCATCCAATCATTCCCTACATCGAGGGTGATGGCATCGGCGTGGATATCACCCCGGTCATGATTGATGTTGTCAATGCCGCGGTAGACAAGGCTTATGGTGGAGCAAGGGCCATTTCCTGGATGGAAATCTACACCGGGGAAAAAGCAGCAGAGCTCTATGAGGGTGACTGGTTCCCCGAGGAAACCCTGGAAGCGATAAAAACCTACTCCGTTGCGATCAAGGGTCCGTTAACGACGCCGGTTGGTGGCGGCTTCCGCTCACTTAACGTGGCGCTGCGCCAGGAGCTCGATCTGTATACCTGCCTGCGACCCGTGCGCTGGTTTGAGGGGGTCCCTTCGCCGGTCCGAAAGCCCGGCGACTGTAACATGGTGATCTTCAGAGAAAACTCTGAGGATATTTATGCGGGTATTGAATACCAGGCGGGCACGCCCGAGGCGCAGAAGGTGGTGGATTTCATCATCAATGAGATGGGCGCGACAAAAATTCGTTTCCCGGTGGACGTTGGTATTGGCATCAAGCCGGTCTCATCTTCAGGGACCAAGCGGCTGGTTCGCAAGGCTATCCAGTATGCGATTGACCAGAACCTGCCCTCTGTAACCCTTGTTCACAAGGGCAATATCATGAAATTCACCGAGGGTGCCTTCCGAGACTGGGGTTATGAATTGGCCCAGGAAGAATTCGGTGGCCAACTGCTGGACGGTGGGCCCTGGGTGGAAATCAAAAATCCCAACACCGGCGATCCCATTATCATCAAAGACGTGATTGCGGATGCCATGTTACAGCAGGTTCTGACCCGACCGCGGGAGTACAGCGTGGTGGCCACGCTTAACCTTAACGGTGATTATTTGTCAGATGCCCTGGCGGCCCAGGTAGGAGGTATTGGTATCGCACCCGGCGCAAATCTTTCCGATACAGTCGCCTTGTTCGAGGCTACGCACGGCACCGCACCCAAATATGCGGGACAGGACAAGGTTAACCCGGGGTCGTTAATATTGTCGGCTGAAATGATGATTCGGCACCTGGGCTGGAATGAGGCCGCTGACCTGATCATTGACGGTATGAATGGGGCTATTCAAGCAAAGACTGTCACCTACGATTTTGAGCGGTTGATGGACGACGCGACACTTATGTCCTGCTCAGACTTTGGAAAGGCTATCATAAAGGCAATGTAAAACACTGATTTTAATGATAAAGCTCGCCAGATGGCGGGCTTTTTTTTGCTTGGGCAAGGGCGGGGCGTCCCCGCTCCCGGACATCTATAAACGTCCTCAGGGATCCACAACCTTGCCGGGATTAAGGATGGATTTGGGGTCAAGTGCGGTCTTCAGGGTCTTCATAAGCCTGATTTCCTCAGGGCTTCGACTGATCGGCAGCCACGGCTTTTTTTCCAGCCCAATGCCGTGCTCTGCGGAGACGGCCCCTTTGCACCCCGACAAAGGTTCGTAGACACAGGCTTCTATGAGTCTCTGGTTAGCGTCAGATGGCCCCTCGGCAATTTGGATTGCCAAATGCAGGTTGCCGTCACCCACATGGCCAAAAACCCAAAACTGTTGGGCCGGGGTGTCCGCAAGCCGCTCAGCTACGGCAGACACATAGCCCTCCATGGTGTCGATGGGCAGAGATATATCGAAAACGAACGCATGACCGCCTACAAAAACCTGTTCGACATCATCTCTGATATCCCAGAATGCCTGGCACTCACTTTCTGACTGGGCAATAGCCGCATCGGTGATCAGGCCCTGTTCAAGGGCGGCTTCCAGCGCCGACTCAAACAGCACTCGATCGCGATCAACGTCTGCACCCTGGGATTCCAATAGGACGTAATAGGCATGGTGCTGGGGCAAGGGCGGGCGGCTCCGCGCCGGCGGCGACGTTACCAGCGTGTAATAATTGGACCAAAGTGTCTCAAACGCGGACAATCCGCCCCCGAGATGCTGGTCCATATGTCTCAACAATTCTTTGACGTGAGCAAAGCTGTCGGTTGCCGCAAACGCCATGTGCCGGCTTTTTGGCGCCTCGAATAGTCTGAGGGTCAACCGAGTTATGACCCCCAGGGTGCCCTCTGAGCCGAGAAAAAGTTGCTTCAGGTCATATCCCGTATTGTTTTTAATGAGCCCGTTGAGTGCATTGATAATGGTGCCGTCTGCCAGGACAGCTTCCACACCCAAAACCATGTCGCGCATCATCCCGTAGCGGATCACCCGGTTGCCCCCGGCATTGGTTGCCGCATTGCCGCCGATGGTCGCCGAGCCACGGGCACCCAAATCCAGAGGGAAAATCAGGCCCTCCTCGGCGGCGGCCAATTGGACGGTTTCGAGTTTGACCCCCGCCTGGGCGGTCAATGTTCGCTGGTTCGGCTGGACAGTCTCGATCCTGTTCATGCGCTCGAGAGAGAGAATCAGTGCGTCATCCGAAGTATCTGCCCCATGGACCAGCCCCGTGAGGCCGCCCTGGGTCACGACGGGAATACCGTGTTGGTAACAGTAAGCTAACGTCGCAGAGACCCCCTCAGTAGAGTCAGGTCTTGCGAGGGCGATACCCGACAGGCTCTCGCTCTGGCGCCATATGCCCGCGGCGCGCTCCGATAGGGTCTGGGAGTCCAGAACGGCCTGTTCGCCAAGGATTTGTCGCAGATCAGTCAGTACTTTCATGGTATTCCCTGGTTTCCTATGGCTCATTTCCGCCCCCTCTGGCATATACTAGGGACATGATGCTCTCAGGTACAAAACAATCCGGCCCACCCGAAAATCCTGATCGGGAGGGCGAGGGGGATCTCGCAGTAGCCCCTGCCAAACCCGCTTTGAAACGGCCTCCGCTGTTTCAGGTAGTTCTGCTCAATGACGACTATACGCCCATGGAATTCGTGGTGGAAATCCTTGAAACCTTCTTCAACATGAACCGCGAGAAAGCGACGCAAGTCATGTTGATGGTCCATACTAAAGGAAAGGGTGTCTGCGGTATCTATCCGCGAGACATTGCTGAAACCAAATGCACCCAGGTGAACGCCCATGCCAGGGACAGCGGACATCCGCTACTGTGTGAAGTGGAACCCTCCGGGGATGACGACTAAACCGAGGTATATGTAGATGCTGAGTAAAGAACTCGAAACGGTATTGAACGATGCCTTCCGTACAGCGCGCTCCCGGCGGCACGAGTTCATTACGGTGGAGCACCTGTTACTCGCGCTCCTCGAGGACTCTGCCGCACTTACCGTGCTCACCGCCTGCAGCGTTGATATTGTCGCCCTGCGCGGTGACCTGGTTGAGTTTATTGACTCCACAACGCCACTTTTGGGTGACGAGGATGACGGCAGGGATACCCAGCCCACCCTGGGTTTCCAGCGCGTGCTGCAGCGCGCAGTCTTTCACGTGCAGAGTTCAGGCAAGCGTGAGGTCAGTGGGGCCAACATTCTGGTCGCGATTTTTTCTGAGCAAGAGTCCCAGGCCGTGTATTTCCTGAAAAGTCAGGATGTTTCCCGGCTCGATGTTGTCAATTTCATTACCCACGGTATTGCCAAGGGTGATGAGTCAGAAGAAAACTCTGGAAGCGGTGGGGATGCCGAGCAGGGGGGAGAAGATTCAGCAGAGCCCTCTGAGGCTCCTCTGGATACTTACGCGACCAACCTCAATGATGAAGCGCTGTCAGGCCAAATTGACCCCCTGATCGGACGTTTGTCCGAGGTGGAGCGGGTAGCCCAAATCCTCGCTCGACGTCGCAAAAACAACCCTCTGCTGGTTGGTGAGTCGGGGGTTGGCAAGACGGCAATAGCAGAGGGGCTGGCCAAAATGATTGTGGATGGGGACGTGCCGGAAACCCTGCGTGACGCGGTGGTTTATTCCCTCGACCTGGGGGCGCTGCTGGCCGGGACCAAGTACCGCGGGGATTTTGAAAAACGCTTCAAAGGGTTGCTGGCCAATTTGAAGGAACGGGATCATGCGATCCTCTTTATTGATGAGATACACACCATTATCGGCGCCGGCGCGGCGTCTGGTGGCGTCATGGATGCCTCTAATTTACTGAAGCCCCTGTTGAGCTCCGGAAAAATGCGCTGTATCGGTTCCACAACCTACGCCGAGTACAGGGGAATATTCGACAAGGATAAGGCGCTGAGCCGTCGGTTCCAGAAAATCGATGTTCTCGAGCCCTCGGTTGACGACGCCTACAAAATTCTCAAGGGACTCAAGAGTCGCTTTGAAGACCACCACGGACTGCGTTACAGCGATCGCGCCCTGCGCGTGGCGACCGAAATGTCTGCCCGCTACATCACGGATCGCTACCTCCCGGACAAGGCCATTGACGTCATCGATGAGGCCGGCGCCTACCAGCAGTTGCTGCCCAACAGTAAGCGGAAGAAGGTCATTGGAGCGGGTGACATCGAAGCCGTGATTGCGAAAATAGCGAGAATTCCGCCAAAAACCGTGACTTCTGATGACCGTGATTTACTCGAAAAGCTCGAATCCAATCTGCAAATGGTGGTTTTTGGCCAGGATAAGGCCATCGCGCAGCTCGTAGCCTCCATCAAGCTGGCCCGTGCGGGTTTGCGTTCAGGAGATAAACCCATCGGTTCATTCCTGCTCGCCGGACCGACCGGAGTAGGTAAAACAGAAATCACCAAGCAGCTTGCGCTGCAACTGGGGCTCGAATTGACGCGTTTCGATATGTCAGAGTACATGGAACGGCATACCGTATCCCGCCTGATCGGTGCACCACCCGGTTACGTTGGCTTTGATCAGGGTGGCCTGTTGACCGACGCTGTGACCAAGCACCCCCATTCAGTGGTGTTGCTGGATGAAATAGAAAAAGCGCACCCTGAGGTCTTCAACCTGCTGTTACAGGTGATGGACCACGGCACCCTGACGGACAACAACGGTCGCAAGGCTGATTTCCGAAACGTTATTTTTGTTATGACGACCAACGCCGGAGCCGAGAACGTCAGCAGGCGCTCCATTGGCTTCACTGAGCAGGATCACAGTACCGACGCCCTTGAGGCTATCAATCGTATGTTTACGCCTGAGTTCCGCAATCGACTGGATGCGACCGTACCGTTTGAGCCACTCGGAGAAGACGTAATCCTCACCGTGGTTGATAAATTCCTGATCGAACTGCAGGGCCAGTTAGATGAAAAGCGGGTTCAGTTGGAAGTCGATGAGGAAGCGCGGCTGTGGCTGGTTGAAAAAGGCTACGACCGTACCATGGGCGCCCGGCCCCTGGCCCGTGTCATACAGGAGCACATTAAGAAGCCACTGGCTGACATGGTCCTGTTCGGCCAGTTGAGCAAAGGGGGGAGTGCTCTGGTCACTCTGAAAGAGGATCGTAGTGAGTTGCTGGTGACCGCCCAGTCACAATCGGAGCTCAAGGCCGAAGTCGAGGTGTAACGAGCGCCTGATATTGCTCCTGTGTGGCCCATCGGGCGGGGCGTTCCTTGGTTATCTGAGCCTCACCGTGGCCGTGGCCGTGGCGATTTATGGCTGCGCTGGCAGTGCGTGTGAAGACCCTGGATTCGGCCCCGAAAACGATGGCGGGGCATGCTGGGCAGCGACTGGGCAAGCATTGAATCAGATGCGCGGCACTGAATGTGCCGCATGAACTGGCGAAGGGATCAGCGCTCCCGATAGGTAATACGACCTTTGCTCAAGTCGTAGGGCGTCACCTCAACGCGAACCTTGTCGCCCGTGAGAATTCGAATGTAGTTCTTGCGCATTTTGCCCGAGATATGGGCGGTCACCACATGCCCGTTTTCCAGGCGCACCCGGAACGTTGTGTTGGGGAGGGTATCAATAATTTCCCCCTCCATCTCTATCTGATCTTCTTTGGCCATGTAGCACGAACTTCCCATTGGATGAGCGGCGACTTTACCCGAAAGAAGCCGCTGCCAAAAGCACCCTAACCGGGATTATCAACAAATCTTAGCGGTACCCCGTGGCTGACATCCCCCCCCGAAGGCAGTGCTTCCCTGGGCTGCCAGGCGCCATTCTGGAGTAACTCGAGGGGGCGAAAGCGCGCTTTGTAGTTCATCTTGTTACTGTTCTGGATCCAGTAACCCAGATAGACATAGCCCAGCCCAGCTTCCTGCATTAAGGCAATCTGGTAGAGCACCGCATAAGTACCAAGGCTGCGTTTTTCTGTGCTGGGATCGTAGAAGGTATAAATTGCGGACAGTCCATCCAGCATCTGGTCAGCGACGACTATACCGATCAGCGCCTCGCCTTCGTAAAAGCGGAAATAGCGGGTACAGCCCAGCCCATTGTTGAGGAAGGAACTGTACTGATCTCGGTCGGGGGGGAACATATCGCCATCAGCATGCCGACCTTCTATGTACCGACGGTACAACGCGTAGGCGTCGTCGTCGTCGATACTCTGCCCCTCAACCACCCGGAGGTCCTGGTTGCGTTTCCAGACCCGGTTCTGGCTGCGCGAACGTACAAAATCTGCCACACGCACCCGGGACGGCACACAGGCAGTGCAGCGGCTGCAGTGGGGGCGATACAGGTGATCACCGCTACGACGAAAGCCCATAATGGAAAGTTGGGTGTAGAGCTCGGCTGAAACAGTTTGTCGCGGATCTATAAACAGGGTGGTCGCTTCCTGCTCTGCGAGATAACTGCAGGCGTGGGGAAATGTGGTGTAAACCCGAATATCGCGCAGGGAGGCGGTCATGGATTAACCTCCAGGGCGAGGTCTCGGGCGGTGGCAGGCAGTGCCTGGCACCATGCCGGATCCCTCCGGGACGAGGCTAAGCCGTACTCGATAATTTGATACACCCTGTCCATGTCCTCCGTTATAGCGTCCGCCAACAGTCTTTCAAAGGCAGGACGGTCGATAGCCTTCGCACCCAGTGAGCTCAGATGGCCACTTTCGACCTGACAATCTATAAAGTCAAAATAACCCATGCGTCCAAGCCACGCCAAGCCTGCGAGTGCTGTTTTTGAGGAATCCGGGGTCAACGAAAACATCGATTCTCCGAAAAATGCACGCCCCAGACAGACTCCGTAGAGCCCGCCTACCAGGGCATTCTCAAGCCAAACCTCGATGGAGTGGGCGAAGCCCAATTTATGCAGAGACGCGTAAGCCCTGCGCATTTCGGGCAGGATCCATGTTCCATCCTGGTTTTTTCGCCATGCAGCGCAGGCCTCGATGACCGCACTGAAATCGGCATTGACTGACAGCCTGTACCCTTTATTTTTCATGGATTTACGAAGGGATTTTGATATTTTGAATTCACTGGGAAGCAGGATGGAGCGGGGGTCTGGTGACCACCACAACACCGGTTCACCCGCACTGAACCAGGGAAAGATGCCCCTGCTGTAGGCGCGCAGCAATCGCTCAGCTGACAGGTCCCCGCCGATGGCAAGCAGGCCATTGGGTTCCCTGAGGGCATGGTGACTGGGCGGAAAGTCAGTTTCGGTCAAACGATTGGCTCAGGTATCGATACTGTCCAGATATTTTTCAGCATCGAGCGCGGCCATGCAGCCAAATCCTGCGGAGGTGATGGCCTGTCGATAGACATGGTCCGCAACGTCCCCAGCTGCGAATACCCCGGGAATGCTGGTGTGTGTTGCCTCGCCGCTGGCCCCTGATTTCACCTCAATGTAACCCCCTTCCATCGCCAGTTGACCGGCAAAAATTTCAGTGTTCGGTTTGTGTCCAATGGCAATAAACACCCCGGCGACATCGAGCTGTGCGCAGTCGTCAGTCAAGGTTGATCTAAGCTGCAACCCGGTGACGCCTGAGGCATCACCCAAAACTTCATCGAGCGTATTGTGCCAGTGTAGAACGACCTTGCCTTCCTCTGCCCGGGCAAAGAGCCGGTCCTGAAGCACCTTTTCGGAGCGGAGCGCGTCACGCCGGTGTACCAGGTGCACACGGCTGCAGAGATTACTCAAATAGAGCGCCTCTTCCACGGCCGTGTTACCACCGCCAATAACAGCTACCTCTTTGCCGCGGTAGAAAAAACCATCACAGGTAGCGCAGGCGCTCACACCGCGCCCCATAAAAGCTTCCTCACTGGGCAACCCCAGGTACTGGGCCGAGGCGCCGGTCGCGATCACCAGCGCATCGCAGCTGTAGTCCTTTGAACCCCCTAACCTGAAAGGCTTGCAGCTGAGGTCAACACGTTCAATGTGATCGAAGACAATGGCGGCATCAAAACGCTCAACATGTGCCTGCATCTCCATCATCAACTGGGGCCCCTGCAGGTCGGCGGCGCCGCCGGGCCAGTTCTCCACCTCTGTCGTTGTAGTGAGTTGCCCACCCTGTTGCATGCCGGTGATGACAACCGGATTGAGGTTGGCCCGGGCCGCATATACAGCGGCGGTGTACCCGGCCGGACCAGATCCCAGGATAATTAATCGGTGATGTTGTATGTCGCTCATAGGTAAAGAACTTGCTCTGAAAAACGGGAAAATCATGACGGCCTAACGGCACGCCGCATGGTAGCATCTCGTTTTCACAAAAAGGACGCTGATTCGTTGTCAGCCTCAAGAAAATCGGCAAAAACCACCGCGAATGAGCAACCTGTTCGTCGTGGCCCAAGGGACGCGCTGTTCATAGCGATTGGAGCGGCCTGCCTGTTTGTGCTGCTCGCTCTCGTTAGTCACAACAGTGCCGATCCCGGCTGGTCAGCCAGTGGCGGCGGGGGTGGTATCAGTAACCTGGCAGGAGTCACCGGGGCCTTCCTGTCCGACGTCCTGTTCTCGCTGCTGGGCTATGGCGCTTTTCTTGTTCCCGGCATGCTCGGATACCAGGCGCTCCGTTTCCTACTGGCGCGAGAGCCCAGGCCGTCGCTGGATTGGACTTTGCTGGGACTCAGGGCGCTTGGATTGATCCTTCTGGTCTTTGCGGCAACAGCGCTCGCGGCGCTGAATGACCGGGGCTATGCCGATTTGCCCCAGGGGGCAGGTGGCATTCTTGGCATGAGCTTGGGCGCCGCGTTTGACGCTGCGTTTAGTTCCGTGGGCGCCCGACTGGTGTTACTCGCAGTATTTTTTTTGGGGCTGACCATTTTTGCTGATATCAGCTGGCTCCGGGTTACTGAGAATCTGGGGCGCTGGTTGCTGGAGGCGGGCAATCGCAGTTGGAACTGGGTGCTCGTAACGCGCGAGCGGTTGGCCGATCGCCGTCAGCGAGAAAAACAACAGGAAAAGCGCAAGGCAGTTATCGAAGACTACGTCGCCGAAAAACGCAAGAATCCGCCAAAAATAAAGCCCCCTGAACCCAAGGCTGAGCCGAGTCAGCGCGTCGAGAAAGAGCGACAAAAACCCCTGTTTGATATGCCCGTAGTGGGCGCCATGCCCCCGCTGGATTTATTGGATATAGCCCCCGATATCGGTTCTAGGGGCTACTCCAAGGAAGAGCTGGAATCGTTATCGCGGTTGCTGGAATTGAAATTGCAGGATTTCGGTGTGATCGCCGAGGTCACTGCCGTGTACCCCGGCCCGGTTGTAACCCGCTTTGAAATTCAGCCCGCAGCGGGCGTCAAGGTCTCGCGGATCTCCAATCTTGCCAAGGACCTGGCTCGCTCGCTGGCCGTAATTTCCGTGCGCGTTGTAGAGGTCATACCCGGCAAGAGCGTTGTGGGTATCGAAATCCCCAATGCCGATCGACAAACCGTCAATTTTCGAGAAGTTCTGGCATCGAAAACCTTCGACGAATCGAAATCCAGCCTCACCCTGGCACTGGGTCATGATATTGCAGGCGCGCCCGTTGTGGCCGATCTGGGAAAGATGCCGCATCTCCTGGTGGCAGGAACCACCGGTTCAGGCAAATCGGTGGGCGTTAACTGCATGCTCGTAAGCCTGCTGTACAAGAGCAGCCCCGAACATGTTCGGATGATTCTGGTTGATCCCAAGATGCTTGAGTTATCGGTGTACGAGGGGATTCCCCATCTGCTCACACCGGTCATCACCGATATGAAGGACGCTGCCAATGGCCTGCGCTGGTGCGTCGCGGAGATGGAGCGGCGTTACAAGTTGATGTCCCTTCTGGGGGTGCGAAATTTGGCCGGTTACAACCGGAAAGTGAGCGATGCGATGGCTGCCGGGGCAGCGATTGATGATCCGACGTGGAATCCAGACCAGCTTTCGATGACGCCTGTCGAGGAACAGGTCTGCCCAACACTTGAACCCCTCCCCAGCATAGTTGTCGTAATAGATGAATTTGCCGACATGATGATGATTGTCGGTAAAAAAGTGGAGGAGTTGATTGCCCGGATCGCCCAAAAAGCCCGTGCCGCGGGAATTCACCTGATACTGGCAACCCAAAGGCCTTCTGTTGATGTGATTACCGGCCTGATCAAGGCCAATATCCCCACGCGTATCGCTTTTTCCGTGAGTTCGAAGGTGGATTCCAGAACAATCCTTGACCAGGGCGGAGCTGAACAGCTACTGGGTTCCGGGGATATGCTGTACCTACCCGCGGGGTCGAGTGTGCCAGTGCGGGTGCACGGTGCGTTCTGTTCGGATGAGGAGGTGCATCGCGTGGTGGCCGATTGGACGCGTCGAGGTCAGCCTGAATATATTGAAGGGCTGCTCGACGAGGGGGGGCTGACGCCGGTAACAGCCGGTGAACTGCAGTCAGCGGCTGCCGAGAATGAAGACCCCGAGGCGGACGCCCTGTATGACGAGGCGGTCCACTACGTGACCAAAAGCAGGCGCGCCTCAATATCCAGCGTGCAACGCAAACTTCGTATTGGCTATAACCGGGCAGCTCGTCTGATAGAGACTATGGAACAAACCGGCGTGGTATCCGAGATGGGCAGCAACGGCCAGCGGGAGGTGTTAGCACCGCCGCCCGCAGAGGACTGAGTAATGAAAGCACTGGTGGCGCCGAAATGGCGGTGGTGGATTGTGGTCGTGCTGTGTGCCTGGTTGCTGATCGGTGTGGCACGCGATGTGAGGTCGGCGTCATTGTTTGGCGACATCGACGTCCTCGAGGGGACATTTGTTCAAGAGCTGCGCAATGAGGAGGGCGAGCTCATTGGCAGCAGCACTGGTGATTTTTCCCTGCTGCGCCCGCACTTTTTCCGCTGGTCAATAGAGAGCCCAGGCCAGCAGCTTCTGCTCGGTGACGGTGAATTTTTTTGGCAGTACGACAAAGACCTTGCAACCGTTATCCGTCGCCCGCTCGACGAGCAGTTGCAGTCACCCCTGGGCGTTCTGCTCGCGGATGAGCAAGCACTGACCGCCCACTATGATGTCGTCCGGTCAAACGGTGAGATACGCCTACGCCCGCTCGCAGACAACCCCTTGTTCAAGTCAGTCACTGTGTTCACCGAGAAAGGTCTGCCGGCCACCCTGCACCTGATAGACAACCTGAATCAGAGCATCACTCTCCACCTGGAAGTGCAGGAGGGCCGCCGCCCCACGCCAGTGGATTTCAGTTTTGAGCCTCCGCCAGGAGCCGATCTCACTATTGTTAACCCCTGATGTGGGAGTGGCACCGTGCCAACATCTCAGAGCAACCTATTTGAAGAACCAACAAACCATGCGCCGCTGGCTTCGAGGCTCCGCCCCTGTGACCTTGACGGTTTTGTTGGACAGGAGCACCTGCTTGGACCCGGAGCGCCACTAGCCAAAGCTATTCGCGAGGGCAGTCTCCACTCCTTCCTACTGTGGGGTCCGCCAGGCGTTGGTAAAACCACCCTGGCCCGTATGTTTGCAGGCACCACCGGTGCGCAGTTCCACCCCCTCTCAGCCGTTTTGTCGGGCGTCAAGGAAATCCGTCAGGCCATAGAGCTGGCACGTGCCGGTTTGGGTCAGGGCTTGAGGACAGTACTGTTCATCGACGAGGTACATCGCTTCAACAAAGCACAACAGGATGCTTTCCTACCGCACGTCGAGGATGGAACCATCACATTTGTCGGTGCAACGACAGAAAACCCATCTTTTGAGGTCAACGCGGCACTCCTCTCCCGCGTGCGGGTTTATCGGCTGCGCTCTCTGGAAAACCATCACCTGGTCAAGATTTTGAGTGATGCACTGGACAATGAATTTCCTGATCTACTAATGGGAGAGGGGATACTCGACACATTGGTGGCCAGTGCCGATGGCGATGCACGCCGGGCACTCGGCCAGCTTGAGATGGCCAATGACCTTGCAGTCATCCGGCCCGACGGGCGGCGAGAAGTAAATCAGGAAGTGCTCGATGAAATAGGGCAGGGGAGTCTGCGTCGTTTTGATAAGGGCGGTGATGTGTTCTACGACCAGATCAGCGCCCTGCACAAATCGGTTCGGGGCTCCGATCCCGATGCCAGCCTGTACTGGCTGCTGCGGATGCTGGATGGGGGCTGTGATCCGCTCTATATCGCTCGACGGGTGGTTCGTATGGCCAGTGAGGACATCGGTAACGCCGACCCCCGGGCCCTGGAGATTGCCCTAGTTGCCTGGCAGGTTCTGGAGCGGCTGGGGAGCCCCGAAGGTGAGTTGAGCCTTGCCCAGGCGGTGCTTTACATGGCCTGTGCGGCGAAGAGCAATGCTGTCTATAAAGCATTCAACGAGGCGCGCAGCTTAGTCGAAAAATCGGAAAGTCTTGAGGTGCCGAACCATTTAAGAAATGCGCCTACCCAACTGCAGCGTCAGGAGGGCCATGGGCAGGGCTATCGTTATGCCCATGACGAACCCGAAGGTTATGCAGCGGGAGAACATTATTTTCCTTCCGATATGCCACCAATCCAGTTTTACAGGCCCACAGGACGAGGCCTCGAAGCCCGCATCCAGGAAAAATTGGCACATCTCAAAAGCCTTGACCGCGAAGCCCGTAGCAAGGATCCGCAGTAATGCTCACCTTGGCCTGGGTCGCTCTGGGTGGCGCTGTGGGTTCCGTAGCGCGGTACGGTGTGGGTGTGTTGGTTAAGACACTGCTGCCCGGCCACACCTGGCCTGTTGCCACTTTTGGCGTAAATTTGCTCGGCGCATTCGCCATCGGCGTGCTGTTTGTGTTGCTGGAGCGTCAGATGGTTCCTGAGTTCGCCAGGTACCTGCTGGTGGTGGGGCTGCTCGGCGGCTTCACTACTTTCTCCACTTTTTCCCTGGAGTTGATGCACCTGGCAAGCCGCGGCGCCTGGGGCCATGCGCTTGGTTACGCACTCCTTAGCGTCCTCAGCTGTCTTTTGGGGGCGGTCGCTGGCGCTCAACTGGTCCGCTCACTGACCTGAAGCAATCCCGGGGAAAAAAGTCATTGAACACGGTATGATTCGCCCGCCGTAACCGCATCGCACTGTGTCAGGAGACACCATGCTTGATATTAAAACCGTCCGGGACGACCCTGCGGCTATTGCAAAGGCCCTGGAAAAAAAACACCACAGCTTTCCCGTCGACGAGTTTCTGGCGCTTGATGCGCGTCGGAAAGAAGCCGACGTGCGCTCACAAAATCTGCTCGCCGAACGCAAATCTGCATCGAAGAAGATTGGTGAATTGGTTGGCTCTGGTCTAAGTGTCGATGACGCGAAATCAGAAGTTGCGACCATTCTGGCACGCATTGCCCAGGACATAGACGAGGCAACAGCTGCCGCAAAAGAGGCCCAGGAAGCACTGGAATCACTTCTTCTTGAAACCCCCAATATACCCGATCAGGCCGTGCCCGAGGGAGCGTCGGAGGTGGATAACCTCGAGATACATACCTGGGGTGCCCCGCGCGAATTCGACTTTGAACCCCGGGACCATGTCGATTTGGGTGAGGCCCTCGGGCAGCTCGACGCTGCCATGGCGGGAAAAATAACGGGCAGTCGCTTTACCGTGCTGCAGGGTGGTACAGCCCAACTACACCGGGCCCTTGTCCAGTTTATGCTGGACGAACATACGGAACGCCATGGCTACACAGAGGTGTACGTGCCGTACATGGTCAATCGTGAATCGCTCCTCGGTACTGGCAACCTACCCAAGTTTGAAGAGGACTTATTTAAGATAGAGGGCGAGCAGGGGTATTACCTGATCCCCACGGCCGAGGTGCCGGTGACCAATATGGCCCGGGATCGCATTTTTGAAGATCGGGAGCTGGGAGAACAGGGGCTCTGGTTCGTGGCCCATACCCCGTGTTTTCGCAGCGAGGCGGGGAGCTACGGCCGGGATACGCGGGGACTGATCCGCCAACACCAGTTTGAAAAGGTTGAGTTGGTGCAGTTGGTCCGACCGGGACAATCTGACGCCGCACTTGAAGCCCTCACGGGTCACGCTGAACATATCCTCCGGACCCTGGAGTTACCCTATCGGCGGGTTGCCCTGTGCGGAGGGGATTTGGGGTTTTCCTCTCAGCTCACCTATGACCTGGAGGTATGGCTTCCGGGCCAAGATGCGTATCGTGAAATTTCCAGTTGTTCTAATTTTGGTGCCTACCAGGCGCGGCGAATGCGGGCCAGATGGCGCAACCCACACACGGGCAAGCCAGAGCCCCTGCATACGCTGAATGGTTCGGGACTCGCTGTTGGGAGAACGCTGGTCGCCATTATGGAGAACTATCAGGAGAGCAATGGCGACGTGATGATTCCCGCTGCCCTGCAACCGTACATGCGCAACCAGACGCGACTTAGCGCTGAGCGGTAACCGTGGTGGCCCCAGAGGCTCCGCCCGTCAGGGCCAGGGCATCGGCGAGTATGCGCCCGGCCTCGATGAGCAGGACATCAGAATCTTCTACTTCGTCCTCGCCCGCCGCCTGCAGCGCCGTGTCATCAGCCTGGGTGTTGCTGCCATCGGGCGACTGCTCATCCTCCTGCTCACCCTCGTCCAATGTCACCATGTCCTCTTCGTCGCGAAGGCTATCCAGCGCCGGCAGCCCGAGGGCCCCGCGTCGCTTATTTTCAATGGCCAACGCCTGACTTTCCTGAGCATCCCGCAGCGCAATCCGCTCTTTCTCATTGAGCGGTAACGCCGTCAATCCCTGGGTCTCTGAAGCCATCGCCACTTGATCGGTGAGATAGACAAAATCGGGATCACTCTCAGCCCGGGTCATGTGACGCTGCTCCAATGTCGGTAGCAGCGATGAAAAGACACCGTACTCCCGATGTCTGACGGGTGAAATCTGGTCCCAGTCCAGCGCGTTATCGAGGGCGCTCTCACCGATCTTGCCCGCGTCGAAAAGGGATGGGAAGTCGATATCCGGAACCACGCCGCGATGCTGCGTGGAGTCGCCTGAAATGCGGTAGAACTTACTCTCGGTGACTTTCAGCTGGCCCTCGGGCATACCGAGCAATGTCTGCACCGTGCCTTTCCCAAAAGAGCGGTCACCCAGGACAATACCGCGACCGTAGTCCTGTATGGCACCCGCAAAGATCTCAGAAGCTGAAGCACTCAGTCGGTTGATCAAGACCGCTACCGGGCCCTCGTAATAAGCGGATCGCCGGCGCTTGCCGTCACGCCACACGCGGCGCTCGGCACTGCGAATCTGTACGGTTGGACCATACTCGATGAACAGGCCTGTGAGCTCATTGGCCTCCTGGAGGGAGCCCCCGCCATTGTTACGCAGGTCGATAACCAAGGCCTCAGCACCCTCGACCTGAAGCCCTTCAATAAGCTTCCTGACGTCACGGGTTGTTGACTTGTAGTCCTCATCGCCCCGCCGCAGGGCTGCAAAATCAATGTAAAAAGCCGGGATCTCAATGATACCGATTTTGCGAGTCTCTCCGTCGGCATCCTCAAGCTCCAGTATCTCGCTCTGGGCAGCCTGTTCCTCCAGTTTCACCTGGTTTCGCTCTATGGCCACCACCTGTCGCTGCTCGGTTTTGCCCTTGTCTGGAATGACCTCGAGCCGGACGGTGGTCTCCCTGGGGCCCCTGATCAAGTCGACCACCTCGTCAAGGCGCCAGCCAACCACATCTTCAATCGGGCCCTCATCGCCCTGACCAACACCGATGATCAGGTCTGAGGGCTTCAGCGCGCCCTGCTTATCGGCAGGGCCGGCGGGCACCAGCCGAACGACTTTGGTGTATTCATCATCGACTTGAAGAACCGCACCAATGCCATCAAAGGACAGGCTCATGTTGATGTCGAAGTTTTCAGCGCGCCGTGGAGAGAAGTACGCCGTGTGCGGATCATATAACTCGGTAAGCGCATTGGCGTAGATCGCAAACACGTCCCGCTCATTGTATTGCTCCAGACGATTCAGCTGGTTTTTATAGCGACGAACGAGGGTAGGGGCTATCTCATCCACCGCCTTTTCAGCCAGCTTTAGGCTTAAGGCCTGATTTTTGAGCCGCTTTCGCCAGCGATCGTCAAGTTCCAGGGTGTTTTCCGCCCAGTCAATATCGTCGCCGTCGAGCGGGAGGTATTCAGGCAAGGTGTAGTCAAACGCAGTCACCATAGCGGGCAGACCCACCACAACCCGCTCCAGACGGCTCTTTAGGTTGGCCTGGTAACGATCGAAGATACTGAACGCCGGCGCGAGATCCCCAGCCCTACCAAGGTCGTCGAGGCGAGTGCGCCAGGTTTGGAAGCCCTCAATGTCCTCTCGGGTAAAAAACATTTTTTGCGGATCCAGGGCGTCAATGTAAGCGTCGAGGTGGGCACCTGACAGGGCATCATCGTAGATTTTCCCCTCATAGTGCCGGGACTGCAGTGTCTCAATCATCTCTCCCAGGGTTTCTCCCTGGATCGCCTCAGGCGCCAGTCCCCAAACCCTGGGCAGGCAGAGAAGTACGAGGAGGGCGAGCCAACGGGTTGTGTGGGAGCTGGTCATCGTCAAAACGTTCTCACTATGGCTGGAAAATTCCTATATTAGACAAAGATACGCATGAAGTGACTGCATCCGATGTCTGCTGATTGAAATAGTTTAAAGGGTTCCGTCAAAAAGGGTGGCCAAAACGCAAATAAAGCGCCGCATTATCGCCAGTTCCCTTGGCGATTTCAGCGCGAATGACCACACCGGATTCGGGCTTTACCAACCAGCTCAGGCCCGCCCCCAAACCGGGATAGACCTTGGCACCACAGCTTGATGAAGCCTCGCTGCCCGACAATGTGTCACCGTAGAGACAGCCTATGCCCCCGAAAAGGACAACGCCCCACCGACTGCTGATCGGCATGCGCAGGTCAAACTGGATATCCGTATAGTTCTCACCCAGGTAGTTGCCCCGGGTGTAGCCCGGGATTGTCACTGAGGAGAAGCCAGAGACGGGCGCGTCGCTGGTCCAGCGGCCAGAAGCACGCAGGGCGAGCACGGCATCCGGTGCGTTACTGTCTGTGAACCAGTGTCCAAGGGGGCTGTAATGGCTGAGGGTTGTCCGTAACACATTAAATTCACCATCCCGCTTGACCAGTGAGTCGTCGGGTAGCAGGTCCTCCAGTAGGGATTCGTCTATGTCCAGACCGTCCCCCGCGTCACCCGATATATAGCTGACGGTATCGATCAAAAAATAGCTGCCCTGTGTCGGATTGCGCACATGATTTCGGCCATCCATCTCCAGTACGAGGCCGATTCCGGTGGAATTAAACCCGGTATACCCGACGTCAGTACTGAGCACGGGCTGATTGGGCGGAAACTCTATGGCGTAATTGGTTCGTATTAACTGCGCTCCGATGAACCAGTCATCTACGAAGCGATACCGGTAACGCAGGAATAAGGACCTGAAGTCATCAACTGTCTGCACAGTCTTCCCGCTGCCTAAAAAATCATCGTATTCATTCTTGATATCACCGTAGGCGCCTCCCCCGGATAGCCTATGGTGATCCGCTCCCCAGTACAGATCTGCGAATGCACCACCCACGATGGAGTCGGTGTTGGAGTAGGTGAGGGCAACTCCCATCATGGAGAGCGGCGACGCAGGGTCAAAACGGTGCAAATAAGCAGCGATACCCCCTACATTCTGGCCTAATTTTGGGTCAACGCTGAGCAGCGGGGTGATCAACCACGGACTGACGGGCGCTTTATTGTCGGCGTCATTATCGGCGTCGTGGTCGTCCTCAGCGCTCGGCGAGGCGAACGGCCCAAGAACAGCAGCCACAAAGACTGCAACCTGCGCGAGGGTGAAAGTCGATCGAGTCAAAGGAGCAGCGCCTCATGATCCGGCTGGAAGGTAAAGACTACCGCAACGCCTTGTGAACAGAGCGACTTGCCGGTTATGGGTCGCTTATTGAAAGCCCGTTGCCTGAGCGGGAAGAGGGGTCCTGCTGACCTCAGCGCGGCTGCATCCGGATACCACCATCGAGTCGCACACATTCGCCATTCAGGTAATTATTTTCTGCAATGAAAACCGAAAGGTGCGCGATCTCATCGGGCTTGCCTAGCCTCTGCGGATATAAAACGCTGCTTTCGATCGACCGATAGGCGGGTTCGGGCAACAGATCGAACAGGGGGGTGTGGATAAGCCCCGGCACGATGGTATTGACCCGGATGCCATAGGGGACCAGATCCCGAGCCATGGGCAGGGTCATGCCAACCACGGCGCCCTTGGTGGCAGAGTAGGC